>NZ_JBJKJG010000001.1:0-870228 GCF_056175625.1 Bdellovibrio sp. SBM16 | reverse complement strand
TTAACTATGCTTACTTTTTTGACTCGTTGCCTTATACGGTCTAGTGTGGAGATCCAAACTTCAGATACCAATTTCTTAGTTTCGCGCTTTGCAACTGGCATAACGGCAATCTACAGCCCCCTTAGCTTTCGCTAAGAGGGCGTTTAAAATTAATCAGCAAATAACGAGGGGTCTTTTTTGGGCTTTAGTGGAATGATCGCCTGGGTAACCTTTGGCGCAGTTGATTGTGTCTGCCAATCAATCAGTCTTGGTTCATCGCGCTCCCACGAAAAATTCACGCGTGGCACGCGGCTTAGTGTAGCTAACCAGTAAGTTAACACATACGGTAAACTAAAAAGTGGCAATTGTGAGCCTTGAAAATAACGAAATAAGCCCACGTGAATCACGGCTGTCACACAACTGAAAAACAAAATCGTGCGCGCATTGATTCTTTCGGCCGAAGCTGAAAGCAATAATCCTGTTAAGCCAGAACAATAACTTAAATAGCCATACTCCCATGGCATATCTGAAAAGCAAAAATATGTAATTAAGGTGACAAGAACACAGCCGGCAAAGAAAAATAAGCCGCGGCGAAAATCAAAGGCCATCACTAAAAAAACCAAGGCCAGCCCGGCCCAGGCATTAGAAAGAAAAAAAACATGCGAGGCCCCGAGTAAGCTTGCGCGCACCAGCCGAAGCGGCAGCAATACGCCCTCCCAGGTGGTTAACAGCGGGATTCCGTCTGCCAGAGTGAGACCTCCCGAGGCAAGAGCTATGATCCACATAATCAGAATATAGGGAGCAAAATTAGGCCCAAGTTTCCAGTGCTGCAGGATCTCATAAAGCGCCTTTACTAAAAGTGGCAAACACACGACTCCCAGCGTATACAAAAAATAAAATGAAACCGCATTTTTAAAAAAGATCCCCATGGTAATACCGAAAAAAAGACCATTGATCGTGATCAACTCTTTAATGGCTCTGGGAGTACGATAAAATACCCCGTGGGCGTAGCCGGCAAGTGATGCTAGAGCCGCCATGGCAAAAACCCTAGGGTCAGCAACTAACAACATCAGAAAAATCACCGCACCAAACAAAGGCTTTGTAAAACAAAACGAATGCCCCAGTGCCTGCAGGTAATCCTGCGTATGCACAGTGAGTACCTGCAATCGCGATCGCAGAGTTAGGGTTTCAGCTTTTATCATAAACTGACCCATTCGCCGCAGACCATGGTTTTATCACCCCAGCTGAGCACGCGCGG
This sequence comes from Bdellovibrio sp. SBM16, assembly GCF_056175625.1. Lineage (NCBI taxonomy): Bacteria > Pseudomonadati > Bdellovibrionota > Bdellovibrionia > Bdellovibrionales > Pseudobdellovibrionaceae > Bdellovibrio > Bdellovibrio sp. SBM16. The sequence goes on along the minus strand of NZ_JBJKJG010000001.1, from coordinate 868,991 downwards.
GCATTCGGATCTGACAGCGAGGAGCGCACCAAAACCGTCGCGTCTATGCGGCTCATACCAGATACCAAAGGTCGAATCAAAAATTCGCGCCGAGCCATCCGGCTGTTCGAGCAGACAAACTTCGTGATACACGGTTTTAGAGCCGATCCACGGAAAAAACTGACCGTCTTTTTTTTGCGGCAATTTTTTATTCCAGTAGGTTTTCCAGTGATTCGTACAATCCTCGGTAAAACTAAAAAGACCGATTGCCGGATGCACAGCGTGCCCCTGGGCCTTAAAAATTTCGCGCGTCAGCGCCGAAAAAGCACCGCAATCGATATATTTTTCTTTGACCAACTCACACCAAGAAATTGGCCAAGGGGTCGGGCCCCATTCGTATTTATCAAATAACCAGACCGGCGTTTTAAGCTGATACTGAGATTCAGCCCGGCATTCCATAGATCGCGCCATCGACATAAACCAAAGGCGTGCCCGGTCACAGCAATCACCGTCATGATGCATGATCGTCGAAGAGCCGTGTTCTAACCATTTTTTATAATGTTCTTCATTTTTAACCGCGACCAAATTCATAACTCATACTCCTCTCGTAGGCTCCCGCATCTCCGAAGACAATCAGATCCCCGATTTGCGTATCTTCAGGAATCTTGACACCGTAACTTAGAATGTCATCCTCCATGCAAATGCGCCCTAAAATACGCGTGCCGCCTTTTTCCAATGTCTGCACTGCAGACTTAGCCCCGCTTTGATGCTGAAAAAAGATCCGGTGCGGATAATTGTGGGCCAGCGGAAGTTCAGCCACACTCGCATCAACAACAATTTCTTTGATTTTACCTTTGGCTGAGTGGCGTATATCTAATACCCGCGACACCAGAATCTCGGCGTCTTGGGTTAAAGCACGCCCCGGCTCAAAATAAATACCTTTAACATTTTTAAGCCACTGCGCTGTACATTCCTGCACAACAGAAAAATTTAAGTCTTTAAAATCCTGCGGAAAAAAACCACCGCCTAAATCTAAATATTCAACTTTTACTTGCGTCAGTTGTTCAAGGCTGTGACACCAGGTAAGCACTGACTGAAAACTTTCGCTCCAGCGCTGAATGCCGATCGCCCAGCTGGCCATATGAAAGTGAAACCCCAGCGCCACTTTACCTTTGACCGAACGGATGGCCTGAACCAGACGCTCAAATTCTTCAAATTCATCAACTGCCACGCCAAAACGCGAAGCCAGCTGCGGTAAGCGAATACGCAAACCTAAACACTGGGTAAGATTTGGGATTTTTGCCGATCGTTCGAACTCTTCGATCGAATCACAAAAAACCATGTGCAATCCTGTTTGTGGCGGCTTAGTACTTGGCCAGAATTTTCCCGGTCCGTTTAGAATCACCCGGTTTGCTGGCACACCCAGGTTAATAACCCGCTCAATTTCAGCCTGACTGATACACTCTAGATAAAAATTCTTTTCTTTTGCACAAAGTAACTGGGCATCTGTTGGGCTGGTCTTTACGCTGTAGCCAATGCGAATTTCAGGGGCGGCTGAGCGTTCATAGCGTGACGGAAGTGTGACATGATCAAACGATGCCTGCGACCAGTTTGAAAGTAAAATGCGCGCCGGCGTTTCGCCTTGAAACTTCTGTACCTGCTGAAACACCTCGTTTTTATAGGCTAACGGCATCGGCGTTTCAGCTTCTAATGTCGGTAGATTAAGATTTTCTTTTAGTTCGTCATCTTTGATTGAGTCTTTTAATTCAGGAAGCGAAACTGAACCTTTTCCCTTACCTTTACCGCCGTGTGAGGCTGACCAGGTCGAGATCAATTGCGAATCAACAGCAAACCCCATCCCTACTTCTTCTTTCGCTGGCACTTCATGCACGACCCGAACAAAAAACGGATAGGCTGATTTATGCTCACAAAAATCTTTATTCAATACCGCTGACACCATTCTTGCCGGCAAATTATATCCGGCAAGGGCTGCCCCGTAAATCCAGGCAGGAAAGCGCGGATTACACTCGATAATCCATTTTTTTCCATCTGGATCTTTGGTGTATTCAAGCTCGCCACCGCCAGACCACTGGGTCTTTTGTACAACTTGTCGCAATTGCTCGGTGGTTTCAGGATCAAGTTCGTTCACCCGGCCCCCCCAGGTTTTACCCTGCGCTGTTATCTGGCGTTTTTCCATGTGAACCGCACCGAGCAGGCGCCCTTGATGCGCACAAAAAGCGATAGATTCTTCACTGCCGGTAATATGTCTTTGTAAAAATAGTCGCGGCGTTTTCCAGTTACGGGTCATGGCATCGCGACTGCGCAAAAATGAACTCCAAGAAGAGATGGCACTGGCATCATGGTACGGACTTTTTAACCAACAGCGCCAAGAGTGGTGCCGCATAAAAGCATGAATTTCGTCATCAGGTGCAAGGGCCGACATATGATCAGCGATATAAAAATCCATATTGCTAAAAGCCTGCACTTCAGGTTTTTCAGTGAGTTTGATGGCTTTTTTACCCGGTGCAAATAGATTTGGATGCTCGCCCACATTTTCTTGCAGCCAATGCACTTCCATATCCAAGGACGAAATCCATAAATGGCCCTCATCAAGCAGCGAGCGAATATGATTTGTATGGCGCTCATGATCTATCTGATGCCACTGCGGAAAAAGTAAAACATCATTTAAATAATCATCATGCAGGCCAGAACTCCCCTGCCAGTGATCCACACCAATAAGATTAATTTCTGGAAAAGCTTTTCTTAAACAGCGCGCAATTCCGTTTCCGGGAAACGGGCTCTGACCCGAGTGCATTCCACTGATATATATACTTTTTGAATTCATAGATTATCCTTGTCATGATTTTTTTCAGAGCGTCATATTTGAAGAATGACCATTTGCAAAAGCCATTCTCAACTTCCCTTGCTATTCAACTTGCGAAGAACAATAATAAAAACGATTTTGGGGGCTAATATCCACACACGGGTAAAAAACTACGCAACGAAAGATTTTCCACTTATTACGCAAATTCATCCCATGGGTTGCGGTGTTGCGTGCGTGGCCAGCCGCTGTAACATCACATATTCACAAGCATTGAAAGCTTTTAAAACACCAAAGCTCGCGTGGACGCGCGGAATCTACTGTAAAGAAATTGTTACCGCACTAAGAAACTCAGGACTCGAATATAAATTCGAACGTTTTGCTACGCATAGGCACAAAAAACACCTCGCTAAAGCGGGCACCATTATTTTCACACGACCCTCGTTACAATATCCGAGTGGGCATTATTTTATCCGCACAAAAAACGGCTGGATGAATCCGTGGATAAATTTTCCGGAAATGACACCGGCAAAAGCTGGGATACAAAAAAACATGGATCAAAAGATCAGCTATGTTATCTTTGAACCTCTTTATTAGAAAGAACGATCAGTGCCTCGACAATTTTAGCCAGCGGCTGCTCCTTTGCAACGGATAGACGTGCAGCCCGCGCCCAACTTGCCGGAAGCAGCTCGCCTTCGTTCCACGTAGCCGTATCGCCCTCTTTTACTAATAGCTGGTCGCCGTGTGCAAGTGGCCATTTTTTATCAGCCATTTGCCAAAGAAAATCGGGATAGATATCGGAATGCCATTCGCCACCGATAATTTTACCGTTCACATCAAGTTCCAGATCGTACCGAAATTTTTTGGCCACAACCAGATCAAAGGTTTCATTATCAAATTGTTGTTTTACCGGAGGTGCTTCGTCTTTGTAGGTGATATCCATTTCAATTCCCACAACCGAGTGCGTGCCTTTGGCCCGGAACTTTTTAAACCGATCATTGGTAAAATCAGCAATCGGTACTTTTGCATCACTTAAGACAGTCGTTGATTGACTCGTGATCGGGTTAAAATAATTGTAGCGATAACTGGTGACGACATAATTCCATACTTCTTTGTTGGCATACGTATCCATGACAAAACTTTTTTTATCAAAACCGAACTGATTAACCACCGCCAAATGCCAGGTCGCAGGATTTGAGTCTTGGCAATCAGGATTAATGGCCCGCCCAGATGCTCCTCTGCGAATGACTTGTTCATAACAGCGCCCTCCGGCAAAAACCTGCTTGGTTTCAGCTTTAGCCCAGAGCAAAGTGATTAAGGCTTTAATATCGGATGGATAAAAAGGAATAATACGCCCGTCAGCGACCCGCACATGCACTACTTTAGTTGGCCGCGGTACACTCATGGAAGCTGGCGCCCAGCCATGGCAGATCCCAAGCCACTTAGGAACCATACCATCACTGCCGATATTTTGTTTTCCTTTGTTGAGCATCCTGCGGGTGAATTCAAAGTTTTTACTACCGATCAACAGATCATATTTTTCAGCCGGCGAGATATCTCCGATATCAGCGGCTCTTCCGAGATTCTTCAGCATGTAAGCGTTATTTACCCGAAAATCGAACGAAAGCGGATAAGCGGCATCACCGTAACGAAAAGCTAAAACCCCTAAATACAGCGGCCAATAACTATCTGACCAGGGAGCCACCGCCATCGTATGTTCGGTTAGGCGCATGGCCTCCATCTCCTCTAAGCGGTGAAAATACACACTATCGATAAAATTCGATACGCGGTCATTATCTCTCGGGGCAGACTCGGGATAGAAGGATTTACCCTGGGCTAAAATGGGACACAAACATAAGATAATAAGTAAAAAGTGTTTCATTTAGCGCAAAATGTGCAACGTACATACCGCCTAAAGCTGTAAAGCCATATTTGTCACTAGCTGCTTCTTCGTGGGGTGTATTCGAAGTTAAGAGCTTTAAACGCGTCAGGAAATTGCTTTACTCCTAGCTATTGGAGAAAATCATATGAAAGCACAATTCCCGTTTGTTAAAATATCGCCGATCCTAGCAGCCGCAGCCTTAACCGCAACCTTTATGACGGCACCGGCATTTGCCGATAAAATGCCGAAAGTACCCCCGCAACAAGCAGAGGCTCCAAACGCACTGGAATCGCGTATTATTTCTGAAGTGCTGACTCAGTTTTTTAATTCTTTACGCAGAGTCAATGTCGATTTTCAGCTTAACTCGTTGATCATCAGTTCTGATAAACCCACTACCCGCGATGTCGTGGTAAATGCCCAGGCGTATTTTGCAAAAGATATCACGGTAGATTTATTTCAGTCCCCGACGGATCTGATTAAAAACACTGATGCAATTATCCCGCGTATTACTGTGGATGCCAAAGACCTTTTTGCAAAAGGAATATACCGTGAATACCCGACTGCCAACGGCCCCGTCGTTCAGGGTAGTTTGGATTTTGCCAATTTTAAAACAGGCAAACCTAGATATGTAAATATCAAAGCTGAAAACGACTTAATCCCGAATATTTTCTCGATCACTTTACAAAGCGCAAAGCTTAATATTAAAGACGGCCAGGTTCGCGGCAGCTGTGAATCAGAGAAAAACTTAACTGATATCCACACCGGTAAAGTCAAAGCTGTAAAAATGATCTGTGAAATCAGAGGTACACTTAATAACGGCGAATACTCACTAGAAGTAAAATACGTAGATAAGAAATAATTCATGAAAAAAAACTTTGTGTTTTTATTATTATCTGTAGTTTGCACCTTAAGCTTGCTGCTGATGCAGCCGGCTTTCGCGGGCGTACTAAACCCTGAACCACAGGATGCAGCCTACCCGAAAACGGTACCTGCGCCTAAGTGGTTTAACTCATGGGCCTATTACTTAACAAAAAAAATCGTGGTTGATATCGATAAGACAATTACCGATATCGGATTACGACCGGCGGTTTGCGGCTTTAAAGCCTTAGATCAAAAAATCTATTACTACCAACAGCTTGGCCAATGCTTTTTTAATGCTTATTTACAGTACCGCCATAAAACCAGCGAAAAAATTATAATCTACAGCTGGTTAAAAGATCAGTCCGGAAAAAATGTTTCGCAAACACCGATGAAGATTATCTGGAACAGACCGGATCAATCCCTTTGGACAACGGTACGCCAATATGTGCAGTTAAAACTTGAAGGCACCTGGTTTGAATCAAAAACACCGGTTTCAATGAGCTTTCTGGCAGGCTCATTTTCACTGTACTTTCCGGATGAAGAACTATTTAAAACTATCTTAAAAAAATCGGTCATCGCACAGAAGCTTGGTCCATTTGCAGATGTGACCGACATTATCCGTGCTACGCATTTTGAGTTAAACAACAGCGGCCAGCGATCTGAAAAGAATTATATGATCTATCAGGGGCATTTAACCGTACAGTTTCGTTCGCAGGATCAAGTTGATATTGATTTAGAAACTGATCTGAATCTGGCTAAAATGCAGCGCCCATTTTATGTCCATGGCAGCACACAGTGGCAGGCACAAGGCCATAACCCGCCAGTTAGGAAGCCGTAATGAAGAAGAACCTTTTACTGTTAATCATTACTCTTTTAAGCACCCAGGCCGCCTTAGCTGTGGGCGAGCATTGCTTGATCAAACCTAAAGAGATCGCCACCGTGGCACAGCGGATATTTAAAGCCAATAAAGAAGAAGGTGAGTATTTTCCCGAACAATCAATTATTCAAAACCGCGCCGAGAGCAAAGTAAACTTTAAAAACGGATCTTTCAAAGCTGAGCGCGATATTACCTTTGAAGGCTATTACCGCCCGACAGAGTCGACCTGGTTTTCAATTTTACCGATTCCGTTATTTGTGGCGCAGTTAGACCGCGACCGCAATATTGTTTATATCTGTGCCCATAATGAAGGTGATCCTGAAAAAGACTATGTGATTATTTACTTTTTAAAAGGCTACAAACTTTCAAAAACCAAGTTTGGAACGTTTATCGGAGATCTATTATTTAGCTCGCTGGAAATTGATGCCATCAATCTTCTGCCGGTCGGCACGATACCATTTAAGCGCTTTTTTGATGATGCCGGAGAAGTGGTTCCGTTCGGATCGATTGTATCAACGCCGATTGCGGTGGTTGAATACCTGCAGAATTTTGTCGCGAATATCTTAAATTATTTTGTTGGTCTGGGCGTAGAGCGCATCATAGTACGCGATGATCACGTTCTACTTGAATCAAAAATTGATCTGAACAATCCGCAAGAGGCCAGGTTTTCGCGAAAAATTCCGTTATCTCCAGAAAAGTAGCGGCGTAAACCTTTTTTAAAAACTAATTACCTTTACGTCCGCCCCATGACGGGCCTACGTTTGAGTTATTTTCATTGCGCGGTTTTTTATAGGAAAACTTACCGAAAGACTCAGAGGTACCTGCTTTATTAGCTTCAAGTTTACGTTTAGTCAGTTCAAGGAGGAGTTTGTTTGTGGTAGCCGTCTTTTTCATAAAGCTATGATTAACACAATACTATTGATTCGCTACTAGAATGTGAACGCTCCCCTGGTTTAAGCACATTACTGGTCAATTTTTATACGGCTTTAGCTGCGTTTAGTAAGTTTTTTAAGTTGCTCCTGATACTGGGCCACCACATTCGAATTTGCCCGGATCTTTAACGTCAGTCCTAATTCGTTATAACTTTCGGATAAAACCCTGACCCGGCTGCGAATATCACCGATAATCTGCCCCTGAACAAGATACGGAATAAACAGCTCTTCATCAACCATATCACTTTCAAAATAACTTAAGATCTTTTCCCGCAGGTGTTTTAGATCCTCCGGGCTGCGGGTTGAGATGGCGATGGCCTCTGGATACTCGCTGGCCAGGTTTGCCTGTTCTTCGTCAGTTAAATTATCGCGTTTATTTAGCACCAGTAAATGCGGAACATCCGTGGCCCCGACTTCGGCTAACACTTTCTGCGTCACTTCCAGCTGGGTGCGAAAAGATGGATCGGAACTATCGACGACATATAAAAGCAGCGATGCGTGTAAAGCCTCGTCGAGAGTTGATTTAAATGAGGCCACCAGATCATGCGGAAGCTTTTTAATAAAGCCCACCGTATCTGATATTAACAGTTTAGGACGCGATTCGGGATACAGCGGACGAATGGTCGTATCTAACGTGGCAAATAGCTTATCGGCCACGAGAATGTCACTGCCGGTAAGGGCCCGCATAAGCGAAGACTTACCGGCATTGGTATACCCTACTAAAGCGACCGTGAGCTCCTGACTGCGTCTGGCCCGGCGCACATCGTGCTCATTACTGATTGCACTTAATTCTAGTTTAAGTTCTTTGATGCGGTCGCGGATTTTACGTTTATCCAGTTCTAGGGCCGACTCACCGACACCTTTACCGCCGCCGCCCTCGCGGTCATCTCCCCCGCCCGTTTCGCGCAGGCGAGGGGCCACGTAAGTTAAACGGGCGATTTCAACCTGCAGACGCGCTGTTTTGGTTTTAGCATGACGACTGAAGATCTCGATAATAACACCGGTACGGTCTAAAACCGATACTCCGGTCGCACTTTCTAAGTTGCGCAACTGTGATGGCGATAGATCACAATCAACAATGACGATATCAGCTTTTTCGGTAATCTCGTTAACTGCCGCATCGCTTTCTTCGTAAATCTCATCGCTGTGATCGGCCTCAATAGTTTCTTGCGATTTTTCTTCTTCCCACCTAAGAGCAGCTTTGGATTTTTTACGTTCAACCAGACTTGCAACTTTTCCGGTTCCCCCGGTCCAACGGGCGAGCTCTTGCATTTTACCGTCACCCAAGATTAAGGCCGAACGATCGCTGCTGCGCTTTTGCGTTACTTGTCCTACGACCCGGTAACCAAGGGTTGTCACTAAGCGGGTTAATTCATTTAAAGAACTCTGCAGTTCAGCGTTATCTATTTGTGGAAGCTGTATTCCAACTAAAACTGCTTTAGGTAAGTCTGCTTTTTTCGGGATGGTCATGCGGGCAATCTAACAAGCTTTACCCGGAAAAGCTATAGCCACGATTCTCAAACTGAGAAACTGTTTAACCTGACATCCAGTGACTAAGGCTTGGACGAAAATGATACAGCAGACCAAGTTTATCAGCTTTCAACAGGCACGGTTCTAGCTTCAACTTCCCCGGGACGACTAACTAAAGGGGAAATATTTGAAAAAAACTATCGCGCATTTACATGCTGTCGAATCAGACAATATCACCACATCTAATGTTGTGAGCTTTTATGATCACTACACCAAAAAAGCCGAGACCGAGCTTTTGTATTTACGCTCGCTGATCGAGCAAAACCAACCGGCCCTGGCAAAGTTGCGCCTGCGATACCTTTACTACGAAAATCTGCGCTTATTAAATGAGGTGATGCGCCAGCATTTAAATTCACAAGAGGCCATGAAAGCCGAATACAGTGTGCTGACAGTGCGAATACTACAGCACATGCCAATGTTTTTTCAGATTAGCTGGATCAAACAGATGCTAATACGCTTTCCGGAACAGAGCTGGCTCGCCGATTTGCTTAAAGAAAATTCTAGTGAGACAGCTTAGGTATGGTATAAAAGAGATGTATCTAGGCTATTAAATCTAAGGAGATATGATGAAACAATCGATACTGATTTTCAACGGAAGTCCACAAGGCGCCCGCAGTAACTGCACAAGGCTCATCAGCATTATTGCAACATCATTTTCTAAATCACAGACCGTTAAAGTGATTCACTTGAGCAAAATAAAAAACATCTCTTCTTTATATAAAGAGATTAACAAAGCTTCGGGATTTATCTTTGTCACCGGTACCTACTGGGATTCGTGGGGGTCACCGCTGCAGCGGTTTTTAGAAGAAGCGACTGAGTTAGAAGGTACAGATAGTTTTACCGGAAAACCTGCGGCCGTGTTTGTGTTAAACCACTCCGTCGGCGGTAAAGGCGTACTTTCACGCCTGCAAGGTGTGTTATCAACTTTTGGCTGCCTGATCCCACCGATGAGCGGCATGGTGTATTCGTTAGTCACAGCGCTGGCCCTAAAAAGCCCGAAGGCTAAAAAATACCGGGATGATTTCTGGTCGCTAGATGACATCACCCTGATTTTAGAAAACTTTAAACTCGCGTTGAGCATTAAAACCCAATGGAAAACCTGGCCGGTTGACCGCAAGAACTTTCGCGACCAGTGGCTTTGAGCTACACTACTTGCCGTTAGCTTGTGGGCTTAAGCACAAAAAGGCCATCAGGGATTTTTTTAAAGACCTAATCTTTTAAATTCTTGAAGAGTGACAAGGGTCACTGTCTCGGTTGAAAAATCAAAAACAATTTTAATTTCGTCTTTATTAAGCTGTTTTTCGACCTGTTGCTTTTTAGTAGCAAGACTGATTTCGATGGCTCCGTAATCCGTGCCCTCGCGTAAGACAAACTCCTCAATCAGGGCGTCAAGGATTTCTGGCGATAATTTTTCTTTAGGGACTTCGATCGGTTTGAGCTTTTCGGCTTGGTTTTGCGGGTGCATGCAGAGCATGTTTGCACGCGTAATTCGCACGGTCAAACTTATCAAAGCACAAACAAGTATTATGTAACGCACAAATATCAGTTTTTGCCTTAAAAACAGTGCCAAGCCTTTGGAATTTTAGCTAAATTATTACCTTTAGAGGTTAACTTATGTCTCAAGCTCAAAAGCCGCAATTTACTCCACCTACTGATGTAAAATCAGTGTTAGCCATGCACAAACGCCCGAAAAAAGCCGTGATCACAGCCGGTATGCCGTACGCCAATGGCCCGCTGCACTTAGGCCACTTAGCCGGAGCACATGTTCCCGCAGATATTTACGCCCGCTGGATGCGCATGTTAATCGGCGCTGAAAACGTTTTATTCGTTAACGGTAATGATGATCACGGTTCAACTTCAGAAGTTGCGGCGACTAAAGCCGGAAAAACCATTCGTGAATTTATCGACACTATTCACGAGCAGCAAAAATTAACCTTAAAAAATTACTCTATCCAAACCGATGTGTTCACCGGAACTTCGCGCCCTGAGACCTACCCGTTACACGAAAAATTCTCGCAGGATTTTTTACGCCGTCTGTACAAAAACGGCATGTTAGAAAAACGCGTTACCAAACAATGGTTTGACCCAAAAGCTAACCGTTTTTTACAGGACCGCTTTGTGCGCGGCACCTGCCCTAATTGCCAAAGTGTCGAAGCGTATTCTGATGAGTGCGACGCCTGTGGCGCAAAGTTTGACCCCAGTGAGCTTAAAGATCCGCGCTCGCAGTTAACCGACGCAACTCCCGAATTGCGTGATACCGCCCACTGGTGGCTTAATATGTGGAAAGTGGCAGATCCGTTAAAGTCTTGGATTGATAGCAAACAAAAAGCCTGGCGCACCGGCGTAGTCCAGGAAGTGACCAACACGGTATTAATCGGTTGCCGCTTTGAAAACACCCACGAAGCCGCATACAAAGTGATAAAAGATACTTTGCCAAAGCATAAATCGCGTTATGTTCCGGGTAAAAAAGTTGAATGTTTATTTGAGAACAAAACAGATCTTGCAACCGCACAATCGTTACTTGAAGCCAATGGCATTCCATCGGTAGCCACTGACCACTGGGCTTACCGCCCCATTACCCGCGATGTTTCTAACGGCATTCCGGTGCCGCCAGAGATTGACCCTGAAATGCAGGGTAAAACACTTTATGTATGGCCTGATTCATTGATCGCCCCGATTGTGTTTTCGCAAGTGGCCTTAAAACAATCTGGCCGCGACCCAGAAAGTTATAAAGATTTCTGGTGTGATCCGGAAAGCACCGTGGTGCAATTCTTGGGTCAAGATAACGTTTTTTTCTATGTGATTATGCAAGGCTCGATGTGGTTAGGCCAACAGGCCAATCCGCAGGCCCTGCCTACGAAAACTGATTTACAGATGACAGAAATCTTAAGTGTGTTTCACTTGATGGTGAACGGCGAAAAGATGAGTAAATCAAAAGGCAATTTCTATTCAGGCGATCAACTCTTAGAGATGGGTTATACGTCTGAACAGATCCGTTATTATTTAGCAATGCTAAGTTTACCGGTCAAAGCGTCGAATTTTGATTTTGCGCATTTTGCTGAACGTAACAAATTTTTGGCAGGCCCGTTAAATGCGGCGATCGAAAAACCGATCTCTGCCTGTAACGGTAAATTCGGTGGTGTGGTTCCGGAAGGAAAACTCATCGGTAAAGCCGAAGCTGAAACAGTTAAATTAGTTCAGATGTACTTACGCTCGATGCAAAAAGGCGATTATTCAACACTACTTGGCCAGATTGAAAACTACGCCCGCCAGATCAACAGCTTATTCACCCAGTTTAAACCGCACGATGACCGCGGGGTTGAGGCCGATCGCAAAGATGCGCTATTTACCTGTTTTTACGTGTTAAAAAACTTAATGATTATGCTGGCGCCTTTTGCGCCAGAGACGATGAACGAAGTTCGTAAGACGTTAAACTTGCCAGAAAGCGTAATGCGCGCCGATGAGTTAGGTACAGGACTTCCAGCAGGTCATAAGATCAACGCCAAGAGCGTGTACTTCCCAGCAGTTGCAGATGCTGAGAAGACTGAAGAGTAATTAAAAATTATTTAATACAACGATTTGGATTTGTTTCAGCTTCGAAGTCGATCACTGCATCTGAATCAAGTCCAACTTTTGTGGCACAAAGAAGCTTAACACAGGCTACCGAGTTACAGAAATCTTTGTTGTACTGAACTTTAAAAGAATATTTTTTGTTAACTACACCAAGGTATTCACCAACCTGTGGATTAGAAATGCCGTACTCGGCCTGATAAGTTACAAGCTCATTTTGCACCAAGCTGCGTGCAGCTTCATTGGCGTTAGCCACGATATTAATTGAAAATAATACTATTAAAATTACGCCGATCAGATTCATAGACTACCCCCATAAGGCACTTAGTAAAGTTTTAAGCGTTATACCTAAATTCGAACACAATTTCTGTAAAAATGACGATTATTCCCCACAACTGGTATTTTGCTGGAAATTTTACTGTCCACAGTTTTGACAGCAAGGCCAGTTAAGCTTTGTTACCTTTGTGCTATTTAAAGTCGAATCCTGACCTAGCTTAAAGCGGGTTCAGGCTTATAATAGAGTCAAAGCCCAAGGAGTTTTTAATGGATGATACTGTATTAACGGTATTTGCCGGTGGCGTGATCGTTTTTTTTGCCGCTACAATTGTGTATCTGGCCTTGCTGATGTTTTTTCCCGAATGGGTCGGCGTAACCGGTAAAGTAGCACTCGATGCCGAAAAGGCCCATAATAAAGGTTCAAGCTCGGAAGAAACCGGCTTTGGTAAACATTTAAGTTAATATTTTAACCTTGTCGCGAAACTTCGACGGAGAAACTTTTGCAGCTTTGGTAAAATAACGGGTAAAATAGTTGGCATCATCAAAACCAAGATCATACCCGACTTCGGCTACACTCATATCCGAATACGACAACAGTCTCTTAGCTTCTAATAAAATCCGCTCCTGAATAACTGCACGTGGAGCTTTATTCAAACTGCGTCTGATCTGCATGGTCAGGGCTTTAGGAGTCATATTCAGCTTGCGGGCATAAAATGACACCTGTTGTTCAGCCTGAAAATTTTCTTCTAATAACCGCTGAAACTTTTCAACAAGTGTTGAGGTATTATGTTGCGCACCGACCTGAGACAAACGCAATAGCGGAACCAGTAGACTTTGCAATAAACCTTCAAGACTGATCTCGAAGTGCTCGGATTTATGGGTAAATTCGTGAAGCATCAGGTTGCAAATGGTCGCAAAATTTTTCCAAAGATTTTCATTTTTGAAAATGGTCGCATCCTGAATGGCTGAGATTTGTTTTAACAATAGTAATGACTTTTCAGATAACGATGGCAGTGATTCGCGGGTAAATTCGATCACAAAACCTTCAGCCCCTTTGGCAAAAACCCACGTGTGCACCTGGCCTGGCTTCATAAAAAAAATCTGGCGGCCATTGATTTTATGCCTAACAAAGTCGATCTCGTGCCAGCCTTTACCTTTTGTGACAAACGTCAGCTGGTAAAAATCATGACGGTGCGGAAAGTCGACTTTCGGTTTTAAACGCTCAGACAGTTTTTCTACACGGATCTCACCCGGATAGGCGTGTTCAACACCTAACGCCTCGATCGGGTACAAAAGTTTTAAATTTACCTTAGCCTTCTGCGCTTTTTTCATAACAAAGACAATGCCCTACAAAGCACTCTTTGACCATCTTTGTAACTCCGCTTTATACTATCTGACATGGCAGAAACTTGCACCGTCGACATTGTCATTTGCTCTGGCTGTATGGGAAAACACGTAGCCTCTACTCCTGATGAACACGAGCAGTTCTTGGCTGCCGTCAAAGCCGCGTTAGAAGAAAAGCGCCCCGACCGCATCTGGAATTTATCGACCTACTCTTGTTTTCGCTTTTGCCCCGATAAGCGTATTACCGTAAGCGTAGCCCAGCAGATGACAATGACTCGCACTGCCAGCGTTGACAGCGTAGTTGCCGAGATTTTAAGCTTTAAAAACATCTAAAAAGCGACTACATTATACCCCATGAAGAAGACAATTTTAAGCGGAAGCACAGTCACTGGCGATCTAACTCTGGGTAATTACATCGGAGCAATCAACACCTGGACACAGTTACAAGATGAGTACGACTGCTTATATTTCTTAGCCGATCTGCATGCCCTGACCGTGCATCAGGATCCGGAAGTTTTACGTAACCGAACGTACAGTTTTTTTGCGCAGTACTTGGCGCTTGGCCTTGATCCTAAAAAAAATATCATTTTCGCGCAATCTCAAGTGCCACAGCACACAGAACTTTCATGGATTTTAACCTGCCTAACACCAATGGGTAATTTAAACCGCATGACGCAGTTTAAAGAAAAAGCCGAAAAGCATGTTAAAAACATCAACGCAGGGCTTTTTACTTACCCGACGTTAATGGCAGCCGACATTTTATTATACCAAGCCGATATCGTACCTGTGGGCGAAGATCAAAAACAGCACTTAGAGTTATGCCGTGATTTAGTTGATTATTTTGCAAACCGCTACGGCGCGGGTATTTTTAAAATGCCAGCTCCCATGATCGGTAAAACCGGCGCACGTATTATGTCGCTGCAGGACCCGACTAAAAAAATGTCGAAGTCTGATGAGAATGAGAAAAACTTTGTTTCGATCATCGATGATGCGAAAAAAATCGAAAAGAAAATTAAAGCGGCAGCCACTGACTCAGGCACTGAAATTAAATTCGATACTGAGAACAAAGCCGGTGTTTCTAACTTACTTACGATCTATTCGGTATTGAGCGGTAAAACCATCGAACAACTTGAAAACGACTACGTTGGTAAGATGTACGGTCATTTAAAAGTTGATTTAGCCAACGTGGTCGTTGAAAAGCTATCGCCGGTTAAAGCTAAATACGATGACTTAATGAAAAACCGTGATTATTTAGATCAGTTATTAATCGAAGGTGCTGAGCGCGCTTCGGTGCGCGCCGAAGTGACGATTAAAAAAGTTTACGAAACCGTAGGACTGGTTCGCCGTAGATAGAAGGTGTTATGATCAACGATCGCATTATCGAAATTCATGGCGGCCAGGTTTTTGTCCGCATTTGGAATACAGATAACCAGCAAATACCCATTGTCATGCTGCACGACTCTTTAGGTTGTGTGGATACGTGGCGTGATTTTCCCGAAAAATTATCCAAACATTTAAACCGCACGGTCATTGCCTATGACCGCTTGGGTTTTGGCAAATCTTCAGCGCGTAGTGAACAGTTAAGCTACGGCTTTATCGAAGATGAAACATCTGTAGTTACTAAACTCACCGAAGCCTTAGATCTTCAGGAATTTATTCTTTTTGGCTACAGTGTCGGTGGCGCTATGAGTTTAATCGCCGCTAAAAATAACTCACGCTGCAAAGCTGTGATCAGCGTTTCGGCGCAGGCCTTTGTTGAAGAACAAACCACCGCCGGAATCAGACAGGCCATTGCTTTTTACCAGGATTCGGCAAAGTTTGATAAATTAAAAAAATACCACGGTGAAAAAACACTGTGGGTATTTAAAGCGTGGACTGAAACCTGGTTATCAGAAGAATTTGCCAACTGGAGTCTGCTTCCGCACTTACCGGAAGTTCTTTGTCCAGTGTTGGTGATCCACGGTGAGCGCGATGAGTACGGCTCAGTTGCTTTTCCGGATGGTATTGCGACTACGGTTGCAGGCCCGGCAACGAAAGTAATTGTTCCAAACTGCGGTCACATCCCTCACCGCGAACATGAAGCTTTAGTTTTAGAAAAAGTTAAAACGTTTGTAGAGCAAACATGTCCGTAACGATCTCGCGCCTCTTGCACGCCGGTTATCAGATCGCATCTCAACAGACAACGGTGCTGTTTGACCCGATCTTTGAAAACCCGTTCAGTCGTAACTGCCATGCTTTTCCCAGCGTTGAATTTAACACGGAAGTAATTAAAACCTTAAAACCGGATGCGGTTTTTATCTCGCATCACCATGATGATCATTGTTCGTTTGAAAGTTTAAATCTATTAAACCGTGACATCCCGATCTACATGTACTGCGTGCACGAAGAAATGTTTACTATGCTTAAAGAGCTGGGCTTTAAACAGGTGCACTCGTTAACGTTGGATAAACCAATCCGCTTGAGAGATTTGGAAGTTATCCCCAGAAGAGCTTTAGACCGATATGTTGATTGTCTGTTTCAGGTAAAATCACAGGGCTTAAATATTTTAAACGTAGTTGATTCATGGATTGATGATGATACCTTGCAGTTACTACAAAGTGAAAGCCCGTGGGATCTGATCATGTGGCCATTTCAGACCATGCGCGAAGTAGAAGTGTTATCACCGGCACGCTATAAAACAGAACCGCAACACCTACCGGAAGAGTGGCTTACCCAGATAAAATTACTTAACCCCAAGATTCTAATCCCAAGTTCGTGCCAGTTTCAGATGGAGCCGTGGTCGTGGTACAATCAGGCGTTTTTTCCGATCAGCTATACTCAGTTCAGCAACGAAGTAACTGCAGTAGCGGCAAACACTCAGATCTACCGCTTAAATCCGGGCACCGCATTTACCTTATCACCCGCAGGTCTTACACCTGCACCACCACTTAAATGGATCAAACCTATTGGCAACCAAGACGTCGACTATGATTACAACCTTCAGGTAGAACCGCAATTAACTTCTACGATTGCAAAAAACTTTACCACACTTACTGAAAACGAAAAATCGCGCATACGTTTGTTCTGTGACAAAGAACTTGCAGATAAGTATTTCCAAATCGGCCCATCAGCCGATCCTTATTTCGTTAAACCTCGCTTCTGGAAATTAGAATTATATGACCATAGCGGCGATAAGACCGAATACCACTACAAAATTAATGAAGACTCGCTTACCTTATGCTCGGACATTCCGGCCCAGGTCGACTGGGTAACTGAAGTACCGGTGCAAAAACTGTACGCCGCTTTAGAACAAGGTGAATCACTTACTTCGATGTATATAAGAATTAGCTGTGATGACGAAGAGGTCGATCTGATTGAAGATCCACTGATTCGTTGTCTTTTCAGTGAAGGTTTTGCCACTTATCAAAAGGCACAACTTAAAAAACTTAAATCTTAGCTGTTTATTTTTAGCTGTATAGTTTTAGTAGTGCGGTGGTTTTTCGTGACCGCGGATTTCGTTTTCACCGATCGAGTTGATCTGGTTTTTTAACAGCTCTAACGATTTTTCCAGATTATGGATCTGTTGCTGCTGTTTATAGATAACATCACTTAGATCTTCGATAGTCTTATCTTGGTAGGCGATTTTAGTTTCTAAATCGATCAGGCGCTGTTCAGTTTCCATGCGCTTTTTAAAACAAAAATGCAGTTAAAGATCAATGATTAATCCTTAACTGCATTAAAATTACTGTGTTTTACCCTTAGTATGGGGCTGTTGTCCGAGAATCAGGAATCACAGTTCCCGAAACTGGTGCCGGAGCCATAGCCCGGTTATCCTTGACGGCATCACTACTCGCTTTATCAGCATCACGCGCCGGATCCATAGGATCCAGGTTGGTGATTTCTGTCGGCGCGGCGCCCGCTGGCAATGCTCCGGTGGTTGTGGCCTGCGGTTGGGCTTGCACTGGCGTAAACTCCACCGAGCAAGGTTAATAATACTGCTATTCTTTTTATTTGCGGTGTTAACATCTTATTCCCCTTTCTTATTTTAATTGGCTTTGAATTTCTTTTGCATGTGCCAGATGCACACTCATCGCATCACGTGTTTTTTGTAAATGGGTTTTGTAGGCCGTATTCTGTGCACTACTGATTAATGAATCGAGTGTTTCCAGCGATTTTTCATGGCGTGAAACCTGTTGGTTGATATAGGCCATATCAAAATCATTTTTCGCGGTTTTCTTTAAGGTTTTTTCGTTATCTTCGGCCTGTGCTTCAACCGATTCGCTTAACTGAGTTTCTTTAAAATTGAGATCCTGTTTACGTGCAACGCGCTTGGTTTCTTTTTCGTTATCTTTATGCTGATCGACCATCATTTTTGCGTAATCTTTCACTTGTTTATGATTAGCTTTACGCTTTGCTAACTGGCCAATGTCGATTTCACCTTCGTTTAAGGTTACCAGCACTTCAGCACTTTCGCCGTCCGATAACATCTGCATTGTGGTAACAGCCTGGGCCATCTTATCCGTGGTCGTTGATTCCGCGGCACTCGTGACCTGCACATGCCCGAACGTAAATACCGTTAACAACATTGTGGTAAGAAATAGTTTATTCATAGTCTTTCCTCCTTCAAAAAATTGTTTTGCTGCACATTCAAAGATAACGGTGCAAGTTGATCGCCAGAATATACGGGGTTTATTACCTCGATTTTTAAAATTTAATTTGGTTTACAACACGTAACAGTGCTAGTTTTATGCTATGAACACAGTAATTAGTTTCTTACCAGCGTTATTAGGTGTGGTTGTTGTTTTACAAGCGGGTTTAAACCGCAAAATTTCCGGTCAGTGGGGATTACCGTCAGCCGTTTTTTTAAATGCGTTGGTCTTTGCTGTTATCGCCGGAACAGTGCTGTTATTTCAAAACGGTAAATCGACTTTTGATCTAAAAAGTTTTTCGTGGTGGTACTTGGTTCCCGGTGCCTTAGGCTGCATCCTGGTCTTTGGCGGCCCGTGGGCCATCGCCAAATGGGGCGCTGTACATACGTTTATTTTAATTATTTCCGCACAGCTGTTGGCCAGTTTAATCTGGGATGTAAAAATCGAATCAATTCCGGTTTCAAATCTCCGCATCGCCGGTATTGCCTTAGCGTGGATCGGCGCAGTCTTGGTATGCAAGGCCTAATCAGCTACTACGCAACACTGCAATCACTGGTCGAAGTCGGCTTAGGCAGTTTTCTGCACGCCTTTCATATTCCGTTTTCTGGCCACGCCCTATCGCTTAATCAGGGGCTGATCCTGACCCAGGCCTGCCAGAAAACCCAGACCCGCAAAGAAGCCATCACTGCGACGAACGGCATCGCCATCATCACCGCAATTCTAAAATCGCTCTCGCCCATCGGCAAACGACTTACGCCAATGCTCGCCATCAGTATGCAGGGCTTTTTATTCTCGCTCGGAATTTTAGCGCTCGGTAATAATATTTTCGGGATGCTACTGGGGATTAGTCTGCTCAGCCTGTGGGCCTTTGCTCAGCCCTTGTTATTTGCCTACTTATTTTTTGGCGAAAAACTATTTTTTGCCATCGAAAAACTGTGGCTTGAAATCGCCGGTAAACTTTCACTTTCGCCAGACTACGGCCTTAAAATCCTCTTAAGCATCGTCATGCTTAAAGTCATTTTAAGCTGGGTCGTCGCCCTGATTGGCTGGAAATATCCGACTTGGATTACCGAAAGGTACTTCACAAAAATCTTGAAGTACAAAGATCTGACAACTAAAACGATTAAAAATAAAAAACCGCAAAATGCAGCCAGAGGCGCGTTACAAGATTTATTAAATCCCTGGATGATTTTATCGCTGGTCTTAGCCACTGCCTTTATGTTGCTGACCGAAAAATCAGGTTACTTCGATGTTTTTGTCTATGGCTTGCGGGTGATCGCCATTGCGTATCTGATCTTTTTTGTTTTACGTGCGTTTCCTCAGGCCTGGATCAAAAAAGCGCTTACGTCTTTTCCCACTTTGGCAAAGACAGTTGACCGTTTACTTGATCGCGAACCTGAATCAACTGAGCAGAAATACTGATGGCGATTTCATAGGGATGGTTTTGCCCCAGCGGAATCCCGACCGGGCAGTTAAAATCCTTTAGCGCCTGCGCACTGATTCCGAACTCCTGCAGCTCTTTACGCAGCTTCATGCCTTTAACCTTGCTTCCCATATTACCGATAAACGGCGCATCGGGATAGATCGTGTAAAGACGCTTTAAAATCGGCAGATCCATGGCATGACCCTGAGTCATAATTACGAAATAAGAATTTCTATCTAACTGATCAACTACCGATGACGGATCTTCAGCGTGAATCTTTTTTAAATGAAATGACTCAGGCAACTTGTCCAACCACTCGGTACGATTATCCACACAGGTGACCTGACAATTTAAATTTAACAATGTACGCACCAGTGCCTGCGCCACATGGCCGGCACCAAAAATAACGATTGGCCAGGTCGTATAGCGATGCACTTCAAATAAATAGGTTATTTCGCCACCGCAGCTCATGCCGATATCTTTTTGCAGATTCCAGGTGACAAGTTCGGGATCGTTTTTATCAGTCTTGAGTAAATCTTTTGCGTGCACGATAGCACGGGCTTCGACTTTACCGCCACCGACGGTGCCCCAGTGCAGGCCGTTTGCAATAACGATTGCTTTGGCACCGGCATCCTGCGGAGCCGACCCACGTGAGCCTATCACGGTCACGACAACAAAAGACTGGGCTGCATTTTTGAGTTCGCAGGCTATATCCCAGTAGGTTTTCATTTTTTAACCGTCCATTTTTTAAATAAATCAGGATGAATAGCTTTTAAAATCTCTTCATTCGTCGCAGGTAATTCCATGTGCGGGTATTTGTATTTATACGGCGCAAGCTTTTTTAATGCATCGTGAATCGCCGTCCAGACACTTAAGCAGAGTAACAACGGGGGTTCGCCGGCGGCTTTGGTTCCGCGCACATTCGGTTTATTTTCGTTGTTATTTAATAATCTGACATTAAATACGCGAGGCGTATCCTGAATGTTCGGGATTTTGTAAGTGCTTGGTGCATGTGATAATAAAAAGCCGTTTTTATAAAATAATTTTTCTGTCGTAACCCAACCCATGCCCTGGATAAATGCGCCGGTCACCTGACCCAGATCCAGGCCCTCGTTAATCGGACGCCCCAGATCCATGATGATATCGACACGGGTCACTTTGGCTTCACCGGTGTCGCGGTCAATACTGACTTCAGAACAAGCTGCTCCTTGGGTGTAATACAAGAACGCAGTTCCTTTGCCGGTTAATTTATTGAATGATAACCCCGGAAACTTGTAATGGGCGTATTCGCTTAAAGCAATACGGTTATGATAAGCTTCAACAATTAACGAGTGAAAACTCATACGTTTTTTGGGGTCGTTGGCCAGAAACACCTGTCCATCTTTAAACGTGACCCCATGATATTCGGCAATACCTGAATTCCACTCGGCACCTTCATTGGGGTCATTGGTGATTTTTGCATTTTCAACTTCGACTTCAGGCTGTGTGCCAAGACCTGCGGTATGGCGGGCCCACTGGCTCTCGGGAACATCAAATAATTTTACGGCCAGTTCACTTAAACGCATTTTAATTCGGCGAACACCTAAGATTGCCGCCGCACCATTTAAATCAGTGCCTGAAGACGCTGCGGTAGGTGAAGTGTTGGCATTTTTATCAGTTGAAGTCGGCATCATGCGCACGTCTTGACGTTGCAAACCCAATTCGCTGGCCACCAGGGTTGCAATACGCGCATTTACTCCCTGCCCCATTTCGGTTGCACCGGTTGAAACCTGCAATGAGCCATCACGGTGAATAATCACCAAAGCATTGGCCTGATTTAAAAACCGCGTGGTAAACGAAATACCGAATTTAACCGGCGTAAGCGATAAACCTTTCACCGGTAGAGAACGGTCTGATAAAGCCTTGATGTTATGTGCATCGATTTCTTTTCTTCGTTCATCGTAACTGCACTCTTGGCTTAAATCATTTAATAGCTGTGGCAGGCAGTTGTTTTCAACCACCTGATCGTAGTGCGTGATGTTTCTTCCGCCCTCGTCGGCGTAACAATTTAATTTACGAATCGTTAACGGATCTTTTCCTAAAAAGTGCGCCACTTCTTCGATGATCTTTTCGATCATCGCCACGCCTTTTGGCCCACCGAAACCGCGAAACGCTGTGTGCGGATGGTAGTTCGTGCGGCAAACCTGCCCGGTCACCCGTAAGTTCGGGATAAAATACGCATTATCTGAATGCAACATGGCCCGTTCCATGATGGAAGTAGAAAGATCGGCGTAAGCCCCGCCATCCGAATAAAGTTTAGCATCAAGGGCCGTGATATACCCTTCGTTATCAAAACCCACGTTATAAAACACCTCAAACGGATTGCGCTTGCCGGTCATGATCATATCGTCATCTTTGGTTAATACGATACGTGCCGGAACATTGAGTTTTTGCGCCACTAACGCCGCATACGCGGCAATCGGCGCGGCCTGGGATTCTTTACCGCCAAAGCCTCCGCCCATACGTTTAACAATAACCGTTACATCTTTTGAACTTAAACCTAAGCCGTGCGAAATCACATGCTGACATTCGGTCGGATGCTGCGATGATGAATGCACTTCAATCTGCCCGTCTTCTTTTGGATAGGCGACAGCGACATTACTTTCTAAATAGAAGTGATCCGCCCCGCGGATAACCAAGGTGTTTTCAATTTTATTCGGTGCCGAAGCCAAAGCTGTTTCAACTTCGCCGCGTTCGATTTTCCGAGTTCCTGCGATAAACGATTCTAATGCAATTGCATCCTGCACGGATAATATGGCCGGTTTGATCTCATAGGTAATTTCGATTAACGACTTACCCAGGGCTGCGGCATCTGGAGTTTCCGCAGCAATAAGTGCAATCGCTTCACCGGCAAAATTAACTTCATCAACGGCCAGTAGCGGCTGGTCACGAAAGATAGTTCCCCAGACATTATCGTGAAAATCCTTACCTAAGAATACTCCTTTAACGCCCGGAGCTTTTAGCGCTTTTTCGATATTTATTTTTTTAATTTTTGCCTTAGCGTGCGGACTGTACAGCACATCGACAAAAACTTCGTTCGAAAGTTTTGCACGATCATCAACGAACTCACTGCGCCCGGTCACATGGGTGTGGGCTGAATCATGCGGAAGATTATTCACCCTGTCCTCCATGTTCACGAAAGAATTTATTAAACAGATTCTCTGCCACAACATGGCGAAACGCACTGCTCGCACGCAAATCACTTAACGGAGTGATTTCGCTGTGCAATTGCTCTAAAGCTTTAGTTAAATTGTCAGGTTTAAGCTTTTGATTGATCAGACTTTTTTCAGTCTTAAACAGACGCAGCGTGGTGGCTGCCACCCCGCCTAAAGCAAGTTTAATATCTTTGATTTCGGTTTTTTCTTTATCAGCCCACGAAACCCGGGCCGCAAAATTCACGGCCGAAATATCCAGATCCTTTCGCTGCGAAATTTTATAAAGCGCCAGTGATTCATCTTTTTTCGGAATATCAAAGTGTAAAGCCACAATCAGCTCTTTTGCGGAGAGATTGATTTTACGGTAATCCAGGAAAAAAGATTCAAGCTTTACCAAGCGCTTTCCTTTAGGCCCGTGAATTTCAACTTCGGTATTCATCGTCAGTAAAAACGGCGGCGTATCGGCAATTGGCGAGGCATTGGCCACATTGCCAACCAAGGTCGCGACATTTTTAATCTGCGGTGAGGCAAATAAATCTAAGAAAGTGGCAAACTCAGGGATCAGGTCTTTTACATATAACCGCAGGTCGCTTAACGTAACGCGGGCTCCGACGGATAATCGGGTTTTACCTTCTTTTTCGATGTCATACAGTTCTGGTATTAAATGCAGGCTTAATGCCTCAGTCAGGCGAAGTTTGCGTTTATTGTGCACAACCCCTAAATCGGTCGAAGCCCCGACAATGCGTACTGTTTTGTTTTTACTTAAAAAGGTCAGAGCGTCTTTGATCTTTGTGGGTGCAAAAAACTTAAAATTTTCGCTTTCGATACTGACCGCAACTTTTAAGGCTTGCGCGATTTCTTTTTGTGAAGCCAAAGAATAAAAACGTTTGCTGACCGATTCACTCTCGGCCAATGAGATGTTTTTAGCGGCATCTATGATGGGCTGATAACCGGTACAACGGCAGAGGTTTCCGGTGGTGGCATTTTTAGCATCGGCTGAAGTTATTTCTGTTTGCTTGAGACATAGTTTTTTCTCGACCAGGCCCGTAAAAGCAATCACAAACCCCGGTGTACAAAAACCGCACTGACTTGCGTGACAGTTCATCATCGCCTTTTGCACTGGCGTGTGTTCAGGCTGAGCCGCTCGGCTTTGCTTGGCCAAGGCATCGACTGTGACTAAATGTGAACCATCCATTTGCGCAACAGTTGTGACACAAGAATTAATTGGCAGAAAGATGTTCTTTTTTTTGCCAGAACTGTAGGGAAAAAATCTTAAAACTGAGCAGGCCCCACAATCACCCTCGGCGCAGACGATTTTTGTGCCGGTTAAGTTTTTGTGATAACGAAGATAATCCGATAACATCACCCCGGCCTGATCACCCGAAACCTGATGTTTTTCACCATTGAGATAAAACAAAATATAATTACGTGTCTTCATACAATCCTTCATTCTTCAATAGAAGACCCTTGATCTGTAGATATTTCTTTTGTAACGTAGTTCGTCATGAGCAACGAGTATATGAAAAGAGCCATTGAGCTCTCAAGAAAGAATATTGAACACGGTGGCGGCCCCTTCGGCGCAGTTATCGTTAAAGACGGCAAAATTATCGGCGAAGGTTTTAACAAGGTTACGGCCAACAACGATCCCACGGCCCACGCCGAAGTTGAAGCTATTCGCGAAGCGTGTAAAAATATCAGCAATTTTGACCTGAGCAATGCCGAAATTTATACCAGTTGCGAGCCGTGCCCGATGTGCTTGTCAGCCATCTACTGGGCGCGCCTATCTAAGATTTATTACGCCAACACTAAAAAAGATGCGGCGGCCATCGAATTTGATGACGACTTTATCTACACTGAAATCCCGAAACCGATTTCAGAGCGCAAAATCTCGATGGTGCAGATGATGCGTCCGGAGGCCTTAGAAGTTTTTAAGGCTTGGCAAGTTTCTACTGTCAAAATTAAATATTAGAAAAAACATCGGCACAAGACCTCAATCTCGGCCAATAAAGTACAATTCCAATAATGTACAATTAAAAAGTACAATTAAATAGTGGCGACCTGTTTGCACACTTAGCTTCGCTATTGTGGAAGTGCATATTAACTATCCCAATATTCCACATTGAGGAGACTTTATGGAACAGAATAAGCCCACCAACGGTTCAACGACCGTTGAAACTGCCGCAGAACGTGCGCGCGCTGCCGTAACCAATCTGGCAACCAATGCTCCCGTTACCGTAACAGCGCAAGCCAAAGAGGCCGCTGAGAGTGAGATCCGCCAGCTGTTAGAAGAATTTGCCGACTCAGTTCGCAGTGGAAAAATTGAAGATATTATGTCGTTCTATGATCCTGGTTTAATTGCCTTTGATGTCGCCCCTCCCTTACGCTTCACCAATGCCAATGAATACCGAAAAAACTGGGAAACCATGTTTACGACAAAAATGAAGTTTCCGCTCACCTATGAATTCAATGAAGAGAAAATTCATGTCGATGGTGATCTTGGAGTGTTTCATTGTTTAATCCACACCGCAGGCTCGCTAAAAGAGCCACAACAGGGCGAACCGCCTGAAATTGATTGCTGGGGCCGTTACAGTTGTATTTTAAAGAAGACCAACCACCGTTGGCGCATTATTCACGAGCACTTTTCTGTGCCCGTGGCTGAAGACGGCAAAGCATTAATGAACTTAAAACCGGGATATCAAATCTCGCACTAAACTAGAGCGGCGAACCGTGCGGGCACTGCATGGTTCTGAACTGGTTCATTTTAGAAAAGATCAGATCAGCCCACATTTCAATAACCTTAGCATTTAAAGCATCGCCTTTTAATCCTGTCTGTTTGGCTACAGAATTTTTAAAAGGCATGTCAACGTCACTGAAATTTGAAGTCTGCAGAATCAGCAACAGATCCTGGCGTGAAACCAGATCTAATCGGGCCACGAAATCACGACGGGCCTGTTCGCTCACTGTTTTTAATCCCGGCAAATCTTTTTTAGGCCCCTTACCAGGCTGGGCAGACAGGGTACAGTTATTGTCTAAAAACATATTCAACGCCCGATAAGAGGCGTAGTCTCCGCGCGGGTGATTTTTGTTTTTTACAAACTTTGGATCGCGGTTACCAAAAGCTGAGCCCAGATCATGGGTTCCTGCGATCGGCGCGGTACAGATTTTTTTATCACCGGAAGAAGACTTAATTACATTTTCATTTTCACATAAAAGCACGTGCTGACTTCCGCGCTCTTCGACGGTGTGAACCAGATTAATAAATAAAGCCAAGACCTGAATTTCATGCTGCTGTTGCGACGAAAGCTTTTTAAAATTAGTGATATACTCATCCCAGCGCCAAGGCGTGTTGACGAACTGTTTACCCAGCTTTGGATCAGAGGTGTAGGCTTTGATAATGCGTTTACCGGCAAATTTACGCTCGATGCTTGCCCCCGGAAAGATATTGGTTTTTGCCACCGGCACTAACTGCGGCTGTAATCCGTTTTTCCATGGATCGCTATCACAACCAAAACACACCACTTCTTTGACGGGGTAGTAGTCTTCACTCGGAAAACCCATCATCCAGGCTAAACGGGTTGCAACCGAGCTGGTATAGGCTTCGCGGTGACGCCATTCATTTAACTCAGTCTGGTTTTTTAGCCCTTCTTGCGAAACTTTAAAACGTACTTTTAAAACATCAGCCGTAACCGGTTTAACTTCGCCTTTTTTGTTTACTTTTGTGATCATGCTGCCATCGGCGCGTACGAGAATATTTTCTTCGACTTTGCCGGCGATCGTGTAATCTCTGGTGCCGACAGCTTCAGGGTACAACTCACCTTTTTCTGACATCAGGATGTTTTTATCATCGGTTCTCAGACAGCGAAATTTGTTGCTCGAGCCGTTCTGGAAGCGGTAAAAATAACGGCAGTAGATCCGGCTATGCGGGGCAATCGCTGCCTCTTCTGATTCAGGGCCGTTGATGATTTCTTCCTGCGTTTTTTTTGCAGGCATAGGCAATAAAAATTTGGCTTCGCGCAGACAGGCAATGCGGTTTGGATCACTGTTGCGGATCGGCTTTTCCAGGTCGGGAAAAAACTCACAGGCGGCAAAACTGGTCTGAGCAACAAAACCCGATAACAGAACCACGATAAGCCAACGTGATAATTTCATAAGATCCTCCACAAGCTATGAACTGAGCAACCAAGGTGCCATCTGAGACTGGTTTTAAATGCTTTTAACCGGCCCGCCCGCAGGCTAAGACTCCATATAGTGCCAGTCTGTCTAAACCATAAACACATTACATCAGCTCAGCTCCGCTAAAAGGCACCACCCTTTGGCATCAGGCCTGCTACATTTATAGACCGGGAGAAAACCATGTTCAAAGCCAATTTAGCACTGTTAACCCTACCGATTCTGCTCTCTTCAAGCGTCTTTGCCTATATGGATTTAAAAACTCCGCGTGGCCAGCAAACCATGAGCTTTGCTAAAAACGAGATTTGTGTGATTCCGCGCAAGTTTCCCAACATTAATCCTTACAAACAAGGCCAATCAAACTATTCGAATAAGGACATAGAATCTGAACTAGAACTTTGTCGCATGGATTTTCATGCTCAGACGCCATACACAAAAAACAGCAGCAGTAACTACGCTATCGCGGTCTGCCCGAAACTGCACAACACCAACCCGGGTCTTGAGCTATACGAAATCGGTGCAGGGTCTAGCAAAACATCGCTTGAATCTAAGATCTGCGATAGGCCCTCAGACCTGCGCGAGGGAACAAAGATTGCCAAGTATAAACTTAGCACCAGCTGTAGTTACACACCTTCAATTCTAGCTTACTATCACGTATCGCGCTTAATGGGCGATATTTTAAAAGTGCCGCCAGTTGTGCTACGAACAATGGATGCCGAAAGTTATAAAGCAGTTCCGCTAAAAGGAAAAACAACTCTTGCTAAGGGCGGAGTGATCGCTGCAACCTGGAAAGCCGTCATCAACCAGTTAAATAACCCGACCTCAGATAAACGGGCCCCGTATATTTTTACCTCTGATTATCAGCAAACTTTCGGAGGCCTGATTAAAAATGCCAAAGGCGAAGCCGATTGGCTGGAAATTTCAAATCACGCCGGCGGCGATCAAATGGCCCGTGGTCGTGCATTTATGCAGGAACAGGTGTACTTAGATTTAATTAATCCCAACCTTACCGCAGATTTTGTCGGCACGCAGTGGAACGAAAGCAATGTTCAGCGTGTTCGCCTGATGGCTGATGCCGCCGATATGTTAGTCATGGATTTTATGCTGCGCCAGGAAGATCGCTTTAATAATATCGCCTACAAACTTGAAGTCACCGGCCTGGTAAAAACAGAGAGCGGAAAAACCGAAATTAAATCTGTTGATGTCAAAAAAGCCGACTCAGGCGAAGAATTACAAAAATCTCTAACTGAATTTGTGAGCAAGTATGGAACTTCGGGCGTACCGGTCCGCCGGATCATGTTAAAAGATAACGACTGCGGCGTCGCGGTTGAATCAGGCGTAGCCCGCACCGGCATCGCCGAAAAATTAAAAATGTTAGAGAATGTCCGTCATATGAAAAAATCAACCTACGATCAATTACAGCGCTTTCATGCGTATTTATCGGCAGCTCAAAGTTCAGCCTTTGCTAAAGACTTTTTTATCTTTGAGACCATGATGACCGAAAAAGATTACAACCAGTTTGCCTTAAACACTAAACGTCTGGCGGAAGGCATGAAAAACTTATGTCAACAAGGCAAATTGCATTTAGATTTACAATTAGAAACACATTTCATAAACGGCTATCAAGCCGGAAGCCACAACTGCACCGTAAAGTAACAGCCAGTTTGCTTTACGCGGATTTTTTATTTTTTAGCGTCTCAAGACTGAGTCGGCGGCCCGAGCCTTCGCCCGGGTATTTTTTATGGTTGGCTCCGGGATAAGAATAGCCATTA
Organism: Bdellovibrio sp. SBM16; assembly: GCF_056175625.1. Lineage (NCBI taxonomy): Bacteria > Pseudomonadati > Bdellovibrionota > Bdellovibrionia > Bdellovibrionales > Pseudobdellovibrionaceae > Bdellovibrio > Bdellovibrio sp. SBM16. The sequence continues at coordinate 839,732 of NZ_JBJKJG010000001.1, read as the reverse complement.
ATCAAAACCCGGCGCGGCGTCGATGAAATATTTTTCGTGCTCGCATGGATCACATAGGGATGAAACAAAACCATATCCCCTGGCTGCATCAATAGCTCATCCGCTTTGGAAACATCACATACAGAATTTATATCAGTGATATTATTTAAACCCACATGACCAAGTTTATTACTACCCGGCACAAATTTTACCGGCCCCTTATCGGCCGTGACTTCATCAATAGCGATTAAGGTTTGCACGTAACTACCGGTGCCGTTGATATCCTGCCAATCGGCGGTGCCATACCCCCGGTGCTGACTGTCCTGATGCCATTCAAATTCAATATCATCACCGGGCATTTTAAAATGAATTTGATTAATCAGCTGATCCATCTCATCTGAACGCAACAACTGACTGACGGGCTCGACAATTCTGACATCACAGCCAAAATTTAACAGATTTTGTTCGTGCGCCCCGGCCCAGACAACCCGGTGCAGGGCCTGGTTTTCAAAGACAAAGCTTGAGCCGTGGTAAAGCTGAGTGGTCAGGTTTAATTTTTTACTGGAAGTGAGCAGTCTTTCCGTGGATTGAACCATCATGTTCAGGTCATGCTGATTAAATACTTTTTTTAAAACAATGTAACCACGATCAAAGAATTCTGCGATTTGCTTATCAGAAAGTGCTGCCATACAAGTATGTTCTCACTGATAAGCAAAAGACAGAAAGTCTTGATCTTAAGTACCTAGACAAAAGTTGGCCCACGTCCATGTTAGCCAACAGGTCTTAACGCATCTCTAACTACTGAAAATTACGTCCGGTGTGTGATGTTGGTGTACTTTTGGATATACGGCTTACTGCAGCTTCAAACTGATCGGGAGCTAAATCAGACTGGGCAATATCCCCGAGTGACAATATGCCGACTAAGCGTTTATCGCGGTTTAACACCGGCAAACGGCGCACCTGATTATCACCTAAGTTGCGCGTAACTTCTTCAAGGGATTGGTCTTCGAAACAGTATAATACTTTTTGCGACATCACGTCTTTGGCTTTCGCTTTTTCAGGATTCAATCCGGCAGCCACACCGCGAATTGCGATATCGCGGTCCGTGACAGTTCCGATCAGACGGTCATTTTCTTGAATCGGCAAGAAGCCAAAATCTCCGTCGCGCATCAGACAGGCCGCTTCTTTCAGGGTCATATCCGGGCGACCAAGCTCTACATAATTTGACATACAATCTTTAACTTTCATAAGTTTCTCCTTTGGTTAGCTAATTAATTTTAAGTAGTAATGGGACGGCGGCGGATCTCGATGCGCTCTTGTTCAGGGGTTAGTTCAACGCCGACTTTATGTTTTGCAACCAGCGTATGGCCATGATAGCCGGCAACGACTGTTAAACCAAAACCGATTCCTGCGATAATCAGGTTAAACGAATTTGGCGCAACCACGCTATCGAATGTGCCCGCGAGCAAATACTGATTGATACAAAATAACAAAAGCGCGGTCACATTGAGAGCCGCATGCAAAAAGCCCCGGTTTCTGATTTCGGTTTTATCGCTCGGTACACCAAATAAAAGATCGATAACACCGGGAATGGCGGCGAAAACGGCGCTAATCACTCCGGCGGCATTGGCGATAAATGCCACGCGATACCAAAAAAGATTTTCGGTGCTTTGAAATAAACTAAAACAAACAAAAGCCGCAGTGTAGAAAACAATGGGAAAACTGACCAACATCGGATGCACGGCGCGCCCCATAATCTTTACTTTGCTATACATAATTATTCCTTTCGTTTTAAAATCGATACACTTAAACAAGCAAGCTATAGGCCCGCATCATTATGAGACGCGCAATTTCATTATAATTTAAAGATCACAAGCCTAAGGTCCGATACCTAGACTATATGCCTGATCAATACTTACACCGCATTCTACCCCATATTAAGGATACGTTTTCCGATGCGGAAATTTCGATTCAGGCAAACTGCGCCGTCGTCGAAAAATTAAATCACAATTTCACTCTGGTATTAGAAGATAATAAATTACACGCCGATGACAGCTTTGGTTTTGTTAAACTTAAAGTACCGCTTGATCACCAGGGCTTAAGCTATGAACGCCTGGTTGAATTTGTCGCCCAGATGAATCACTGCCACCGTGGCTGCCACTGGGGAATAGATACAATGTCAGATAAAGACGTAGAACTTTATCTTTACGCCACCATGATCACCGAACTGGGGCGCCGGATTGACGATAAAGACCAAATCGTGATGGAAATTTTAAACTTACAAAAAATGAAGTTCTATACAGATCAGTACTTAACTGACATGAAGAATAATCACCTGTGGTTAAAAAGTTTTTCGCTCACTTACGGAAAAAATATTATTCCCTGTTTAGCTCCGGAGAATTTTTTAAACCCCGAAGACACGGCGATTTACAAACGCACCCTGACCCATATGGCTAAACTGAACTACCAGATCGAACAGATCAATGCTTCGTGCTATAAAATCACCAACGAAAAAAACACGGTCTCGGTGCTTACGTTTTTAGGGCCGGAGCTGATGAGCATTTACTCAGTTGTCACCGATGACAATAAAAGCATTGTTAATCTTAAAAAATTGCTCAACGAAAAAAACCAGGATCTACTCATGGGCCACTACGAAATCTCACCGATTCAGCAGATTGTCGCCTACACTAACTACCTGCGTTTAGCCGATGGGATCCGCGATATTAAGTTACGTTTGTTTTTAGACTCGCCGGACATTGCCAAAATGATATATTTTGACAATGAGTCCTCTGCCGCCTAAAACATCTCTCGCCTTATGAAAAAATCTTCAAAATACTTTAAGCACTATAAAAATAAGCCGTACCGCTATATCGGCGAAGCCAAACACTCAGAAGAGTTAAAAGACTACGTTATTTACGAGTGCCTCTACCCGAACGAATTAGCCACGTTATGGATTCGTCCGAAAGAGATGTTTTTTGAAGTAAATGAGTTTCAGGGAAAAACCACCCCGCGATTTGCACAGGTGCCGTTTGAGATCAAAAGATTTAACTCGCTGGCTGAGACCGAAAACAGCGTCATCGCCTTATGCCGCGAAGCTTTTACCGATTTTAACGAAGAAAAATTTAGAAAACGTGCCCATGGACAAAAAAACTTTACTCTCTTTGCCTTTTTCTACGAACAAGAACTGGTCGGATTTAAAGCCGGCTATGAGTTAGACGAAAGCAAATACTACAGCTGGATGGGTGCAGTATCTTTGCAGCACCGTAAATTAGGCGTAGCCTTAGCATTAATGCATGAACAACATACCTGGGCTAAAACGCAAGGCTACAAATTAATTCTTTCTAAATCAGATAATCGCCATAAAGCGATGATGGCCTTAAATTTAAAGGCCGGTTTTGATATTGTAGGCACCGAGCAAACAAGCTTAAGCCCGGTTATCAAAATTCTTTTCGAGAAAAAACTGTAATATAGTTACGCATTTTTAAGCAGCGCCGCCTTAAACTTAGTCAAAATTATCTACGGCTTTTAAGATTCAGTCAGTGTGCCTATGCAGCATAGGTTTTGTTTTGCATGTTTATGCATTTCGTAGGGAAATACTCGCACAATTATGAGTGTGAGAGGGGTCACCACGATATGTTTCTACGTTTATTTATTTCAGCATTATTATTTATCTCGACGGCCAAGGCCTATTCACCAAAAGCCAGCTGGTTAAAACAATTAGACACCGTTTCTGATCTTGAATTAGTTGTAACTCCAGAGCAGGACCACACTCCCCTCTACAACGCTTTTGCCAAAGCACAGAAAACAATCCGCATCGGCATTTTTGGTATTTCGTCAAAAGAGATGGCTGATCAGATCGAAAAGCAGATCAAACGCGGTATCAGGGTCACAATCATCTGCGATAAATACTGCACGAATAACGAAAAACGTAACGCCATCTTTGAACAACTTAAAAATGCGGGTGCCAACATTATGCTGGCGACCAAAGGCTTTTCGATTTCGCACTGGAAAATGTTTGTGATCGATGAATCCTTGGCCTTTATTTCAACGATGAACTTTATCAGCCGTTCAAACCAAATGCGCGATTTAGGCGTGTTTACGTCTGATGCCGAAATTTTAAAAGAGATCATCGCCGTTTTCGACCAGGATGTTAAAAATGCCCAAGATCAGTCAGCGATTACCCCAAAACTCACAAACACAAATCTGGTCTGGAGCCCGAATAACTCCGACGCCAAACTTGTGGATTTAATCTCGGCTGCAGATAAAACGATCGAGATCTGGATTGAAAATATGGGAAATCCTCGAATCCACGAAGCATTGGCCGCAGCGGTAAAACGTAAAGTCGAAGTCCGCGTGTTAACATCGGTGTGCGGATTAGGTATGGCCGCTGATGCCGCTTACCGTAACCTTAAAGATCTCAGCTCTAAAGGTGTTACGGTTAAAGGTAACCCCTTTCCGGCAACTGCTGAGATCCCCTATATTCACGCTAAAACCATTAATGTCGACCGTAAGGCCGTATTTATCGGCTCAGAAAATTTCTCAATTAATTCCTTAACTAAAGCCCGCGAACTGGGAATTGTGTTCAGCGATGTTGCGATCGAAGAAAAAATGACGGCATTATTTGAAAAAGATTGGGCCCAAGCGGTCGAAATTCCTGCCGAACACCCAAAAAAATGTAGCCCATTGACCGCAAATACGGAAGAATAGTCATGTGACTATTCTTCATTTATTGTCTCAAAACCACCTCACCGGCGCTGAAGTTTACGCCTGTCAGCTTATCGATATGCAAGTGACGTCCGGCCACCGGATTTTGCAGGTTTCAAACGGCTTTTATTACCCCACCAAGGCTGAAAAATTCGAACTAAAAGTTGAAACCAAATCAAGTGCTGAATTTAACCAAAGCGTTAAAACTCTTAAAGATTTATTGCTTAAACACAACGTACAGGTCATTCATGCCCACTCGCGGGCGGCCTCTAAGTTAGCCTACAAAGCCAGCCGTGCCTTAAAGATCGGCTACATCAGCACCATTCATGGCCGCCAGCATCTGTCGTTTTCTAAGCGTTTAAAAAATATTTACGGCTCACATCAGATTGCTATCTGCGAAAATGTGCAAGAACAGTTAATAAACGAGTTTGGCTACCAGCCTGAAAATATTAAAGTTATCAGAAACGGTATCAGCAGCGACATGTACTTTCCGAAAAAAATGACCTCAGCCAAAAATAGATCTGAGGTTTTAAAAATTGCGATCGTTGGACGCGCTACCGGCCCTAAAAAAACACGCACCGAAAACGCCATTCAGAGTTTAAGCTCGTTATTAACTGGCAAAAATATCCAGTTTGAAATTCATATTATCGGCGCCTCTGAAGGCGAGATTGAAAAGACTCTGCACGGAAAAAACATTTACTTTCACCCGCCACAAAATTTAAACCAGGGTATTTACGCCCAGTTTGATCTGGTGATCGGTTCAGGCCGGGTCTGCATGGAAAGCTTAATGTGTGGAACTGCAACGATTGCGTTTGGCGAAGCCAAGTACTTAGGCCTCTGTCAAAAAGAAAACTTCTCTGAGCACATTAAATCAAACTTCGGCGATATCGAAAGCCATACCTTCGGTAAACCCGAAGTGTCTATGGCCCAGATGGATGCCGACATTGAAAATTATTATAAGCTAAATGTCGCACAACTGATGGAACTGGCAAAGCTTACTAAAAGCCAGTTTGGTCTTAAAACCGTGGCTGAGCAGATTCAGAAAATCTACGAAGCCAGTTATTTTGAGGCCCATCATGCCGACTGGATACCGGTAATGATGTACCATAAAGTACCAAAGACAGAGCTTAATTCCCCGCACAAAATTTTCGTGACCGAAGAAAATTTTGAAAAACATTTACAGTTTTACAAGGCCGCAGGATTTCAGACCGTAACTTTTTCCGAACTAAAACAGTTTAAAAACGGCACCCGCTCGTTTGCCGATTTTCCCAAAAAACCGCTGGTCTTAACTTTTGATGATGGCTACTGGGATAATTACAATAACGCCGATCCGTTACTTAAAAAGTATGGCTTTAGGGCGCAGATTTTTTTACTGGCCAACAGCGAAATCTCGCACAACCAATGGGATGAAAGTGATCCGGCAAAGGGCGATAAAATTGTATCCGGAAAAGATCGTAAACTTTGGCTTAATTCTAATTTTGAAATCGGCTCGCACGGCTTTAGCCACAAACGCTTAACCGCAATGACCCCGGATCAGGCTTTTACTGAGCTGATCGATTCAAAACGCGCCCTGGAAAAAGAATTTGAGCGCGAAGTCTGCGTCTACGCTTACACCTACGGTGATACCAATGCCGCTTGCGCAAAGTTAGCTGAAGCTGCTGGTTATGATTTTGCCGTAAACACCGATAGCGGCGGGATGAAGATGTTTGCAGAACCTTTTCAGATTTTCAGAGTGAATGTGTTTCCGGATGAGTCAAAGTTTTCTCTGTGGAAGAAAACCTCGTCGTGGTACCGCAAATATTATTACCATAAACGCAAAAAATAGATATTAAACCCGCGCCAATGCTTCTTGTAAATCATTGAGTAAATCATCAATGCTTTCTAAGCCCACACTTAAACGGACGAGCTTTGGATCAATACCCGAATCATCTAACTTATCTTTTGGATAAGCTGAATGGGTCATATAGCCAGGCACCTCGATCAAAGTTTTGTTTAAACCAAGGCTTACAGCAAGCGTAATGCTGTACGAATTTTTTGCAATATCATCGACAAACTTCGCCGTTTTTTTCATGTCGCCTTTTAATGTGAACGCGATCATTAACCCCGGCGCAAATTTTCCTTCCGGTGTTTTTAAATATTTTTTTGCCAACTTCAGGTCGGGAAAGTTTTTTAACCCCGGATAGATAATCTTTTCTACTTTTTTATGCTTCGCTAAAAAGTTAGCGATAGCCATGGCGTTTTCCTGCTGCTTTTCAAAACGCAGCGACTGGGTCGATAAGCCGTACACCATGATATGCCATGCCGAGAACGGATTAATGATAGCTCCGAAATCTTTACGGCCCAGCTTAAGAGTCATTTCGTGTTTTTTATGGGTCATGACCGCACCCCCCATATCAGTCCCAAAGCCAGACATATTTTTGGTTAAACTTTGAATCACGATATCAACACCCCACTCGATCGGGCGCAGTCCCCACGGGGTAGCAAAGGTGTTATCAACAGCGATTAAAATTTTATTTTCTTCTTTACGGGATTTATTGGCTTTGGCGACAGCCTTAACGACGCGCTCAAGATCAATGATTTCTAAATTCGGGTTACACACAGATTCGCAGTAAACCAGACGAATTGCTTTATCTTTAAACGTTTCATCAAGATCGATTTTATTTAAATTGCAAAGTTCGGTCTCAACACCGAATTTCGGCATCCAGTTCGTAAGCAGGCTGTACGTACAACCGTACAAAGTTTTATGTGATAAAACTTTCTGCCCTTGTTTTACAAACGACAGGATCGTCGTCGAAATGGCCCCCATACCGCTTCCGAAACTCACAGCACATTCAGCAGACTCCATGGTTTTTAACTGCTCTTCAAGCATCAGTGTGGTTGGTTCATCTAGACGATCATAAATTAAAATCGGAGTCTGAGCTTTTGGATCAGCAAACTGAGTAAACCCCTCAGCACCACGCTGCAAACTTTCAAGACGAAATGTGGTGGACGCCGTCAGCGGAGGAATAATGTGGTGTGAATAATCCCAGGCTGAAGTGGTGTGCTCCCCGTGAATAGCCTGGGTTCTTTTAGAGACTTTTTTCGATAGAAGTGATTTTTTATTAGCCATTGGATCCTCGTGTATCCAAATACTAGAGTTTTTACACGAGGATGAGAAGGAATGTCTTATTGTGCTATAGGCCGAATGCCTTAAGAGATTGCACCACCGCAACTGCTAAAATGTATGCAGCTGTGTTACTGCCCAGTAATTGTAATCCTGTCCAGAGCAGACTGCGGTTTTCTTTGTACAATACACCCACCGTTGTTAAGCACTGCATAGCTATCATAAAGAAGATCAGAATGCCCGCAATCGAAGCGATCGTAAAAATCGGTGTCCCATCGGCGAATTTCGCGCCGGCCATTTTTTCTAAAATCGGCAGGGTGTCTTCTTCGTCTTCAACCTGCGCATTTAATGAAACCGCTAAACTTGATACGAAAACTTCACGCGCTGCAAATGAGGCCAGATAGGCAAAGCCCACACGGCCATCTAAACCAAGCGGTTTAAAGACCGGCTCAATCGCTGTTGAAACCTGTTGCGCATACGTCGGCGGCACTTGTTCTTCCGGAGTGCCTTCAGCGGCTTTCGGAAATGTCGTTGCCACCCATAGTACAATCGACAGCACCAAAATCACCGGGCCGGCTTTTTTAATAAACGAAACCGATTTATCCCACGACTGGCGCAAGATCGTCATAAAGCGCGGACGGCGGTAAAACGGTAAATCCATCATTAAACGCGAACTCTGATCAGCAGCGATAAGTTTTGCTAAAATCGCCGAAGCAACGGCACCGACCACGATTGAACCAAAGTAAATCGAGGTCATGATAAAACCGCCAAGTAACGGATTAGCACTTCCAGCTGTTAAAAAGCCGATCATTAAACCGTAAACCGGCACACGCGCTGAACAGCTCATAAACGGAATGGTGATCTGGGCGATCAATCTTTCTTTGCGGGCGCTGATGTTACGGGTGGCCATAATCGCAGGGATTGCACAGGCAAAGCCAGATAACATCGGAACAAACGAACGGCCGCCGAGACCTACTTTTTTAAGCGGGCCGTCGATTAACGCTGCCACCCGAGATAGATAACCGGTGTTTTCAAATAAACCGATACCTAAAAATAAAATAAAAATCTGCGGCACAAAAATAATCACACCGGTAATCGCGGCCAATAGACCATCACCGATAAACTCACCGACTAAACCCGGAAATTTTTCTTTGGCCAAATCAATTGCAGAAGCCATTCCGCCGTCGATCAAATCCATCAGCGGTGCTGACCACCAGTATATCGAGGCGAAGAACACGGTCATAAAGGCAAAGAAAAACAAATAGCCAAAAACCGGATGTAACAACCATTTATCAACTTTAAGAGTAAATTCCAATTGCGATTGTGATTTAATCGCAGCCTGGGCCGCAGCCACTTTTTCTTCGGTGAAAGCTTTTTCTTTCAAAAACTGAGAAATGTCTTTCAGCACTTCGACTTTTTTCTCGCCAGAGTGGGTCAGTTGAGAATAGCGCGATAGTTTTTGCGGCGTAGCTTTTAACAAAGCCACGATTTCAGTCAGGCCTTTACCTAAAACACCGTCAAACAGAACAACCTGCTCAACCCCTAAGAATTTTTTGATCTCTAAGATGTTCAGCTGTTGTTTGTTTTTTTCGATTAAATCAGACATCGTCAGTACCACGATCACATGTGATTCAGGCTGAATTAATTGTTTGGCCAGCAATAACTGACGGTTCATCTGGGTCGCATCAACCACCAGGACTACCGCATTGTACTTCACATGGTGTGAGTCTTTTAAAATATTTACCGTAACTTTTTCGTCATCGGATCTTGGGTCTAAAGAATAAATTCCCGGGGTATCAATTATACCTAACGGCTGCATTTCTGCTTTTTTTGCCAGTGCGGATTGTAATGAGCCAATCGCATACTCAACCGTTGCACCCGGGTAATTTACGGTTTTAGATTTTGAACCCGTTAACCAATTATATAATGTGGTTTTACCAGAGTTTGGTGAGCCGACTAATAATACATTTAGTGCGCTAGACATTTGAACTCCTGTTCATTTAATGCCAGCAATGTCTGGTGAAAACGGATCACCGTTACTTTTGATAGAGACAAGGTTCTAACAATTTCAAATTCAACGCCGGGATATAATCCGAAATCGATTAATCGCTGAATGAGATCTTGGCTGGCTTGCGGGGTCGATTCTACTTGGTTAAACCCTTTTAACTTTAATTTGGTTTCTGTCGGCATAAGGGTCTTGTAACCAGCTTCGGCGCAAATGAACATAATTTGCCTTGAAGTACAGCTTATTGAAAGCCAACTGACTTTTTTATCGCGATCAAAGTCCAGAAAACCCCATCTCTGGTCAAGTCGGGTTTACCAAAGTCCGATCTGGTTAGTATGAACCAACCAGCAGCTCGATATTTACAGCTTATGACCTCAGTGCTTATAGTTTTAGCATCTAATACAGCCTTAGCTGAAGTGTTTCGCTGGCCAAAACTCTGTGTAAATCAAGCCATCACGGTCGAAAATAAATCCAGCAAACCACAAACCGTGTGGCTGCAGGAATGGGATAAATATCTGGTCGATGAAATCGATCATACGGTTCCGGCCAAAGGTAAAATTTATTTACAGCTCTCACACGACCCGTCGCAGGCCACCCAGGATTATTCGTTATTAGCCCTGGATACTCCGAAAGACCTGGTTGTTGAATCCAATTGTAATTTACGTGATCACGTCACGGCCGATTCATTAGAAGGCGGCGTGGTTTATTACAAAATTGATCCGACGGTTAATAACGAAGTGCAACTTAAAAACCTGTTTCCGGGCCGTAATACTTTTTATGTCGAAGATTTAAGTTTTATAAAAAAATCTGAACCACTGGAAATCGAAGTCGCAGGCAAAGAGTTATTTACCCTGACATTAAAGCCAGAACCTACTTCGCTGTGGGTAAAGATTTCGGCGGAAGAACGTTTTCGTACTTCGGTTAAAACAGCGAGCGAAGTGTTAAAGCCCGCACTGGTCAAACCCCAGCGTTCAGTTGCTTCAGCAGATGATAAATATTTTTTAATGGGCCCAAGTGATAATAACGGTGATCAGTTCATCGTAAAAATCAACGACCCTACCCTGTTACAAAAAGCGCGCGAGCAAATCGCCAACCCGAATATGCACAAAATCGTTTTTGCCAAAATTCAGTTAGGCCACCAGGGCTTTAACCGTAATTTGCTGAAAAAAGAAAAAAGCTTTTGGTCATGGTCAGTTTCTGAAGTGACAAATATTTCTGACTTCGGCTCAACCGCCTGCAACGGCTTTCCGCAAATGTTAGAAGATCAAGCTGAAGCCTGGGTCAGAGGCTTAGGAAAAATCTGTTTCTGGTCTTACCGGATCAAAAAAGAACTTACTTTAGAAGAAGTTCAAAATCCTAAATAATTATTCGATCGTCGTTGCTGCCGACTGGCCGCGCGTTTCTTCAACCGCTACGGTGAGTTTTTTAATGCCGTATTTTTTGAATTCCTGAAAAAATTCTTCAGCTAAGATTGATGACAACTGCTCTACACTGGTGTTTGAACAGTTGAGCCAGATCACTTCTTCTTTTGGTAATGAGTAAAAACGGTCGCGAAAAGTGATTTCCCAGTTTTTCTTATTTCCTGATAAGCTGTGCTTCATGTCGGGATGATTTTTTGGTAACAGCACATGCTCATCCCACACATCTAGGCGGGCTTTGATGAATTTTTTTAATACGTTAAAATCCACCATGTAGCCCATTTTGCCGTCGTCATCAGACGCGTTACCTACATCAGGCGCGAGCATTGAAACCACTACCTGATAGTTATGGCCGTGAAGCATTTCAGCGGATTTCTGATCAAAAATCAGAAAATGCGCCGAAGAGAACTTAAAATTTTGCTTAGCCAGGCGTAAAGAGGTGGTTTTCATGCTGACAGTATAATCGTTTTGGGGCTATATAACAAGTCGAGGCTAAAGCCTCGCAAGGATATTTAATGGGCCAAGCTTTTGAACTAAAGTCACACTTTCAAATTGAATCAGCGCGCTTTCTACCGAACCTCCCCGAGGGGCACCCGTGTAAGCGCATGCATGGCCATAGCTTTAAAATCATTTTAACTTTGCGTGGGCCCTTAGATGCTAAAATCGGCTGGGTGCAAGACTACCACGAAATCAACGAAGTCATGCGTCCGGTATTAGCCGAGATCGACCACCGGGTATTAAACGAAGTTAAGGGTTTAGAAAACCCAACCTCTGAGCTGTTAGCGGTATGGATCTTTGAGCGCGCCAAAGTAAAACTTCCGTTACTTAAATCGGTAACCATTATGGAAACCCCGACGACCGAGTGCACTTATCCCGTAAACTAAACGGGTCAGTAAATCTTAATTGGCGAAATCAGCATTCACCTTGACTGGTTTTCCGTGAAAATGTTCCAGCTGCGAATTCTGTAAACCTAAGACACCTTTTTGGTATAGCATCACAATGGTTGAACCCATACGAAACATGCCAAGCTCGTCACCTTTTTTGACCGGAATGTTATAGGTCTTCGTGAGCGGCTTAAATACTCTGAACTGATTACCGCGAATATCCGGGTCAAAACTTAGTGCAATATCGCCGACATTGGTTGCCGCCACAAACACCACACTCACTAAGCCGCGGTCAGTTTTGATCTCGACCACCACCCGTTCGTTGATCGAAAATAACTCGTGGATATTGTCGGTTGACCAGTTGTTAACCGGCCACAGGGCACCCGGGATATGCACGACTTTTTCAATGGTGCCGTTTACCGGACTGTGCACACGGTGGTAATCCGTCGGACAAAGATAATAAGTTAAAAACTGACCACCATTGTACACCTCAAGTGCCTTTGGATCTGCGGTAAACTCAGTGGCTTTGTAGGTTTTACCTTTGGCCTGAATCAGGTTACCGTTTTCGATCACTGCAGCCTGGGTAATCACCGAATCGGCCGGATGTACCGCCCAGGTCTGACCGACCGGACGTAACCCTGGCTTTAGTTTTCTGATAAAAAATTCACCTAGGCTCGGATACTGGTCGACTGAAAATTCAGCCTCTTCAAGGTTAATGTTGTAAGCTTTTGCAAAAATTCTAATGATCGGTGTCCAGATAAAACGCGGTAAATGCAAATGGACCAATTTACCCACGATATAGCTTAAGTGATTCTTCGGTAAAAACTGTGTGATTGCTGCCATGGGCTGATTCTGCTATATTCGCCAGGAAATGTCGAAGATTTTTAAAGATATTAAACTTAAAATTGATGATGATCTTGAGTCACATCTGGAATGGCTCATGCCTAAGCATGGCGAATACCGAATTTTACGAAAATCTGTCGATGCCCGCCAGAAACACTCGCCGCACTTTGTATACACCATTGAAGTAGCTGAAGAAGGCGAAACCTTAAGTTTAGAAAAATTTGAATTAGAAAAAATCAATCCCGATAAAAAAATCGACCGCCCGATCGTGGTCGGCACCGGCCCGGCAGGTTTATTTGCCGCCATCCGCTTAGTCGAGCGCGGCATTCCGTGTTTATTATTCGAGCGTGGCTCGGAATCGGCCGAACGTATCAAAGGCATCAACCGCTTCTGGCGTTACGGCGAATTAGACCCGAAAAACAACGTCTGTTACGGCGAAGGTGGCGCAGGGTTATATTCGGACGGAAAATTAATTACCCGTATTAAATCCCCGCATATCCCGTATGTATTAAACCGACTAGTTCAGTTCGGTGCGCCGGCAGAAATCCAGTGGTTATCTAACCCGCATGTGGGCTCTGATAAAATCCGCCGCGTGATTCCGAAGGTGCGTGATTTTTTACGCGCCAACGGCTGTGAAATACATTTTGATTCTAAAGTTGAAAAATTAATTTACGGCGATAAATCCATTCAAGGTGTGGTGATCAAAGACGACTCTGGCAAACTTACCGAATACAAATCTGAAAATGTGATTTTAGCCACGGGACATTCAGCCGAAGATATGCTTAATCACCTGTTAGAATCCGGCGTGCATATTGACGGTAAATCTTTTGCCATGGGCTTACGTATCGAGCACCCGCAAAAATTAATTAACAACATCCAGTACCGTCAGTTTTCTGAACACGAAAAATTAGGCTCAGCTAACTACAAACTGGTTCACCACGACGATAAGACCGGCATCGGTGTTTACAGCTTTTGTATGTGCCCGGGCGGCTACGTGTTATCCAGCGGCACTGAAAAAGACGGCATCGTCTGCAACGGCATGAGCAACTTTAACCGAAATTCAGAATTCGCCAATGCGGCGATTGTTGTCAGCATCCAGCATGAAAAATTATTCGGTAAAGACTTACTTGGCGGAATGAAACTGCGCCGTGAACTTGAAACCAATGCGTTTAAAGCGGTTCGCGAAAACAAAGGCACTAAAGAATTACCGGCACAGAACCTGGTTTCGTTTTTAAATCGCTCAAATAAAAATGTTTTACGTAAAACATCGTCGCCATCAGGTGTATTACCAATCCGCTTAGATGAGCTGTTACCTAAATTTATGTACCAAAAACTGGCCGAAGGCTTAAATAACTTCAATACCAGCATGAAGGGCTTTATCACCGAAGATTCACAGCTTTACGGCGTTGAATCGCGCACCTCGTGCCCGTTACGCGTAACCCGTGATGATGAAACTCTCGAGAGCCTATCGCACAAAGGCCTATACCCTTGCGGCGAAGGTGCTGGTTACGCCGGCGGCATCACTTCAGCCGCCGTTGATGGTATTCGCTGCGCAGAAAAAATCTTCGATAAATTAAAGTAACCGCGATTATTCAGTTACTAATCAATACAAGAAAAATTAGCCGTAGCGTTCACGACGCACTTTGAAGCATCTTGAAGTGTGCTGATATGCCAAGGTGTCGTCATAAAAAAACCATAATAACACGACTTTGCAGCAAAGTTAGTTCCGGTTTTGATAGCCTCATTTTCAGCGATCTTCGGATCATCCGGAGTACATGCAGCTGATCCGCTGGCGGTAAATGTATAACAGCCATCCATACAGCCATTGTGCGGGTTACATGAACTTGGTGGGCAAAGTGCGGCCGCTGATGCCAACGTTGATGTGAGCATTAGGCTAGTCACTAAGATTAATTTTACGGTTTTTTTCATAAATAGATTCTCCTGATAAAACTTAAAAAACTATATTTGACCCATGATGTACATTAATATATTAAAAGGGTCAGATTTTGACCTGATTTAGAGGAAAATGACTTATGGACTACGAGTGTAAAAAAATTCAGAAAACTTTAAAAAACTTGATGAAGTCAAAAAAGGCCACCTATGAAAGCATGGCCAAAGCTTTAAAGACCTCTCCGGCAACAATCAAACGGCGCTTAAACGGCGACGACCTAACCCTAAAACAACTTAAAGAACTAGCCAGTGCTTTAGAAGTTTCGTTTTACGAAATTATCGAGCTTTCTAAATATGTTAAACGCGAACCCCATTTATTTACCCCCGAACAAGAAAGCCTTCTTGCTTCAGATTTCAAAATTAAAATGTTGTTTCGCTACATCTTATCAGGGGTTAGTTTTGCAAATATCAAATCCCAGTTAAAAATGTCAGAAAAAGATTTACGTAAACACGCCCGTGAGCTGGAAAAAGTTGGCTTAGCACAACTGCTTCCGGGTGATCGTTTTGCGGCGTTGATCCATTACCCGGTCCGCTGGCAGCCCAACGGCTTACTTCATAAAACCTACGGTGAAATGGTGCTTAAGAATATTTTCGCCCGTATCGAGAATAGCGCACAACAGGCCGGATATAATAAAAAATTTGAGCTGATTTTAAATGACGAAGCTTATAAAAAATTCTGCGAAGAAGTGCAATCCACGTACGCTAAGTATTTAAACCTTTCAGAAATTCACATGGAAACGCAACCCGATTTAAACCGGGTTGTTTCGGGAATACTATTTATTGACCGCTTTTCAGTCTGGGATAAACCAGCAATCAATACATGACTACAGATTACGACGGTACTGCCCGCCAACTTCGTAGAGTGCCTGCGACATTTGATATAACGTGCAATATCGAGCCGCACTCATGAGTGCTTCAAAAATATTTGCGCCACTCAAACAGGCCTCTTTTAGTTTTTTAATCTCAAGGTCAGCTTGGGCTCGATTCGCCTTTTGTACCGTTTCAATTTGTTTTAACTGATGATTTTTTTCTTCGGTCGAAGCACGAGCTAACTCGATTTTCGGCGGAATATAACCAGCTTCTAAAGTTTTCGGATCGATAAACGTGTTTACACCGATAATCGGTAATTCGCCAGAGTGTTTAAGATGTTCGTAGTACATCGACTCTTCCTGGATTTTTGAACGCTGGTACTGGGTTTCCATCGCCCCCAAAACGCCACCGCGCTCAGAGATACGTTTAAATTCTGCTAATACCGCTTCTTCAACCAGATCAGTTAATTCTTCAATAAAGTATGAACCCTGGTTGATGTTCTCATTTTTCATTGCACCGTATTCACGGTTAATGATCATCTGAATCGCCATCGCACGGCGAACTGATTCTTGCGTAGGCGTTGTGATCGCTTCGTCGTAGGCATTCGTATGTAATGAGTTACAGTTGTCATTTAAGGCGATAAGCGCCTGTAAGGTTGTACGGATATCATTAAAGTCGATTTCCTGCGCGTGCAATGAACGCCCAGAAGTCTGGATATGGTATTTTAATTTTTGCGAACGTTCATTTCCTTTATAAAGATCGCGCATCGCCACGGCCCAGATACGGCGGGCCACACGGCCGATCACCGTGTACTCGGGGTCAAGACCGTTACTAAAGAAGAAACTTAAGTTCGGCGCAAAATCATCGATCTTCATGCCGCGCGATAAGTAGTACTCAACAAAAGTAAAGCCGTTTGAAAGCGTAAAGGCCAACTGTGAAATCGGATTCGCGCCGGCTTCAGCAATATGGTATCCCGAAATTGAAACCGAGTAAAAGTTGCGGATATTTTTGTCGATAAAGAACTGCTGGATATCTCCCATCATCTTTAATGCGAAGTTAATCGAGAAGATACAGGTATTCTGCCCCTGGTCTTCTTTTAAAATATCGGCCTGAACCGTTCCGCGTACCTGCATCATCGTAGCCGTTGCAAGCTCGCGCCATTCAGTATCAGCCAATTTTCGGCCCAGTTCTTTTTCTTTCTTTTCAACCTGCTGATCAATCGCCGTGTTGAAATAAAAAGCTAAGATCATCGGCGCCGGTCCGTTAATTGTCATCGATACTGATGTATTCGGATTGATAAGATCAAAGCCAGAATAAAGCTTTTTCATATCATCCAGGCAGCAAATACTGACCCCGGACTCACCTACTTTACCGTAGATATCCGGACGCAAATCAGGATCTTGCCCGTAGAGTGTGACCGAATCAAATGCTGTAGATAAGCGGTGCGCTTTTTCACCTTTGCACAGATAATGAAAACGACGGTTTGTTCTTTCCGGCGTACCTTCGCCCGCAAACATACGTTTCGGGTCTTCATCGGCACGTTTTAACTGGAATACACCGGCTGTATACGGAAATTCACCGGCCACGTTTTCCATCTTTAAAAAGGTAAAACGATCGCCCCAGTCTTTATAACTTGGTAAAACGATTTTACGAATCTTCGTCCCGCTCAGTGATTTCGTAACTAATGATTGGCGAATTTCTTTATCCCGCACTTTAAAGATTAATTCATCCTGAGCATAAATGCGTTTTAACTCATCCCATTTTTCTAATGATTGTAATTCTTCGGTGGTAAATCCTTCAGAAAATTCACTGCGTTTTTTTGCAACCTGGTCCTGAGTTAACCCAAGCTCAGCTTTTAGATTCTCTAAAGCCCCTAACTTAGACGCCTTCTCAGATAAAAGCTTTACGCGGTCTTTATACTTATGAATGGTCGATACGATTTCAGCTAAGTAGTTTTGACGATCCGGCGGAATCACGGTGTGCTCATCTGCAGATAATACAGTTTCACGGTAAGCCTTTGGCACTTCCGGTAACGATTTTAATTCATGAAGCTTGTCTGCAACTGAAAAGAATAAGTTATTAACACCACCGTCATTAAATTGCGAAGCCTGAGTTAAGAACACCGGAACTTGAACCTTATCATCCCAGATTTTGCGTGAACGTTTGTACTGTTTTGTGACATCTCGAACCGCATCTAAAGCCCCGCGGCGGTCAGCTTTATTGACCGCAACAAAGTCTGCGAAATCGATCATGTCAATTTTTTCTAATTGCGACTGCGCTCCGAAATCAGAGGTCATCACATACATCGATAAATCCGATACATCAGTGATCGCCATATTACCCTGGCCGATACCTGAAGTTTCAGCGATGATAAAATCGAAATCACATTTTTTTAAAAAATTTAAAATATCCGGTAACGAGCTGGCGATCTCTTTACCTGAACCACGTGAGGCCACCGAGCGCATATAGATATGCGGGCGTGATAACGAGTTCATACGAATACGGTCACCTAATAGCGAACCGCCGGTTTTACGCTTTGACGGATCAACACAGACGATCGCGATTTTTTGCTCTGGATACGCATTTAAAAACCGTTGTGATAACTCATCGATTAAAGATGACTTACCGGCACCACCCGTTCCGGTGATACCCAAAACTTTCGGTGTATTTGTTTTGCGGACAAAGTTGGCCAGACCAAATTTTTCAGGTGTTACGTCTTTCTGCCCGTTTTCAATCGCAGTTAAGGCAATACCCAGCTGCGTTGATGGAATATTATCGCCGGCAAAAACGTTTTGCACGGAAGTCGAGGATGCAAGGCTCGTCGGCATGGGAAAGTCGCAACCTTCGACGATCATTTTGATCATGCCTTCTAAACCAAGTCTTCGGCCATCATCTGGATGAAAGATCTGCGCGATGCCATACGCTTCTAATTCACGTTTTTCATCATGCACGATCACTCCGCCACCGCCGCCGTAAATTTTTACGTGCGATGCACCGGCTTGATTTAATAAATCACGAAGGTATTTAAAGTATTCCATGTGTCCGCCCTGATACGAGCTGATACACACACCCTGGGCGCCTTCTTGTAAAACGGCTTTCACCACATCGTTGACCGAACGGTTATGGCCTAAATGGATAACTTCGGCTCCAAATTCTTGAAGCATACGACGGATGATGTTGATTGAAGCATCGTGGCCGTCAAATAATGAAGCCGCAGTAACAATACGCACAGGATTTTTAGTCATTTATTAACCTCGCTGGGCTACCCCCAGACACTTAGATACCTTTAAAGTTTGGTTTTCTTTTTTCTGTGAAAGCTTTTGTGCCTTCAGTCGTGTCAAATGATCCGAATAATCCACCAAAGATTTCGGCTTCATTTTCTAAAGCTTTTTCTGTTTCTAAATCAAAAGCTTGGTTGATTGAAAGTTTGGCACGACTAACCGCTAACGGCGATTTGGCAATAATCATTTCTAATTTTTTATTGACCGCCATCATTAACTCAGACTGCGGAACAACTTGAGAAACGATTCCTAAACGAAGTGCCTCATCAGCTTTAATCATTTCGCCGGTAAAGGTTAATTCACGCGCTTTTCTAATACCTACGGCGCGCGTTAAACGAACGGTACCGCCAAAGCCCGGGATTAAACCCAAAGAAACTTCTGGAAGACCAAATTTTGCATTATCAGATGCAATCATAAAATCACAGCCCAGCGCTAATTCTAATCCTCCGCCTAAAGCAAAACCGTTAACAGCGGCAATCACCGGAATCTTTAATAAATTTAATTCATGAAACACGCTTTGGCCTTTTTGGGCAAAAGCCACCGCTTGCTCGTTTGACATATCAAGCATTTCTTTAATGTCGGCACCGGCGACGAACGCTTTTTCACCAGCCCCGGTGATAACAAGCGCTTTTGCCGTTTCAAAATCCACTTCTGAAATCTGGCGAAGGGCATCGGCCATGTCGTTTAATACTTGCATGTTTAAGGCGTTTAAACTCTCTGGGCGGTTGATCGTTAAGATCCAAACACCGTTTTCTTTTTGTTCAAGCTTAATTGTTTGATAATCGAGATTCATAATTTAATCCTTTATGCCTAGCTGCGCTTTTCCGCTGCAGCGGCGTAATTGTAAAAACCACGGCCAGATTTACGACCTAACCAGCCGGCTTCAACGTATTTCACTAATAACGGGCATGGACGGTATTTTGAATCACCTAAACCGTCATGAAGAACGTTCATAATTGCAAGGCATGTATCTAAACCGATAAAGTCAGCCAAAGTTAACGGCCCCATCGGTTGGTTGGTACCAAGCTTCATCGCGTTGTCGATCGATTCAACTGACGCAATACCTTCATGAAGTGTATAGACCGCTTCGTTGATCATCGGCATTAAAATACGGTTTACGATAAAACCTGGCATATCTTTAACTGACTCAACAAAGATCTTTCCTAATTTTTCAGATAGAGCTTTTGTTGTCGCAAAAGTCTCAGGTGAAGTTTGTAAACCTTTGATACCTTCTACTAATTGCATGAGCGGAACTGGGTTCATAAAATGCATACCCACTACTTTATCCGGGCGTGAAGTTGCAGCTGCGATTTTTGTAATAGAAATTGAAGAAGTGTTAGAAGCCAAGATAGATCCGGCTTTCACAGTTTGATCTAACTCTTTGAAAATTTTAAGTTTTAAGTCAATATTTTCGGTCGCTGCCTCAACCACGAAATCGCAGTCTTTAAGATCGGCCATGGCCGTTGTTGCTTTAACTTTTCCAAGTAAGGCCTTTTTGGCATCTTCAGTCATTGTGCCTTTTTTGATTAAGCGATCACAGCTGCCAGCAATTGTAGTTAGACCTTTGTCTAAGGCTGCATTATTGATATCAAACATGACAACATCGTAACCGCAAGCCGCTGCGACCTGTGTAATTCCGTTACCCATTTGACCTGCGCCGACAACACCGATTTTTTTGATCGCTTCAACCATGATTTTTCCTCCGAAAATAGCTTAAATTTTGTCTATAAAAATAATGCCTAGTTATAGCAAAGAACTGGTCTTGAATGAAACGACTTTACTCTGCCAAAATGAATAGATGCTGTTTGTCATGGCCTTTAGCGCTGCTATTTTGACTAGTTTTTCTGCTTTTGCGGCAGTTGATAGCGTATCCAACAACCAAGCCCCTGTTTTAAGCGAACTTTTCGCCGGCCGGAAGACAAAAGAAGTTCCATTTTTTAAGTCCAAAATGAGTGTTTTTCCATCAGGTCATGCAAGCTTAGAACGCTTAAACGAGCAAATGGTGTCATCCGAAAGCCATGATGCTTTTTACCTGGCTAAGGATGAAAAAAAGATCTCGCCCACCCTGGTTCCGAACATAACCGCCTATCACCTGTCGCGCGTGTGGATTGAAAAATACACCAAACGCAGAGTTAAACCCAATAACGAAATGGATTTGGCGACAATTCTTTTAAACTACGACACCGATCCCTATGACCGCGGTTTAGTGCTAACCTTGAACGAAACCAAATTACGCAAAACCGCACACGCAGGTGCGACCGCCCTTAAAACCATTCCGAAGTTTAACTACTTTATCCCGATCAGTTTCGAAAAAGGTTTTATCAAAATCCTTTATAAAAACGAATTTGGTTTTATCGACATCAATGACTGTATTTCAAAATATGATTTTGCAAAATTTGCCTTTTCGTTCAAATCTAAAACCAATAACTGGGAAGTTGTCGAACGCCGTGTGTTTGACACCCTGATCATCGCTGACAACCCATCGATGCATCTTGCAGAAATTAAAGGTCTGATCGTCGACCAAAAACTGGCGTTTGCGTACAAAGAAAACGAACACTACCCGAAATGGACAAGCTTTAAACTCGTCAAAGAAAAAGCCAAACCGTGGCTGCAAAGTCATATCAAAGGCCACGGCCTTGTCTGGTGGCAACGTCCCGATACCGAAATCCTGGCAAAGAACACAATATCAATCGACGAACTCATTAAAAGAGATATATATTCGGTTTCGTTTCAGAGCGACAATCCCAAAAAAGGACTCGTGTCAGCCAAAGGTGTTTTTATCACGGAAGACGGCCAAAACTGGACTGAGATTGCGCAGTTTAAAGACTACTCCGGCCCGGTGCATTTCTTTTCTGATTTACTGATGTTTGTCGGCAACTACCGAAGCACCGATGGCGGAAAAACTTTTGATAACTACATCCAGGTCGACAAAGTATCATCGGCCATTTCAAAATCTACCGGCGTGCAACCGAAGAAAATCCAGATCACAAAAATCAAAGTGCAAAAACCCTACAACGTCGTGATCGACGTGCACACCGGCACCCGCAAAGTCCGACTAAAATCGCCAATCTTCTCCCAAGACTGGACACCTGTAAAATTCTAACTCCGAATTTTACTTAGCCGTATATACGTCATTCATCATTTTATAGATTTTTTCCTGAAGCGGGCCGCGGTTATCTGTGGTGATACCCGTTGTTGGCACCTGCGGTAGCACGTGAATTTCGATGGTGCGTGACCACTTATCGCTATTAGCCAGGATTTTTCCTTTTGGCCATACTTCGTAAGCGCCTTTGATCACCACCGGTGTCAGGGGCACCTGCGAGTTGATGGCAAAAACAAATGGGCCGGCCTTAAATGGCAGTAATTGATCTGAATGAAATCTTCCGCCCTCTGGCGACAGACAGAATCTTTCGCCTCTGGCAAAGCGCACTTTGGCCTCTTCGTACACTTTAAAAACTTCTTCGCGGTTACCACGGGCAATCGGAAGCGTTCCAAACCTGCGCATGCAGGTGCCAAACAGCGGGATCTTAAAAAGTTCGATTTTAGCGCCGAAGCGGATATTATGTATGCCTGCAGACATAGCTAAAATATCCATAAAACTTGAGTGGTTAAATAAAATGACCGTGCCCTGTCTCGGTGTCAGATTTTCGATACCAAAAACCTTAAGCTTTACCCCGATCACTGCAAACGAAAGTCTTCCCCAGGTCTGTATGACCCAGTTGTCATAACGGCGGCGGTTAAAAATAATATTAGATACAATGCCAAGCGCAGCCAACCCCCCGGTAATCACCGCGAATAAAAAAACAGAGATCGCCGCGCG
Source organism: Bdellovibrio sp. SBM16 (assembly GCF_056175625.1). Classification (NCBI taxonomy): domain Bacteria; kingdom Pseudomonadati; phylum Bdellovibrionota; class Bdellovibrionia; order Bdellovibrionales; family Pseudobdellovibrionaceae; genus Bdellovibrio; species Bdellovibrio sp. SBM16. The sequence goes on along the minus strand of NZ_JBJKJG010000001.1, from coordinate 816,935 downwards.
AATTAAAATAATAAGTTTCATGAATGTAGAATCCTTTTTCTTGCGGCTGCGATCTGGCGGTTTTTATACGCCTCGTGGTCGGTATCTCCGGTCTGCATTTTTTCAAAGGCGTGTTGATCCATAATCTGCACTTCAAACGGATAGAAAAATGAAAATTCTTTCACGTTCTGCCCGCCAGTTGAATTTAACCCCGGAGCGATTTTAATCAATTTACGGCAAATAAATTTAATGTATCTGAAGTCAATTGAAGAATACGGATTTTCTTTGCGAAAAAGCTTAATCAGCGGATTACTGCTGACTTTCAGCTGCTGGCGTAAAAGTCGGTCTACTTTTTCTGAATCCATCATAAAGTCTTTACCGTGTTTACGTTCCAGATGTTCACACACCTGCAAAAACTCATCGACCGGATACATATTGTTTGATGACTGATCCGGCATGATATGAGGGTAAGAAATTAAATTTGCATCAACCAGGTGACGGATCACCTGAAACGAATCAAAAATCGTAGGTGTAACAATACGCACCCCGATTTTATCATAGACCTTAACCGCTAAAGCATCGGGCTTAGCCAGAAGCTTGATGACCGTCGATGTCGACGTCTTAAACGGCTTAGTCTGAAATTTATAAAGCTCAACCTTGGTGTTTTCATCTTTACCCAGTGGCTTTAAATACAACTTATCCTGGTGCACAACCGCGTTTTCAAACGGAATCAAAATCTGACGCTGGATCTCTTCTGCGAAATGTGAAAATAGATCAGTCTCAGAATGCACAAACACATGAATGCAGCGAAGCATCGCGCACGACCAGCGCTGAATATTCTGATCTTCGTGGTGCGTGGCCCAAACCAAGAGATTACGCAGATCTTTTAAATGTTCGGGGTTATGAACCTCTTTGGGAATTTCTTCAATTTTAAATTTTAATTTTTCAGTTATCAGCACCACCGAACGGCGGTGAAAGTACCACAGACGCTTTAAATCATCTTCGCTGGCGTAATCAAAACCATAGCTTTTTACAAATGCATCGGCCTGTTCTAAATTTTGGATGTATAGTTTTGATTGATCTAACGTCGAAGCTCCACCTGCAATAACAGATAGAGCGGTAGGATCGAACTTAAAATGAGAAAAGCTTAGTCGGCCTGATTCACGGTGTTGCATTCACCTTGAGAGACTATTTAATAATTCCGCAGCGAGCAACATAGAATTGCCCTAAGACGCCAGAAGCTGCTGAACCACCAGTCACATTTGTTGAATTGGTGAAGCTAACTTGGCCAGAAAAATAATCACCGCTTAAATTTCCATCAAGTCTGATCTCGCCGTACTGGTCACGGAACACGACATAACCCGAGCCCGTTTGCATATTAAATTGGCCAGCTGCCGCACTGGTAAACTCGATCGGAATTGGCTGGTACTGGTTTGAACCATCCATAGCTGATTGCAATACATAGCTATCGTAAACCTTAATCAAGATTTTAGACTGCGCCAGATTGACCGTGCCGTTTGTTTCAATCTTAATCTGACCTTGAAAGCGCACACCGGTTTGATCGCTTGGACCTGAACTGATCTGGCCTACTTCTGAAGGATCAATTGTCGCAGATAATAACCCTTTAACGCGGGCTTCAAAGTTTCCGGTACTATATAATGAGGCCGAAGTCCCTTGATCGTAGATCGTACCGATTGAAGATAAGTTATTACCGCAGTACGACTGACTGAAAACACCGTTTGTCGTGCCTGAGATCGTCTGCGTACGTGCGTTTCCTGATGTACGTTTTGACGATTCTTTTTGTGGGTTACAACCAACAAAAACTAATGCGATTAATGATAGTAGAATAACTTTTTTCATAAAAGACTCCTACCACCATCTACTACAAGGCATGTGCCAAAAAAGCTGTCTCACTGTGAGAAAAAGCTTGTGTTATATTAGATTTGAGCGTGTTAAGACAATTTCTGTACGCAAGCATAGACAACCGTCAGGTTTCTAACAGGGTTCAAACAGACCCGGTTCTACCCTATAAAAATCGTTATGGCTTTTTATAGTCTAAGCGGCTTAACCACTCGGCCACGGCGGCAGATTCGTTAATTACCCTCTGGCTGATCGCCAGATTAACGCCAAAGTAACCAACCCCGCGCAATTGGTGAGTGTTAAACACCTCGCTGCTTTTATTTTCTAAATTGTAATGGCTGTTTTTAAACTTAACGGCAGCAAGCAGGTTTTGATCTCCGCCGGCAGACAGCTTTTCAGAAATATACTCACGCGCAGCCTGCGCAATATGACAGTTAACACAATCCATACTTTCGGGGTTGAACAAATCCGGATTTTCAATGGCATAAGCGGCTTTTAAATTATCAACCAGCTCAGCTTCGGTGAATGAAGCGCCGTTACTCACTTTATTAACGAAGTCAGTTAAATTGGCTTCTTTTGTTGCCGGCGGCTGTGCAATGCCTGCCCCGGTGTAGCTTTTACTGTTGCCTAGCTGATTAAAAAACATCTGCGAAGTTTTACCGTCTAAACGCGGAATAGCTCCCATAACCAGCTTACCTTCTGCAACTTCAGCACCCAAAAACCCCCACACGTCATTCATACGGCGCAACACCATCACAGTTACGCGGCTTAGATTTTTTTCGCCGGCATATTTCATTACCAGAGTATTGAATTCTTTTAATGCCGGGCTGGCATCGCGGTCTTTTTTCCAGAACGGATGCACGTCTAAGGCTTCTTTGGCGTTATCAGTTACCTGGCTCTGGTGCTTTAACTTCCACGCTTTTAACTCGGCCGTCAGTGCTACGAATTCGTCGGCGGTTAAAACATAAAAACTGTGAAAAGCCGCATCGATGGTCGTTACCCCAGTGCTGGTGGCTTTAACCGGCTGCCAAATCATGCGGATCTGCTGCTGACACGATAATGGCGTCGGTAGCGGAAAACAGTGGTCGATACGAACAGCCATCAGACGAGTCATCGCGTTGATTTCAGTTTTTTCGTGTTGCATGTCCATAAAAGGCAACTGCATCACCATCGCTTCAGGAACTAATGGCCCCTTGTTGGCAGCTGATTGTAACTTTAATAAATTATTTTCGCTCGCGTTTAAAGGCAACGGCATGATGTAGGTTACATCATTTAAACCCCAGGTCAGGTCGGTCGCTGGCGCGGCTAAAGAAAACAACAGAACAAAAGATAAAAGACAGTTTTTCATATAACACCGAAGTGTTTACCTAAATAACTTTTGAAGCAATCGAGAAATTTACGCCCGCAACAAAACGATTACAAAATGAGAACAGATCTGCTTAAAGCGTAGTCTGTATTTAACCAACACTGTGCTGATGCATATTTATGCGCTCTCGCACCATACCGAAAAGGGCGATAAAAAAGCCAATAACAATGGCCACATCGGCGATGTTGAACACGCCAGTTCTGGTAAACGGGGCCAACTGAAAATCCATGAACATAAAATCAATCACATGGCCGTTATCGTGAGTTAAACGGTCAATTACATTACCGATACCACCGGCTAAAATAAATGAATAGGCCAGCAGATCGGTCAAATTCATCTTATTTTTAACCAGCGACCACAGCATCACAACTAAACCCAATAAAACAAACAACCCAAATACCAGAAAGCGAACCCAGCGAGGTAAGTCTCCGCCCATTCCTAAAAAAGCTCCGGGATTTTCGGCGTACACAAGCTGAAACAAGCCACCGAAATAAATAATCGGTGCTTTTCCGGAAAGATGCTCAACGGCTAAAACCTTAGTCCATTGATCAATAGCTACAACACTGAGTAGAATTATAAACAATATGAAAAGTCTCTGTCCGGTGGCTAAATTATTCATTCTTTTATTCTGCTTAAATCAGCAGGCAATCGCAACTGAAAAAGTCTCACCTTACTTCGGCGTGGGCTCGGACGCCTTTTTGTTTTCAATTGATAGCTTTAATGCGGCTCAAGAAAAGCTGCAATACGAGCCTAATATACCGGGCCTGTCACGGGTGGGCTTAAGTGCTTTTGGCTTAGGGGCGTCACTATCCACCCGTGGTTCAGTCGAAGAACTTGATAAGGACAAAGGCGAAAGTAAATTTTTAGATTTCCAGTTAAGTTACAACAATAAAAAATGGGGCGTTGACCTGTATGTGCAGAACTACGAAGGATTTTATTTAAAAAACTCTTCTGAAGTCGGCGGCACGACCACCTACCACCTGTTTCCGGATTTAAAATTCAACCATTACGGCCTCATGGGCCGTAATGCTTTAAGTAACGACGGTTTTTCCATTGCAGGCTTACTTAACCAGGCCGATGAAATCACTAAGTCAGTCGGCAGCTATTTTATCGTCGGTGGTTTTCGCCAGTACAGCTTAGATACCGCAAACACCTTGATCCCTGCACCGTTACAGGGAATCAACCCGGAATTGGATAGTTTAAGAAAACTGTCAGTGAATACACTTAATCTCGGCCTCGGCGCCGGAAAATACTGGGTTTCCTCATCAAAATTCTTTGCCGGGGCAGTTCTTGATATAACAGGAACCTACGGCCTTTATAAATACACCCTCGTTAACGACGAGCAAAATATTGATTACTCGACCATCAGCTACTCTTTAAAATTCGGTGCCGGCTATGCCGGAAAAAAATGGCGGCCCGGAGTCAGCGCATATGCCGATGCGACAACGTTGCAGGGCTTAGATCGCACTTTTATCAAACCACAGGCGACCGCATTTTTAATTTACCTTCGCTACGTCTTTAATTAGAACTTTTATTCTGATAAAATTTTTCTTTTAAAAAGCAACTCCAACGTTGCTGCTAAAATAAAAAAGGCCGCAAAGAGTATTTCTTTGCAGCCTTTTTTTGTTTTTGGTGATTGATTTTTTAAACGTAAAACGTTTTACCTGAACTTGCGCGCTCAGATAATTTAGTGCTCGGCGATAAACGCGCCTTTGCATTGCGTGCACTTGCGTAGTGAGTTAGGCGCTCAGCTACGTATTTTGCACCCACGCTGTCAGCGTATTTAAGTAACCCACCACGGAACGGCGGAAAGCCTGTGCCCATGATCATTGCCAGATCTACTTCATGCGGGGTTTCAACGATTCTATCTGCATCTAAAGCTAAGCAGCACTCGTTGATCATCGCAAATACACCGCGCTCAACGCATTCTTTGGTATCGTATGGGTTAGTGCGCGCACTTAAACCAAGCTCAGCGTACACCGTTTGATCCACTTCGGTCTTACGGCCGTTTGAATCATATTTGTAGAAACCTAAGTTCGTTTTTTGACCAAGACGTGATTTGTTTTGCTCAAGTTTTTCCATGATCGGGCTTACTTCTACGCGATCCGGGTACGCCTTACGAAAGATTTTTAGTACTTTCGCGCAAACATCTAAACCTACAGAATCCATCAATTCAAATGGTCCCATCGGCATACCGAATTTTAAGTAAGCTTTATCAACCGTTTCGATATCCATGCCTTCTGTTAATAAGAACGCTGCTTCGGCCATATATGGCAGTAATAAACGGTTTACTAAAAAGCCCGGCCCGTCTTTAACAACCACTGGCATTTTGCCCATTTTTTTCGATAATTCAAAAACTGTAGCAATGGTTTCATCCGAAGATTTTGGTCCGCGGATAACTTCAACTAATGGCATTTTGTGAACTGGAGAGAAAAAATGCATACCTGCAAAATATTCAGGACGCGGATGACCTTCAGCCATTTCAGTCACAGATAACGAACTGGTGTTTGTCACGATGATCGCGTCTTCGCGCATATTTTTCGCCGTTTCGCCGATCACTTTTTTCTTGATATTCATATCTTCAACGATTGCTTCAACCACAACATCTAAAGTTTTAAAACCTGAAAAATCTAAAGTTGTCGAAACTAACGAAGTTTTTTGTGAAAATTGATAATTATCAATGACTTTTTTCTTCACTAATTTTTTCCACAGATCGTAAGCGTGTTTTAAGGCTTTGGTATTGGCATCATGAGAGATGTCTTTTACGCGCACACCGATACCTTTATCAGCAGCTACGTAAGCGATACCGCCACCCATGGTTCCGGCACCTAGCACGCCGATATTTTTTACGGTTTTTGCTTTTACATTTTTATCAGCAACACCAGAGGTTTTTTTAACCATTTCAGTTAAATAAAACACGTGGATTAAGTTTTTAGAAATGTCGGTCAGGGCACAACGAACAAAGTGATCTTTTTCGATCTCTAACGCATTGGCACGGTTTGACATACCGTAAGTTTTTTTGATCACTTCTAAAGCTTCAATCGGAGCTGGGTAATGCCCTTTGGTCGCTTTCAGAGTGGCTTTTTTGGCCTGTGAAAACACAACACCTTTAAGCGGCCCTTCGAGCAACTTAGCCATTAAACCTTTAGCTTTAAAGGTTTTACGGCGTTTACCTTTGCCAGAAGATAAAATCTTTTCGATTTCTTTTTCGGCAAATGATTCTAATAAATTCGGGTGAACGACATAATCAACAAGACCAATCTTAGCGGCTTTTTTGGCGTTTAATAATTTACCTGCCAAAATCACATCAAGTGCAGCCTGAATACCTACAACACGCGGCATACGCACGCAGCCACCGAAACCAGGTAAAATTCCAAGCTGTGTTTCAGGAAGGCCGATACGTGTTGACGAATCGTCTGAAGCGATACGGTAGTCACAGGCTAAAACAAACTCACAACCGCCACCGGCGCAGGCCCCGTTGATTAAAGCCATCGTTGGCATCGGCAGGTCTTCAACCATATTCATGATATCTTGACCCCCGCCAACCGCACCGCGCACAGCTTCTTCGGTTGTTAAGGCTTTAATTTCTTCAATATCAGCACCGGCAATAAAGATTTTTGGTTTAGCTGATTTAAAGATGACAAATTTGTAACTCGAAGTTTTAAGCTTTTCTAACAGAGCTTTAAACTCCAACATCACCGGCGTAGAAAATTTGTTAACTTTTTCGCCCGGCAAATCGAAGGTAACCGTGGCAATGCCGTTTTTCTCTGTTAAAGAAAAAGCTTTTCCTGCTGTCGTACCTGTTGTTTGTGTGGTTTGCATTTCCATTTTACCTATTACCCTTCATTCTCGATAACCATGGCGCCACCTTGGCCGCCACCGATACATAAAGTTGCTAATCCAAATTGTTTGTTCGAACGTTTTAGTTCTTTTGCTAAAGTTAAAACTAAACGGGTTCCGGTTGCTCCGACCGGATGGCCCAACGCAATAGCCCCGCCATTTACGTTTAAGATGTCATCAGCAACAGCACCAACTTTTGCCGACAGGCCTAGTTTTTCCTGCGCGAATTTGTCTGAATCAAAAGCTTTTTGACAAGCCATCACCTGGGCTGCGAACGCTTCATTAAGTTCGACACGGCCCATGTCTTTCATAGTCAGACCGGCACGTTTTAGAGCGATTGGCGAAGCGTAAACCGGGCCTAAACCCATTCTTTCAGGTTCACAGCCGGCAAACGCGTAACCACGGATTTTGGCCAACGGCTTATAACCTAAAGACTGGGCCTTTTCACGCGACATAATTAACATCATCGCCGCCCCATCGGTAATCGGGCAGGCATTACCCGCAGTGATTGTTCCCGTCACCTTATCGATCATCGGTTTTAATTTTCCTAATGCCTGCATCGTCTGCTCGGCACGCGGCCCGATATCTTCAGTGATTACTTCTTTAAAATCAGGTTCTACATAAAGTGGCGTCATTTCTTCAGCCAATTTAGCTTTAGCAGCAGCTGCTTTTAAGTGTGAATTTAGAGCGAACATATCCTGCGCTTCGCGGGTTAAGCCCCACTCTTTGGCTAAGATTTCTGCTGTACCCATCATGTTGATGCCGACAAAAGGATCTGTCAGACCTTCAACGATTGAAATAATCGGTTTGTATTTTGTTTTCGCCATCGGTGGCGTTGTTACCATCTCTTTGATTTGCGAAAGATCGGCTTTAAACCATGCCCATAAAGCCGCAAGGCGCTGACCAGGGGTTTTGGCTGAACCTAGTTTTTCTAAGATCGAGGTGATCGATGGTGGCATGATCAGTGGCATTTGTGACATGTTTTCAGTCCCGCCGACTAACACTGTATCCATAGTCCCTGATTTAATCTTTTCGTAACCTGCAGAAATCGACTCTAATGCCGACGCACAGTTACGGTGAACTGTTACCGCTGAAGTTTTTTGCGGAATTCCGGCATTTAAAGCCACCACTCGTGAGATATTCACCGCATCTGACGGTGAACCCGTGTTACCGATGATCACTTCATCAACAACATCCACATCCAAGTTCGTACGTGCCAACAAATCTTTCATTGCCACTTGGCCAAGCTTTGCTGCATGCACACTTTTTAATTTTGTTCCTGCTTTTGCAAATGGAGTACGCACTCCTTCAACAATCACTACATCCCTGTTTGACATATTTACCTCTACTTTAAAACAGACCCTCTAAGCCTAAACCCAAAATGATCGTTATGCAAATGACGCCTATCAATATAGGACGTTAGCAACTGTTGACCCTAGAATCAGGTAAAACTTAGAATGAAAACTCTAGGAGTTTATTTTGCAAAAATCATCTGAATCTCACAAAACTACTAATTCTGATAAAACCAATGATCGTTCAAATTTTGATAAACAGGCCCTTGAATTCCACCAAATGGGAAGACCGGGCAAGATCGAAGTTATCTCAACTAAACCGTGTAACACGGAGAAAGCCTTGGCTTTAGCCTATTCACCCGGTGTAGCAGCCCCTTGTAAAGTGATCGCCAAAAACCCGGACGCGGTTTTTGATTACACTACAAAAGGTAATTTAGTTGCGGTGATCTCTGATGGTACGGCAGTACTTGGTCTAGGCAATATCGGCCCCTTAGCGTCTAAGCCTGTGATGGAAGGCAAAGGAATTTTATTTAAGAACTTTGCCGGCATCGATGTTTTTGACATCGAAGTGAAAACATCTTCAGCGGCTGAATTCATCGCTGCGGTCCGAACACTGGAGCCAACCTTCGGTGGAATTAACTTAGAAGATATCAAGGCCCCTGAGTGCTTTGAAATTGAAGAGACACTTAAAAAAGAAATGAATATTCCGGTATTCCATGACGACCAACACGGAACCGCCATCGTATCAGGTGCAGCCATGATCAACGCCTGCCAGATCGTGGGCAAAAAACTTTCTGACATAAAATTAGTCGTCAACGGAGCTGGCGCTTCGGCCATCGCCTGTACGAAAATTTTCGTAAGCCTGGGTGTTAAAAAAGAAAATATCATCATGTGTGATACCACAGGTGTGATCTTCAAAGGCCGCACCAACGGCATGAACAAATACAAAGAAGAATTCGCCAACGACACAACCAAGCGCACATTATCTGAAGCCTTAGAAGGCGCAGACGTATTCGTAGGTCTTTCTGCGGCCGGTGCAGTCACTGGCGATATGGTTAAAACCATGGCCAAAGACCCGATCATCTTTGCGATGGCAAATCCTGATCCAGAAATCACCCCGGATGCAGCCCGTGCTGCCCGACCGGATGCAATCGTAGCTACCGGCCGTTCGGATTACCCCAACCAGGTGAATAACGTCTTAGGTTTCCCGTCGATCTTTCGTGGCGCCTTAGATACCCGCGCAACTCAAATTAATGAAGAAATGAAACTGGCTGCGGTTCATGCACTGGCAAAACTTGCCAGAGAAGAAGTTCCTGATACGGTTTCTGCCAGTTACGGCGGCCAAAAATTTAAATTCGGCCGCGAATATCTGATCCCGAAACCATTTGATACCCGCGTATTAATGTGGGTTGCCCCGGCCGTGGCCAAAGCGGCGATGGATACCGGCGTTGCCAGAATTAAAATTGACAACTGGGACAAATACCACGAGCGCCTAGAAGCAATTCAAGGCCCGCAAAAAGTATTTATCCGTTCGGTGATCAATCAGGTGCACGCCAACACTGAACGCCAGGGCGCACTTCCACGCGTGGTGTTTCCTGAAGGCACAAGCTCTAAGATCTTAAAATCAATCCGCGCGCTGATCGATGAAAAAATCTGCCACCCGATCGTGATCGGTACACCGGATGCGATTCGCGAAAAGGCCCAAAAGCACGGTATCGACATGGACGGCATTGAAATTGTAAATATTCACGGCCATCCGAAGTTTCAGCAGTACGCACAGGAACTTTACAAACGCCGCCAGCGTAAAGGTGTAAACATCAAAGAAGCTGAGCGTTTAATGAATGACCCAAGCTATTTTGCATCGATGATGATCGACCAGGGTGATGCCGATGGTATGGTCAATGGCGCAACGACAAACTACGCCAACGCCGTAAAACCGATTCTGCACACGATCGGCCTTGCGCAGGATCACGTGCCGGCAGGTTTAAACCTGTTGATTTCAGATAATAAATTTTTATTTTTATCAGACACAACCGTAAACGTTAATCCGACCGCTGAACAATTGGCGCAGATCGCAATTCAGACAGCGGTCGTCGCTGAACACTTTGGCCAAAAACCAAGAATTGCCATGTTAAGCTATTCAAACTTTTCAGGGGCCGACGGCACGCCGGCAAAAATGAAAAAAGCCGCAGAGATCGTGCGCAAATTACGCCCGGATTTACTGGTTGAAGGTGACATGCAGGCCGATACAGCTGTTAATTCAGAAATCCAGAACCGCATCTTCCCGTTCTCGCAATTAGGCGGCGAAGCCAACGTCTTGATTTTTCCGAATCTGGAATCAGCAAACATTTCTTACAAATTGTTACAGCAATTAGGTAAAGTTGAAGTTATTGGACCATTTCTGATGGGTGTGCGTCGTGCAGCTAACGTTTTACAACGGACGACAACTGAAGATACAATTTTTACTTCGGTGGTATTAACAGCTTTAGAGGCGCAGATCATCAAAGATCGCAGACAGGTCAAACACTAAGTGAACGAACTTCGCATCAAGGACAAAGATAAAGTTATTGTGGTGGGTGTCGGCCTTAAAACCGAGCCCTTAAGCGAAATCAAAGAGAATCTTTGCGAACTTGAAGAGTTAGTCTCTGCAGCCGGCGGCGAAGTCATCGGCTCTACCGTGCAGGTATTGCCACAGTGGAACCCGAGCACCCTGATCGGCTCGGGAAAAGTCACGGACATCAAAGAAATGGTGCAGGAATCAGGAGCCCAGGTCGTGGTGATCGATCATCAGCTATCGGGCATCCAGTCACGTAACTTACAAACCGAAATCGGCGTACGCATTATCGACCGTACGCAATTAATTTTAGATATTTTCGCCCAGCGGGCCCGCACTTACGAAGGCAAACTCCAGGTTGAACTCGCACAGCTGTTAGACCAAATGCCTCGCATGATCGGCGCCTGGAATGATTCGTTATCACGTCTGGGTGGCGGTATCGGCACCCGTGGTCCCGGTGAAACAGCCTTAGAGAATGACCGCCGCCGTGCCAAAGAAAAGATCGCGCTAATTAAAAAGAAGCTGGAAGAAGTTTCACAGCACCGCGCCCAGCACAGACAATCACGCCGAAGAAACGAAGTTCCAAGTTTTGCGCTGATCGGTTACACCAACTCGGGTAAAAGCTCACTGTTAAACCGCCTGACCGGTTCGCAGGTGATGGCAAAGAACATGTTATTTGCCACACTTGATCCGACCACCAGAAAAGTATTTTTAGACGAAGGCCCACCGGCGGTTGTGACCGACACCGTGGGATTTATCAGAAAACTTCCGACCCAGTTAATTGAAGCCTTCAAAGCCACGCTTGAAGAATCAGCCGAAGCCGATATTTTACTGCACGTAATAGATCTGTCGTCACCGAATATGGAGCGCCAGATTGAAGTTGTGGATAGTTTAATTAAAGAATTTAAATGGGAAGACAAAAAAATTATTCATATTTTCAACAAAGTCGATGTTGCTCCCATTGATCGCCAGTTTCGCGTCAAACAGTTTCCGCGCGTCTTCATCAGCGCCTTAACCGGACAGGGTTTTGAGCAGTTAAAAAAAGTGATGGCCGATTCAATCAACGAGATGCAGACCGAGGTTGAATTATACTTTGCCCACACGCAAGAATTTAAAATCTACGACCTTAGTCGTGAAGCCAAAATTACCCGTAAAGAACCAGCCACAGAAGGCACTGTTTGCTATGCTTTAATGACCCCGACCTTAATCAACAAGTGGCGTGATTTTCTCGTAAAATAAACGGATTAACTGCTACAATTAAAGAATGATAAATTTGAATACCTTTTTAGTAGGCGCTGTTTTACTTGCACAAATACCGTTATCGGTTATGGCCGCCGGACAGTGTCTTTCGGGATCCTCTGGCAACAACCATCTCATCAACCAGTTAGCCAATGCCAAAAGCAATAGCCCGATTTCAAGTGCTCTTACCCATAAATACAACTTAGAACACGCGCCGATTGAACCACCGTTAACCGGCTGTATTTCGTGCCAACAAGGCCCCGGCGCAGGCCCTTTGAGCTTGCAGAATAAATCCACCGCCGATCTTTTGCGCCACATTGCGCCCGACGCCCGATTGCTTTTACGTACGGATTGTCTTTCGGCCTCGGGCAAAGTCGATGCCCCGACAACCGAGCTTAAGTGTCCGCAAGGCCAGCTATCGGCAAAACATAACTTCTGTTTTGATGCAAACTTGATGCGCTATCAAAACGCGGTGATCACTGATTTTTACAAGTGTGTTAAAAAATTAACGAACCTGCCTTTGACGCCTTCGGGATTATTTGAAATGTATTCGTTAGAATCTGGTTTTAAACCGCATTACGCCTACAACGGTGGTGTCGGCATCGGCCAGTTAACGGGAATTTTCGTAGATGATATCAACCAAAAACACCGTGGCTTTAATATTTTAAAAAAAGTCGCCGACACCTCTGACCCGGATTGCGCCATCGCGCAGAAAATCGCAAGCAAAGACGTTAAACAGCCAGTGCGCTTAAATAAAAACCGCTGTAAGTTTGTTGAATACGGCGAAGGCATGGAGCGTAACGTGCTCTACACTTTAGTGGGCATGTCAAACGCGTGGGACAAAGACATTGAGCCCATGATGGCCAATTACAACGAAAAGCACAGTGGCAACCCAGCGTTAGCCCGCGCCCAGGAGCTGGCGCTGCTTAATGGCTACGGTCCCGGCGGACGTGCTGCGGCCCGCGCTGCCGTACGCCGTCTATCGAAACTAAGCCCGACCCAGTTTATCGCACAGATTCAAAAACCGATGTCTGGCACCAGAGGTAGCAATTTAACCAGTTATCTCGGTAAAATGGCCAAAAGACAAAAACAGTTACTTAAAGATATGTCGGCTGAACAACGAACAGCTTACAACAGAGACGGAGCCCGCGCATGCGTAAACAATTAGGATTAATTTATACACTCTTTTTTGCGGCCACAGCTTTCGCTTCAACACCGACCTCGCTTTCGCCTGAGTTAAGAAAAGATTACGAAGAATTTCAGAAGTCTTATGAAGATGCCGTCACGATGTCTGGTGATAAAGCCAAATTCTTAAAAGAATTTAAAAATATCGAAGCAGGCCTTCAGAAAAAATATCAAGCCTTTGATAAAAAAGAAGGAAAAAAACTCACCGCTGAAGGTAACCAGATGGCCTTAGATATCGAGATGCTTGAACCTTTGAAAATTATTGCTGAAGGCAACGCTTCTAAAGAAAGTTGTTCGAATGCAAATTTTATTAATGAATTAAATAACCAATCCGACGCCAAGACTTACGATAAATTAAAAACACAAATTGATAAGCTTTGTAAATAGGAAGATTTTAATATCTAGAAGCTCCTCCAGAGTATGTTGTAGATACTAATAAGTTTTAGTCTGACCAACCTTAGGCGCTGAATCTAATCCCAACTGATTTGGCGCCCGGTTTTGATAAACTAAAACCAACAACACAACTAAAACTAGACACAAAAAAATGTTCAGTTTTTTGAAAAAATCTACTGTCATAATCCCCCCTATTGGCACTTAAGCTCAGGAACATCCTGAAAAGTATTTCTCTTAAACGACTTCGGCAACTGTCCCATTGAGTAAGTTGTCGTTGTCGGTCTTAAATCATCAGTTACATTGGTAATAAAATAATTGTGCTGATTCCAAACCGCACGTGTCGGCATCCATGAACCTTCTACTGTTGGTCCGAATACTCTGACGCCATTCATCTGATAAAACGGACTTTCTGGTGTCAAATCGTAAGAGTATGAATTTTGTGCCACGATAAGATCCGCATAACCATCAGCATCGGCATCAGCCACAACGGGGTATTCACTTAAAGTACCACTTGGATTTTTTGTTTCCCAGATTGTACGTAAGTTTAACGACCCGTCTAATTCGTAAATTCTCAGGTATTGCTCGTCGGCATAAATAATTTCAGGCTTTTTATCGCCGTTAAAATCAAACGAAGCCACGCCCGTTCTACGTGACGAACAATCACGCGTTAAACTTCCGGCAATTTTTTTACCTGACACATCATAAATCGTGAGCGATCGCCCCGTTGCCACCGCGATTTCAAGTGAAGTTTCATCACCATCAAAATCACCGATGCTAGCCTGACCACCACCAACAGATCCGGTTGCACAGCTATTTTCCGTGTGTTCATTTAAAACGTTATCCACAATCTTTACACCTTTTGCTGAGTAAATCTGAAACGAAGCTCCACCCGTTAAAACAATTTCAGATCCCGCATGCTCTGGATAAATATCAGCCACTGCCGGAAAACCCGTTTTGCTAAATCTAGAGAGGATTTTTCCTTGGGCATCCATAATACCGGCAGCATTAACGATATTCATTTTTGCTTTTGAGCCTACGGGCTTTTCTAAATTCACAGCCATATTGTAACAACCAAGAATCTCCAGAGTGTTTTTGATATAAGGCATTTTGTTTTTTTCAGAAACGACAAACCCCGGAGCTACGATATCAGCGATACCATCGCTATCAAGATCTGCAGCTGATAACGAATCATCACACATCTGAGAAGCAGAACTTTTGTTTAAAATCCAGCGCTGTGTACCATCATAATTAAGTGCAATCACATTAGTACCCGAAGCAGCTCTATTGAGATAAATAATCTCAACCTTACCGTCACCTTCAATATCAATAAGTAACGGAGCGATTGTTCCGTAGGCCATAAGTTCAGGTTTTGTTGCTGACCATTTCTCGCGGCCATCGACGCCACTAATCACGCGAATATAACCTGACGACGACCAGGCCCCACCCTTAAAGGTAGTGAAAACGATTTCTGGAATACCATCACCTTCCAAATCACCCACCATTGGCGTCGACATTACCTGACTATAAAGCGGCTGAGGACTTGCAGCATGATCCCATTCATATTTAAGCTTCGGAACAATTTCAAAAGCCGTCATGTCACGGCATTGCGGAGCCACAGCCAGTGAGGCCGGATCAACCTGAAAAGCCATTTTCGGTGAAGAGCAATTTTGAAATGAGAACAACAACCCCGGAACAACTGTAGCTGCAAGCAATAGTGCATATTTACGTTTTGCCAACGTACAATCAATTTTCATAATTTTCCTCGAATGTTTACGAAATAACGATAAAGAAATTGCGCGAAAAAAATCTGACTAAGACAAACAAAGCATCAATGTCGGCAATACGATTAAGACGAATAAAAAGACCTGTTCTTGTTTTGCTGATTGTTTCGGTTTTAAATACATAGTTTCATTCCCCCACCCGCATTTTGTTAAAGCAAATGCGTAGCCAAGAGGTTTAAGCAACCTAGATCATTTAAAAGAAATAACAGCGAATATCTTATGTGCGGTTTTTAAAGAATAAAAACGCTAACTTCGCGGTTTCATTAAACCTTCAATGAAAGATCATCAAACTCTGTACATGTCAGCTTTTACGCCATGTCTCGGTATGAGACTAAGCCTCACGTTGCTTCATGCGGTCTTCACGGCGTTTTTTAGCCGCTTCAAAACGGCGCTTTTCAACATCCGTTTCCAAGATAAGACCCGGAACTTTGGTTTTACGGCCATCTGATCCTAAGGCCACAAATGTTAAATAAGAAGAAGCCGTGTGAAAGATTTCGCCGGTTTTAGGGTTTTCAGCATCAACCCGAACACCGACTTCCATAGAAGACGTTGAAACAAAATTAACCGAGGCTTTAAGATTTACCACCCAGCCTTTTCTGACCGGAGCTACGAAATCTAAACGATCAATGGAAGCTGTGACCACTTCACGCCCAGAGTGACGCTGAGCTGCGATGGCGGCACAAATATCGATCCACGACATGATTGTGCCTCCAAAAATAGTATCAATAGCATTGGTATGAGAAGGTAAAACCAACTGGGTCATAACAACCTGAGAACGAGAAACCGATTTAGACTCTAGCATGATGAAGATTCTCCCTATCCATAAAATACCATTGCCGTAATTTTCGGGCAAAAAAAAAGCGGGTTACATTTCTGCAACCCGCTTTTGCGATTTATAACTAATTCTACCTAGGACTAAACGCCTAAGTCGCCGTTGTTACGGCCGATACCGCCACCAGGTAACGTGATAGTCGTGTTACCAGCAGGGATCGATGTCGTAGCTTGCGTATTGAATGCAGTGGCTCCAGCAGGTTGAGTCGCTTCAACACGTGCTTCTGACTCAACAAATCCAAGGTGAGGTAAGCACCATACGATAAGTTGTGCGCGTGATTTAACATTCATTTTTTTGTAGATGTTTGTTAAGTGAAATTTAACTGTTTTTTCAGTTACGAAAAGTTGATTGGCAACTTCCTTGTTAGAAAGCCCTTTAGAAACTAGTTCTGCAACTTCCGCTTCACGATTTGAAAGACCCTTTTGAATTAAGATATCTCTGAGCATCCTTGCTCCTCCTGCTTAATTGTTTTTTGTTTACTATAGCTACTTTTTTTGCGTCACTCTGAGACTAGTCTTGATTTCCTTATCTCGACTTTGTTTCAGATTGAACAACAACAACCTGAATTTAAGTCTGACAGACTTTTGGAAGAACGCAATACCTATGTCTTTTATTTTTTTAAAAACTAGACCGCCCCCCGTCAAAACCCTGAAAAATCGCCAAAATATGTGATTTTTAACATAAGAAATCACTTCATTTAACCGATAGGTAGGCCTGAGGAGTCCAAGCCATGTTTAATCCAAATACCAAATTTTTAGTCGTCGATGACTTTGCAACCATGCGCAAAGTCGTTAAAAAAGTACTTACCGAACTAGGATACAGCGATATCCAAGAAGCAGAAGACGGCAAAGCCGCTTTCCAGTTAATTCAAGATGCTGCCAATGGCGGTACTCCATTTCAGTGTATCGTGTCTGACTGGAATATGCCGAACATGACCGGTTTAGAATTACTCAAAGCTTGCAAAGCCGATCCTAAGTTAAAAGAAACGCCTTTTATGCTGGTTACAGCTGAAAGTGAAAAAGAACAGATCATTGAAGCAGCCAAAGCCGGTGTTTCAGAATACGTGGTTAAACCGTTTAATGCTGCCACATTAAAAGAAAAGTTAACCCGCGTATACACCAAGCATCACGGCGCGAAGGCAGCATAAACGTGTCTACCGCAATAAAAATTTCGACATTAAAACATCCGATCTTTGAAAAGCTGGTCGTAGAAAATATCTGCGCCGGTATCCAGGGTACTCTTAGCCAGCTGGGCTCATTTCAAACTGAGTTTAAGCCGCACTTTTTCGCAAGCACCTGGACGGTACCGACCCCAATTTCAGTGATTTTAAATATCAAACAAAACGATAAACCTTTGCAGGTGCGCTTTCACTTCGATCCCAAACCGGTCATCGAAATTCTTGAAGGCATGTTAGGCGACAAGGTCGATCCGGAATCACAGGACATCTTAGATGGCGTAGGCGAAATCAGTAACATGATCTACGGTCTAATTAAAACCAAAGCCTCAAACACCGGTTTTCAGTTCGGCATGGGCCGCCCTGAAGCCTGTTTTTCCAAGAATTTGCCGGCCACGGTAAATCCAAACGGTCAAAGCCTGGTGATTCCATTTACGGTCAACGGCAGCATCTGTCACTTTGAATTTATCGTCTTTGAATAATCTAAGAAATTAAACTTTGCGAACGCAAATAAGTCAGGGCCTCATCACGGGTCCTGATTTTTTTTTCAAACTGCAGGCGGCGAACCTCCCGCAGTAACCCCTGGGTTTTGGCCGGCTCACACCGCCCGACCAGGTCAGAGCCGGTTATAAGCGGCTTTGCATGAAAAGATAAATACTGCTTAATATCAGTAAGGACCGGCTGTTCCAGATCCCCGATCGCAGAAAAAAACTCTAAAATCCCCAGAGCCGGCTCACGCTCCCGCTCAGTATCAACCCGCAGGGCCCACTCGAGGGCGGTTATTTGCGGGGTAAGAAGCTGCCGGTATTCAATCGTTTTTTTCGCAAACAGCACTTCTTCTTTGGCGCATTTTAACCGTGCTTTTAAAAACTCGGCCGCTTCTGGTGCAAAATTCCAAAGCAAAACCACATTAAGCACCAGCTGCAGATTAGCAGCCAATCCAGTGTGTTTAACCAACGCAAGCTTTGGCAGGTGCTGCGTGCATAGCTCTGCCCCGAGCGCCCTCCACAGTTTTTGGGTAAGCTCCTGCGACCAGAACAGCGATTCACTGTGCGATTGCACGACTTTTAAAACTTCTTCATAGATCCGCTCACCACTGACGGTGCGGATTAAGTCTGATAGGTTTAGCGCTGCCGTTAAATCTTTATCCAGCACAGTAAAACCCAGCTGCGCTTTAAAGCGCGCCAAGCGCAGCAAGCGCAAATGATCCTCGTTTAACCGGCGCTCAGCATCACCGACACAAGCCAAGGTTTTACTTTGCAAATCATCTACTCCGCCGACGTAATCAATAACTTCATGGTTTTCTAAATCATAGAATAAGGCGTTAATGGTAAAATCGCGGCGTTTGGCATCTTCAAGCGGCGTTGCCCGTTTGATAGTCTGCGGTCTGCGGCCATCGACGTAGTCGTCTTCATCGCGAAACACCGTTAAATCAATTATTATGTTGCGACCTTCGTGCGAAAACGGAAGTTTATACACGCCGAATTTTTGCCCTACCAGAACGGCTTTAGGAAAAAGCTCCAGGATTTCTTCATCCAGGGCATCCGTGACCAGATCAATATCTTTCGGTGTGCGGCCAAGCCATAAATCCCTGACGGCACCGCCGGCCACCCAGCAGGCGCGCTTTTTTTCGCTTAAACGCTGGGCCACTTTGTAAATAAAACTTACTGGCTCGAGTAAATTCAAGGCCGCCGTAAAATCAATTTCATAAACAGAGTGACTCATATACACTATCATTCATGGTTTCAGAGCCACACTCAATGAAAAATTTATTCAAAGATCCCTTGGATTTAATGGCGGATACACCGCTGAAAGCGCATCTTGCGTTAATTAAATCCCAGCAGAACTTTGATTTAATCAGTGCGACAGCATTGACAAAGCCAATGACCATTGAGTTTTACAAGAACTGGATCATGAGCGGCCAGCACGGCGACATGAATTATCTGGAGACTCACCTACCCACCAAAGAAGATCCACTGAAACTTCATGCAAGTTTACGCTCGGCCATTACTGTTGGTTTTCATTATTTTCCGGTAATCCGCCCTTACGATTTAAAAATTCCGGCTCGCACGGCCCTGTACGCCCAGAACGATGATTATCACTTTTGGCTCAAAGAAAAACTGACTGCTGCCATTAGCTACCTACAGAAACAATATCCGGATCAGCACTTTCTTCAGTATGTGGATTCGGGCCCGGTGCTGGAGCGCGATCTCGCCTATCAGGCGGGCCTTGGCTGGTTCGGTAAAAACACCTGCATTATCCACTCGCAAAAAGGCAGTTTGTTTTTTCTGGCCGAAATTTTAACTTCACTTGAGGTAAACGAAAAAATCCCCTTGCACGAAGAGCTGTGCAAAAACTGCAGTAAATGCATCGACATTTGCCCAACCGGAGCCTTATCTGGAGACAAACAGCTTAACGCCAGCAAGTGTATTTCGTATTTAACCATCGAATCAAAATCAACCGCACCGGTTGAATTACGCCCAAAAATCGGCGACTGGTTTTTTGGCTGCGATATGTGCCAGACGGTCTGTCCGTGGAATCAGAAACGTTTAAATCTATTGCCCGAGGGTGATCAGAAAAAATCTAAAGACCTTGTAACACCACTTTCACAGCAGCAAGAGACTGAATTAGAAGATTTTTTTCGCACGATTCTGGATTCTTCGAATAAAAAAATCCAGAAGATGTTCTACGGCACCCCGATGTTGCGCTCGGGCGGTTTTGGCCTAAAACGCAATGCTATGGTGGTGATCGCCAACCGCCGCATGACATCACTTAGACCCAACGTCGCCAGATACACCGAAGATCCAAAGTTAGCCGAACTTGCGCATTGGGTATTAGCTCAACTGAACTAATACCTATGAAATACCAATTGCTTTTTTCCAGTCATCCGTTGCCGGAATCAGTTTTCTCGCTTTTAGATCAAATAATCCAAAGACCACAATCAACTCGGCACAGACTTCATTTTTTTCGTTAAGCATCTGTTGTTTAAGTTTACCGACCTTGCCGCTATACTCTGTACATTCGACCGAAATTTTGATCTTGGTGCGCGCATAGAGTTCTTTGATAAATTTTAAATTCACTTCAAGAATTACCGGCCCCTGTCCGGTTTCTTTGATCTTAGCCAGGCCAAAACCGTTGGTGGTGATAATATCCCAGCGCGCTTCTTCGAATAACTCCAGATAGCGGGCGTTGTTCATATGACCAAAAACATCGAGATGCGTCTCCTGCACCACCGTTTCATGAAAAAACATAATAACCTTCTTACTTAATTAGTTAATCAAAAACCCGAGGCTGATCGCTGGATAGGTTTCTTTTAGTGTGAAATCTTCGTAATTTAAAATCGTGTCGTTTTCTTTAAATGTTACCTGACGGTGTGAGACCAGCGCGCCGATATAAAAATTTGAAGCAAAGCTTACCTTGTATTCCAGGTCGGCCTGAAAACCTGAGCCCTTATGGTATTCGCCGAAAGCTTCACCATGACGGTAAAAAGCACGAAAATTAAAATTATTGCGAAAAAAATAACCGACACCGATACCGCCGGTCTTACCGTTGGTTGTACCAGCCGCTGTAGAGTGGTTTTTAACCGAATACAAAGCACCTAAGTAAAAGTTTTCGTCGCCCACATAGCCAAGCTTGATGTCATAGACTGAGGTGTTATTTTTAAAGTCTTGGGTGCTGGGGTTACCGGTGGCTTCAGACTGCCCGTAATGCAGGCCAAAATCCAACAGCACACCTGATTTTCCGGCGACATAAACCGAACCACGCGAACTGCCACCGCCGCGCGATTGTGCAAAGCCAGCTATCGGATAGAGTAGCAGCAGACACAGCAGAATTTTGGCGAGTTGAGATTTCATATTTTTCACGTGAACTAATCCTTGTTTTTATTGTGAAAAATTTATAAAAAATGATCAATAACGCAATTGTGACGCTAGGCGCTAGATTTACCTGAACTGTTTTTTAATGACTTCAAAATCTGGTCGTGTTTTTTGACATGTATGCGAAGAATCAAACCTGCATTTAAACTTGTAGTTCTGCTGATAAACCTGGTGTTTTGCTTCGCTTTTTCGATTTCAGCGCACGCCTCTGAAACGATTAAGGGCCGCATTAAAATCATCGACAGCACCTACTTACTCGTTACCAAAAACCAGATTGCTTACACTTTAGATTTCACCAGTTCGGTCTCAGAACAGCAGATTAAACGCCTTAAAAACGGCGACTTTGCCTCGGTTTCGGCTAATTTCAGCAGCATTGCACCAAGCCTGATTTACGTCACTTCGGTCGATTACGTCGGTTTAGACATTCTTTTGGGTATGTGGCGCAGCGATTCAAACATGTGCTACGAATTTACAACCTTTACCCGTTTGTATGTTTTTGCCCCGACCGAATCCGGCTTATGCGTTCGCGGCACGAATCCAGACACCTTTGGTAAGTACAACTACTTTATCAATCCAGATGTCGGCGCATGGAACTTATTAATCTCAAACAGCAACAGTGAATTTGTCGGCGAGTTAAATATCATAACCGATGGCCACGTAGAAATACTGTTGTTTGATGCCCGGACTGACGCTACCCTAGGAACAATTGTTCTTAGGAGATAAGCTTTTGTTTCTACCCATTTCACAAGACCTGTTTTTTAGCAAAAACGACCCTGAAGATATTCGCCTTGGCGACTTAGCCCGTCCTTTTAATACCGCCACTCTTAAAGCCAATGACTTTGTTATTTTCGGATACCCCGATGATGACGGCATTAAACTCAACGGCGGTCGTACCGGCGCAGCCGAAGCCCCGCGCCTGATCCGCCAGTTTCTTTATAAAATGACTCCTTCCTACAAGAAGACCGTCTTCAGAAACAGTATTCACGACTACGGTGATCTTGCTCTGACAACCGGTGACATTGCTGTTCGCCATGATATGGCCCGCAAACACCTGCTTAAATGCCTGATGCAAGAATCTAAGGTGATCTGTCTGGGCGGAGGCCACGACTATGGCTTTGCCGACAGCGCAGCCTTTGTTGACCGCTACCAGAGCGCGCATAAGAAAAAACCGATCATCATTAATTTTGATGCTCATATGGACGTGCGTCCGCCTAAAAACGGCCCAAACAGCGGGACTCCGTTTTACCGTTTATACGAAGAACACCAAAATCGTTTCCAACTCATCGAGATCGGTATTCAGAATCAATGCAACTCTCCCCATCATATCCGCTGGGCGAAAGAACGCGATATTCAGATCGTCGACCTTGAAACTCTGCAAAATAGCGGCTGGGGCGCGGTGTGGACACAAACAGCCCTGAAAGATGTTGAACCGGATCAACCGGTGTTTGTCAGTTTTGATATTGATGCGCTAACAGCAAGTGAGGCCGGCGGCTGTAGCCAGGCCTGGGCAACAGGTTTAAAGATCGATGACTGTTTACGTTTTTTAGGCCAGTTATACACAAAGTGCAGCGTACGTGGTTTTGGGGTGTACGAAGTATCGCCACCGCTGGACCGTGATTTCCAGACCTCAAAAACGGCAGCCCTGCTTCTGCATCATTTTATTTACAATTCGTAAGGCATACAAAGGACACACTCTATGCGCGGTTTTGGCAGCGATAATCATTCAGGTGTACATCCTGTAATTCTTCAGGCGTTAAGCAGCGCAAATACCGGCCACGCCCCAAGCTATGGCACTGATGCACTGACCGAACAGTGTCAGAACGTTTTTAGATCCCACTTTGGAAACACTGCTGAAACT
The DNA here is from genome assembly GCF_056175625.1 of Bdellovibrio sp. SBM16. Lineage (NCBI taxonomy): Bacteria > Pseudomonadati > Bdellovibrionota > Bdellovibrionia > Bdellovibrionales > Pseudobdellovibrionaceae > Bdellovibrio > Bdellovibrio sp. SBM16. The sequence goes on along the minus strand of NZ_JBJKJG010000001.1, from coordinate 793,707 downwards.
TTTTTTGTATTTAACGGCACCGCCGCAAATGTTTTATCTCTAAAAGCGATGATGAAAAGTTATGAATCATGTTTTGTGACCGACATGAGTCACATGAATCAGGACGAATGCGCGGCCCCTGAATTTTTCGCAGGCAAACTTATCCCGGTAACATCCCATAACGGTAAACTCACGATTGCAGAACTGGAAAAACACTACATCCGCTTAGGAGACCAGCACTACACCCAGCCAAAAATGATCAGCCTTACCCAACCCACCGAAGTCGGCACTCTTTATTCGCCCGATGAAATTAAAGCTTTAACCACCTGGGCAAAAAGCAAAAACCTTTTAGTGCACATGGATGGGGCGCGTTTTGTGAATGCAGTTTATCAGTTAAAATGCCCTATGCGTGCGCTGACCAGTGATCTCGGCGTCGATGTCCTGTCATTTGGCGGTACAAAAAACGGACTGATGTTCGGCGAAGCCGTGGTTATTTTAAATCCGGCGATCGCCAAAGGCTTTAAATATATCCGCAAACAGGCAGCGCAGCTGCCGTCAAAAACACGTTTTATAGCGGCGCAGTTTTTGGCGTTTTTAAATGATAATCTGTACTTAAAAATTGCCGAACACTCGTGTTCGATGGCGCAGTACTTACGCGAAAAATTAACCGGCTATGCGCACATCAGCTATCCGGTTGAAAGTAATGCGGTCTTTGCCCAGATCCCGCAGCCGTTGATCAAACCCCTTAAAGCGAAGTATTTTTTCTACGTCTGGGATGAAAAAACTTTTGAGTGCCGTCTGATGACCAGCTGGGACACCCAAAAATCAGAGATCGATGGTTTTACAGAGCTTTTAGCTTCGCTAAAGTAAGAGCTGCGTTCCCTTCGGCTTTAACTTTACGTTGGCTGCTTACAATTTTTCCGTTTTCATCAACGATAAAGGTTGATCGCTCAACACCTAAAACCATTTTTCCGTACATGTTTTTTTCTTTAATCACGTCAAAGAACTTACATAAACGCTCTTCGGTATCGGCCAAGAGTGTAAATTTAAAATTACATTTATTGATAAACTTTTCGTGCGACTTTAAATTATCGCGCGAAATGCCGTAGATAACGGTATTTAATTTTTTAAACTCTGGCAGATAGGCATTGAACTCGTTTCCCTGGATCGTGCACCCCGGTGTATTGTCTTTCGGGTAAAAATATAACACCGTCTTATGCCCTTTGAGACTTTTCAGGTTCACCGGCGTTCCCGATGAAGACTCAACCGTTAAATCCGGCAACGGCTGGCCAACAAGTTTATCGTCCATAGTGCTGCTCGGGAGGCTGCGGCGGGACGGACTGGTTTTCGTGCTGCTCGGGCGCTTGTTCGCCGTAGCTTTCCTGCGCGGGCGGCTGGCTGTTTTGTTCTTCGCTTTGCGCGGTGCCTGAGCTTGCTTGCGCTTCGTTGATGTACTCTGGCTCTGCGGTGTGCGGCGTGATGGCTTCTTCTTTCCCACTTTTTTCTTCATTGGTTTTGTCCTGTTTGATTTCCTGTGGTACCGGCTTAACTTCTTCTAAGCCCAGTAGTTTATTCTGCATATCTGCAAAATCATCTTTTACTTTAAGTTCTTTTTCGATGATCGATATTTTACCGCTGATCGGAACCGTCAGATTGATTTTTTTAATCTCGATCATATCGCGAAACTGCCCGCCTTCGATCACCAGCTCCTCAGCCTGGTTGCGGTTAAAGCTGTATTTACGGATTTTTAATTCGTGCAGATTAATATCAAGTCCCGAAACCCGTGGACCAAACACCGTTTCTTGGCAATCCATGGTCTGCACCTTATTGTCTCTTAATGTAAAATGACAGACACGCTCAGGATTGATTCCCGCGGCGTTACCTAAGATCACTTTCCAGTTAGAGGTTAAAAACACGACGGTGTAACTGGTGGTACGTCCCAGATCTTCACTGATTTCTGCCAGTTTTTTTGCCGGCTTAGTGCATTCGCTGAAAACTTCAAACTTCTTTGCTGCGCCACGCACAGCAATCTTCTGGCAGCCAAAACCGTTGAGGAAGCCGGTTTTAGCCCCGTTAAACTTATCAAAGCCGTAGGCCAGCACCTCAAACTGATTAACTTCGGGGCTACTGCTAGGCAGCAGTAAATTTAACACTTCTTTTTCAAGGCTTCCGATAAACCTAAGATTTGAACCAAGCATTCTGGTAAAAGCTTTTTCGCTTTCAGGGGTGGTTTTATCCCCTCCAGAAATAACGGCGTTCACCGGCCGCGCAACATCACTTTCTGACTGCGGCGCTGAGTGTTCTTCTTTGGCCGGCAGTTGTTTTTTTGTGCAGCCGAACAAAAAAGTCAGTGTGATACATGTCGTTATGAAAATCAGTTTCATAGCTTTATTATGCGGTTTCTTGTTTTCATTTTACAAGTTTTAGTTGAAGATAATTGAGCAATTGCACTATGAACCAAGAGTGCAATTGCACTACGACTCAAAGAGCAACATGTTAACGACAAATAAGGGATGTATGATGGAAAAAATTTGGCTTAAAAAGTATCCAAAAGTTGTACCACACGTTATTGAGACTGACGAGTATTCGAATATTCTGGAAGTCTTTGACGAATCAGTACGAAAATTTCGCAACAAAATCGCGTTTAAAAACTTCGGAACCAGCCTGACTTACCATGATCTTGATGTTTTATCAGGACAATTTGCCTCTTACTTACAAAACGACCTGGGCTTAAAAAAAGGCGATAAAATTGCCTTACAGATGCCAAACGTTTTACAGTTTCCGGTTGCTCTATTCGGCGCCATGCGCGCAGGGCTTATCGTCGTTAACACAAATCCGCTTTACACAGCTCCGGAGATGAAGCACCAATTTAACGATTCAGGCGCCACAACCCTTGTGATCTTAGCGCAGTTTGCCCACTTGTATGAACAAATCCAGGGACAGACGCCGATTAAAAACGTGATTGTGACTGAAGTCGGTGATCTTTTAGGATTTCCGAAAAAACATTTAATCAACTTTGTTCTAAAACACGTTAAAAAAATGGTTCCGGCGTATAACTTTAAGCACACGACTTTTAATGATGCCTTAGATGCTGGTTCGACGAAAACTTATATCCAGCCACCGGTCATCACCAAAGATATTGCTTTCTTACAATACACCGGCGGTACAACTGGTGTTTCTAAAGGGGCGATTTTAACTCACGAAAATATTATTGCTAACATGTTACAGATCTGTGCGTGGATGCGTCCGAAATTAATCGAAGGTGAAGAGATTTGTTTAACGCCGCTTCCGATGTACCACATTTTTTCTTTAACGGTTAACTGTCTGGCGTTCATGCGCTACGGTGCTACGAATATTTTAATCACAAACCCGCGTGATATTCCGGCATTTATCAAAACCATGAAAAAAGAAAAGTTCACATTAATGAGTGGCGTAAACACCCTGTTTAATGCCCTAGCGGTTCACCCTGATATTAAAACCGTGGATTTTTCACACTTAAAAATTTCTGTGGCCGGCGCCATGGCTTTACAAACAGCGGTTAAAGAGCGCTGGAAACAAGCAACTGGTACAGATGTGATTGAAGGTTACGGATTAACCGAAACATCGCCGGTTGCCTGCGTAAACCCGATTGATGGCACGGACAAAGTCGGAACGATCGGTCTTCCGGTGCCAAACACTGACATCCGTTTAGTTGATGACAATGGTAAAGATGTCACCTTCACCGGAGAACCGGGCGAGTTATGTGTTAAAGGTCCGCAGGTTATGCAGGGTTATTACAACCGTCCTGACGAAACGGCTAAAGTCATTAAAGATGGCTGGTTACACACCGGTGATGTCGCCATCATGGATTCTGAAGGTTTCTTTAAGATTGTAGACCGAAAAAAAGATATGATCTTAGTTTCAGGTTTTAATGTTTACCCTAACGAAGTTGAAGATGTTATCGCCAAACACCCTAAAGTATTAGAAGTGGCGGCGATCGGTGTACCGGATACCCATTCTGGCGAAGTGGTCAAAGTTTTCGTCGTTAAAAAAGACGAATCTTTAACTGAGCAAGAAATTATCCAGCATGCTAAACAATCAATGACGAATTACAAAATCCCTAAGTTTGTTGAGTTCAGAAAAGAACTCCCGAAAACAAACGTAGGCAAAGTACTACGTCGTTCGTTACGTGACGAAGAATTAGCAAAAGCTAAGTAATTTTTAATGGCCACAGCCGTGGCCAATAAGGAGAATAATTCAATGAAAAATTTAGTTCTAATCGCTGCTTTATTTGTAACTTCAGCAGCCTTTGCCCAACAAAAAACCAAACAGTCAAGCCCTGCGCCGGCTTCGACCTCGTACAGCTCGAACACAAAAGTGTTCGGTGCAAATATCGGTATGAACCAAGGTGCACTGAATGTCGGTGTATCAATGGATTCAGGCACGGATAATGGCGATCTTGGCGGGTCTTTCTTTTTACAAACAGAAAAAGAAGACAACAACGTAACTAAAGTTTATCAGGTCATGACTTTCGGTGCGCATGTGCACTTACATGTGTACGACCAAGCAAGCTGGATTATCGATCTTCGCCCGGGTGTGAACGTATCTATGGTTAACGATGTACCGAACGACTCAGGCGGCAAAGACAATAAAACTATTATCGGCCCGTCACTACGTTGGGGCGTTACTCACCGTTTAAATTCTGGCAAAGAAATCGGCCTTGAGCACTTAGAGGTGTGGAACTGGTTTGACGACGATGTCTCTAAAAATGACGCTTACACAAGCTTTGTTTTCAGAACCCGTTTCTAATTTTGTTTACTCTAGATCCTATTCCCAAACTGCTGATCGGCGCCGGCACTATTTTAATAGTGATCGGCCTGTTATGGCAGTTTGGCGTTTTTGAGCACCTCAAACTGGGGCGACTGCCTGGCGATATACTGATTGAAAAAGAAAACATGAAGTTCTATTTTCCGGTTACCACCGGCATCTTAATCAGTGTGATCTTAAGTCTTGTGGCTTGGCTATTCAGATCGAAATAGCTATTCAATTAAAATTTTATCAACTTCAAGGCTGATATCTTTAAGGCGTTTTTGAAAAAAATCTTTCTGCTCAGGCGATTTTTGATCCCAAAGGCCGAAAATCAATCCTTTCAAATCTACTTCAAAGGTCGCACGCGCCTTATTGTAGCCGGCGGTACGGATACTCTGATCCCCGCTATAGTAAGCCACACTTAACTCAGACATCTTATCTTTTTTCGGGTACAGTTTAATCAGTTCCTCGTTAAAGATTTTACGCATCTCAATCTGTTCAACGTAAAAGCCAATATGATTATCCACGAATTTGGTAATACGTTCTTCCTGTGGTTTAGTCAGGTCTCCCAGTAAAAATTTGGCGACTCTTTTTAGATTCGCGGTTTTTCTTTTTTTAAATGCTTTTTTATCCAGAGCCTCTTCTTTTACTTCGCTGAGCTTTTCTGCCGAATACTCTTTGAAGTTTTTAAGCTCCTGATCGCCGATCTCTTGCATGACTTTGTCAAAACTTGGTTTAAACAGCGCGATCGACTCTTTCTGGTAATCCAGCAGATACTGGTGCAAAAGATCTTTCTCTTCCTGGCTTAGGTTTTCTTTTTGCGAAAGTGAATCAAGCCGGGCGATTAAGTCTTTTAACTTCTTAAACACCGGTTTTTTGTTTTTTTCAAACTGGCTCGCTAAAAACCGATCGACATCTTTTTCTTTAGTCCATGTAAAATCAAAGGCATCATCAACGCGGCTCTGAATCTGGCTGGTTCCGACACTGTATCCTACGCCGACCTTTGAACAGGCCACGAAAACAAAGGATAAAAGGACCAGCACCAGTTTATTCATAACGTAAACTCCGGAAAGCGTTTGGCCTTCTCGGCTTCGATTTCGCTTTGGTAATAGTTCTGATTATAAATCCGCGCATTCTCAGCGGCATTAAGAATATTGCCGATGTAGGTGATTGAAAACACCACCCCGCTGACTAATGAAGTTGCGTGCAGGTCTTTATCCGCCAGCTCTATGGTCGACGACAAAAATAAAGCGTTTAGTAAAAACGCCATCGCCCCTGACTGCCACGAGCCCGTATAGGCCTGACCGGAACCCGGCAGCAGCGCACTCATAGTTCCAGCAAGCAACGGCGATTTTTTTTCTGGCAACGAGTCTTTCCATTTGTGAAAAGCCTCTACCCGCTGGCTTTCAACGGTGCCGTCGTTTTTTGAAAAATAATAACTTTGATAGAGTTTAAGCTTTTGCTGAAAGCCCAGAGAAAATTTTGCCGGATATAGTTTATGCGAGAGATGAAACATCTCATCGCGTTCACCAAGCTCGGTCACGGCAAGCAGGTGCCCCCACATCGCCTGATCAAGTGTTTCAGCACAGTCAAATTTTTGTGCCAGCGAGTACTCCTGCACACTTAACAAAAACTGACGGCGTTCAAATAAATCTCGGCCGCTCGCTAAAGCCTGTGTAGAGGCCTTACAAAAGGCTGACTTTGGCTGGGCCGTAACGACCAGCGAAAAGAAACTGAAAAAGAGTGCTAACACGACTTTACAGTTCACAGTCTTCATTTGGCAGATCGACGAAACTGACACCATGATTTGTAATTACCATAGGCAGACCTAAATTTCCAGCGTCAGGCTCCCGCAGAAAACGGTCAAAAGTTTTAAACAACGAAGTAACCGCTCCGCAGCGTTTAGCTAAGGATTGGGAATAAACACTGTCGCTGGGGTAATAATCGCAGCGCGAAGATAAGCTTGGGCGTAATACCTCTTGGTAAACACTGACCGAGGCACTTTCGGATTCATTTTTAACGCGGCTTAGTTTTTGAAATTTATAAGTTGAATCAATAGAACTGACATTAGCTGGCGGTAGATTTAAACAGCCAGCTAATGCGAAAGACAAAATAACTAAATTATTTTTTCGTAGAAACACAGTTGTACTCGTAAGTACGCTCTGGTTTATATTTTTGGATCCATAAGAACGGCACTAACACAAATACACCGCCGGCACAGGCTCCTGCATCAAATTCTTCACTGCGAGAGAAAGTGTAGTAAGCCGGCTCACACCCTGGCTTTTCAATACGTACAGAATTTGTTGAACCTACGATTTTTGTATCTGTGTGAGTTGCGGTACCTGTACCTTTAAACTCGCCATCGATATAAATTTTAGCCTGTGGATCAGTTGTTCTGATCATAGTTGTTGATGAGCAAGAGGCAAATAATGCTGCACTCAAGATGATTGCGATTGCTTGTTTCATAGTTGAATTCCCCTTCGTAAGAAGCAAAAAAAAATGAGTGTTTTTAAAACACTCATTTATTTAATAAGACTTTTTTAGGTAAAGCTAGCGATATTTTTTTACGCTTTTTTCGCCCAAGAACTGCACCATCCTTCAGCAGTTACCACTTTGCCGCTGGCAAATGGCATCTGGCAAGGACCGGCTTTTTTGCCGTTGGCTGTGATTTCTTTCGTAGCATCGTAGAAGGCACAGTTGTTACATTTTTGATTTTTAAACTCAACACCCGAACGGGCGGCCATTAGGTTTTTATCTTTGATCGCCGTATTGATTTCAACGTAATTCACAGACTTGGCTGTGCTATCCGCTGGGTTGACCAACTGTGGACCACTGCCTTTAGCGGCGCTTCCGCCACGGCGGCCTTCGGCACGAGCGATCGCCGGTAATAATGCAGCAGCTCCGATAAATGCGCCTACTGATTGAAAAAATGCTCTTCTATTCATAATATCCTCTTTGTTTCGAGTAATTTGGGTTGATAACTAAATGATATAAACTTTTTCAATTAGTTTTCAATATCATTTTTCGGGCACTTCACCAAAGGGAGAGTAAACAACTGGCCATGACAAATATAACTCACTCTCCGCCAATTTTAGAACTTGGGCCGCAACACTATGATGCTGTAAAAGCCGCAGCATTTCCTGAGAAAAAACTACGCTATTTCAATACAAATTTACATTTACAAACAATTCCTGATTTTACCACCGATCACCTGTGGCACTTTCAGCCACTGAGCAACAATCTTGCTGAGCCGCTGGCTCTTCGTTATCACGGCCACCAGTTTCACCACTACAATCCTGACTTAGGCGATGGCCGCGGATTTTTGTATGCTCAGGTATTCATGAATAATCAATGGTACGACCTGGGCACAAAGGGTTCGGGGCAAACACCGTATTCACGCGGCGGCGACGGCAGACTTACGCTAAAGGGCGCCGTGCGGGAAGCGCTGGCGACCGAAACTTTAGAATCCTACGGGGTTAACACCAGCAAGACCGCCTGCATCTTTGAAACAGGAGAAAGTTTAGTTCGCGGTGATGAACCAAGCCCGACCAGATCAGCGGTGCTCACGCGTTTTAGCTTAGGCCACATCCGCATCGGCAGCTTTCAGCGCCTGGCGTATTTTAAACAGACCGAAGAAATAAAAAAACTCACCAAATATGTTTTGAAATACTATTACCAGATTGAGAGTAAAAATTTAGACTGGAACAATGAGCTTGATGTCGCGACCCGCTTTTTACAGTGCGTAAGTGAGCGTCTGGCCCACTTGAGCGCACAAATTATGATGGCTGGTTTTGTTCACGGGGTTTTAAATTCAGATAACATTAATGTCTCGGGAGAATTGTTCGACTACGGCCCGTACCGCTTTTTACCGGATTACGATCCTGGATTTACTGCCGCCTACTTTGACCAGCAGGGTTTGTACTGTTTTTCTGAACAGCCGAATAATTTTTTATGGAATCTGGCGCAGCTTGCACACTCAGTGTCATTAGCTTACCCGGATATCCCGGTGCAGTTGATGCTGGAAGGTTTTGAAGAGCAATTTAATGATTATCTTTACCTGGCATTTCAGCATAAATTAAATATCCGCTTTAAAGACGACCACGAAACGACCGAAGCGATTTCGTTGTTTTTTCAGACGGTCATGGATAAAGCGATTAAATACGAGGAAGCTTTTTTTGCGTTTCACTCTGCCCGCTTGGATAAAAACTTACCGGCCAGCATCGCCAATATGAAATCGGCGCAAGAGTTAAAAAAATTGATCGCGGCTGCCACCGTGGCAGAGCCAGAAAAAAACCTGCACCCTTATTTTCAGCGGGAAAATCCTGAAACGTTATTAATTGATGAAATCGAAGCGATCTGGAAGCCGATCGCCGAACACGATGACTGGACTTTGTTTAACAACAAAATCCAGTCCTTAAGATTACTTCGTGGCCTCTACAAGCTCTGAAGATTTGTTCTCATGATGTACCGTCGCAGCTACCGGATGGTCTTCACCCCCGGTGCCAGTCACTCTTTTAACAAGACGCAGTGACCAGTGACGGAATCTTTCGATATAGCCAAAAGCCGCAGGAACCACGATCAAGGTTAATACGGTCGAGCTGATAACACCGCAGATAATCGCCACACCCATCGAACGACGTTGCGTACCTAACTCGGTCACACCAATCGCGATCGGTAACATACCCGCGATTAAGGCTAGAGATGTCATTAAGATCGGACGAAGACGCGTACGGCAGGCTTTAATAAGTGCATTATTCATCTCCATACCTTGTTCCATTAACTGGTTCGTGTAATCCACAAGTAAGATCGAGTTTTTCGCAACGACACCCATGAGGAGGATCAAGCCGATCATCGAAAAGATATCAATTGATAAGCCAAAAGCCACAAGACCGACGAACGCCCCCGAGATACCCAGTGGTAATGCAAGCAAGATCGTAAACGGTGTAATGAAACTTTCATATAACGAAGCTAACACCAAGTAAATTAACAACACCCCGAAACCCATCGCCAATAACATATTGGCCATTAAGTCCTGGAAATCCTTCGCCATACCTTCAAATCGGTAATCAACGCCAACCGGTGGTTTAAGATCAGTTGCCATCATTTTTTGAATCTCGGCCGTGGCTGTACCTAACTGACCATCCGGACCTAAATTCGCCGTTAAAGCGATGTAACGGCCTTTGTTCTGACGGTTAATCTGTGAGTAACCTAAGGCTTCTTCGCCTTTGGCCACGCGGCTAAGCGGAATCATATTAAAGTTTGAATTCGGAACAAATGTTGTCGCGAACTCTTTTTTCAGATCCATTTCTGAATCCGGAAATTTTAAACGGATATCATATTCAATCCCGTTTTGACGGTACACCGCAGGCAATGCCCCTTCAGTGCGGTAACGGAGTTCAGCACCGGCTATCACAGTCGAAATACCTAAAGCCTCAGAGCGGTCACGGTCAAAAACCACCTGATACTCTGGTTTACCCGAGCGGAAGTTTGTATCCACATCCACAAGACCTGGAATTTTTGCAATGCGCGCCTGCAGAGCTTCGGCATACTTTGCTAAATCATCTAAGTTTTCACCGGATAAAAATAGGTTTAACGGTTTCTGACCACCGCCACTGATATCGTAATCACCGACAGCGATATTCGCCTGCTCTTTGTACTGTGCAAGTGTCGCTCTGGCTTTTTCTTTTACATCAATCGTTGTTAAGCCTTTACGCTGTTTAGCCGGCACCAGGCTGACATAAAGATCCGCCTTGTTGGCTTCTTGCGCCACCGAACCTACCGTTAAGGCCACCAGTCGTACTTCTGATAAAGCTTTAATATCGGCTTCAACTTTTCTTGCAAGATTTAAAGTTCCTTCAAGTGAAGTGCCCACCGGCAATTCCAACGACACGGTAAACTCACCGGTATCTGCCGCTGGTAAGAAAGTTTTCTTAACCATGATACCGCCACCGATAGTTGATACAAAGAAGAATAAAACCGCACTGGTTAAAATCGTTTTTTTATGCTGTAACGTCCAACGAAGAGAATCTTCATAAATGTCTTCAAGTTTGGTTTGAAAACGGTCGAACGCTTTAAGCATTCTTGCAACAAAACCATCACCTTTTTCGTGATCGTGTTTGGTCACCATGTAAGCTGATAACATCGGCGCCACGGTGAACGCATCCCAGATCGAAATAATCATCGTAAATACGACGGTTAAACCGAATTGTTTAAAGAACTGACCGATCATACCCGGAACAAAAGCAATCGGCCCGAAGACTGCGATAACAACCAAAGTGGTCGCAATAACGGCCATCGCCACTTCTTTGGTTCCTTCAATCGCTGCCGTTTTCGGGTCCTTACCCATTTCTAAGTGACGGAAAATATTCTCACGCACAACGATGGCATCATCGATCAGAAGCCCGACCGCCAAGGATAAGGCGATTAACGTCATGATATTTAACGAAAAACCAGCCACGAGCATTAAAATAAAGCCACCCAAGAGCGAGTTCGGTAATGCAAGCCCTGTGATAAACGTTGATTTTGCCGATCCTAAGAAGAAAAACACCACCACGATACAAAGAATAATACCGATAAAAATAGATTCTTTAACATCGGCCACATTTAAGCGGATCGGCACAGAGCCATCACGCACCATGGTCGCTTCAGCCTTAATACCTTTGTCTTTTAAAAACTGATTTGCAACCAAGATCTGCGCCTGTACCCGGTCAGCAACTTCAACCGTATTGGCACCTGATTGTTTATAAACCATTAAAAATAATGCATTTTTACCGTCAATCGACGAAAAACGTGAAGCTTTAGCGAGTGTTTCCTTCACTTCAGCAACTTCCGAAAGTTTAACCGGTCGGTCTGAACCCAAAAAATTAATCGATACATCTTTTAACTGCTCTAAGTTTGCAAATTCACCCACGGTACGGTAGATGGTTTCGCTCTTGGCCGTTTCATATTTACCGATTGGAATATCTTTCGAAGTTTCTTCGATACGTTTTGCGATCTGCACCATCGAAAGCTGGCGATCCTGTAGTTTATCTTTATCAACCAGAACCTGAACTTCTTTTTTCTGTCCGCCGACGATACTTACCAATCCCACATCAGGTAAACGTTCAAATAAAGGTTTAACCTGTTCGTTGGCCACATCATAAAGTACTGCCGGATCCATTTCTGAATTTAGAGCAATACTAATGATCGGCTGATCGGCCGGGTCAAAACGGCGGATAATTGGCTCTTCTGAGTCATCAGGTAATTTACTGCGGATATTGGCAATACGGTTTCTGACCTGCTGCTCGGAATCTTTGATATCCGTGCCTAAATTAAATTTAATCAGGATAATAGCCATCGAATCATAATTCGTCGCCGTCACCGTATCCAAACCTGGAAGCGAAGACACTTCATCTTCGATCGGTTTTGTGATCTGACGTTCAATATCTACCGGCGAAGCTCCGGGATAGACAACCTGAACTGACACGATCGGAAAGGTTACATCCGGAAACTGATCGACCGGCATTTTTTTGTAAGAGACAAAACCCACCACGAGCATAAGTACAACTAAGCACGTGATAAAAATCGGTCTTTTAATTGATAGTTCTGCTAAACTCATAAATTACTCCACACCGTCAGCTGTTGAATATCCGCCAGCAGCGGAATCGATAAAAAATAAACTCGAAGCCTCAAGCTTACGTAAGCTTGCGCGTGATCTTAAAAGATTTACTTCGGCTTCAGCCGCGTCAGTCTCAGCGGTTACAACCGTCGCCGTTACAGAACGCCCCTTAGAAAGCTTATCCTGTTCGGCTTTGGCCCGTTCACGCTGGTACTGCGCCACTTTCTCTAAAGTCTCCACTGATTTTTTCAAGACATCGTATTTGCGCACCAGTTCCGACCAGGCATCCTGGCCTTCAGAGCGTTTTTTCTCAGCTTTAAGTTTTGAAGCTAAAGCATCTTTTTTTGCCGCTTCGCGGGTTCCGGCTTTGGCACTGCCTTCAAACACCCAAGTGAAGTTTACACCAACCGAATTTTTTGGGTAATCATCTTTAGTCATATCACTCACCGCCTGCGAATGGTCACGATCGTAAGATGTCGTCGTATAATTTCCGAACAGCGACAAATCAGGACGTAAGTTATCTACCGTTTCATCAGCCACTAAGCCCTTAGCTTCGGCTTCAAGGCTTGCGATACGGGCTTCGATTTTTTCGACACTTTTCATTTTTATCAAATTGATTAAGTAAGGGCGAGCCGTCCCTAGCTCAGCCGTAACGATGGGGGTTTTTTCAGAATCAGCCAGCTGCAGATTATCACGAAGTTTAACTTCTTGTGATTTTAACTCTTCTTCCGCCTGGATATACTGCGCCTCACGTAATGCCATTAAGGCTTTTGCATTCATAAGGTCGGCACGGTCAGCAATCCCGTTAGAGACGCGGTTAGCTGTCCATTTCTCGATTCTTTGGGCGCGTTCAAAGTTGGCTTTTTTAAGCTTTAAATCTTCCTGCGCAAGTGCATAATCCCAGTAGTTGGCTTCAACATCATATAAAGCACCACGGCCCTGCAATTCTGAAACTAACTTTTCAATTTCGGCCAGTTTTTCCTGACGCGAGATTTTTTTTCTGGTGCCGTAGCCGAAAAAATCTTTCCATAGTGATTGCTGAATGGTGATTCCAACTGATCCTGTGCTGTACTGATCAAACCCCGGAGCCATCGCCCCTGGATTTACAAACTCACCGGTCTGGGCATCAAGTTTTACTAACGTGCCGGAAAAAAACTTTTTCGCCACAGCTAATGAGAATAACTCCGCATCGCGGTCACTACCCAATTGGCTGGGACGGGATTTATCATTTGATTTGACCCAGCTGCCGGTCACAATCGGCGCTAAATCTAACTCCGCGGCATCTTTTTTGGCATCGGCTGCTTCCAGACTGTACTGGTAAGACCTGAGCAGCGGATTTTTATCTTTGGCTAAAGTGATGTAGTCATCGATTGAAATCGCCTGCGCGTCCTGGATGAAGAGCGCTAAAGTGGCCGTTAATACGATGGCTAAAAATTTACACTGTTGTTTGACTGTTGAGACTCTCATGCCAGTACTCCGTTCAAAAAGATTTCAACGACTTGTTGTTTTAATAATTCATGATCCTTAATAAAGGCTTCGCAATCCTGATTGACCTTGGTTTCACAGGCCATAATTTCAAAAAAACCAAATACGCCTTCTGACAGCATCACGAAGAAAACTGCCGGATGCAATTGCGGGCGGATTATTCCCTTGGCCTGCGCTGCACGAAACATTTCAAAGAAATTTTGAATCAACGGATAAAAAATCTCCTCATGCACTTCTTTACATAACGGCATGCCTTCGATTTTTTCACGCGCTAAGATGGTTGAAATTTCTGGATGCGAATTACGCATCTCGATCATGTGTCCTACCATAAGCTCGACTTCCTTACGGAATAATTCTTTGGTCATCGGCTGGCTGCGGAATTCAGAAATTTGCGGCTGAACTTTTTCAAGCACTTTTAACGCAAATTCACGGATCACTTCACGGTATAAACCTTCTTTGCCGCCAAAGTGATAGGAGATTAATGAAATGTTCGCATTTGATTCTTTGGAAATATCGCGAGTCGATGTTCTGTCTACACCTAGTTTGGAAAATAACTTAGCCGCAGTTTCCAAGATACATTTCTTCGCATCATGTTTTGAGTTTGGCTTTACCGACATAAAATCCTCGATATGTAATTAAGCTATCGTAGGATCGGTTAAAAAGCAGTAAAAATTTAATCAATCGTTTGATTTTGTTGTAAATGCATATAATTACTGGTGTTTTTATGTCTCAACACCATAACCCGTAGAGTATTTACTCTAGCTGATCGCAATAAAAAAACCCTAAAAACGTCTCGCTCTTAGGGTTTAAGGTTTTAGTAAGCTATTCGAACCAGGTCGTTAAAAAAATTACGAACCTTTAGTTGCGCAATCTGAGCATGGGGCAGCTTTTTTCTCTTCTTTTTTAGCGTGGCCTTCGCTAGCACATTTAGAACCCGATTTTTCACACGCACAAGCAGTGCATGAGCCATGATCGTGTTTGTGGCCTGACATATGACCGCAACCAGATGCAGTGACAAAAAGTGTAAATAAAATTGACGTTGCTAGGATTTTTTTCATGAATACTCCACGGTTAGGTTTAATCGTCCTAAGAAAATCCTGATAAATTAGAATTTTCTTCTGACATTTGATATTTTTCACTAGTTTTCAGGGAAACACAACTGGAACAAAGGCTGGGGGGATCTATGAAAAAGCCTATCACAATAGTTTTAACCATCGCACTGGTCAGTCATTTTACCTTTGCGCAGGTTGAAACCACACCGGGATTGCTGGGACAGACCGACTTATTGATCGGACCGGCACCGACGGCCCTTCCGCAAAAAGAATTCGAGCCGTACACGCCGCGCAACAAAGTGTACTACGTTAAACTTCACAAAATGGCCGATAAAATTATCTCAATCGTATCAAGCCTTGATATGTTTGCACTTAACAACTTAGTAGCCTCTAACAATGAAGCCATGTCGCTGCTTGATTTTGAATTTCGCGAAACCCCGGAAGTAACTGTCGAAGCCTATGACCGTGAACACCACTTCGGGGGCTGGGTTAAGAACAAAAAATCTGGCGACTGCTTTAACACCCGCAATAAAGTCTTAGCCCGTGAAAATATCGGCACCATCCAGCTTAAAGACAGTAACAAGTGTTCGATCGCCCATGGAACATGGATTGATCCCTACTCCGGAAAAACCATGACCGATGCGCAGGCCGAAATCCAGGTCGATCATATGGTGCCACTGCGCGAGGCGTACGTCTCTGGCGGACACAAGTGGACCTTTAAGGAGCGTTGTCTCTACGGAAACTACCTGGGCTACCGCAACCATCTAGTTGCAGTCAGCGGCGAAGAGAACAATGAAAAAAGCGCCAAAACACCGGAAGATTACATGCCGTCAAACACCGCGATTCACTGTGAATATTTAAAAGACTGGTTAAAAATCAAATCGTTCTGGGGATTAAGTTTAGTACCGGAAGAGATGAAAGAGATCAAAAAACTGGTGGCCCAGAACAACTGTGACGAATCACAGTTTACGGTTACAAAAAAAGAACTGGAAGAACAACAGGCCTTTTTTAAAGCCAACGCTGAGCTTTGCCGTATCTACGATCAGCAAAAGTAATTGCTTTAACAATAAAAAAAGCCGTAAGTACCACCTACGGCTTTTTTGTTTTTGTTAACCGGCTCTAATTACTTCAGATTCTTTTTAAAGAACTCAATCGTGTGACCGATTTCTAAAACCTGGTTCTCTTTTTTGCTTGAGCCGTGGCCTTCATCAGCAAACACGATCAACTGTGAGGCGATTTTTTTCTTTTGTAGCGTTTCATGAATCTGGATCGCTTCACCGACCGGTACACGCGGATCATTCGCCCCCTGTATAATCATCAACGGATCACGGACTTTATCAACGTAAGTACTTGGTGAAAGTTTAATTAAGGCCTCTTTATCTTTTTCCGGATCACCGTACTCAGTGATACGCAAGATACGGCGGTACGGGGCCGTGTTGTTTAAAAAGGTAATTAAATTACTCATGCCGACAATAGCGACACCGGCATTATAGGCGCCCGCAAAACGAGTCATCGCTAAAAGAGTCGAATAACCGCCGTAACTTCCGCCCATCACGCCGATCTTTGGTGTAACGCCGTTACGGGCCCAGTTTTTCTTGATCCAGATGGCTGCATCTTCGATATCAGTAATCACAGCTTCACGCTTTGGCCCGTTATCCATATCAATCCACGTTTTACCGTAACCGTCACTGCCGCGCACGTTCGGCTCAACGAAGATAAATCCTTCATCAACAAAGGCCTGCGCTACCGGACTGAAACCAGGTTGCGACTGCCCTTCAGGGCCACCGTGAAAATCGACAATGACCGGACAGGTTTTTTCTTTGCAGCCTTTCGGAAAGCGCACGAACATCGGGATCTTAACGCCGTCACGGGTTTCATAATTCATCAGTTCAGAAACCACGAATGACTTGAGGTCAACTTCCGGTGCTGATGGTAAAACCCATTGGGTCATCTTTTTTGTGCCCCAGTCGTAGCTATAACTTACACGCGGCGATTGCGCGGTAATCACACCTAACATGGTGGTTGAACCATCACGGGTGGTAATACCCGAAAACACGTGATCAGCGCCTTTAAATTTAGGTAAAGTGATCGGTTTAAAGGTTCTTGCATCCATAGCATAAAGTTCGGTGTAGCCTTCACGATTGACGTTATAAATAATACGGGTTCTCTTTTCGTTAATCGTAAAATTAGATACATCGTATTTTAAATTACCGTCGGTTAACGGTTTTAGATCTTTCGATTTTGCCGGATTGAATAAATACAATCTCTTAAATTCTTCTTTTGGCGTCAGAACTAGGTACTCCCCTTTTTTTGCACTAAACGACACATCAAACTCGCCTTTTTCTTCTACCCCGATCACCGGCTCTAACTTTTTCGTTGCCTGATCGAAAGTGTAATATTCTGAGGTTTTTGAACCGGTCGCTTTAAAGAATAATAAGTCTTTTCCGTTATCGCGCTGATCGGCAATACCCCAGTAACCACTGCCTTCGTAGATCAGGGTTTTCTCTAAGGTCGCCAAATCCATTTTGTAGATATTGTACGAATCAGCCTTAGTGTCGTTAGCGGTAAAATAAATAGTTTTTGAATCATCGGTGATAAAACTAAAACGCGACTGCACTTTAGATTTACGGTATAATTCGGTGATCTGGCCCGAGCTTAAATCTAATTTATAGATGCCCGGATTTTCTTCGCCGTTAGAATCTTTGGCGATAATCAAAAACTTACCGTTTGGCGCTACATCGCTGATACTGACGGCATCAGAACCCGAAGTTAACTGCACCGGAAACTTCTGTGGACCATCAATCTTCCACACATGACTGATACCGGTTACACGCCAGGTAAAGTACAAGGTCTTTTTATCCGGCGATAACATCCCCATTCCGGGAGAGGTCACATCCAGCATTTTTTTAAGTTTATTGGTCATCACCGGGTTTAATGCCGGTGCGGCATACTTTTTAAGAGTTTCGCTGCTGACCGAGTCAGAGCCGTGCCCCGTATACTGGGCCATAACATTTACGCTTAAAAGTACCGTAACTGCAAAAGACATCCATTTCATAAATTCTTCCTCTATATATATTGCTTGCCTAATAAGCTTAAAACTAAGTGTTCCAAAGTCATGAATTTTTTTTAGTTTGTTTAACCTTTTCCGCCCCGCTTCCGGTCTAAGGATGGTCTAGACCCAGTGGAGGGGTTTAAAATGAATAAAAAAAGGATTTTTTTAGGAACTCTGCTCTGTACTACTCTGGTAGCTGCAGGCTGTGCAAAAGAAGCCCTGACGACTTCGGGTCAGGAAAACCAAAAAACTGAGCTGACAGAAAACGTAATCTACGGTCAAGATGGCCGCGTTGACGTTTACCAGGCTTCAGAAGCGTTAAAAGTTTTGGCTGATTCGACGGTAGCCTTAATTAAAAACGCTGAGTTAACCCAGCAAGGGGCCACAACCCTGATCGCCGGTGAGAATTTTGCGCAAAGTTATTCTCTATGTACCAGTGAAAAATTTCGTGAACAAAATACCTCTGCATTCTGTTCGGGTGCCCTTGTCGGACCTGATACCGTAATTACCGCCGGCCACTGTATTACCAGTCAATCAGACTGCGTAAACACAAGTTTTGTCTTTGGTTTTGCCGTTAAATCAGCTGGTGTATTACCTACCCAGGTGAATTCATCCGAAGTTTACCGTTGCCGCGAGATCGTTCACCGGGTGTTAGAAAATTCAGGTTTAGACTACGCCGTAATTAAACTTGATCGCGTCGTCACCAATCATAGACCGCTAAAAGTGCGCCGCAGCGGTGAAGCCTCGGTAAATGATCCGCTGTTAGTTATCGGACACCCCGTTGGTTTACCGACCAAAATTACCACTGGTGGTAAAGTTCGCTCAACGGCCAACAGCAAGTATTATGTAACAAACCTTGATACCTACGGCGGAAACTCTGGCTCTGCAGTATTTAACGCCCAGACCTTAGAGATCGAAGGGATCTTAGTGCGCGGTGAACAGGATTTCGTGTACCAGGGAGGATGTAACGTTTCGAAAGTTTGCAGTGATGACTCTTGCCGTGGTGAGGATGTAACCCGTATTTCGGCTTTACGCCAGTACTTACCACAAGACTCTACCCCACAACCGCCGGTAACTCCGCCGACCTCTGGAACACCTCCGGTTGCATCGAGTGAAACGTTTTCATCGTCACAAGCTGTCAGTGTTCCCGACAACAATACAACCGGTGCAAGTTCTTCGTTACAGGTAACCTCAGCACCTAAAGGCCGTAAGGTGTTAATCAGTGTAAATGTGGCGCACACTTATATTGGCGATTTAGTCGTTAAAGTTGTAGCCTCAGACGGCAAATCTGTAACCCTTCACTCCCGCTCCGGTGGCAGCACCGATAACATCGTAAAAACTTATGATGTAACGGCAGCCTTAGGAAGCGTTGCAAGTGCCGGAACTTACAAGCTCATCGTACAGGATTTAGCTAAATACGATGTCGGCTCTGTCAAATCATGGTCGATTAAATTTCAATAGATATAAAGACATCAATAAGAAAGTTCTCTGAGCCTTAATACCGGAAGTTTACCGTTGGCATAGTGTGCCGACAGTCAACTTCCGGTATTGTGTGCTTAGATCCAAAAATTTATATTCACATCCGCAAACCGAACCACTTTCACAACTGTGTGCTATTTAATAAATCCCTAAGTGGACACCCCCTTGCAAACTAATTTTTCTTAGGTCAAAAGTATGAGAAACACTTTATTCAATGAAGATTCGAAATTTGTACGCGATACATTAAATGCAGCTGTGGAAAAATCTGATCAAATTCATAATCACGAACAGGAGCTGATCGTTTTACTTAAAAATATAGATCAAAAGCGCTTATATGTTCGCTATGGATTTAATTCGTTGATGGGCTTTTGTAATTTCGGATTAGAATTCTCGCGTACACAAGCGCAGAGAATTGTAACTGAAGTGCGGCGTCAGTAAAAATTATTTAGCAAAACTTTCTTCGAGCCAGCCGCCTTTTAAGGTCAGGTTTTTTTCGCCCAACTGGATATCGAAGTTGGTCTTGTAATCCGGGTTATAGCCGATACTGCTTGGTTCAACATTTAGTTCTGAAAGCAAACGCTCAAAGTTTTTCTTTTCCTGATCAAACTGCACCGGCACATTGTTATTAAATGCGCTTTCTGTATCATCACAAAACTTTTTTAAACGCTCATCCGCTAACGCCTCAGGCCTCTGTGCCACAACTTCGTTTAATTTGTAGAATAAATAACTGCGGTCAGAAATAGCTTCAAAATCTTCTTTATGCGCGCGCATCGCCGCCGCGGCAGCGACAACTTTACTGTAGAATGCCGCCTTCTCCATCAGGCTTTCGACTTCTTGTTTAGTTGAAGCCGCATTAACGGTGGCAATCAAATCCTGAAATGCCGGAAGGCGCAGAATATAGCGAAACACCGGCTTTAAAGCCTGCGCCCGCGGGTCAGCAGTGGCTTCATCCAGAGATAACTGAAACGCCCGGTTTACTTCCTGGGTGTTCATCTTACCCGTTTTGGCATTCTTTAAAGAACTACAGAAATTACTTAACGGTTTACTAGGATTAACTAAATCATCAAGACCGGCGCGCGAGTTTAACGTCTGCACCGTTGTCGTAGGCGAAGCCGGGGCCTGTGATGTCGCGACCGCTGGTGGCTGAGGGCCGGTCACGGGAGGAGGCTCAGCAGTGGCTGAAGAGACTGTCATGCTGTCATTCACCGCAGCTATATTGGCCCGCTGTCCCGGTTTTAATATCGCTGCTGAAAGCTGATTACCTGATGGTAAGTGATAAAGTATAAACGCAATAAAGCCGGCGATCGAAAAAACCACAACCGCCGCACCTATTAACAAGACTTTAAGAATTAAATTTGTCTTACTTCTTTTTTCCATTTTGCTGCAGTAATGAAGCTAAGTTACCAAACTTGTTCGTAGTAAATCCACCAGGTGTCCCTTTTTGATTGGTCGCCGATGAATGATCACGCCATGAATGATCTTCCTGTAAACCCGGGATCCCTAACGAAATTCTTTTTTGTTCAAATAACACTTCATCGATCTGAACCGGGAAGGTGTCACCTTTTTTCTTATTCTCAAAAGCTGCAGCCTCTGTAGAATCGCGCCACTTAGCACGCGGAAGTAAACCCGTAATACCCGGAGCGATCTGTACGAATAAACCGTACTGCTCTTTTTTCTCAACGATACCGGTGTGAACTGTGCCTACTTTGTATTTTTCGGGAACCATGTTCCATGGATCACCCTCGCCACCGGCCTGTTTAACCGATAAAGAGATTTTCACACGGCCATCGACTTCTTCAACTTTTAAAACTTTAACCTGAACAGTTTGGTTTAATGATAAAACCTCTGAAGGATCTTGGATACGCGACCAGCCGATTTCAGAGATATGACAAAGACCTTCAACGCCGCCACCTAAATCAATAAACGCACCGAATTTTTCAAAACGTTTAACAGTACCGTTTAAGATATCACCGGCTTTAGTGTTTGATAAAAATTGACCTTCGTTCTCGGCTTTTTGCAAGTCTAAAAGTTTACGGCGCGAAACCACTAAGTTGCGGCCTTTAGGGTCAAACTGGGTAATTAAAAAATCGAATTTTTTGTTAATATACGCCTGTTGGTCTGTCACCTTGTAATCCATCTGGCTTAACGGACAGAACGCCGTCTTGTTGTGAATTGATACCCGGAAACCGCCGTTACAAACTTCTAACACGCGGCCTTCAACCGGAAGCTCCATATCGTGTGCATCTTCTAAAGAATCCATATCAGGATTTGATTTTTTCATGCCTGCACGTGAAACACGGATTTCACCGCCACGGTTAGCCACGACGACAACGTCTAACTTATCGCCGACTTTATATTTTAACTCTTTGTTTTCGTCTAAAAGATCTGTACGTAAGATCATCGCATCCTGGTGCGAAGGTGTTGTGACAAATGCCTCTTCTTTGTTAATTGATAAGATTTCAGCCGTATAGCCAAAACCTACAGACATTTTTTTACCTACACCGCCAAGGCTTTCTTCAAACATTGAAGCAAAGTCCTGCGATTTGTTGTTAGTTGAAACTTCATCACCGAAAACATCTTTTTTAGACATAGCAAATCCTTAACCTGATATTACAGAATATAGAGAGGATTTACTCTAGCTGAAGTTGCAGCTTTTGGGGCTAAGATTTTTTCTTAACTCGGCGCTTAACTGATAGCGTCAATTCAAATTCTGCCACTCTTTCGGTCTCACTCACCGATGGGACGATCGCATAGGCGGTCATCGTGCGGTTAATGCGCTCTTCAGAGGTTTTAGCCGTATTAATCTGCTCGACCACCACCGCGGCCTGTTCGCAGATAAAATGCACATCCCCTTCGGCGCGTTTTAAGAAATTGGCCTTAAAGTCTTTAAACAAAAAATCAATACGCTCACCCGATTCCTGGATTTTTTTAACGGCCAGCATGGCGATACATAATTCAGCCCCAATGGCTAAAGCTCCGAAATACATTGCCCCTAAATGGTTCTTGGTTCTGAAATTAAGCGGCACCTTTAACACTGTTCGCTGGTCATCGGCCTCAAGCACTTTGGGGCCGACAAAGCCAATTAAAGGAATTTTTGTCCATGCATACAGTGTTAAAAACAGATTTTCTTTAAATTTACCCATAGCGCCTCCGGCAATTAAAATTCTAGCTTCAATTGCATAAATAAGACAAACTTTAAATATGACAACACAAACAAGCGCACTTACAAGAATCGAAACCCCTCTGACAGAAATGTTAGGTATCCGCTACCCGATTATTCAGGCCCCGATGTTCTTAGTCTCAAATGTTGAGATGGTTGTGGCGGCCAGCGAAGCCGGAGCGATCGGCACTTTTCCCGCACTCAACTACCGCCCGATTGAAAAATACATTGAAGCGTTAAAAGAAATGAAAAGGCGCACGAAAAAACCGATCGGTTTAAATATTATCGTCAACAAATCAAATACGCGCGCCAAAGAAGATCTAAAACATGCGCTGGATGCCGGAGTAAATTTATTTATCACTTCACTTGGTTCACCGAAAGAAGTAATCAGCGAGGCTCATAAAAACGGCGCCAAAGTCGTTTGTGATGTGATTAATCTTGAGCACGCCAAAAAAGTTCAGGATCTGGGGGCTGATGGCGTGATCGCCGTCGGTGCCGGTGCCGGCGGACATGCGGGCCCATTATCACCGATCGTATTGGTAAACTGGCTGAAGCAAGAATTAGAAATTCCGGTGATTGCAGCCGGCGGTATCGCCAACGGCGCAACCATGGCCTCAATGTTGGCCGTAGGCGCTGCCGGGGTAAGTATCGGCACCCGTTTTATCGCAAGTACTGAAGCCAAAGTTGAACAGGCCTACAAAGATGCCATCATTAAATCCTCGCCGGAAGATATCGTTATGACGACCAGAATTTCAGGAACGCCGGCTGCGGTAATTAAAACCCCGTATGTTGAACGCATGGGCTTAGATCTTCCGTGGTATTTAAAATTGGCCAAAGACCAAAAGACCTTAAAAAAATACGTCGTTCCCTTAATTCACTATTTAGGTTCAAAAAAATTGGAAGAAGCGGCCACCGGCCCAAGCTGGAAAACCGTATGGAGTGCCGGCCAAAGCGTGGGCTTAGTTGAAGAAATTCTTCCGTGCGAAGAGATCATCAGAAAACTGGTGCAAGAGTACGACGACACATTAAAGAACTTACCAAAAGTTCAATAATTTAAGCTGACAGTGCGACCACAAAATAAAAATGGCGTTACCATTACAGTTAACGCCATCTACCCCTCGAGAGAAAATCTTTAAAATTTAAAATTAGTGTAAAAGTGCTTCGACTTCGACTTCTAAGTCAGCGCATTTAGATAAATCTAATTTGCACTCTTTAATGATGCGAACTGCATCCATTTGCTTGATCGTATCTGCTTCCATCGCCTGGAATAATAGTAACTCTAAACGATCAGTGTAAGCGTAAACCGACTTGTGCTGTGGCCATAAGTTTTCGTGATCGTTAGATCCACCGATGCTTAATGGGATAAAATGATCGATCTTAAAATCACCGCGGTTCATCGTGCGGATTTTAAAACCTAACTCAGAGTCATATTCAGCGATAATTGCATTTTTTTCGCCACCAGAAACATTACGTTCACAGTAAGTGATACCTTGGGCGTAGCGTTTTTTACCGTGTTCACATAATTTACCCGGGGTCATTTCTGGATCTGGACCGATTGGGTATTTTTCGTTTGGATGTAGTGGTTGCGTAGGAGCTGAAGTCGGTTCTTCAAAGTTTGGTTTTGAAGGTTTTTTGCGGGCTGGTTCTTGTTGTACAGGTTTTTTCTTTTCGATAAATGCATCGTTGCAGTCTGATTGGGCCGATGCGAATGAAGCTGTTACAGTTAATGTAAGCGCGGCGATAAGGTTTAAAAGTACCTTAGTGTTTAGTCCGTTAGAACAGTTCATTTATCCTCCATAGTTAAGCATTACGGTGCTTTGTAGAAACGTTGGGCCAATCCCCAACTTATACGTGGTTCGTTGTGGTTAGAGATAATCAAATTACCCCTGACTCTGGCAACTGTTAAAATTCAGTTGTAACAAATAGCGTCTAAAGCCCCAAACTCAGAAAATTACGGTGCTGAAGATTTAAGCCATGTTTGCGTACGGCCCAATAAGCTAAAGCCAATAAAGCCTCTGACTTTTAGCTTTTCGCCATTCTCTTGCAGGGCGATTTTAGCTTTGTAAGTTTTACCATTCTTTGGATCCAGGATATGACCACCGCTCCACTCGTCGCCGTCTTTTTTAAGATTCCAGATAATTTCTAAACCGATGATCGGCTTATTCTTTTTATCACCTGAACATTCAGTGCATTCAGTTTTGTCGCCTTCTTTAGGAAAAGTCTTAACGATGTTACCGAATAACTTACCATCGACTTCTTTGATCTCAACAATCGCGCGCGGTTCATTGGTGGCATCGTCGATGGTTTTCCAAAAACCCACCGGTGAGTTGGCAAAAGCCACCGTACAAACAAAAAACGAAGTAAATAAGAAAGCCGCTAAATTCTGTTTCATCATGAGACACCCTTTTGTGTTAAAAATGTTATGAAATAACTAGACCTTTAGATTGTTACCAGAGAAGCCCTGATGGTCAACCCTCTTAAAACACGATATAATTTAAGCATGGGCCGTTATCTCATTATTGATCGTGAAGAAAAGGCTATTGAACAAATCGTGGATTCGCTGCGTGCGATCGACGTCCAGGCACAGATTGAAAAATTCAGTGATATCACAGATTTCGAAAAACACGCCAATTCATTACCGCCAGAAGAGATCGCCTCATTTTGGACCTTTGATCTTATGGTCCTTGATTATGCGCTTTATGCGTTTAGCATCTGGCCCGATAAAATCTCCAAACTAAAAGCCCAGAACAGCAAAGAATTCTACGTGGTACTGACCGGCTACGAGAATAACCACACCGCTGCAAAGTTTATCCGCCCGCTTGATATTTACAATTTCATTTTTAAGCCGTTCGATGCCCTGATTTTAAAAGAGAGTTTAAACTTAGCTATAAAAATTAAGAAAAAAGCGCAACCTCTTGAAATGAAATCACAAAGTGCCACAGCCTTTATCGCCCTGCTTAAAGAAGTAGAGATTCAGACGATATCCGAACTGGGCTTTGTGACATTGAGCGATTCGCAGATCGAAGCCGGCAGCGCTTCTAAATATTTTTCGGCCCTGTTTTTACACGGCAAAAAGCAAAGCGTGTGGGCCCAATGTATGATCAGCGTTCCGCACCCGCAAAAACCCGGATTTTTTATTAATAAATTTCAGTTCTTTGCTGCCGAACAGCCGCTACTCAACGTACTACGTAAATATATCGCAGCCCACAAAGCTGATCAGGTCTCAAGTGCGCTGTGGAACTTTAACCCGCCCAAACAGACCTTACCGCTTAAACTTGCGCTGATCGGCATGGATAACGAAGATAACAAAAACCTGATCACAGAAATCCAGAGCCGCTATAAAAACCTGACCTGCGAGATCGTAAAACTTGACCCGAGCAAAAAAGCGACCGGTGCGCCGACATTTGACCACGACATCACCATCAATACGACCGAGATCAAATTTGAGAATTTTTCTGGCTACTTTAAAAAAGAATGTGTTCACCTGCTCTACACCGGTACAGCGCCAAAAGAAGATGATTTAAAACAACTGGCCCACGAGTACCGCGATGTGTTTATCAAACCGCTGGATCGTTCCTACTTCTATAAAAAATTAAAGATTCATGTGAGCGGCTTATCAGAAAAAGACCCGAATCACCTGATCAATGTGACCACCAAAGAAACCATGAAGGTCGCAAACAAAGTTAAGATCTCTGAAATTTCTGAACTGTATGTGAATCTGGTGTACAGCCGCGAACTGCACTTTAAAGAATTTCGTGAGTTTGTGTTTTTAAGTGATGATGAAACCCAGAACGTTGAGTTACCCGCATTCTGCCATTACACCGAAAAAGCCCCCAGCGGTGGCGGTAAAGATGAAGCCGCAGGGTTTTTACACCAATTCGTCTTTTTTGGTATGACCGATCACCTGTTAAAACAGATTCGTCTGTGGTTACTGCATAACTACATTATTTCAAATCAAAAAGAATAGCTTAAGATAACGCGGCAATTAACCGTGAACTTGCGACTGCACACCGTATTTTTCGCCGGCTGCAACGATGGTTTTCGGCAATACCGCCGAGTTCGGAAGCACCGTTGCCCGTTCTTCGATGGTCACCCCGCCTAAAAGCTTGGCGCCAAGACCTACCATGGCACCTTTTTTAAGATGCAATTTATCAATCACCAGATAACCCTTCATCCCGTAATGGGCCATCATAAAAGCCGAACCACCGATCGTAACGTAATCATCAAGCCTGATCAGGCACGGGTCTGAAATATTAGAAGTATTGATCACCACGTTTTTACCGATTTTCATCCCCATCATTTTAAAAAATAAAATATTTAATGGCGATGGAGTCAGAAACTCCAGGATCGTATAACGTACTAAGTACGTTAGGGCATTATGGTAATACCACGGGATCGATTCAAGCGAATACCAGGCACCGCGGTAAGGGCGCACAAATGGGATCAGTGGCGCATTAAAAAGCGGAACAATAAAAATCAGACATAAGATGAATGAAATAAACCCTGCACCGGCACACATGCCGTAACACAGTGATTTTACAAATAACGAATACCCTTCAACCCAGACATTCACCTGCTGAAAGAAGTAAATCGCCGGCGTAATCGCAAACCCAAGAATCACCACATAGAGTAAAACCAACGGCAGTAAAAACAGAATAAAGGCCACGGTTGAAAACTTACGGATCAGGTTTTCAAGCATGGCCATCGGGCCTTTTTTAAGAGAACGTGTAGAATTTATATCAGTGTGGGCCTCTTGTTTGCTCATATAACAATGATCAGCTTAAGCCCCCTATAAGTAAACACAAAAAATGGGATTTCTCTTAAAGATCTGCCACCTTTTATGGTACTTCTTCACCCATGGAAAACTCACAAACAAATTCTGGTTGCGGCTGCGCGATCTGCCAACATAAAAAGACTCCTTACCAATGCGGAATTTGCAGTGATTCTCTGTGCAAATCCTGCGTGCAGTTTTTGCCGGAAACCGCATTTCAGTTTATGCAATCCCGCCCGCAAGAGTTAAACCACAGCACATATTGCAGCGTTTGTTTTGATCAACATGTAGCCACGGCCTTAACAAATTATGAAGCCACTCTTTCACAGGCGCAGGAGATTCTGGTTTTTGACAAAAGCCAGGGTAAAGAAACGCGTTTTGTAAAACGCCTGGAAAAACCGATTTCGGTTGAAGGCGTAGACGAACAAGATGTTACCATGAAATTGGCCTTTATCGCCGTTGAAAAAAAATACAATGCGCTTGTCGATGTCGACGTTAAAGCCGTAAAAGTGCGTGACGGTTCTTACCAAACGATGGCCTATTCAGCAAAAGCCATCCCTGCCAATGTGAGCGATCGAAAACTGATGAAAGATCGCTCCCTGTGGTCGGATCCGAATTAATTTCGCAACAGGCCTGTTAGCTATTTACCGAAGGCCTTTTTCTTTAAGACTTTTAAATCAGCCCGCACATCCGGTGGGATATCCGTGCCGCGGGTGCCGGAATAGCTTAAAGTTATTTCTTCTTCATATTCTTTATAGCACTTTTGCGCACTGACAGTGTTTGGATATTTGACGATACACTCTCGCAAGAACATATGCGCCAACGAGAAAAACACGTTGTTCGACATCTGATTATCACTGATGGCTAGCCAATACAGAATTTCAGGAGCCGCCGAAGAATCTGCGTGACCCTGCAGATACTCATATAACACCCCAGACACCCACGCATAGGTCACCAAATTATAGGGCTGATCTTTAACTTGCAGATGCTTTTGCGCAAGTTGCAAAACTTCCTCAGCTGACCAAGCCGGCACATTTTTAAAGTTCATTTTTTCAAACATCTTAAACTGGGTAATCCAATCGCTGATCTGCGTACGTAGAGTTTGTGGTAATTTTTTAATTAACCGGTATTTTTCTAACTTTTTTACCGCTGCCTTTGGATCACGCTTGATGCGGCTATAATATACAACCACTCTTTCCAGGGCGCGCTCGACTTCAAAATTTTCATCACTGCCTTTTTCAATGGCAAAGTCATAAAGCCTTAGGGCGTCCTGAAAACTTCGTGCCGCAAATAAAAATTCGGCCTGCTCAAATTCAGAATAAAACGATCCATCTTCTTTAAATTGCAACAACGCTTTATCCATCGCCGGCAATTGCGTGTGACAGCTCATGCACACATAGACTGTCGAGTTTAACATCCAACGGGCAAAATCTTTATTTCCCGTTTTATAAACTCGCTCGGTTTCAGCCATATGACTGGTCAGCACTTCACGCGACATTTTAAAATTTTCTATATTCAGCAATGGATCATGCCCGGCCGCGACCGATAAACGCGACATTTCTTTTAAGCGTTGTGAAATCTCAACCGTATTTTTAGGGTCAGAAAACCGTTTTTCTGAAACCATGTATTTTCGCAAAGACATTAATTCACTTAAAAACTGCTGCATCAGTGCTTTTGTCGTTACAGTTCCTGATGAGGCTAGCACCGGCTCTTTTTGCGCCGAAGCTACAGCCGATAACAAAAATACACAACAGAGAGACATTAAACGGATGTTCATAACTTTCCTGACTTTTTCTGGGTTAACACTTTCATTTAAGCTCCTTTAAATTGATATGGTTATCCTGGTATAAACCAAAGCCAAAACGCCAACGGCTGCCACGATAGTCAGTTCGAATTCCTGCCTGATAAAACGCATCGTGCAGCATTTTTGTCGTCTCAGCTGAAATCATATCAAAGGTGAGAAAGTGGCCATGATGATCCAGATCATGTTTTAAAAGATTTTTTTCATTTAGCCATTTACTGTACTTAGGGTGGGCCCATTTAGTGATATCATCGATAAACACTTTCTGCAGGGCTTGCACATGCTGATGTATCTTCTCAACTGAGATATTGTGAGAAGCAAACAGTTTTAGCGCAGCCTCTAGCCGGTAAAGCGCCGAAAAATCCATGGTGCTTCCGGCAAAACGGTAACCATCTTCGGAATAGACAACCTGTCCACCTTGGTTAGCCAGACCAGAAAAGCCGGCAAACCAACCGGTATTTACCGGCATTAGCTGCGTGCCTTTCGGCACCACCATAAAACACGCCCCTTCACCGCCCTGGGCGTACTTATATGATCCAGCAATATAGAATATTCTTTCCTCTAGGGCCTGCAAATCCGTCGGCAAAGCCATAAAGGCATGATAACCATCAACAGCGATGATCGTCTCCGGGTTTGTCACCTGGCTGACTATGCCGACCAGATCCTTAACCGCAAAACCAGAGTTAAAAAACACCTGACTGAAAAACACCAGATCCCAGTCCTGGGCCTTAAGATGTTCTTTAAAGCGGTTTTCAAAAATCGCAAAAGGTTGCGTAGGTACTTTGACCACCTCAACCAGCTGCTCTTCGATAAGTCGGTTAATCTGGCGGTCGAAACTGTAAAACTCTGAATCTGTGGTCAGGATTCTGATTTTTTTACCGGGCTTAAAACAACTCAAAAGTCTTCCGACAAACTCGTGGGTGTTCGGGGCAAACACGACCTGCTCCGGATACGACAAATTCAGCACATCAGCGATCAGCTTCTGAGCACTTGGAATCTTGCTGGCGAAAATGTAATTCCACTTATCATCGACAAATTTGGCCGAGTCATTCCAGTACTCTAGATGAGCCTCACGGGTCACATCGGGCCAGTAGTGATGGGAGTGGCTGGCATAGTGCTGTATCCCGGGATTGGCGTTTAAAAAATGCTGGTAAAACTTTTTATACATTCGTAAGCCTAAGGCGCATCCCAAAAGTTCAGTTGTTTTTTAATCTCTGCCGGAATTTTTGGTAAGCGTGAGCGCGGGATTAAATACGTTGATAGATTAAACAAATCCACAAACACACGGTTGTTATCAGCGGCTTTTTTTAAATACGTATGCCCTGATGAACCACCGGTTCCGATTTTTGTACCCAACATGCGCTGGGCTAACAGCGCGTGACGATAGCGCCAGGTCGTAAAATTTTCATCGATATCCATCAAAATAGTCATCATCTGAAATGGCATCGATAACATCGGCTCGTCTCGGTAAAGCATAATAAATAACGCATTTAAAATTGCCTTCTGTGACAGCTTACGCTGGCCGGTCTCAACGATCTTTTTATGCGCCTCTTCGTTAAATAAATTATCAAAGGACTCTTTCGTAAGCCTTAGGTTTTCTAACTGCATCGCCTTATCTTTATCTGATAAGTGGGCGGCATTGGCCTCGATTGTGGCCTTATCGTCAGCCAAAATCGTATTAATTGTCTTTTGGTATTCATCCCAGAAATTGAAATTTTCTTTATTCGTAAACGGCGTGCGCTCTAACCACGTCTCTAAAAGGCGCAACATTGACGGCACAGCCTCAAGGCTTGATAAACGGGCGCGGTCTTTTTCGTTTAAACGTCCCAGGAAAAATTCGCGGTCAATGCCTTCGCGGTCAACTGTGTTTAATCCCAATTTAATTTCAATTTCGCGAAACTGGGTGCTCTGAAAACCCGAAGCCGGCGACAGCAGACTTCTGAATTCTAAAAAATCCATCGGGGTCATTGTTTCTAAAACTTCAAAATTATTCTGAAACCCCGCCTGGATTTTACGGATACGGTCCAAACGCTGGATAATAGAACTGAAATCTCTGTCTTCAACCACCGGTTTTTTGAATGTGGCCAACACCGCATCTAAATCATGAAGGATCTGTTTAAACCACAATTCGTAGGCTTGATGGACCACAATAAATAAGGTTTCATCATGAGCTTCTGGATCACTTTGCGTGGCAAATTTTCTGCTTAAGGGCTCTTGGCAGGAAAGAAACTTTTCAAGCATTAAATAATCGTTGTAGTACACTGGGCCTTGATTCTTGTGCATTTAAAAAAATCCTTATGGTTAAGTCATAAAAAGCTTAGGGTATTTCGCCTAATAAGGCCATCTGAAACTTGGTGCGTCCTTTAAGCGCTGGGTTAAAAACCGCTTCTTTAAATAACTGGTCAATGGCACCTTTATAATCTGCTGTTTTTTTATCCGCGATGACGGCAGCCAAGTGCCCGGTCACAAAAGCCGTTGCCTGCGATGTGCCACTTAAAAAACCGTACTTATTATTGGGAAGTGTCGAATAAATCAGTTTACCCGGCGCCGCAAGATCGACGGTGTTTTTTCCGTAATTACTAAAGTCGGTCAGGCCGCCACCTTTTTCAATGGCGGCCACTGAGATCATATTATCAAGCCGGTAGCTTGCGGGGTAGTAACGAATGACATCCGTGTCCTCTTGCTCATTCCCTGCTGCAACGACCATGAGAATTCCAAGTTTACGCGCCTTCTCGATCGCCTGCAGCTCTGTCAGGACGGGCTCAGCCCCTCCCGCAGAATAGTTAATGACCTGCGCTTTCATCCGTGAAGCATAGTGAATGGCTTTAATTGTATTGATCACATTGACCTTGGCAGAGGCTTGGGGGTTAAAGTACTTAAGCACCATTAAACTCAAGTCACCGCGTCCTGGTTTTTTGTGTTTAAACTCTTTCTGGATAATGCCGGCCACGTGTGTTCCATGGCCATCGTTGTCGATCACTTTATTATTGTTATCGACAAAATTCCATCCATTGATATCGTCAACGTACCCGTTATTATCATCGTCAACACCGTTAGAGGCCTTATCACGTCCTATTTTGTCTTTCCCCGTTTCGCCGGCATTAATCCAGATCGAATTTTTTAAATCTTTATGTTCAATATCTACACCGGTATCAATGACTGCGACGACAACATCGTCTTTGACCGCTTTGGCACTGTTAGACAGTAAACAGACCATTAAAAATCCCGCACTGACAAAGAGCGATTTCGACAGCGTTTTCGGCGCTACAACCATCGCGGTTAATGTTTTAGATAAAGCTTCGCCCTTAATGAATGATGTGTTCATTTTCCCCTCCGAACATTTAGTTTTGTTTGTTATTGCTTTGACAGTTACGTCACACAAAGTATCAAAGCAATCGCGATACCAGCGCGGCTATAGCGTATATGAGAGGGGAAAACTGTCTAAGGTGTAACCTGTATATAAATCTCTAGACAGTGTTAGAAATCGTACTGTTAGGAATCTTACACTGTGGCTCTATGACCACAGCTTTTATCTGCAATAAAAAAAGCCAGCAGGATCTGCTGGCTTTGCTGTTAGTAATGTAACACTTAATCTTAAGCTACGCGAGCTGGCTTTGGCACTGATGACGGAGCCACTGTGTACTGGTTGCGGCCTGAGTTTTTCGACTTATATAAAGCCGTATCCGCCCGTTTTACCCAGTCTGAAGCATTTTCAGTTTCTAATAACTGGGCAATACCCATCGACACCGTAAAACGCACGACCGACTCACCATGCACAAAAACTTCCGAACGGATTCGTTTCTGCACTTCTTCGGCGCGCACCAGAGCATGTTCAATGGCATGGTTTGGCAGAATCACCACGAACTCTTCTCCACCGATACGGGCCACCATCTCGGCATCTTTATGAAAAACTGATTTTAAGATACGTACACACTCTTTTAACACGAAATCACCGATATCGTGGCCATAGGTATCATTGATCTTTTTGAAAAAATCGATATCCATAATGATCAGACTCACCTGCATCGGGTTCATATTGTTTAAATGCACATACTTTTTAACGGTTTCATCAAAGCTTTTGCGGTTATGAGCACCGGTTAAGTGATCTAGATTTAATGACGAGTTGGCTTCGAGCAGCTGTTTTTTGACCGTGTCTAAATTTTTCTTCACCGAAGTTAGACGTTTTTTACGGGTTTCATTTTTAGCATGCTGGTGCTCGACATACAGGTTAATAAACTGACGCGATTTTTTACGTAGGGTTTCAAGCGAGTTCGCTTCGACCGCTTCTTTTAGATCCTGCAGATGCGTTGATAGCTGTTCGTCTTTGGCCGAATCCTCGCGGATATCTTCAGATAGCTGGTCAGCTAAGTCCCAGACGATACGTTTAAAGTCATCAAAGGTATTTTGAATGTAGGTTGACTCATCAACACGGTAGCTCGAAAAAAACAGGCGGATTTCTGACAGACACTTTTCAACGTTTTTAGGATCCGGATCAACCAGCCCTTTAGCCATCAAATCCAATTTTTCACGCACTTTTCTGACCGAGTGTTTTTCCATATCGAAGAGATGTTTGTTATACACATCCATGATATAAAGCAGTGTTGCTTTTTCTTCGCTGATCACCGGCATTTTTTTAATCGGCGCAGAATCAACGCTGATCGAATCCGAATCGGCAAATGAGATATCCAATTGCTGCAATAATTTAACAACCCATTGTTTCAAAGGAGCCTCCACAAAGCGCCCTAAAGGGCGACCAATACATCTTTCTTTTCGGCTTTTTGACATTCGGGTTTTATGATTATTTAAAATTTTCGCTGTTTCATTGTGATACAGGACAGGTGATAAGTGTGACAAAGAAGCTACTAGTTAAACAATGCCTGACACATTCCTACCGTAGCGCCGCGCGGCTCGGCGCGCTCTGAGGCTAGCTGGCTCGCTCGTGCTTTTGGTTCAAGCTTATCCTGAACCACTGATGCGGCATCATTAACCAGATTTTCTAATTGGCGTTGGTTTCTAAATAGGATATTGGCTACCTTGCTATTTTCCAGCCACTGAATCACTTTATTTGATTTCATCAAGGCAATAAGCCCAATCGTACCACTGGTCACGATGGCGATGATCGGCGTGTAACCATAAGTCCCCGGCTGCAACACCATACCCATGCTGGCCAGCTGACTCATCACGATGTTGCGCACATCAGATAATCGTTTTAATGCATTTTTTGCCACCGGGTGCTTTTCGGCATTGGCTGCCGCCATCAGTTCGCCCCAGGCAAAACTTGCCATGGTGGTAATCGCAGCTACCTTAAGCGACATCAGCCAAAAATTCGAAGTCATTACGGTTGTGGCCAGATCATGATACGACATGATCGAAGCGCGTAATAACTGAAAGCCCACACTGTATGACAGGTTCGCCAAAAACTGCGACGCGATTACTTTACGGGCGTACACCGCTTCGGCATCGGTGTTGCCGGTCATTTTTCCTGAAATTTTATCTAGGGTTTTCATAATCCGGTGACGCAGCGGCACTGTCATTCTTGACCACAGATCACGATCGAGCGCAAAGGCAGCGGCAAATACCACATTCATCATCACCATCGCAGATTTTTGATAAACATCCATCGATGCCGAGTGAATCCAGATAAAAGAATCAAACGAAGTCGTGATCACTACAATTGATAAACCTAATTTATCGTATCTAAAAGTGTCTTTTACATTTTTGCTGTATGTAGCCCAGCCTGAAGACAGGCTTTCTTTAACCGACGCAAGCTTGCCAATCGGCATAAAGCGGAACATACGATCAGAGTGTTTCTGGTTTTTGGCTACTGTTTCCGCCACGGCCTGATAAATCTCAGGAGTATCGGTCGAAAGTAAAATATCGGTTTTGCGGGTTTCTTCTCGGTCTAAGAATTCAGAAAGCTGCGATGGATGTTCGAGCGGGATTTCGGTGTAAGAAAACTGCGTCGCCCCCTGCGGGCCATCCATATTCATGATCAGGGATTTAGAATCACGGGATTTGCTATCTAGATCTTCTGCTGCTGCTGAAGAAACCTGGCGTTTAAGGCTGCGTAAATACGGCAAAGCCTGCGGTGCCGCTAAGAGCGATACCACCTGCACATAAACCAGTAAAAAAGCCACAGTCGCTTTATAAAATTTCACCCTCTGATGAACTGCAGGGTTTGGACCGCTTTTTAACAGCTATAAAGCAACCTATTGCTTATAGAGCTGCAACAGGTGCGCAAAAGCACAAAAAGTGCCGCCGCCGTCAAAAGCCCATACAGCAGCGAAATAATTAACTAATTTTTATATATCCGGCAGTTGCCGCTGGAGTATTTCAGACCTTCACGGTACAAAATAAAAAAAAACCAATCTATTCGAAGGGGAATTTCCATGAAACAAATTTTAGTCATCGTCAGCGCTTTATTCGCAACGACTTTCGCCTTTGCTGAAGAGCAACCCGCACAACCGGCAAAACAGATTCAGGTGATTTGCGCAGAACAAGCAGTACAGGCTGCTGCGATGTTATTTCAGTTAAACACCAAACTACAACCAACAGACCATAAAGTTGAAATCGTTGATCTGGCGCATGTTGAAGAAGGTGGTTACGAAGTTTATGATGTCATCTTTACTGCCGGTGAGTTAACTTATTCTGCCTACCGTGTTACGACTGAGCTTGGCAGCTGCCAGATCATCAGCTTTGAAATGCCCTTTGCAAATTAATTTTGTTTAAATAGATTAGCAACTCTACTCTAGAGTTACTAATCTGAATCTTCTCGACTTTATCTCGTTTGCGCTTACACTATATCTATGGCGCTCACACTACTTAAAACCGAAAAAAAAGAATCACTGAAAACCAAAGGCTTTCGTATCGGCATGAACTGGTATCCGATGTTCTTTGGTACAGGCGCCAAAATTCTGTTCTGGTCAGGTGACTGGAGCGAAGTGCATTTACGACTTAAATTAAACTTGTGGACCATGAACTACGTGCGCACCATTTTCGGCGGCAGCCAGTTCTCAGCCACCGACCCTTTTTATATGCTGATGTTCATGCACATGCTGGGAAAAGATTTTGTCGTCTGGGACAAATCAGCTTCGATCAAATTTAAACGCCCGGGCAAAAAACCGCTGTACGCTATTTTCAAAATCACGCCGGAAATTTTAACTAAAGTTAAAGCTGACGTTAAAGCCAATGGTGAAACCACACATGTAGCCATCGTGCACTGGGTGGATAAAGACGGCATCATCTACTCAGAACTAGAACGCTCAATTTATATCGCCGATAAAACATTCTATAAAGAAAAACTGGAAAAGCGTAAACTTAACAGCTCTAAATCTTAGTAGGTGCCTTCAGGTTCAGTTGCAAGGGGTAACTCATAAACTTCAGCGGCCAAGAATTCTTTCTGATGCAGAAAAAAATAGACCAGTCCGGTAATAATCCCAAATCCGAAGCCGATCAGGTGGGCGGCATAGCTGACTTCAGGCTTAAACTCCTGCGGTGCAAACAGCACCAAACTTGAAAATAGAGCTACGGCAAAACGTCTGCGCCAGTTCGTTCTACGGTCAACAAAAAAGAATAACGTAAGCCACACAGCTCCCATCCAGTTCACAACCCCGGAAATACCGAGCAGAGCTGTTTGTGGCGACATGGTTGTAAGCGTTAAGGCATTAATTACTCCACCCAGCAAAAATCCCCACAATGGAAACAACGTAAGATTAAAGTATCCGGACAGCAGGACCGCAAATGGTACAAATAATAAAGCATTACCTAACAAATGCCCCATGTCAGCGTGCGAAAACATCGCACTCCACAATCTCCAGTATTGATGTTGCAAAAACACCTGCTCATAGCTGACCGATAAACTGTTCAGCGAAAGCCAATCATAGAAACTTAAACCAAAAATCAGAAGAACTAAAAAAGAAGTCACAGTAAAGCTACGGGCTTTTATTTTTGCGGTGAACCAATTTTTAATAAGCCGGGGCTGGTCTGCTTCCATGATAATAACAATGGGGCGTCTTTCACTCTTGGCAAGGTGCAGACCCATAAGACTTGACTTAAATGCGATTAACGGGCCCCCTATATTTATGAGAGATTTTTACCAACACGGACCAGAGCTTGTAAATACCTTTACTTCGGATAACTACTTAAAACCTTTCTTAGAAAAAAATGTTCCCAAAGAATATCACAAAGCTATTTTTGAACACCTGACTCATGTCGGTCAGTTAGCTGCAGGCCAGTGGTTAAGCTGGGCTCAAGAGGCTGAAGCGCACCCGCCAAAACATGTCCCGTTTTCTCCCTGGGGTAAGCGCATTGATAACATAGAAACCTCTGAAGGCTGGAAGAACCTGGAAAAAGCTGCAGCCACCGAAGGTATTGTGGCAACAGCCTACGAACGCAAACAAAAAGAGTTTTCACGTTACTACCAGATGGCGCTATTATATCTTTACTCACCGTCGAGTGCTTTTTACTCGTGTCCGCTGGCTATGACCGATGGCGCTGCCCGGGCCCTCGAACTTTACGGTGATACTGATTTAAAAGAAAAAGCTTTTAAAAATTTAACCTCGCGTGACCCAAAAACTTTTTGGACCTCTGGCCAATGGATGACCGAACGGACCGGCGGCTCGGATGTTAGTATGACCAGCACGACCGCTAAAAAGATCGATGCCAAAAACTACACTCTCTCAGGCACTAAATGGTTTACCTCGGCCACAACATCTCAGATGACACTGACACTGGCGCGACCAGACGGCGCAACTCACGGCAATAAAGGGTTATCGCTTTTTTATCTTGAACTGCGGGATCAAAATAACCAGCTCAACAACATTGAAGTGCACCGCCTTAAAGATAAATTAGGAACCAAAGCACTGCCTACAGCCGAGCTGACTTTACATAACACGCCGGCGCGTTTGATTGCCGGTGAAGGTGATGGCGTAAAAAAAATCGCCAGCGTGTTAAATATCACGCGTGTTTACAATTCGATCTGTGCCCTCGGACATTCACGCCGCGCTTTAGATTTAGCCTGGGATTACGCCAAACGACGTGTGGCCTTTGGTGATGCCATTATTAATCATCCACTGCACCGCAAGACTTTACAACATCTTGAAGATGAATTTAAAAAGTGTTTTGATTTAACGTTTTTTGTCGTTGGTCTTTTAGGTAAAGAAGAATGTGGTGTTGCCACCGACCTTGAGAAAAAATTATTACGGGCCCTGACACCGATTATAAAACTATATACCGCTAAAAAATCGATCTTGATTGCAAGTGAGGCTCTCGAAGCTTTCGGCGGCGCGGGCTACATTGAAGACACCGGACTTCCACGACTGTTACGTGATGCCCAGGTGTTTTCAATCTGGGAAGGCACAACTAATGTTTTGGCCATGGACTTTATGCGCGTGTGCGAAAAAGAAGATGGCGTTGCCGCTTTGGGCGAATTTTTAATGAAAAAAGGCTCAACAAAAGTTGGCCAGCTGATGGATCCAAAATGGAAAGACCCAGCGAATGCGCGTGAGTTGGTATTTTTGGTTGCGGACACAGTTGCCGAAGTGCTTTAGCTAATCCACCAGCAAGACAATTTTACCGACTGTTTTGCCTGACTCTAAAGCCTGGTGAGCCAAACCCACGTCCGCAAACTTAAAAGTCGTAGTCTTTAATGGTTTGATTTTTTTCTCGACAGCTAAGCGCATAAGATCGGTCATGGCTTCGTTTGCCAAATCCTGTCTGGCAAATAAAAATGATAAATTAAAACCGACCACAGATTTATTGTCGGTAATTAATTGCAGCGGATTAAACCTGGGGGTTTTAATTAAGCCAACCAGTGCTTTAAAATAATTAACCCGGCCAGAGCCACCTCCGCGCGGAAGCAACGAGTGCGCCCCGTAAGAGATCAGCTTTCCCACCGGACGTAAATGTTTGTACCCGTCACTTAAAGTCGTATACCCATTGGCATCAAAGATGACATCATACCCCCCGGGTGCAATCTTTTGGGCTTCATGCCACAGATTTTGGGTGGATTTATCGATGACGTAATCAGCCCCCAATGCTTTCACATCACCCACCTTATGGGAAGAACCTACCACCCCGGTTACGGTAAAGTTAAACGCCTTTGCCAGTTGCACCAGAGCTGAACCAACACCGCCGGCGGCTGAGTGCACCAGTAAATGTGACTTCGGGTAAATTTTTACCAGCTGAAAAAGGGCATGGTAGGCGGTAAAAAACACCGTCGGAAAACCTGCCGCTTCTGTTAATGAAAATCCATTCGGCAAATGAAACAAATTTGCCTCTTTAACTTTAACTTCAGTGGCATAAGCGTTAAACAATGTAATACCCACGACCTGATCGCCGACTTTGAAACGGGAAACTCTATCGCCAATTGATTTTACTTGTCCTGAAAATTCAAAGCCCGGCGTGATCGGCCAGCCGACATATTTTTTTGCCGATTCGTACACACCAAAGCGCACCAGACAGTCGGCATAATTTACGCCGATGGCTTTTACACTGACCACCACCGAATCCCTATCGGATTCTAGATCTGCAAATTCTTGGATCTGCAATTTGTCATAGCCTCCGGGACTCGGGATAACTATTTTTTTCATTCTGCCGAATCCTCGTTTGCTAAAATATTAAAAATCAATCCACACGGTAAAATATGGATCAACGCGGTTATCTACATAAGCTGGAGAAATCGGACTACCGTCGATTTCGTCAAAAGTGAAGTTTTTTTGACTAAGCTGCGGCCCGATTGAAACTTTATCTAGGGCAAAACGATATCCGATATCCACTTGCGTGCCGTTTCCTTTATACCCGCCAGAAAGCGCTGGGTTAATAAAGTAGGTGCCCATAATATAAAAACCCTGATTTTTCTTATGCAGGTAGCCGATAGACGGGCCAAGCCCCGTGCGATTCATACTTCCACCGGGATATTCATTTTGCTCTGAACCGTATTTAAAGCCTAAGGCAAAACCGTTACCCCAGATTTTACCGGCGCCAAAATCAATCAATGTCCGGGTGATACTGCTGGTGCCCCCATCGACTCCGCGGTCTTCGCTGATGTACATAAAGCCAAGTGTGGTGTAACCGGCGGCGAAGGTTTTCATCGGTAATAAAACAAGTAAAGTTGATAATAAGTATTTAAACGACATACCAAAATTGTATGAGGTTTTATCCAATAGACAAGCTGTAAAGCGCCATTAAGACCATAGCTAGGTTCTCAGCGACTGTCACCCAAGACAATGGTAAATTAAAACCGGCCCCGAGACAGGCGCATTGAATCTGATTCTTCGAAGTGATCTTTTGCACAACCCCAACCGTCGTCACACTTAAGACCAAAACAGTTAAAATATTGGCGGCTTTTAACCCGACTCCGGCGACAAATAACAACCCCAAAGCCAACTCAATAAACGGATAAAGTCTGCCGTAACCACGGATGGTTTTAGCCAAAGGATCATACTTTGCAAAAGCCGTACTAAATGCCTGTAAATCTAAAAATTTAAAAAACGACAGGCCGATAAAAAAGCCTGCCATCAACTGGCGCATAAACACCATCGCTGAAAAATGCCCTTGGCTATATTGCCAGGCCACACTGACCGCCACAATAAAAGAGAACAGAACAATTAATGGTTTGTATGTCTTAAAAGCTGATTCTTTACCATTGATCGCACTCACGTCTGCGCCACTGTGATCATCATCGTAGTCGGCAGAATACTTTGGCAAATCCTCAAGCGCCATTCGCAGCTGTAAAAGTGAAACCGGCTCAACCGAGTCGATCTCAGCCTTTTTTGTGGCCAAGTCGACGTGGACTTTAGCCACACCGTGGAGCTCGGAAATTTTCTGTGTCACTTTAGATACACAGGATTCACAGGTCATGCCATTAATTTTAAAAGTCTGCATCATCATACACTCTTACTAGGAAACTAAATTTATTTTGTGACAAAAAATCCGTCTAAACAGCCACTCGTTTCAAGGTGACAGTGAACGTATTGAAAGACAATTGAAAACCTCACAAAATTTCTTGTACTCTGCCTGCCCCAACTTTATACACTTTAAGCCATGCCAAACCTCATGCCGCAACTGCAGCAATGGGTCGATCGCTTTTTAGTGCCGATAGATGACCCGACCTCACGCCTTTTTCACCTTAATCTGGTGTTTTGCGTTGCATTTATAGTCTTCTGGACGGTCGCAGTTAAGAAAAAAAACTGGCAGCAGGTGATCCGTTGGCGTTATCTAAAAAGAATATTTTTCAATAAAAACTACTGGTGGAATAAATCGAGCCGTTTTGATTACCAGATCTATGCCCTGAACTCTGTGCTGAAAATTTTTATTTTCATCCCGTTTCTGGATGTGACCTTTAACATCTCAATGTTTTTGATTCACACTTTGCAAAAGATCCGTCCAGAGCCTGAAACCCTGCCGCCCAGCAATTTCAGTTTGTTTTTATTCACGCTGGCCTTTTTTGTGTGCGATGATTTTATCCGTTTTATCCATCACTACGGCATGCACCGCATTTCCTGGCTGTGGAAATTTCACCGCACCCACCATTCGGCCACCACACTTACGCCGGTGACACTGTACCGCACTCACCCGGTTGAGTCGGCCATAGCCACTGTACGCAATAGCCTTAGTTTGGGTCTTGCGACCGGACTTTTTGTTTTTCTATTTCAGTCGCAGTTAACCATGACGACGATTTTAGGTGTTAACTTTTTTGGCTTTGCGTTTAATCTGCTGGGCAGCAATCTGCGCCACAGCCATATCGGATTTTCGTTTGGTCTGCTCGAGCGTATTTTCATTTCACCCAAACAGCACCAGATACACCACTCGACAGACCCTAAACATTTCGACCGCAACTTCGGGGTGTCACTTTCAGTGTGGGACCAACTGTTTGGCACCTACGTGTCGGCGAAAAATGTAAAAAAAATACGCTTCGGTTTAGAATAATCTCAATACGTTTTCAACTTACTATCAGCTTAATTTCAACAAGCTAAAGACTGCACTAAATAGTTTGGTTTTTACCCAATACCCCTTATGAGAAGAGCGTCCAATTAAAAAACAATCACTCTAATAAGGAGAGTCGAATATGAAAAAGGCATTACTAATAGCTGCTGCACTTATCTGCTCACAACCAGCTTTCGCTGATTTAACCATCTACACTGACCGCGTTGTTGCAAACTTACAACCGCTCGCCAACGAATTTACGGCTTTAACCGGCGAAAAAATAACTTTCGTAGAGTTAGCCTACCCGACCATCAAGGCAAAAATCGATGCTGAAGGTGATGCTTCGCCGGCCGATTTAATCTTTGTTAAAGACTTTATCTACTTAAACGAACTGGCTGACCAAGGTTACTTCAAGCCTTTCACTTCAACTGCAGTTACTTCTTCTGTTCCTGAACAAATGCGCAACAGCAAAAATCTCTGGACCGCACTTTCTTTCCGCGCCCGTTCGGTAATCTACAATTCAACAACGGTTAACCCTGCTGATATTAAAGACTACACTGACTTAAGCCAGGATATCTGGGCCGGCCGTATTTGCGTTCGTTCTGGCTCACACCCATATAACCACGCCTTAGTGTCTGGCTTAGTTCATAACCTAGGTTCAGAAAAAACGACTGATTTTTTAAAATCATTAATCGCTAATTTAGCCGTTGATCCATTAGCAAACGACAATGCAGTTATTAACGCTATCGCTTCTGGTGTTTGTGATGTCGGTATCGTAAACCACTACTACTTAGCGCAACAGACCGCTGCTAACCCCGCAATCGTAGTAAAAATGGCCTTCGTAAACCAAGGTACAACTGGTACACACACCAACGGTGCCGGGATTGGTATCTTCAAAAATTCTAAAAACCAGGCCGCAGCTGAAAAATTCATGGAATTTATGTTAGCGGATAAAAATCAGCTGCAATGGACAGCTCACCACTTTGACTATCCCGCAAAGGCTAACTTAATCCCTTCATCTTTAATAAAAGACTGGGGCTTATTCAAAACCGAACAAGCTTCCTGGGAAACTCTGGGTAAAAGTACGCCAACCGCTTTACAAATCATCAAAGATGTCGAGTACAAGTAAATTCAATCCATTTATTCTAACTTCACTGGTGGCGCACATGATTTGTGCGTCTCTTTTGTTTTTTAACTCAGGCAAACTAAAATCTGCTGATCCCAAGTTGAACGACATGGTAAATATTGTTCTACACCAATCGGTAAAAAACTTTGCGTTGCCTAAAACAACGGAAGCCAAAGTTAAAACTACCCGGCCGTTAACAGAAAAAACGGCGGATGGTGTTTCTGAAAAAACGCAAGCTAACACGGCTCAGCCGGTGAAAAATTCGACCGAGGGCGGACAAATCGGACGCCTGGCAAAAACTAGCGAAGAAATCTACATTGCCGAACTTAAATACGATCTTGAAAAAAGAAAAAAATATCCCGTCATGGCTAAAAAAATGGGTCACACTGGCCGCGTGACCATCAAATTTGAAATTAACCGCCGTGGCGAAATTATCCATAGCGAAATTTTAGCACCGGCAGCCCATGCAAGCTTAAATGAGTCGGTGCAAAACCTGTTAATTGAAACTAAAACGTTTAAACCTTTTCCGGATGAAATACAGCGCACCACCTGGAAGTTTGTTTTACCTGTTGAGTTTAAACTGTAGTGCTGACACCTTAAGGAGACTGTAATACCGATGAAAAAATCTATTGTTGTACTTGCAAGCTTGATCTTTACTTTTACTGCCTGCAGTGATTTTTTTAATAATAAAAAATCCAAAACCGTACAGGCCGCAAACGGTCCGTCTGGGCAGGGCGATAAGCCTGAAATCAATCCGTTTCCGGATTCGTTCGAAGAGCCAACCCTAGGCCAGTTCAGCGAAGAGAAGTTATTATTAAATACCGGCTTAAATGTTGTCGCACCGGCTAACGAAAAGTTTTTCCAGGAGATGCAGATATTTTTATTGCGTTTACAACAGGCCTGCAAAACAAATGCTGCGATCAACCCTGAATTGGTAAAGCAATGGGAAAGCGTTGTGACCAGTTTTCACAAAGTAGATGCTTTAGCGATCGGGCCAATGACTGAAGTAGATCCAGTCACCAACCTCGATGTCAGAGCTAAGCTTTACAGCTGGCCGGTCACAAACTTATGCCGTGCCGACAAAGCTGCATACGATATCGCCTTTAATGGCCAGATTCACGAAACACTTCCCTACAACTCTAAGGGTTTAGATGCTCTTGAGTATCTGCTATTTGCCGGCACTGACGCTGTAAAATGTAATTTAAAAGCCCACCCGATGCTGACAGACTGGTTAGCTTTGCCTACCGAAGCCAAAGCCAAGAGCCGCTGTGAAGTAGCCGTAGTTTTAGCTACCGAGTTAACAGCATTGGCAGACAAGTTAAAGACAAAATGGGACCGCCAAAATGGCAATTTTTCAAAAACTCTGGTAGATGGCTCAAAATATCCAAGTCATAAAGCTGCGATTAATGAAATCACCAATGCGTTATTTTCTTTAGAAGCAGTTAAAGATATCCGCCTTGGTATTCCGACCGGAAAAAACAAAAAAGAATGCACAACCGGAAAATGCCCTGAGCGCAGTGAACACAGCTTTTCAAAAAGTGCGTTTACGGCGATCGAAGCGCGCTTAGAAGCTTTTAAACTTGGATTCTTCGGCGGCAGCCCAAACTCAGTTAATGCTTTTGGCATTGATGACTATTTAAAACAGGGCAACCATCCCGAAATCGCCGAAAAGATCGCTCGTTTTATTGAGCGTGCTGAAAGCAGTTTAAAAATAGTTAAAGCACAGGGTGATTTAGCCACATT
The DNA here is from genome assembly GCF_056175625.1 of Bdellovibrio sp. SBM16. Lineage (NCBI taxonomy): Bacteria > Pseudomonadati > Bdellovibrionota > Bdellovibrionia > Bdellovibrionales > Pseudobdellovibrionaceae > Bdellovibrio > Bdellovibrio sp. SBM16. Next base: position 748,750 of record NZ_JBJKJG010000001.1, on the reverse strand, counting down.
AGCCGCACAAATTGAACCTGAACAATGTCTTCTATCTTCCAGCGATAACCGCATTGTTGAGCTTTGCAGTTTATATGAAGATATCCGCGCCATTACCACGACAATGAAAACTGAAGTATTGGTAGCACTTTCATTAAACGCCCCACCGATCTATCAAGGTGATAACGACTAATGAAAAGACTTGTATTATATTTGCTGTCAGGACTGCTGTTCAGCGGGCCTTTATTTTCGCAAGAAGCTCAACAGGAAGCTGAAGCCACCGAATTATCCACTCTTGAAATCAGTGACGTGCTGGTTGATGATTTTAACAACGGCTTTTCTGCGAAAAAGATTTCTAAAACCCGGTTAAAAAATATTGCCACGACGGATGTGGCGCGGGCTTTAAGGGAATCACCGGGTGTTTATATCCGCGAAGAAGACGGCGTCGGACTTCGACCCAATATCGGTCTGCGCGGCACTAATCCCGACCGCAGTAAGAAAGTGGTGATTTTAGAAGACGGCGTGCTGATCGGCCCGGCTCCGTATGCCGCCCCGGCTGCGTACTACACACCATCGATGTTAACCACCGAATCGCTGGAGGTTTTTAAAGGGTTTAGCGCACTGCCATTTGGACCGAACTCAATCGGCGGAGCTGTTAATTATAAAACTCCTGACTATATTGCCCAGGACAGAACAACCGCTGACCTAAGCTATGGCAGCTTTAATACCGGCATTGTGAAATTAGGTTTAAACAAAAAACTTTCTGAATACGGAGTCGTTTTAATCTACGGCCACAATAAGTCTAAGGGCTTTAAAGAACTTGATAACGGCGGTGACACCGGCTTTTTACAAAACCACGTTTTACTGAAAATCCAGCGGGCTTTAGAAATTTCAGGACATGCACATCTCATTGAGTTACGATTCGGTTACGGTCATGAAAATTCGAATGAAACTTACTTAGGCTTAAGCGAAACCGATTTTGAAAACAAACCCTACCGTCGTTATAACTCATCAGAACTTGATGAGATGAAGTGGACCCATAAAAAATTTCAGTTAGAGCATTTAACTGAGACCGGCAGCCAGTCGCACATCAAAACAACTCTCTACCATCATACATTTAAGCGTACGTGGTACCGCTTAGATGGCTTTCGCGACAGCACCCGCATTATCCGTAATATTTTAAAAGACCCAACCGGCACTAACCAGTCTTTCTATGAAGTACTTAATGGCAGTGAAGATTCGGCCAATTTAGGGGCCAATGCTGATTTACTGATGGCCAATAATGACCGCGAGTATTTCAGTCAGGGCCTGCAGAGCCAGTTAGAAATTAACAATCTCTGGTCGCAAAACTTGCCGTCAAAAACTGTTTTAAAAGCCCTCATTCACCGCGATCAGATCCTTCGCAAACACGATGCTGACTACTACGCAATGACCGGCGGCGAAATGGTGCGCACGCATGATGCGCGCGTAATAACGGCGCGCAATGAAGAAAGTGCGACGGCACTGGCGTTCAGTGGCCAGGACGAAACCCAATTTGGAAAGTTTACGCTACTTCCGCAGTTTCGTTATGAATCGGTAACATTTAATTTTGATGATACCCTGAATAACCGCTCTAAAAAGCGCAGCGACTCGGTTTTTATCCCGGGTATTGGTCTGGCGTACCAGTTTAATGAAGCCTTAAGCTCTCGCTTGGCGGTCAATCAGGCGGCCACTCTTTCAGGACTTGATTCATTAGGTAAAGAGTCACGCGAAGAAAGTATGAACAAAGAAATTTCACTGGCGTGGCAGTCTAAACCGCACCATGAGCAGATTGAAGTATTATACTTTCATAACGACTACGACAATATCACCGGAACCTGTACGGCATCGACCGGTTGTTCTGCCTTACAACTGGATCAGCAGTATGACGGCGGCCGTGCCCTGATCCAGGGCATTGAAGCCCGCTTATCTAAAGGATTACAATGGCAGAAATTCTGGATTCCGCTGCAGTTAAACTACACGCTGATCGACGGCCATTTTGCCGATAGCTTTATTTCGTCAAATGCTGAATGGGGCACAGGACAGGTAAATTCCGGCGATCCGCTACCGTATATTCCCCAGACGCAGATGACAGCAATCATCGGTCTTGAAACTGGCCGATTCAAACAGAGTTTGATCATCAACCACTTAGGAAAGATGTATGATCAATCCGTTGCCGCCGGACGTATTGCAGTTCCCGGTTACGGGCTGATTGACTATACGGCCCAGTACCAGGTTAAACAAAATTTAACTCTTCGTTTGAAGTTAGATAACCTGCTTAACAAAACCTATGCAGCCTCGCTTAAACCGTTTGGCTACCGACCAGGCAAGCCCTTTACCGCAGCCGTTGGCCTAACCTACGACTTCTAATGCCGATAAAGCGGCTTTGACGCCGCTTTCGTGAAGCTCTTACTGTACAAAATCACGACAGCTTTTTCTTAAACTAAATTGAGATATATTCTTCGCACCCTAACCCAAACCTGAAGGAGAATATTTATTATGAAACAATTATTATTAGCATTAGCTATCGCAGCACCGATCACAGCCTCAGCCGATATCATCAAATGTGTTTTTACAGAGCCGTTCGTAAGCTCGACCTACAGCATGTCACAATCTTCACTTACTTATAAAGACGTCACAGGTAAAACCGACGTGATCAAAAAAGTTTCGTTTCAAATCAGAGAAGCCGGTGTGTTTGAACTTGTTAAAGACGGAAAAGTGATCCAGACCCTAAAGTTAAACAACCAGGGCTCTGATGGCATGAGTGATATTGTTTACCCGTATGATGTTAAAGACAACACAGCGACAACAGGAGCCGGCTACGGCGGTTGCGAATCTAACTATTTAAAAAGAACCGGCGAAGGCTAAGTACTAATGGCGGACCGGCTTGCACTGGTTCGCCGCCTGACACGCCATAATCTCATCACGCATCTGCATCAGCTCTTTAAGGTTATAAGGTAATTCAACATTATAACCGTGCTTTTGCGTGCCATTCTGACCGATGAATAAAAAATTATTCGTTTTATTAAACTGGGTTTTCGTCATCTTAACCGATGGGTCCCAAAGCCACACAAAACTTAATGCCTTAGAAGATTGTACGTACTTTAAAAACCGTTGACGTTGGTCTTTGGCTTTTTTCATTCCGCTCTTCGGCGTGGTATAGCATTTTACTTCGGCGATAAGTTTTGCCACTTGGCTTGCATTATCAAAAACCACTAAATCAAGTTCACCTAAAGTGTTGCCGGTTTTACCGTCACGGTATTGGATCCCGACAACTACCGTATATTCTGGCTGGGGGTATTTTTCGGCAAATCGCAATCTGGCAACCTCTTCACAGATCGCACCGGTGGGCTCGAAATCGCGGCCGGTATTTTTTAAAGCCTCAAAATCTTCCTGATAGCCTGCCAGTGAAGAAAGCGAAACCACGGCAACAGTGATGAATGCAAATAACTTCATAAAAACCCCCGCAAAGCTTAGGTCGTATGCCAGAATTTTAATCTGGGCAACTTCTGCCTTTGCCCTGTCTAAATTCACACGAAATAATTTCACGAAGCGTGGGTCTTTTTGGCATAATAACCCGGTGAGCCCGTTATCACCCCGCCTTAAACTTATTTTTGATCAGTTGCGCCCGCAGGTTCCGGTGTGGGATGTCTGCTGTGATCATGGCTATCTCGGCTTACACGCCTACCAATCAAAGCTTTTTCCTGCGGTGAACTTTGTAGACCAGGTACCGGAAATTATCGACCGCCTGAAGAGCCGTTTTGAAAAAGAAATTAGAAACCCGGATAATAAAACGTGTATGACGTTTACATCATTAAGCGCAGAGCATTTAACCAGTGAATTGACCGGTAATCTGGTGATTGCCGGGGTTGGCAGTTATACGATCTTTCAGATTTTACAGTCATTACACGCGCAAAAGCGGCTCAAGGCCGATCGTCTTATTCTTTGTCCGCAAAACGATGTGGTCAGCAGCGAAGAAATAAAAAAATTGCCGGACTTTTCGTACCGGCAAAACCAGGAAATCTATTCTGTTATGGAAAAAAACCGTTTACGCAAGGTCTTTGTCTTTGACCGCGAGATTAGTTAGCGCCAGAGGCATCGCACTTAAATTCGATTTTTTTACAGCGATACACCGGACGGTAATTCGGAACATTGCTACTTACTGACTGAACCTGCTCGTCAAATGTCACCTGAACTTTAACATAGCGGTTTTCATCAAGCTCGGCCCGGCCGGCGTCCGTATTATAATATGGTTTTAAAACTTCTCTTCCGTTTTTCATTTCGTAAACACACGGACCAGAGGTGCCATCGCCGTTAGCGCCTCCGGCATTAACTTCAACTTTTACCGAACTCATATTCATATTGCCCTGGCCGGCTTTTGTAAATAAACCTGGTAAGATTTTATCCTTAGCGGTCTGCGCACGCGCTTCGGATAGACCTAAGAATCCTTTTCTACAGAATCTTTTTTCGGCATCCCCGGTATTATTTAATGATGATGCCGACGAATTGATCGAAACATGGTGAAGCTTTGCACCCTTAGCTAAACGGTCTTTAATACAGGCTGACAATTCTTCTGCTTCTGGTGTTTTTAACAATTTTTCAAGCTCAGGCTGGGACACATCATACTTATTGTTTTCAAAATTCTTTTTAAAGTTTCCGGCACATGGTGGATATTTCTGCGCGGAAATGTAGCGCGCCGGCGGATTACCGTTTTGATCTAAGTCAGGCTTATTGTTACAGATAAAAAATGAATCCTTTGATTTTGCGTTAAGCTCTTTGATGTGATCTTCAGCGGCTTTAATATTTTTTGCATCTTTGATCTCATCGCGCAACTGGCGCAGGCGCGCCTCTTTTTCATAACGGCCCATGTTTTTGGCGTCAAAGCCCTTTACCGTCGGATGATTTTCAATATAGTTCGGGCTGGCTCGAAAAGTCGGCGCACAGTCCATTTTTTTTGCGAAGGCGACATACTTATCAATAAAAGATTTTTTATACTCTTCCTGTGATTTAGCATCCGGAGCAAACGTAGTGTTGGCAAACCAACTGATGATCGGCTCTGGTGTTAACTTCTCCTGGATCTCGTACTGTGACCGAACGGCGTACATTTTAACGATCCACGGGTTCTGTTTGGTTTCTGCAGCCCAGTTTTTTTGTAATCGTTCGATACGGGCCGGATCCTCTGAAATTTTTAACAGATTGGTGATCTTATTACGAAGAGCATTTTCATCTACGGGCGCAGCTTCTTTGCACATGCCGTCTTTGTTGATCTGCTCGCAGTTGACATCCTGCACATCCTGAAGATTTTCGCTTAAATCATTCAGCGGACTGCAATCTAACTCTGAATTAGCAAAAAGCAAATGCGGAACAAACAATAAAAATAGAAAAATCTCTTTTTTCATACAAGACTTATGTCGGAAATAGAAACGGCAAAATAAAATAAATCCACAGCGACAGCTTAAGAATTTGATAATTTTTTAATGTTTTGTCTTAAACTGAGACAAGACAGCGCGCCCCAGAAAAATCATCAGGCACGGTAGCACAACCCAGTACAACTCGCTGATCAGCACCATTAAGCCGCGTTCAGAAAAAAAGCCCAGTCCCATCGGCGAAACCAGAATCGGCCGCCACGGAAAAAAATAGCGGGCCGTATTGTAGGGCGAATAAAAGGCCACACCTAACCCCCCATTGGTGCACGCATCAAGTAAGGTGTGTGACACCGTCGCCAGAAAAAACAACAACACAAATCCAAGGTAAGTTTTTATATTCTGTAAGCGCGGAAGAAATGCAAAAAAAAGCGCCACGCCCAGGGCAAAGATAAACGAATGGGTCATCCCGCGGTGCCCCCACAGGCTTTCATAGGGAATACGCGCAACATATCCGGCGTAATCAAAATCCGGCACCACCGCAGCCAGGGCGGCCAAAGCGTAAACTTTTTGACTGCGATATTTTTTCGGGAATACCGCGACAATGGTAGCTCCAACTAAGGCATGTGAAAAGACCGTGGCCATTTAATCCCCTAAAATCTGGCAGGATCGTATACCGCGCGGTTTAATTCAGAGCTACCGCTTACAATCAAGTCACTGACCAGCTGGCCTGTGCCCAATCCGGATTGCAAACCTAACATCTGATGACCGTTAGCCATCATTAAATTGTTATAATTTTTTGCCCAGCCGATTAACGGCACCCCATCCGGTGTGCACGGGCGCAGACCGCGCCAGGTCTCGTGCACCTTGATGTCTTTAGGGATATGTAAAAATTCTTTTGCGCCGTCAAAGATCGCTTTTACCCGCCGTTCAGTGATAGAAAAATCCTGATTTACCAGTTCTAAAGTACCGGCAATGCGCAGGGATTCTGCACGTGGTGTGATCGCAATCTTGCGATCTACGATCATAATCGGTACCTGCGGTTGCTCGGCCAATTTATCTACGATCAAGGCATAGCCTTTTCCACCTAAGATTGGCACATTTAAATCTAAATTGCTGGCTAAACTCTGTGACCAGCTGCCGGCCGCCAGAACAAATATATCTGAAACCATTTCTCCTTGTGCCGTAGAAATCGATTTTATTTTTTTCTTTACCCCATCGGAAGTGATATTGGCCTTTTGAAATTCAGTGTTTTCTAGAATTCTTACACCCAGCTTCTGTGCTTTTTTAGCTAACGCCTGCACGACCTTCAACGGTTCGGCATGCGCTTCCTGCGAAAAGTAAACACCGCCTAATAAATTTCCGCGCAAAGCGGGCTCGAACGCTTTGATCTCTTCGCCGCTTAAATATTTTCCCGGAATCCCGTACTGCTCAACCAGCTTCATTTCATTAGTTGCAGCTTTTACGCCATCTTTAGTCGCAGAAACCATCAACAGACCTTTTTGTTGAAAATCAATTTCCGGATACTCAATGGCTAATTGTCTATAGTCGTGTAAGCTTTTAAGTGAAAGTTTAACCAGCGCTTCGATTGCCGTCTGCGCTTTTTCTTCTTTCATTGATAATAAAAATCTGGTCAGCCACTGAGAGAGCAGCACACTCGGAGCAGGTTTGATATAAAGCGGGCCCGACGGGTTTAGCATCCACTTCATCGATTTTAACAACATGCCCGGCATCGGAAGAGGCATCGCAAAACAAGGCGTCATCCATCCGGCATTACCGTAAGAACAACCAAACCCAATCTGTTCTTTTTCGATGACAACAACATCTGCACCGCGTTCTGCAAGCTTTACTGCGCAGGATAATCCAATAATTCCACCACCAATAACCGTCACACTTTTTTTCATCCCTATAAGTCTTCATGATTTGCCGAACTACGTCTAGGTCTTGACGCAGTTATTTCTTTGGTTTCACAATAGAGCGATGCCAAAAACTATCTATTTTACGGCAGCCACTATTGATGGCTACATTGCCGATAACAACGACTCACTCGAATGGCTCTTTAAAAATGGGCCGGCTGACACCAGCTTTATAGGCGATTTTTTAGAAACCATAGGAGCGATCGCCATGGGAGCCAGCACTTACCAGTGGATTTTAGACCACATCAAAAACGACCCATGGCCATATCAGGTTCCTACCCTGGTTTTTACACACCGCCAGTTTCCGGTTATCAACGGCGCCGATATTCGATTTGTTCAGGGCGATGTGCGTGAAAAGCATAAACAATTACAAAAGCTTGCAGGAGATAAAAATATCTGGCTTACCGGCGGTGGTGATTTAGTCGGCCAGTTTCATGACCACGGCCTGTTAGATGAAATGCACATCCAAACCGTGGCGGTATTTTTAAATGAAGGTAAAAAACTTTTTAACAGAAAGACCGACACAGCTTTCAAAATTAAAAACATCATTCCGCGCGGGGAAACCTGTGTTGAAGTGATCTATCAAGTGAGATAACACATCCTGTTTCGTTTTAGCCAAACTGGGAAGTCTGCTTAAGGTTTTTGCTGTTGAGGCCTAAACACCAGCTTATTGACTTTAGCCATCACAAGATATTTTTTTGTGACTTACGTGCAATAATTTGTACTAATAAGCCATGAGCAAAACTCAGAGCACCGAGCAGAAAAATTTCGAAGCCGTATTTTACGGCTCAGAGGCACCGTTTGTCATCTTCAAGGGCCCCGATATGGTTTATGAAATGCTCAATGAAACCTATCAGTCGATCTATCCCGGCCGGTTGCTTTTAGGAAAACCCTTGTTGGAAGCTGTTCCAGAACTGGTGCATACGCCGTTTCCTTCCATTTTAAAAAGAGTGTTTGAAAGCGGTGAACATTTTGTTTCACACGAAGGTCTTGTGAATCTTAAAAATCACACGACCGGTAAAACTGAAGAACGCTACTTTGATACCACGTTTTCGCGGATCGACTACGGTAATGGCCAGGAGTATCGCATTTTGGCCACACCGAAAGAAGTGACCGAAAAGGTTTTGGCGCGCAAAAGGATGGAAAAAAGTTTACGCGAACTTGAGGCCGAAAAAGAATTACGCGAGCGTTTTGTTTCTGCACTTACCCACGACTTGCGCACTCCGCTTGCGGTTATGAAACTTAGTGCGCAGATGTTAACCATGCACCGAGATAATCAAAATGTGTTTGAAAAAAACTTAGGCCGCATATTAAGCAATGTTGACCGCGCCGACCGTATGATCCGCGATCTGTTAGATGCCAGCCGACTTAAAGCCAACGAGGGGCTGCCGATTTTTATCGAGCCTTGTAAACTCGATGAAATTATCACTTTCGCCATCAAAGACCTGGAAGATCTGCACGGGAAACGATTTAAAATACAAAACTCGCACGGTGCTGTTGAAGGTTTTTGGGATAAGATGGCCGTGCACCGAATGATTGAAAACTTAGCCAGTAACGCCGTTAAATACGGCGCGGAAGATTCACAAATTACGGTCGGCGTTAAAAGTAACAATACCACTGTTGAAATCAGCGTGCACAATTTCGGCAATCCGATTTCTATGGAAGATCAGCAGCGTTTATTTCACCCGTTTCAGCGCACTGAATTTGCCAAAGCCAGCAAACAAAAAGGCTGGGGCATCGGTCTTTCACTGGTACAGGGTTTAGCCTGCGCCCATAAGGGCTCAGTGGCCCTTGCCAGCAGCCAGGTGCATGGAACGACCTTTACCATCCGCTTGCCACTTGATGCGCGTTCATAAGTCTTACTGTTCTGCAATTTCGATAAACAGATAAAATTTTGAATCTAAATACCGGCGCATAAAAAAATGTGGGGCCGGAGTTTTTATTTTTTTTCTCACTTCACGCACACTGACCGGGCGCACGCAGTTGATCATTAATGTTTTGGTGTTATCACATTCTTCGGGAACATTTTCACCGCGCGAGAAGTACTGCACGTAAATTTCAACCGTCGGTTCGTTTTCGATTTTTGCCAACAGTGATTCGGGTAATCCAGAATATGTACTTTGCACGTACCAGCAGCGATCTCGGCACTCTCCGATCGGACCTTTACGCAGATCATAAAATGATGGCTTAAACTGGGTCTGATAATTTGCCAACGTGGTAGCTGCAACACTGGCATAGGGTTCTTCATCTAAATCCATATACCAAACCACATTCGTAGCGGTCTGAAAATCCGGAAACAGACGCAATGCTATTGACTGCCCGATTAAATCCGGGTTGTTGCCGATCTCAGCTGGCTTAATCACGCCGGCAGGGCGTAATGCAGCCCCCTGCTTAACCAGGTAAAACATCACGGCAGAGCTTAGCAGTACTGCGGCAGCGATAATTGACAAAACGATCTTCATGGAAGGCATACTAGCTGGCGTTTTAAAAGATGTCTAATACAGAAACTATTTGTTGCCTTGGCCTATTTGCACGCTACACTAAAACCATGCAAAAAAAATACTCTTTGCACATTCTGTTATTAGCAGTAATTGCTCTGACACAAACTGGCTGTGGCGCAAGCTCTACCGAAACTTTTGATACGACGATTCCTGATGCCGTAAGCTACTGGAAATTAGACAACAACGTAACAGACAGCGGCACAAGTGCCAACAACGGCACAGTCTCAGGCACCACAACTTATGCTGTCGGCAAACTAAGTTTTGCAATTCAGCTTAACGGCTCTAGTTTTGTCGACTGCGACCCGACGCCGACCGGTCTTCCTACCGGCAGCAGCGATCGCACCTTTACCGCATGGATCAACCCTTCGGTGAGTGGCCAGAACATGACCATTGTCGGCTGGGGTACGGATTCAGCCGGACTGCTGTCGGAGATGATGATCACTAACGCCAATAAATTACAGTTTCACGGCTACAACAATGATGTCACAAGCACCAATACCATCTCCAGCAGTGTGTGGACATTTGTCGCTATCACTTTAACTAATCAGCGTGTAAAACTGTATATCAACGGCGTCTTAGATGCGACTCAAGGTAATGTTTCAATTAACACCACGTTAACCAACTGTAAAATCGGGCGCCAACCACAGACGGTCTCACAATTTTTTACCGGCTTAATCGATGAAGTCGGCATCTGGAACAGTGCTTTAAGTGATTCACAGATCTCACACATGTACAACAGCGGTAACGGCCGCGCCTATTGAGAATAAACCATCACTTCGCCCTTAAAGAGTTTGCGCGCGGTTCTAAAAAAAGCCCCCGATAGTGGTTTGTTTTCTTTAATCACCGCACCGGCGGTAAGAACTCCTGAGGGCATACCGATGCGAATTTGCTCTTGATCGTGTGCAGTCAGCATCGCATTCGCGATTGAGCCTTTGATTTTTGCTGCCACCGCTAAACACAACGTAATTGTTAATGGCAGGGCCTTATGCGGCTGCCCCGCCGAGATCACCCGCGCATTAAAATCCATATCCGGTGTTTTAGCTTTTGAAAGAAAAGCAATAAACGGAACCTGGCCTCTGGCTATGGCCTCTTCACGAGTCTGACTTATTCCCATAGCCAGCGAACCTGCAATGCGAATTTCTGCAAGCTTTGCCATCACGTCTTTTTTAGATTCTAATTCTTCCGGCAGCTCATAACCGCTTAGCCCTAGGTCAACTGCGCGAATGATCACGCAGGCATTGGCTACATCAAAAAGCGAAGCCTCGATGGTGCTTCCATCAGCCAACGTCAAAGTCTCAGTCACATGACCAGTCGGCAAGAATTTTCCGGTTGTTGCCCCCGCGGGATCAATAAAATCCAGACGAATCGGCGCACCACATCCAGACACTCCCGGAATCTGCAGTTCACCTTCATATACACTGCGCCCGTCTTTAACCGGAAAACGCGCGTGCATGATTTTTTTGGTGTTGGTGTTAAAAATTCTGACCAAGGCTTCATTTCCCTGCGCAGTCACTAAGCCTTCATCAACGGCAAACGGGCCAACCGCCGATAGCATATTGCCGCAGTTGCCGGTCATATCCAGCGCACACTCATACACCATCACCTGCACAAAAGTAAAATCAATATCGGCATCTGGCCTTTGTGATTTTGCAATGACACAAACCTTTGACTCTGACGAAAGTCCCCCGCCCATACCGTTTAACTGCCTGCCAAACTCATCAGGGCTTCCCATGGCTTTACAAAGTAAATCGGTCCACTGGCTTTGATCGGCCGGTAAATGTTCGGCTTTAATCATCAGGGCTTTGCTGGTTCCGCCCCGCATGAACGTTGCGGGAATTGAAGTGATTGTCATAACAAAATAGTAACGAAGGAAACAGATTCTGGCCAAAAAAAAAATAATCCCAAATTTTTAGGCTTGGGATTTAATATTCAAATTTTAAATAGTGCTTGCGCGATGGAGCGCGTCAAAAAATTAACAATCGAGAAGTCAAAGACCCATTTAAGAAACTCGAGTACCGAAATGGGCATTGAATGCAAAATATGTGGTTAAGATAAAATTAAAAAATCAATTCTTCTCAGGTTGATTCGTTTCATTTTCACACAAAAAGTAAATAATCTTTCCTTTACTCGACAACAGCAGTAATTTAGACACTACACAGGGAGTGAGAAATGCAGAACAATCACAACGTTAATTTGCAACTTGTGCTTTGTCCTGTACGCCAGCCTGACAAAAAATATAAAGATTTGTATAATAAAATTTACAAGTGTTGGAATTTAGTGTGGGAAGAAACCTATACAGCTGCTCATTACAAAAAAAGATCCGATGATCTAAAGTCAGATGCTTTTACCCGCCAAGACTATGCGGCAGCCTTTTTCTACGAGGGCGAATGCGTTGCATTTATTTTATTTCGCCATATCGATATGTCATTACTATCATCTCAAGACGACTCATTCTTTACTCAGTGGAGTGAGATCCACAGAAAAGCACTCACAAAAATCGGTAATCATTTTTTAATTACTGGAAATTTAGGAGTTCTTCCTACTTTTCGCAATAAAAACTTAGGTGTTTCTTTAAAAGATCTAATGGTTGGAATCGTTGCAGAAATCACATTACAGTCTAAGGCCGATGCAACTATTGCAACTCCTCGAAGAGATCGCAATGTGCATGGAACCTCTTATAACTGGGGTGCTATTCCGATAGCCCAAGATGTAGCTTGGGGTTGCGGAATTCAAATTGATCTCGTTGCCTTTTGCAAAGACCAGGTTGCGCAAAAACGTGCTCAGCTGAATCGCCCGCTTCTAGATGAATTATGGCTGAATAAAATTGTTGTCGGCGAAAGTAATTTTGAATCTGTTGATCAGCTTAAAGATACCTTACCGCACACGTTACAAAACGAAAAAGCAAATAAAATGACAGGTTAATATGAACAAGTTTGTCTATAAGTCATTAAGACAAAAGCTTAATTTTGATTTTCAGGTAAAGTTTTTTCAGAATCAGATCGTTTTTGATTTGCTTTTTCTCGTTACAATAGCAGGACTTTTTCAAACGTCTTTTGCTCTATTTAACATTTTTCTAATTCCGTCTTTTATGTTCCGGCAATTTTCAATTTTGCATGAGGCTGTTCATAATTTAAGTCACTCAAACGGTAAAATCAATCAGGCCATCGGTGTCATAGCTGGCGCCTTCTGTTTAACCCCGTTTACCGCCTGGAAAACCGCTCACTTAAAACATCACTACTGGACAGGAAATCTTAAGCAAGATCCAACGTTTTCTATTTTAAAATATTTTCAACAAAGCTCTCGGCTAAAAAAGTATTTACTTGAGTCCACTTGGAAAAAAGGCGTTCCTTTTTTAGCGGCTCTTCAACATTTTAGTTTTTGGATTTTAGGCTTTAAAAGTATCCGCTCTGCAGAAAGCGTATGTAGCCTTCTAGTTCCTTTAATGCTTTACACAAGCTTAGGACTCACTCTCGGTTTGATTAATTCAGCGATTTGCCTAATTGGTGTTGCTTTTTATCTTCGCATGTATGAAGAAATTATTGTTCCTCAGCACGTGGGCCTTTATTCAGACGACGATACCCACCATCACCCGCCCCCATGGGAACAACCATATATCACTCGCTCTTGGTACATGCCTTCCGTTGTTGAAAAGTACATAGTCCTGAACATGAACTACCACACGGAGCACCATTTGTTTCCAGATCTACCCTGGCATCAATTAGATACGGCTCACAAACTCTTGCTACAGGAAAGCCCGAACATCAATATGATTAATTCTGAGTGGATGAAAAGCCAACGACAACGCCCTTTTTCAGAAGTTATCGTTCCCGTTCCAAGCCGCAAAAAAACTGCGGCTTAAGAGCTTAACTTAGATTACTGCGATTTTGTTAGAGTCATTATCGTAACCAATAACCTGGCCACGCAATGAGAAGATGAATCCTTTTACTTTTTTAGTACCTTGCGCGTAAAGCGGACAAATCATGCCCGGCTCTACAAGAACTGAAGAGCAAGAAAAATTAATTGAATCATCATTATAGATTTCTTTAACAATATGACGAGCCACCGGCATTTGCGTTGTCTTTTTCATTCGGCCTTCAACGATTTCAGTTGCCGCTTGAATTAATCCATCAAGCACAAAAGATGGCCTTTCCCAAAGGTGAAACCACTCATTCGTTAAAAGATCTAGCAATGAATAAGACGAAATTTTAAAGAAGTTAAATGTTCTGAACAGTTGAATATTTTCGACGCTGTAAACTTCGATTACATCGTCTTTCTCCAACTTTTTCCAAAAGTCATCTTCAAGCTCTAACCCATACATTTTCAACGCTTCTTCAACATAACGACGTTCAGGGTAATCTCCCGCTGGCGGTTCAACGTCTGATGTGTATGAAACAATATATAAAATGTTTTTTATCTGTTTCGCTAACAAATGCTTTTGTTCAATAGGCAAAGAACTTAACTTTACTAAAGCTTTCGGAGAATGAGCGCGGCACTTGTATCCGTCGTTACGGATAATTTTAGCTAAAATTTCTAAATCTGTAACGATAGCTGCTTCAACAGCCGAAATACTAACATCAAGTGCAGCGTTTAAACTCATACAGACCTCTTTTGGGTTTTAGACTTTGCATAGACCTTTTCAGATATAATTTTCTTAGAATCTGCAAGCATCACTTTAACTAGTTTATCGCGGTTTAAATCTAAAACCGTGATTAACATTTGAAAGCAGTGATTTGGCGGAGCACACATACCACGCTCCCAGTTAGATACGAATTGAGTGTGTACGTCGCCAAGTTTACTAGCTAGTTCAGCCTGAGTGAAACCTGCACTTACGCGTTTTTCTTTAAGATATTGTCCAAGTTCAAAAAAGTCCTGCATGAGACAAGTGATACAATAATTTTTTATTTACGTAAAGAGGCTGAATTCTTTACAAGGTAAGTGATCCGGTTTAAATGGATCTGAGCCTTAACTTTGTAATTAACACTGTCTTCAGGCAAAAAAAAATCCCAAGTTTTTAGGCTTGGGATTTAAGAATCAAGTTTAAATGGTGCCTCGGGCCGGACTTGAACCGGCACGCCCGTGTTAACGAAGCTCAGGATTTTAAGTCCTGTGTGTCTACCAGTTTCACCACCGAGGCACTGATCATACACCATTAAAAAGTGAGATTTGAATCTAAGGACTTCCGAACACTTTGTCACGCCTTTTCATAAAATATTTCGCCAGACTTTTCGTTGACTCATCTCGTATCTAAGCCAATGATAAATCATGTTGTGTCTAGTGAACAAAATTTAAGAACATTCAACATCTTTAAGGCGCTCAAAGTTGCATTTTTGCCAATTTTTTTAGCGTTATTGATCTCAGGTAGCATCGATCAGTTTATAAACACCAAAATTGAGGCGATTTTACGCTCACCGCACGGCTTATCACAGACTATCTGGCTGTACGGCTCACTTTCTATTTTTTCATCATTTTTCTTTCCGCTGCTGATTACCCTGATCGCAAGCTTTGCCTTGGCCCGCTCGATCCAGGATCAGAACTTCAGCCAGTTTATTCCTAAGAGCTTTGCCGACTTTATCGGTGAACACTTCGAGTTAACATTTTTAGAAACCCTGCGCTCATGGGGAAAAACTTTTTTGTGGACCTTTTTACTGATCATCCCCGGCATTGTTAAATTTTTCTTATATGTGCCAACCCCGTTTGTTGTGCTGTTTTCCAAGCGCTATCAAAACGGTGAAGTCGATGCCCTGAAACTGGCGCAACAGATTGCTAAAAAATGCTGGTTTTGGCTTTTGGTCTACATGACCATGTTTACTTTTGTTTTACCGATGACTTTGTCGCTGGGCATGGATCAATATCGCGTATTTCGCGAAAATTTTATTTCAGCCTCGCTGCTAACCGCAATTGATGCGGTGATCGTAATTGTTTTTCACTACTATATTTTAAAATTAATCTTAAAATTTATTAAAGACGATGATGCAAAAGAGGCCGTGCCATAGGCACGCGGAGGAATAGGCATATGGGTTTAATGTTTAACTGGAAAGATATCAAAAACCGTGACCACGGCTTAACGTTTGATGACGTTTTAATTATGCCGAAAAAATCTGAGATGAAATCGCGAAAAGATCCGTCGTTAAGATCTCGTTTAACTAAAACTAAGTTTTTAGAAACCCCGATTATTTCTGCCAATATGGACATGGTCACCGAAGCCCGCATGGCCATCGCTATGCACAAATTCGGAGGCCTTGGTATTTTACACCGCTTCATGGATACCGATAAACAAGTAGCGATGATTGAAGAAGTCAAAGCAGCAGGAGCAAGTATTATTTCTGCGTCTATCGGTGTAAACGCTGATTTTAAAGAGCGTGCCCAGGCCATTGTAAAAGCTGGCGTCAACCTAATGACTATCGACATCGCCCACGGCCACTCGGTGGCCATGATGGATACCCTGAAATGGTTAAAAGACACGTTTCCCGGCTTAGAGGTCATCGCTGGTAACTTAGCCACTCCGGATGCAGCCATTGATCTTATCGAAGCCGGCGCAGATGCGATCAAAGTGGGGATCGGCCCGGGCTCAATGTGTACGACCCGTATCATCACAGGCTGTGGGGTTCCGCAATTAACCGCAATCGCCCTGTGTGCTGAAGCGGCTGAAAACTATGATGTTCCGGTCATTGCTGATGGCGGTATCAGAACTTCTGGTGATATGGTTAAAGCCTTCGGCGCCGGAGCCAGCACAATTATGTTAGGCTCAATGTTAGCCGGAACCATCGAAACCCCGGGCGATATCGTCAACGGTAAAAAACAATACCGTGGTATGGCTTCGAAAAAAGCGCAGGTTTCTTGGCGTGGTGATATGCCCAAAGGCATGGCGCCAGAGGGTGAATCAACTTATGTCAACGTGAAAGGCCACGTTGAAGATGTACTGCACGAACTGTGCGGCGGTATCCGATCTGGTATGACGTACATGAATGCACAAACAATCGCAGAGATGCGTGATAAAACCCACTTTATGGAAATGTCTTCAAACGGTATTGCCGAATCACGGGCGCACGGAGTGAAAAACTAATAATGTCTTTTGATTCTCGCCCTATCGGAGTTTTTGATTCAGGTATCGGAGGCCTAACGGTCTTACGCGAATTACTTAAAAACTTTCCCGATGAAAATTTCATTTATCTAGGTGATACGGCCCGGCTTCCTTACGGCAGCAAATCGGCCGATACGGTTCGAAAATACACAGAACAAAATATGAATTTTCTAAAAGGGCGCGGTGTTAAAGCCATCGTTGTCGCCTGCAATACGGCTTCGACCCAGGTTTTTGAAACCGAATATGAAGGATTACCGGTTTACAACGTCATTGACCCCGGATCGGAATTAGCCGCCCGCATGACCGAGAACAACCGTGTTGCAGTTATTGCAACCCGTGCAACCGTAAAGGCTGCAACTTACACTAAAAAAATTCACGCCCACAAACCGGAGATCGAAGTTTTTAGCACGGCTTGTCCGCTGTTTGTGCCGCTTGCTGAAGAAGGCTGGCATGATGATCCGATCACGAACTTAATCGCGTTTAGATATTTGCAAGGCTTAAAGGGGCAAGACGTCGATACGGTGGTTTTGGGCTGCACCCACTACCCGTTACTAAAAACCGCGATTCAAAAAGTATTCGGTAATCACGTAAACCTGGTTGATTCTGGTGAAGCCATCGCTAAACTCTTGCACCGGGATATCGCAAAAAACCGTGTCGAAAAAAGCGATAAATCCGGCGATAGATTGCTGATCTGCTTAACCGATGCCGGTGCCCAGTTTGAAAAACTGGCACTTACCCTGGTCGGCGATTTCACGGATCAAGAAATTGTTTTCGAAACAGTTTCTGTCATCTGACGAACCTTTTTACAGTTAAACAACTTAAAACCAAGTTAATGCGTCAACCGCCTTGGCGTAAGATATGCTGCTTTTGGCCTTTGCATGCAAAAGCCAATCGCCTTGTTTTCTATTTTAATTGCTGCCGTTTTACTGGCTTTGGTTGCCTGTGCCCCCGGCACACGTGAATCAACCCCCACACCTAAAATTACCGTGCCCCCGCACAGCGATCCAAACGATGCAGCTCAAGACGAAGATAAAAGTTTAAAAGTCGGCGATATTATTTTTCATAAAAGCAAATCCCGCCAGTCAAAAGCCATCAAAGAGGCCTCTCAGTCTGAGTGGACCCATGTCGGAATTTTAATTCTGAAGAATAATAAATGGCACGTGGCTGAAGCCATCGGCCCAGTGGTTGCGACAAAGCTAGAAGACTTCATCAAACGTGGCCACAACCGGGACTACAAAATTTTGCGCTTTAAGCATTTCGATCCCGCGACGATGGAAGACGCTTTACTTGCGGCCATCAAAAAACAAAATAAAGCCTATGACATTTACTTCGAGATTTCAGATGAAAGCACCTACTGCTCGGAATTAGTCTACAAAGTCATGCTGGAAGTAACCGGTCATGAACTGGGAAAATTACAGCAGTATAAGGATTTAAAATTAAATGGCCCGCAGGTTCAGGCGCTGATCAAACGCCGCTTAACTGATAAAGGCCGAACACTTGACCCGGAAGAGCCGATTGTCACGCCGGCCTCACAGCTGTTAGACCCACAGATGACACTGATCCGCGAATCTGTCCAAGACTAACCACCTTTAAAAAACCTGCTCTCGTTTTGAAACAGTTTCCGGCAACTGGCGAGCTTGTAGACACCCTTTACACCCTCTAATTGTTTATAAACGCTTAAGGCCTGGCTTGGGGCCTGCTGTATTTTCCTTGGTAATTGAGGAAACCAGTACGTTTATGAAAACTATTAAGAACCTTAAATTTTCGAGCCTGATTTTATCTCTTACCTTGGCTATTTCTGCCTGTGCGCCGACTCCACAGCGGGCGAAAAACACCTTTATCCAGAACAATCCCGGCATTACCGAAAACGATGCTGATTTGCCTCCGATTCTAGAACAAGAAATTGTGTCAACAGACGATAGCCTGCAAAAACTTCTCGAAGATATCGACAAAGCCTCTCAGTATGAAGCTCCGACGACAGCCATCAAAAACGGCGAAGATTTAATGTATGTGGGTTTTACCAAACTTAAAAACGTCAAATCAGTTTATAACCGCAGCAAAAAAGAATTAGAAGTATCGGGTATCGCCGAAATCTATAACGCCGATAAAAAAACGATCCGTGCCAAACAGGAATTTAAAATCAAAGGTAAATACAAAGCCAGCACCGGCATGATCAATTTACACCCGACTGAAGACAACTCAGATAAAGACGCTGTTCAGGTTCGCGCCGTTGTTACCTGCTTAAAGAGCGAAGTCGACGAGCGTTTTGACTGCGGCCGCGCCATTATCGATTTATTCTTAAAACATAAAAACAACTACTACACAGAACAGTTAGAATCGACGTCATTTGAAAAACCGAAAATAGTTGGTGGTCAAAAGCAACCAGAAAAGCAAGCTAAGCCAAAGATCGAAGCTGAGCTGGTTGAACCTGAAACAGAAAACCAGGTCAAAGTAACGCCGGAAAGTAAAGAAAAGCCGCAACAGCCAGCGATCGAAGTGGTTGAAAAAACTGCGGAGGTTTCAAAAACCGCTATCGTGATTGACGAATCTAAAGAAGAAGCTGACCCGGAAGCTTTAGCCGAAGCCGAAGAAGGTGATGAAGAGTCTATTGCCGGCCGCTATGAAGGAAAAGCAGCCTTAGTAGAACTGGCGAAGCTATTCCTATCAGCAAAAGAGCGTGAAGAAGCAGAAGACGATGAAGATAAAAAAGAAGATGACCAGGCCCCGTCAACGCGTCCGAAACCGCGTCCGGATAATCCAAAAAAAGAAGAACAAACTGAAGTTCCGGTTAAGATCGATACTTCTGGCCGTATGAAATTAAAGAATCAGGCCATTGGCAGCCCGGATCAGGGCCGATTGCGTAATGCTTCGTGGTTAAAAACCCATATCGAAAGTTACGGCTTAACCGATAAAGTGGTCATTGCCAATCCGTCGGCAAAAAACTACTACGGCACCCAGGAGATGATGGATGTGTTAGAAGCCATCGGTAAAAAGATTTCGTCAATGGAGAGAAATAAACTTTTTATCAGCCGTATCTCTGCCAAAATGGGTGGAAGACTGCCACCGTCTAAATCTCACCAAAACGGAATGGATGTAGATATCGGCTATTTTACCGTTCAAGGCAAAGTCCAGTTTCCGGTCGTGGCCTCTGGCGGGTCGCTGAGAAAATCGGATTTTTCAGTGGCAAAAACTTTGGAAATCTTTAAATTTTTAATGACCCAGCAGGTTTCACCGGTTGATCGATTGTTCGTCGATCAGTCGATTATCAACAGCCTGTGCCGCGAAGCTAAGAATTCCGGTAAATTTAATGGCCCAGAAAAAGCCGCTTACAGAAAGTTATTCGAAAACATGCAGCACGTTGACGGACACGGCAACCACTTCCACTTACGTCTGCGTTGCACGCCGAACCAACCGGACTGCCGTCACAGAATTTACAAAAAAATGAGCAGCTGCGGTTAATCGATAAATACTTCTGGAGCGATATTTTTTAAATTGTACTGACTAGCCATACTACGGACATAGGCTCCGCAGTCGGCCATGACCAGTAAATCCATTTCTTTGGTTTCAAACAGCGGAAAATTACGGTGAAACACATCCGATGATTCACAGATCGGACCGACCAGTGAGTAATTGACCTGATTATCAGAGTGTTTCTTTAAATTATAGAAATGATGATGCGCCTGATACAGCGACGGACGCATATTGTTGTTCATACCTAGATCCAACACCAGCATATTTTTATTTTTGATGTATTGAACCTGGCAGATAAACACAGCCGATCTGGCCACAACAAAACGGCCCAGTTCTGATAAAATATCTGCATCAAAATTTTTTAATGAATCTTCGTAGGCCACTTTTAAAGTATTCCAACGGTCAAAGTCTGCGATTAAGTCATGCGATTTATAATCTATCCCTAAACCGCCGCCCACATCAAAGCGGGTTAGCCCCGGAAACTGCGACTTTAATTCACTGAAATACACTTTCATTTTTTCGACAGATTCTTTAAATACAGATGGATCCAGGATCTGCGAACCGATATGAAAGGATAAACATTTAAATTCAACCAGCGGATTTTTTTTAAATACTTCTAAACACTCCGGAACATCGTTGAGATCAATACCGAATTTAGAATCTTTAAGCGCTGTTGAGATATAAGGATGGGTCGGTGTTTCAATCAGTGGGTTTACCCGTAAACCTACACTCACCTTTTTGTTCTTACGGGTGGCGATATCGCTGATCCGGCGAAGTTCAGCGGGAGATTCTACATTGATCTGGTAGATCTGTGCATCAATGGCAAATTCAATTTCAGGAATTGTTTTGGCTACGCCTGAAAAAATAAAATCCTGCGGGCTAAAACCGTTATCCAGACCGTGTTTAAGTTCACCAAGGCTGACCACATCCAAACCACAGCCAGCCTCACGAAATAGCTTTAACACTTCAGGGTGGTAGTTCGACTTCATCGCAAAATGCAATTGCTTAAGCTTAGTCCAGGATTTAACCCAGGCTATACGTTCTGCAATCAGCGATTTTTTATACACCAAAACCGGCTCCTGGTAGTTTTTAACCGCAGCAACGGCGCTTAATTTAGCGTCTGCAAAATATAAATCGTTATTCTGATAAGTGAACAGATCTCGTGACATTTAAGATATCTTAGCTAATGATCTTAAGAATGAAAATGATTAATTTAGGTTATACAAAATTAGGTCTTCCCCTGCACGGCTACCACTTTCAGGCCCCGGCCGGCAAAGCCAAAAACCGCGCCCTGGTCATCGGCGGCGTTCATGGTGATGAACCCGAAGGCGTGGTTGCGGCCCGCGGCCTATTAGATGTTTTCAGAAAAAATTTTGATTTAGACCTAGAGGTCGTCATCGTGCCGGAGATGAATCCTGAAGGTGTGTTACTTAAAACCCGCGGCAATTCCAATAAAGTGGATTTAAACCGCAACATGAACACCAAAGACTGGTCGCCGGTTGCAGCCAGCGAGCGTTATTTTCCCGGGCCTTCGGCAATGTCTGAGGCCGAAAACCAAGCCTTAGCCAAATTTATCGAAGACTTTAAGCCTACAGTTATTTTCTCGCTGCACTCTTGGAAGCCGATGCTAAATGTCAATGGAGTGCTCCCTGAGGCTGATACGATTTCTAAGATCACCGGCTATATTATCGATCCCGATATCGGCTACCCGACTCCGGGTTCTTTAGGCACCTGGGCCGGATTAGAAAGAAACATCCCGACTTTAACTTACGAAATCGAACGCGATATTTCTTTTAAACCCATCATTGATATCCATGTTCCGGCAATTATTGAAGGTTTAAAAGTTACTGCAAAAAGATAGGTAGAAAAATATGAAAAACGAAATTTTAAAATTACACCAGACATTAGCTGACAACAAAGACTACCAAATCACCCAAAGCGACAAAGATTTAATCTTGAGCGCAATGAACGACTTAGATGCAGGCAAAATCCGCGTCTCTGAAAAAGTTGAAGGAAAGTGGATCACCAATGAATGGGTTAAAAAATCTATTTTATTATACTTCCGCATCACCACGAATAAAGTTATCAACTCTGGTGACTTATCGTACTTCGACAAAATCCCGGTTAAAAAATTCACCGAAGCCAACGGTGTTCGC
Source organism: Bdellovibrio sp. SBM16 (assembly GCF_056175625.1). Taxonomy (NCBI): domain Bacteria; kingdom Pseudomonadati; phylum Bdellovibrionota; class Bdellovibrionia; order Bdellovibrionales; family Pseudobdellovibrionaceae; genus Bdellovibrio; species Bdellovibrio sp. SBM16. The sequence goes on along the minus strand of NZ_JBJKJG010000001.1, from coordinate 726,265 downwards.
GTCGTACCGCAGGCGATTGCGCGTTTTGGTTCGTTTGTTGAAGCCGGCGCAATCTTAATGCCATCGTATGTAAATATCGGTGCTTATGTTGGTAGCGGCACAATGGTTGACACCTGGGCCACAGTGGGTTCATGTGCACAGGTCGGTAAAAACGTACACTTATCTGGCGGCGTTGGTTTAGGTGGCGTGCTAGAGCCGGCCCAGGCCCAGCCGGTGATTGTAGAAGATGATTGTTTTATCGGAAGCCGCTGTATCGTGGTTGAAGGAGTGCATCTTGAACCAGGTGTGGTGTTAGGCGCCGGCGTAACCATCACTTCGTCGACTAAAATTATCGACGTCACCCAAAAAGATGTGGTTTACACCGGCCGTGTACCGGCAAATTCGGTGGTTATCCCCGGCATGCAAACCAAAGAATACCCGGCAGGAACATTCGGCGTACCGGCGGCTTTAATCATCGGCCAAAGAAAAGAATCGACGAATAAAAAAACATCGCTAAACGACGCCCTTCGCGATTTCAACGTGAGCGTTTAGCCGCCTACTTCCCCGAATCGAACGTCGTCTGTATGCGTAAATCCGGAAACCGGATGATTACTATGCTTCCTAAACATAACCATCTTCACAAAATCAAGACTAACTTGGCAGAAGCTTTGCCAAGTTAAATTCCCATGACCCGTCACAAACTACATCTAATTCACTCAAAATATGTACGCGACACACTCAATGCGGCCGTAGAAAAGTCTGACGAATTAATTACCAAAGAAAAAGAGTTGATTACGCTTCTGACTGAAATTGACCACAAGCGATTGTATTTGCGCTATGGCTTTCGCTCATTGCGCCCATTCTGTATTAAATCTTTAAATCTAACCCGCATTCAGGCACAGCGAATTGTCACTGAAGTTCGCCGCACACAGACGACGTTCGATTCAGGGGTTAAGGCGACAATCCCCGAAAAAGTAAATCTCATAAATTAAAAATGATTCTTTATTCTTAGTGTTTTGATTTAAGTAGAATTGCCGGCTCGATCTTTAAAGATGCTCGGGCCGGAATGTAGCAGCCCACCACCGCAAGCAGAGTTACCGCAAGCACGACCCAGAACGTGAACACCGGATTTACCAGTGCCGGGATCGATGAGTCGTAATACACCGACGGTAAAATATTTAATGGGTAAAACTGCAGGTAATACCCGGCGGCCACACCGATCAGGGTTCCCAAAAATAATCCTGACAATGAAATCCACAAACCCATCATCAAAAATAGCGCCAAGGTTTTTTTAGACGAATAACCTAAGGTTTTAATGATCGCGATATCTAGTTTTTTCTGTGACATAATCAGCGCCAACACCGTAAGAATCGATGACGAGGCGATTAAACCGGCCAGACCTAAAAACACGCCGATCATGGTTTTTTCCATAAACAGGGCAAAAAATAAATCCGAATTTTTCTGCTGCCACGATTCAACGTGCTCGTAGCCTTGCGCTTCTAGCTGCCTGCGGGTCGGCTCCATTTGATTAATATCTTTTAGCCACAGATGATAACCGCTCACTTTAGACGGGCTTGAACGTAAGGATTTAATCGAGTGCTCTTTATTGAAAAACAGCAACTTCGAATCCAGATCGTACAGATCAGTGGTCACAATTCTTCGGATCGTGGCTTTTTCAAAAACCGGGGCTTCCATTGAACTTAACAATAAACTCTCTGCCGGAATTAAAGTCACCACATCACCTTCGAGTAAGCCCAGCGATCTGGCCAGATCAATTCCGACGGCGATTTCGTTTGGCTGTAATTCTAATTCCATATCAATGGTGGGGTCATAAAATGACAGCTGCGAATTTTTCACCTGCGCCATCTTTAAATCTCTAAGCTGCTTAAACCAGAAACTAATCCCGCTTTGCTCGTAACCTATCGCACTGGTCCCGCGAAACTGCCCGTCAACGGTTCTAAGCATCAGATCATAACTTTCAAACGGCACCACCGACATATCATCCGTGGCAACGATCTCGGCCAAAGGTTTTTCTTTTTGCAGCACTGTTAAATGCGGATCAAGCGCCAAGATACGGGTTTTAATATTGGCATTCATGCCATTCATCACAAACAGCACCAAAAAGAAAATCGCCACCGACAAAGTTATCGCAATAAACGACAGCAGCGAAATCCGGCGAATCAATGAAGCCGACCGATTAGAAATAATCAATTTGGTTAAAAAGAAATAGCTTAACGAATCCCGCAACATGCAGGCTTATTAGATCATTGACCTTTAGGGCTGTAAAGCTCTAGAAATGCGCAACCTTTTTTGAAGGAGCTGTTTCATCAAAGTAGATAATCCCCTCTTCTAAGAAGAGTTTATTATGGCCAATGTGGTTCATCGCCGTTGGGTGATGGTTGGTCATAAAGATATGACGTAAATGGCCTTGACGCTGTTTGTACTGGATTAGATCTAAAAAGTTTAACCACTGCGCTTCGGTGAGACCAGATGCCGGATCTTCAAGTAACAGCATTTGCGGGTTCTTAGCTACGGCCTGGCTCATAAACACCAGTTTTTGCACGCCGTAACTCAATTTACCTAACTCATTATTTAAATAAGGTGTTAGATCTAACTGTTCACAAATAACTTTAAGTTCTTCCGGTGTCGTAAACTGTTCAAAAAACGCTTTTACCGAAATATTGAGCTGATGGCGGCTGCCTTCAAAGTAGCAACCCATCATTGCACGCGGATCGACCTCGTGCTCGCCAGAAAAAATATCCTGACCGTTCCATAAAATACGACCCGATGTGCATGGGCGCGCGCCTGATAAAAATTGTAAAAACTGTAACGCCGAATTCGGATTTGATGACTCGATGATCACCGTCTGATCTGTTGGAAGATCAAAGTCTACACTCTGCAATACAGGGTCTAATCCCGGTTGAACTAAGGTGACGTTTTCTAAGTAGACTTGATCGATATCGAATAAATTTGCCATCGAACTTATATCGGCTTATAGGCCGACAAAGTTAACTAGACCAAAGACTGTATAGAATAAAGACTTCACCAGCTCCAGGGCAAAAGCAAAAACCGACTGTTCAGATCTGGCATTGGGCAAGGTCAGCTTCTTTATATCGATGGTATTGGGAAAAACATCGCGAAATACGGCATAGGCCCGCGACATATGCAGCTGCGAAGTCACCAACAAAACATCCTGGCATTTAAGAGATTCTACCAAAACAATGGATTGATGAGCATTACCAAACGTGGTTTGCGAGCGTTTTTCTAAGATCACATCATCAGGATTGATTTCGTTATAATATGGCCAGTACGGAAAAACTTCGGTGTAAGTGGCTTCTTTAAAAACCCCCGACACGATCAGCTTTTTAACTTTTTTTTGCTGAAGCAGCTCAAAGCCTTCACGGATTCTTCCCGGCGCCCCGGTTAATACCACGGCACAGTCGGCATCCGGAACCTGCGACCAGACATTGATGGACTCATCTTTAATTTTCTTGGCGTGGAAGAATAAAATACCCACACCAAGAAGAATGAAAAAATAAAAGATCAGCGATTTCGGTCTTAATGACATTAAGCTTGTTTGTGAGCAATCACTTCGATTTCAACATTAACGCCCTTAGGAAGACCGGCCACGGCCACTGTCGAACGCGCCGGCGGGTTTGACGAAAAGCGTGTCGCGTAGATCTCATTAACAGTGGCAAAATCACTCATGCTGGTTAAAAAAATCGTCGTTTTAATAACGTGCGAAAACTTCATATCCGCCTGAGCCAAAACAGCTTCGATATTATTTAACACCATTTCGGTCTGCTGTTTGATATCACCAGTAAAAACTTCTTGAGTTTGCGGGTTGATCGAGATCTGACCAGAGCAAAATAAAAAATCTCCCATTTGCACAGCCTGTGAATAAGGACCTACTGCTTTAGGGGCGTTATCTGTGTGTAAAATAGTCTTTGCCATTGTTGTCCTTCTGCGCGCCTTAGTCGCGACTCTCTCCTAGAAATAAAAAATCATACCCGCACGGAACGGATCATCCGCAATTGTGCGAATACGAGTATCTTTAACAGATGACAATCCTAATCCGCCCTCGAAAGAAAAACCAACATTTTCTAATCCGGTTAAGAAAAACTCCACACCCATTAAAAAGTTGGCTTCAAAGCCGTTTTCTTTCCCATTGACCGGCTCTTCGAAGGTCACCAAACCCAGCTGACCACCAGCGTAATAATGCAATTGGCTTTCATGAAAGATCACATGACGAATACCCGCATTAATCTGAAATTTAGAGTAGTCTTTTTTAGTATCGACCCCCACGCCGCCGGTCACTGCAGTCAAGCCATTGATATGGTAAATAGCCGCTAAAGACGGCAACGACTCAGAGGTATTATTTTTAACACCCACACCTAAGCGCTGTGGCATTTCTTTGGCCGAAACAAGTGATGAAAATAACGACATAATAGCCAGAGCAAGGGTAATTCTTAAAAACTTCATAATTGCCTCCATCCCTCATAGGTTGACACTCCACCCACGTCTTGTCAGCATATTTTCTTAGGAGAATAAAACTATGAAACTACTAATGGCGCTAGCCACCGTTATTGCTATCTCAGCACAAGCTCAAACATTAACGACGACAGTTGGCGATAAAAAATTTGAAACCTACGCTTTAGCCAGCGGCGCAGAACTTAAAGCCGATAACACGACAAGTTCTTTAAAACCTGTATCTCAAGGCATCAGAAAGAAAAAGGTCTTCGCTTTAGTTCCGGTAAAAGTTTACTACGCTGAATTATTAGCTGCCAAACCTGAAGCGTTAGTTAAAACCGATGCCGAAGTGCTCACTTCTCTTAAAGCTGCAGGACCGGTGCAATTGCGTTTAACCATGTTACGCGATTTGCCGGCTAAAAAAATCTCAGACTCATTTGTTGACGCTTTAAAAGCCAACGACGTAGCTGTTGATTCGGGTGATATGAAAACCGTTCTAAGCCACATCTCATCGATGAGCGAGTTCAAACAGGGCGAAATTTTTTCGATTGTTGGCAGCACCGCTGGCGATAAAGGGTCTTTATACTTACAAAAACCAAACGGCGAGATTATCACGGTTACAGGATCTGCCAAATTACCTGAACAAATGTTTAGCATCTGGTTTGGCAAACCGGTCGATGACAAATTAGCCGATCTTAAAAAAGAATTACTTAAATAGTGCGAAATTATTTTTTCTTTGCTTTATTTTCGTTATACTCAGCCTGTGCATTGGCACAGGCTTTTTCTATTGGCCAGTTTTCAATCGGAGAAGCTTCGGTTGATTTGGATTTGCGTGATTTTACCATCGAAAAATCACACGCTGATATCGAAGCCCGCTTTATGGGGGACACGATTCAGTGGCTGCGTCCGGAGAACAATTTACTCACACCACGGGTTTTGCTGAATATCAGTGTTCCGAAAAAATACCAGCCCGTGTATTTTAAAATTAACCAGCAGGTCGTCTTTCCTTCCGGCAACGAAACAAAGCTTTCGACCCAGTTTTATGTAAACCTGTTTAACCCGGAAACGATCACCATCTATCAGGGTGATAAAGTCTTAGATACCGTTACTATCAGTGCCAAGTCAGTGGCCCATTCGGCCTTAAAACAATGGACCGACTACACCTGTCTTCCTTATCAGGTCACGATTGAAGGATTAGATCAGCAATACTCATCGACCGGCTGCAAACTTCACCGCATCGGTTCTTTCGGCAGCGAAACGCCGCGCTTAGAAGTTGCTTTTTCTTCGCCGAATGTCACAACGCCTTCGGGCGACCAACCGCCTTTTTTATTTAATTTAAACGATAACTCTGCTGTTGAAACCGTACTGATCAACAAATCCAGCAAAGAACGCATTAATCTTAAAGTCAGTGCCAAACTTCCAGAGCGTTTACACCGCTTAAAAGTAGCCGGTGGCCTTGGTCCTTACTCAGTGACCAATAATTTCAACCTTAGCAAAAAAGGCCCGACCACACAGCCTTCGTATATGCTGTATGCAAAACTTGAGTTAACCGAAACCTCATCATTTAAAGCGTTTGACGCTTTGGTTTATGATAACAAGTCACTTTTTAATAACTCTGGCCTGTATTTTTCTTACGATCTGGCGCAGGTGTTTGACGGTAAAGTGATCTTAGGTGCCCTGTTAGGTTTTCAGGGACTGCATTACCGCTATGATCTCGGTTTTCCGACAGAGTTTGAAGTGATTTACCCGCAGGGATTTGAATTAACTTACAACCACCCGTTCGGTTTACAAAACCGCTACATCAGCTATGGTATGTTTGTTTCAACCACCCAGGAGTTATATCGAAATATCTGGCTGCGTTTTGGCAGTGCCGTGTTTTACGAGTTAAATTATATTACCTGGGGTTCGGATATTGCCGAAATCGAGATGTGGGGCCTATCGATAGGCTTTCCCCTGTTTAAAGCTTTTTAATGATTTGAAAAAGTTAACTGAAACAAATCAGGTTTAACAATCAGATTAAACTTGCCGGAATCGTCGGTAATATTTATATCCGACCCGTCTTTATTTGGGAAAAACTGCGCCACCAAGGCTTTGGCCTGCTCGCCGGTGTATTTGATCTGCGCCGATTGTAAATCAAAACTTCCGGCAGCCGATTTAAAAATCATAATAGAGCAGTGATAGTTGTTTTCGGCTTTTTTGTTACAGATAAAAGTCATTTCTTTTTTTGAAAGCTCTAAAGCTTTACCAGGACCAAGCATACTTTGTTGCTCTGGCACGTTCATCTGCTCATAAATTCTGGCCGGCGTGTGTTCAAAGGTTCCGTCAACACCGGCCGATATGATGTTAATCATATATTGCATGCCCAAAAACCGCCCCTCGGTTCGGGCCTGCAAATTAGAACTGAAAAAAACCAAACTTAATAATAAGAAAATATGCATAGGACTTAAAGGCTAACGTAAAGATCTGAAATTAACAAAAACTTTTTTACCGGCTTTAACTTCGATGACTTGTGCAGGCAATTCGTCTGCAGTCGGCGCATCATAACTGTCCAGACCGCGGATTTTTAGGTCATATTTACCCGGCTTTAGAAAAACCCGCGCCATCTGCACTTTTGCCGGTAGCGTTGACCATTGGCGCAGATCCGCGCGATCGGCAATATTCATGGCAATCCACGCGATACTGCCCAGCATTTCGTTTTTTTGCCGGATTTGGTCTGACATCACTGCTTTGGCCGCAACACCACCGATACGGCGGGCAACCAGCGAATTATAATCTTTATTTAACGTAATCATCGCCATGCGATCGATATCGTAAACGGTTTTGGTTTTTTTCATCAGGCTATAGACTTTTCCGGTCGACGACTCAATTGGCGTAAGCTCAACCTGGGCCACCGCAGTTTTTAAAAATTCGCTCTGCAAGGTCGGAAAGCGTGGCTCATCCGGACGCGGGATTTTCTTTGCCCCGAACCCCTGCTGAAAAATCACGACAACTTCGCCGTTTTTACGCCCGTTCGTTTCTTCATCTATGGCAGCACGGTCATCTTTAAATTGTTTTTTCCATTTCTCCAGGGCCTGATCGCGGCCGGCAAGTTTTGCTGAACGGATCAAATCCCCGCCAATGCCCGCAATCGTTGGATCCAGCTTATAGGCAGCTTCGTATTCGATGTTGGCATCATCATACTTTTTCTGCGACTCCCAGATAATCGCCGACAGATAACTGGCAAACGGCGATAGCTCATAGGCTTCGCGGCCTTCCATTTTAAATGATGAAATTTTACTGTTGATCCGCCGACACTCAACCAAGGCCGCATCAAAATCACCTAACATCAGATAGTTGATGGCATTCATGCTGTTTAATAGAAATTTTTCGTAAGATTCACCTTTGTACTGGATCATCTCTTCGGCACCCAAGGTTGACCCGATAACCTGACTTACCGAATGATAGTCTTTTTCTTCAAGTAGGCGGTCGGCCTTGATAAAAGCCTGGCTTGAAGCGCGGTAATCGCCGGTAATCTGCAAAGCCATGGCGTAATCAAGTGTATACATCAGTTGATCTTTGCCTTCGGCATCAGATTTTTCTTTAAGCTCTTTTAATGCCTGTGCGATTTGCCCTTGGCGCAACAGACTTTTTGTCTCCTCCGACTGGGACAAAAATGAAGCACAACCGGCCGTGGCAAGAATAAATAAAATTACTATAAACTGAAGTTTTGTTCTGGTTTGCATCAGCTTTAAATTATGCGGATTTTTTTATGATAACACCACGATTTAATGCTTGATAAGGCGCAATAGCGAAAGATAGCATGTTCAGACTATGATGCATCTTCCAGAGCTTATCCAGGATCTTGGCTTTATTTTGATCACCGCAGCGGCAGTGACCTTGATCTTCAAAAAACTTAATCAGCCAGTTGTTTTAGGATACTTAATCGCCGGCTTTCTGGTGAGTTCACATGTGCCTTTTTTACCTAATGTTAAAGACTTAGCTTCAATTAAAATCTGGGCCGAAATAGGGATTATCGTCTTACTCTTTGGTTTAGGTTTAGAGTTCAGCTTTAAAAAGCTCGCCCAGACCGGGCGAGCCGCAACGATCACCGCCTTATTTGAAGTGATCTTTATGTTGGTGGCCGGATTTGTCTTCGGTCAGATTATGGGCTGGTCGCCGATCGATAGCCTGTATTTAGGTGGTATTCTTTCCATCTCATCTACCGCCATTATTATCCGCGCCTTCGACGAACTTGGTTTTAAGGGCCAGAAGTTTGTCTCGCTGGTCTTCGGCGTACTCATCGTTGAAGATATCGTTGCGATCTTGTTATTAGTTTTACTCTCAACAGTTGCGATTTCACGTGAACTATCGGGTCAGGAGCTGATTTTCTCCGGTGTCCGTTTGGGCTTTTTCTTAATTTTCTGGTTTATTGTCGGCATCTACATGTTACCGACCCTGATACGCCGAATTAAAAAATATTTAAATAACGAAACGATGCTGATTGTTTCTTTAGGGCTGTGTTTAGCCATGGTGAGTATCGCCTCTTACGCCGGTTTTTCTCCGGCCTTAGGTGCTTTCGTGATGGGTTCGCTGCTTGCTGAAACAAACGAAGGGCCGCGCATCGAAAAACTGATCCACCCGATTAAAGATTTATTTGCCGCGGTGTTTTTCGTATCGGTCGGCATGATGATCGATCCGGCTATTTTAAAAGAATATTCTTGGCAAATCGTATTAATCACCTTGATTACCATTGCCGGCAAAATCGTGAGTACGTCTGCCGGCGCCCTTCTTTCAGGGGTAAGCTTTCGCCATTCGGTTCAGGCCGGGATGAGCCTTGCGCAAATCGGAGAGTTTTCGTTTATCATCGCAACCCTTGGCCTTACGTTAAAAGTAACCAGTGATTTTCTCTACCCGATTGCGGTTTCAGTTTCGGCGATTACAACGTTTGCCACCCCTTATTTAATCCGCAACTCTGACTGGCTACAGGCGAAGCTTCGCGAAAAATTACCAGATAGATTTTTCGCCCGTATAGAAAAATACCAAACTGCTTTTTTAGCGGAGCAATCCGAAGCCGGCTTAATTAAAATCTTATGGCGGGCCTACGGCTGGAAAACTTTGATTAACGGTGTACTGGTGTTTGCCATTGTCTCTATCGGTGTCGCCTTAAAACCAAAATTCGGCGAGTATCTCCCGTTTGCAGCCGTGTGCTTTGCTTCGGTTCCGTTTTACTGGGCGATGTGCTTTAGCCAACCATCTAATTTTTTAACCGATGCCGAGCTTTTACGTTTACACAGTCTGGATATCGGTGTTTTCATCGGCAGAAATATCCTGGGCTTTTTATTTGCCCTGTATGCGGTGAGCAGCTTTATGTCGCTTAACTCATGGCAAGGCCTGGTGTCGTTTACTGTTTTAACCCTGTTGGTGTTTTTCGGAGGCTTATCGCAGGGTTTCTACCAGAAGATCGAATCCAAATTTATGAACAATCTGGTCTATGAAAGCCCGACCCGAAAACCAAAACTTGCGCCCTGGGATGCAAGTCTTGCCACCTTTACGGTTAATGCGAATTCGAAGTATGTCGGCCTTACGCTGCTTGAATCTAAAATCAAAGAAACCTATAACGTGACTGTGGCATTAGTCGAGCGTGGTGAAAGTAAGCACCTGGCTCCGGATCGCGGTCTGATTTTAATGCCTTTTGATAAATTATACCTGATCGGCACTGATGAACAGGTTAACAAACTCGGAATTGAGCTTGAAGCTTCGGTTTATAAAGACGGCGAAAGCACCGCTGAATCCTATAGGCTAAGGTCACTGCGGGTGACAGAAAGTTCACCTTTCGCCAATAAAACCATCCGCGAAAGCACAATCCGCGAAAAAACCTCGGGCTTAATCGTCGGAATCGAACGCCATGGCGAACGGATTATCAGCCCAGATTCTTCGATGCAGATTCTGGTAGATGACGTGTTATGGATCGTCGGCGACTACGATAAAATCAATAAATTACGTTCGTAAACAGTCTCATTCTGGGAAGAAATGCCCGTAACTGTGTTCTATTGTGTCTGACGATGAGTTAGACAGCAGAGCCCGCAATAATTGTCTTCACCAATTTTTTAGAGCATTAAATCAATTTTATCAGGTTTATAGCTGGCCTTTTCGGGCACTTTTCTTGAACCCTAGCTTCTCGTTAGATTTTTTAAAAATGGTTTTCAATTTAAAAAGTGGAGAGAAGATATGAACATGAAAAAAGCCTTAAGCGTATTTTTAAGTACAGCTCTTGTTGCGAGCACAACATATGCTGGCCCTATCGTAAACAAATTAGGTAAGAATGCGTTCAACAACCAGATCGCTGCCGGTATCGAAGCGGTACTTGGTAAATACACCCAGTCAGCGACAATCAACCCCTCGGTGGCGTTCTATGAAACTTTCCCAGCTAAACAAATGTTGACATTAAATGATGTGACCTTTGTGCCTCGTTCAGATGATACCGATTCAGTCGTTGTAACTGACTACGTATCAATTAACGCGCAATCAGCCAACGGATCTTCTTTAGGTCTGCGTATGGCTTTAGTACCGGAAGAGTCTCGCTTAAAAGCAGCTCAATCTATGGCTGAAAGCGGCTTGATCAAAACCGGTGATATTATCGCTTCAGTTCGCCCTAAGTTTGCCAACTCACTACAATACTTAGCCCTACAGTTATTAACAACGCACGTATCGGTTGCGGTTGTCGTTACTGAAAACGGTAAAAAAGTGGTTTACAACATCGACATGCCGATGGATGCAGACATGTTAGGTGGTAAAGCCCTGGGTTTTGCGAAGTCAGTGATGGATTCTCCGCACTTCGTAGCTGATAACAACAATATGATGGCCCACATCCTTCGCCCACGTTTAACGGCAGAGCAAAGATCAAACTTACAAAAGTGGTTTGAAAAAGCATTGGCTAAAGCTCGCGCTAAAACAATGTACCCGTCATCTTTATCTTTCAACTCTGATTACAACAGCCCGACTTACCGTGATAACGGATCAAAAACTGATTTAACTTATGTCGGTGATGCTGCCCGTTTATTATTAGACCAAAAAATGAAAGGTTCATCACACTTACAGATGTTCTGCTCTGAGTGGGCATGGGTTATGTTATCGTTAAAAAATTGTAACCCAGACAATGTTAAAGACTTTGCGAAAAACGATGTTCCGTCTTGTATCACTGAAGCTTTCAAACCAATGGTTATGTTTGGTTCTTCATTCAGCGGCGGATCAGCTTCAGATCAATCATTATACGGTATGACAGATGGTATCCCGATGTTAATCCAACAAACTGGCGCTAACTCGGCCTTAAGCATGCAGTTAATCGACTTCGCACTTCCAGGTGTTGAGCGTGAAGCAAAAGGTTTATCTTCTGGTCACAAAGGTGTAGCAGCGGCAATGGCTCCACTAATCCAGCAAACAAACGGTTACTTCAAATTAACTTTAACGCAAAACTACACACAGATCGACGGCGCCCGTGGTCAGTTAAACCAGGCTTCATTACGTAACTACTCACCAACGGGTTATGTTGTTCACGCAATAATGCCTAGCTACTTAAACGGCCAACAGGTAATGCAAAAAGCATTTGATTACGTAGTTACTTTAAAATACGTACCTAAAGCTAAACTTAAAGAATTACAATCTAAATAATTAAGGCGAAAGAAGAGAATTTTATGAAAAAACAAATCTTATTATCACTAGTGACTTTGTTAACAGTAACTTCAGCTTTCGCTGAATCAGAGATCTCAAGACTACAACGCGTAGTCACTAAAGACTGTTCGACAAAGGAATTACAAAGAGCCATCAGTGCTACGGCTGACAACGTACTTTTTGAAGACAAAAAAGTAACTGTATTAGAAGAAAGTTTAAACATCACAACAGAACAAAAAGATTCAGGTATTAAGGCAAAAGTATTAGGTTCATACCCGCGCTCAAGCTTATTGATGCACAAAAAATCAATTGCGAAAGCAACGGCTGCAGTGGCTGCCGGCAAGGTGGGCGTAACTGCTCCGGCTAACTTTGATGTGGTCTATGCAGTTCAGGATGCTAAAGGGACTCAGATCGGCAATAAAGGTCGCGTTTCAATCGACGTTACTTGCCGGATCGAAAAGAAAGCTGATGGCTCTACCGGCTATGCTGCTTCACTTTTATCTTTCGATGTGAAAGCTAAAGGCGTTAAATAATAAACCAAAACCCAAGAACTCTCTCTTCAGGGCCCGGACACTTTATCAAAGTCCGGGCCCTTTTTATTTCTGGATCAACCCAAAGACCTGAATCAAAACATCACTGTTAACTACAGTAATTATTTCTGCCGATAGCTTCGGTATGAAAAATATCAAACAAACAATCAGCTTTGTAGCCATTTTATTTGCACTAACAATTTCAACTAAAGCCGCAGCTCAGAATCTACAGGTCGGCGATATTATCTTTCACAAAAGCCAGTCATCGCAGGCAAAAGCGATCACTGAAGCTGCCGGATCTGAGTGGACTCACGTCGGTATCGTGGTGGCTGATAAAGGTAAATGGTATGTGGCCGAAGCGATCGGCCCGGTTGTCGCAACGCCGTTACAGGATTTTATCAACCGCGGTAAAAATAGAGAGTATAGAATTTTTCGTTTTAAACATTTTAAGCCGGCTACGATGACAGCCGCTTTGTACAAGGCCATCAAAAAACAGAACAAGCCTTACGACATCTATTTTGAGTGGTCAACCGAGAGAACTTACTGTTCTGAATTAGTTTACCGCGCCATGCTTGAAGTGACCGGCCACGAAGTCGGTGTGGTGCAAAAGTATAAAGACCTGCGCTTAGACGGACCGTACGTAAAAGCCTTAATCAAAAAACGCTTAACTGATACCGGCCGCGAGTTAGATGTGAACGAGCCGATCATCACACCGGTTTCGCAAATGCGTGAAACTGATTTTACTCTGGTAAAACAATACGTTAAATCCCGCAGATAATACACCCTAAGGCCTAGCGAACAATCTCTAGGCCTTTACCTATCATTTTATCCCCGTCTTTATCATACGACGTCGAATTAAACTTAAACTTCGAAGCTGAATTATCCAGCTGTAAGATTGTGAAATTATGCCGGCTCTTGGCATCAATGCGCCGTGGGTTTTTTTTGCGTAAGTGATTGGCAAAGAAAGTAAAGCTGTGCATTGCACTCGAGGTAATTTCAAACGTTTTATAGCCCAGAATCTTTTCCTCGATCTGCATAATCTCTGAAAAGTGCACATCGCCTGATACAAAGCACACCGGCGCATTTATCCTTGCTAACTGCTGGCAAACTAATGCTAAATCTTTTGGATGTTTGTATTCATAGGCATCTTTTTTCAAATAGCCGCCAAAGAACTGGCTGCCACTCATCAAAAAAGTTGGCGTGTTATCAGAGCTTAAAACAGAAAACAATTGCTCTTTCTGCCTTTCGCCCCAGGGTGTGTTTGCATCCCGGTAATAACGCCCATCCATCAGACAGAATCGGTAACCAAAGACAGTCAGCACTTGCGACACCCCGACTCCGGCTTTGTAGTTATCTTCATCAGGGTAGATCCAGAAGCTTGAGAATAACCCCAACATAAATTGTTTTTGCGCAAATGAACTGTCACCGCCGTTACGGCCGTAATCATGGTCATCCCAAACAGCCATCACCGGCACAAGATTTTTGTGGCGAAAGATCCCAAGCTTTGAACGCGTCTCGGTGTAGCGTTTCCAGTAGCCGAGCGGCGTACCGTTATTGCCATTATCTGAATAGCAGGTATCGCCGATGAGAAGAACCAAATCCGGAGACTGTTTTGCTAAAGCCGCCCACATTTCTGTGCAGGCTGATTTGTAGGAATCATTCATACAACTGGCAACGGCAATCTTAGGAAATTTTTTATTCGTATCCAGCGTTTTAAAAATGCGTTCATCCACGATTTTGCCTTTGGCATCCAGCACCCGGAATTTATAAATTCCTAATTTTAAGCCGGTGGATTTAAAACGATCCAGCTGCAGATCTGAGCCGCTCATGCCAACGGATCTAACAGCTAATAAAGATTGTTTTTCATTGTTGCTATCGACGACTTCGAAAGAAATTTCTGCGGTCTTTGGCCGTAAGACGCTGATATATGCCCTATCTTCAAAGGTTAAACCCTGATGAATGGGGTAGAGCCCATAAGCCGCATCACGGCTGTCCGCGGCCCACCCGAGCGAGCTTCCGGTAAGTGGTTCATAAGTTAATAAAGCGGCTGAAATCAGGCTGGAGTGCCTTAGAAAATCTCTGCGTGTTTGCGACATCGCGGGTCCCTCCTGCTAAACTATTCCGTGTTAATGCAAAATCGACCTAACGATTAATAGCCTTGCGATTACCGTACCAACAGCGGTGCTTGTTTAGCGAAGAGACTTTACGCAAACAACAAATGTATATAGTTGTCTAACGACTGATTTCTAAAGCCTGGTGGATATGCTTATCCCCGTCTTCATCAAATGCTGTCGAGGTAAATTTGAATTTCGCCGACGTGTTATCCAGCTGCAAGATTGTAAAATTATGTTTGCTGGTGGCATCAATTCGGCGTGGATTTTTCTTTCTGCGGTGGTTACCCAGGTAAGTAAAACTGTGCATCGCGCTCGATGTCACTTCGAACGTTTTATAACCTAAAACTTTCGCTTCAATCTGCATTACTTCAGAAAAATGCACATCACCTGAAACAAAGCACACCGGCGCATTGATACGCGATAGCTGCTGGCAGATTAAAGATAAATCCTTGGCCTGTTTGTATTCGTAAGCATCTTTTTTTAGATAGCCACCGAAAAACTGGCTGCCGTTCATCAAAAAGGCCGGCGTATTATCCGAGGTCAACTCAGAGAACAACTGGTCTTTCTGGGCTTCGCCCCACTGGGTGGTTTCGGTTCTGTAAAAACGGCCATCCATTAAACAGAATTTGTATCCGAAAATATTTAAGACCTGCGAAACACCGACACCACGTTTGTACTTACCTTCGCTTGGATACAACCAGAAATTTGAGAATAATTCTAAGGTGTAGTGCTTTGCCCCGAACGAACTGTCGGCGTTATTGCCACCGAAATCGTGGTCATCCCACACCGCCAGAACCGGCGTCAGATTCTTATGACGGAAAAAACCGATTTTTGTGCGGGTTTCACAGTAACGGTTCCAGAATCCAAGCGGTGTCCCGTCACTGTCATTATCAGCATAACAAGTATCCCCGACTAAAAACACCACATCCGGCGACTGATTGGCCAACGAACCCCACATCTGTGAGCACGCTGATTTAAAAAAATCATTCATACAGCTGGCAACCGCAACTCTTGGATTTTTCTTATTGGTGTCCAGGGTTTTAAACAGTCGTTCATCAACGATTTTACCCTTGGCATCCAGCACACGAAACTTATAAGTCTGACCCAACTGTAAGCCGCTCGCTTTAAAGCGGTCGAGCTGCAGATTTGAGCCCTTCATGCCCACGGCTTTAACCGCTAACAGGGTCTGTTTGACATTTTTGCCGTCAACTACTTCAAAACTGAGCTCTGCATTTTTTGGACGTAACACAGATAAATAAGACATATCTTCAAAAGTTAAACCCTGATGAATCGGATACAAGCCAGCCCGCGTTTCTGCGGCCCACACGCTTGATCCTCCAGTAAATGGTTTAAAAGTGATTAATCCCGCAGATAAAATTCCAGAATGTTTTAAAAAATCTCGGCGTGTTTGCGACATAAAGCCTCGGCTTATTTGTTAATGGTTGGTATTGTCTACTAACCATTCGGCGGGCTATTTTCACAATTCGACTGGACGTTTGTGATTCTGGACCTTTGCTGGACGACCGGCCTAAAGCTGGACATAAGGTATTGAATGTTTGCAGACGCAAAACCCATGCAAACGAGAAATTAATTTTAACAGAAATTTGTGTCTCAAAACGATGCGCATTCGCTTAAGTAAACAGCGAATATTGTCGATATCTTAGCCGTGAAATACATGTTGGCACCTCTTTGCAGGACATTTCTATTTTTAAAACCATTTATAAAACATCTAGGCGCGTTGCCTATGCTGTTTTTGTTTAGCTGTGATTTAAAGACAAATCTGGTTTCAATGTTATCAGTGTCTAATGTTCCGCAATGTGAAATCACCGACGGAGAAATCACTAACCCGCCCTGTGAACTTCCGGATGGTTATGAAGAGTATCATATTTCATCGATGGCATATTCTGGCCGCTCGGCAACTATTTCTTCGCAAACCATTACCGCATCGACAACATTAGTTTACGACGAAGAAGGTAATTCTTCGGTGTCAGTTGTATCTAGCTTGCCGCTTGCCTGGTCTACAGGCTTTGCAGTGATGACGTTAGATAGATCATTAAGCCAGCAAGGTGGGACCTATAATCCTGATTATCTCGCCGCAAATATCGCATCAGGAACTTCGATCTTCGGTTTAAACGGAACATTCATCAGTACTCAAAAAGTTTACTGTTCAACAACTAATACGGCCTCACCGACGGCCGATGTACCCGGCATCTCTCTGCCTGCCAATGGCAACGAGTGTGTCGCCCCTGAGAATAACTTTATTTACCCGACAGCATATAATGGACGCGACCGCGGTTGTTTTATGAACGGTACCGCTAATAACCAAAGTTGCTTCGTAAAAAGCGCCGGCCAGGATCTCTACTTAGCTAACGCGAACTCGGTTCCATTAGCCTGTACCTATAATAACAACAACGGCACTTTCTGGGATACGAACACAGCAAGTTTAACTTACGGAAAACTAAAGGCACCGACCATTGGTGGCATTGTCCGTAACTTCTGTCAGGTTTCACAGAATCAATTTTTCTATCCGGATCCTTACGGCGGACGTATGACAGTGTGCGGACCGGTTCCAAATCCGCCGTGCTGGCTGGATATTCCGCCTCACCAATCACGTACAGTCAACTTAGGCGATGAATCAACCACACCGCTTTGCTTAGAAGATCAAAATGACAACTTACCTTCAAACTGGTATGGCGGTTTAGATCAACCGTTAAGTAAAAACACGAAGCAATGTTTAACTGCCGGTAACAGTCGTTATGTATACAACACCGCCTATGATGGCCGCTTCCGTGTTTGTAACGGAACTAATTTAGGCCAGTGTTATTACACCGGCGGCGAAGTTTCGACTGGTATTTCTTATATTTTTACCACCAGCGAAAACACCTCGTGCCGCAATACACTAAATACCTGTCAGGCGACCTGCACTACGCAAAAGGACACCTGTAACGCCCAGCCTGGTGCCGACGCAAATGCGTGTTTTGGTAACTACTCTTCTTGCTACTATTCTTGTTACGAGCGCCAGACAGTTTCCGGTGTAACACCTGTTGGCTACGGAAAATGTGTCGATAACGCCTGCACGACTACACGTAACACGTGTAATACCGCCTGCGGATCTAATACCGCCTGTAAAAATAATTGTACCGCAGCGTACAATGACTGTAAGTATGTTGAAAATCCTCGTGCCGGTATCTGGTATTTAAATCCGAGCTTAGCTTTAACCAATCCAAGAACCAAAGCGTTAATTATTCCTGCCGGAGCCAAAAAATCGGGATCGATCCCGCTTTCTGATTTATTAAATACAACCGCTGTTAAAGCCGGTGTAAATCTGTTTGGTATTACCGGGTCATTTGGCGGTATCGGGGTATGGGCTTCAGGCATGCACCGTGATAAATCAGTTCCGCAGTTAACTTTAAACGAAGAAAATAATAACTACGCTGGCTCATCAGAAGTCTTATTGCCAACGGCAATAAGCAACTACTACGAGCCATTAAAGCCGTACCGCGAAATCACATCTATTGTTAAAGATGACGATGGTTCAGTCGCTGAACAAAATGTAGTTGTTACACCTGATCGTTCAACATGGGGACAAACTCAGTGCGGTATCGACGTTTCACTAAATACCTTAGATAAAAAGATTTCTGATTGCGGCGCTAAGTTTGGTGCCCTGTCTTCGTGGGATGGTGTAACTAACGGCAATGCCGGCCAAGGCCGCTGGACCCTGGTGGCGCGTAAGCTAAATGCGTCGACTGGTCACATGATCGAAGTCTGGCGTGATGACCGCACCATGATGTTGTGGAGTTCACTGGTCAGCGAAGCCATCAACTGGTGTAAAGCATCAGGCAGCAGCAACAGTGCCAATGCTTCTGTTCATAATAGATACAAAGAAAATGACCCCGCAGATATTTGTGATAATGCAAGTAACCAAAATCAAGACAGCGGTACTCCGGTTGTTAGTGCCTGCCTTGAGGATCTGGGATTTACAAATACTGACCCTGATATCACAATTGATGGTAAAGCTTCACTTAATCTAACGTCTTCCCCAAAAATTCACTGGCGTATGCCAACTCTTTACGACTACGAAGTGGCCGAATACAACGGTATCCGTTTTGTTCTACCCGATATGGGAACACAACGTACAATTCCTCTGGTTGAATGGACAGCAACTGTTACATCAGCTAATCGCAGCGAAGCGTGGGGCATCAACTCTATGGATGGCGCAAACCGGATTATTAACCGTTCAGACTTAGCGGGGGTAAGATGTATCGGCCGCTAATAACTTTATTCATTTTCTTACTCACACTGGGCTTTAAAGCACAATCCCAGGATTCTGTTATCGATACGACAGGTTTATTTCTGTGTGACCTTGAAACTATCATCACGCAAAAATGCGGCGTTTTAAATACAGCCTACGTTTACGAGGTTCAGTACGGGCCCCGCAGCAACGACTACTTACAGCACTACACAACCAACGACAATGCCTCGAGCATTCAGTTAGCTCCCGGCTGGCATGATGGCAATCAGATCAACTGGACAAGCTCTGGCCTACGCCCTGAAAATATCGTTAAAGACAAAAAGATCTTCGGCATTACCGGTACTCTTGATAACTCGGTTTATCCGGCCTGTGATCTGACCGGCGCTGTATCGCAAACAACGGCCCACAACACGAATATGTGTTACGCTCCGGCCGGCAATTATTATATTTACAATGAGTTCTGGGGCGGCCGCAGTGATGAGTGTTCATTTGTTCAGGTCGATGCCACATCTTACAAACTGGTCA
The DNA here is from genome assembly GCF_056175625.1 of Bdellovibrio sp. SBM16. Lineage (NCBI taxonomy): Bacteria > Pseudomonadati > Bdellovibrionota > Bdellovibrionia > Bdellovibrionales > Pseudobdellovibrionaceae > Bdellovibrio > Bdellovibrio sp. SBM16. Next base: position 706,748 of record NZ_JBJKJG010000001.1, on the reverse strand, counting down.
ATAAATACGATATGCAAACACCTAAAGGCGCGTGCTGGATTAACACTGCAGATACGGTCACGCCAGATGGATTCAGTATCGACAATAACGCTTTAAAAACCAGTGGTAATCCTAACTTTGTTATCCGCAATACGGCGACTGCCAATACTTGCCCGTTCACAGGACCGGGCGTTGGTTTACAAACGACCTCTTGTACTACTCCGGATTACAGTGATGGCAATATCGGTTATTTTTACCCGGTTACAGTGACCCGCAATATTAACGGCGTAAATAAGCAAGTCAGCGGGGCTTTCGGTGGCCGTGGTAAAAACTGTATCTATGGCACAAATAACGAACCGTGCTGGATCGACGATGCCGATGCTTATGTTGAAAACGACACCACCTGTTCAGAAAAATCACCGGACGGATCTGCCGGAGCTTCTGGTACAGCATTAAATGCATTCTCTTGTAAAACCAAAGGTGATCCAAATACGATTCAATATAATAACGGCCTTGTCTCTTCAACGGTCGGACGTTTTGTCTACAGAACACCTCGCGGCGGCAGAAACGCTGACTGCGGTCAGGGAAAAGTCGGCCTTTGTTTTACGACAACTGATTTAAAATCAGGTCTTGAGCCGGATTTAGACCCGAATAATTTCCAAAAAGGCTTAGTGATCTTTGGTATCCGCGGAACCTACGAAGCCCCTGAAATCGTCTACGGCTCTGGTGCGCACCGCGCTCCTTCAAGCAGCACGACTGTTAACCGTATTGCCTATAAACAAAATTTAACCGGCGAATCAAATCGCCTTGAAGCAAATCCAAATCAGAATTCAAGTCAGATCTACCCGACTGACTATCATCCGGTTCCAAAAATCGCCTCAGACTCTGAAGCTGATGTGGTCGGGGTAAACCGCGCCACCTGGAACAACACCCAATGCGGCACTATCGGCACCATCGCAGCTCGCGTCGCCAACTGCGTGTCGGTGTTTGGTTCGAATGCCACCTGGAAAGGGACTGTACGTGGTAATGCCGGTCAAACTGACTGGGAATTAGTGACGCGCAGAAATTACTCTGGAGCAAATCACGAAGTATGGCGTGATACGGGCACTGGTTTACTGTGGAGTTCATTAGTCTCTACCAGCCAAAACTGGTGTAAAGCCACTGGCAGCAATGGCCGAAAAGTTTCTGATGGCGTAGATATGGTTTATGACCAGATGACTTCAGCCGAAGACGACCCGTCTAACTACTGCGACAATGCCACGTACCAGGATCAGACGACTCCGGTTTCGACCTGTTATATCGACATACCTGAAAATGGTGATCCAAATTTATTTGCCACTACATACAATACAGCAACAACTCCTGGTAAAGCCGCTCTTCTTCCTACTTTAAGCGGATCTGCGGGTCGTGTGTACTGGCGTGTGCCTTCAATGTATGACTACATTTTAGCAAACCACCATGGTTTACGTTTTGTGCTACCAGATATCGGCACGAACACTGACGAAGAATGGACTGCGACCACGTCAGCATCCAATCGCAAAAATGCCTGGACCTTCAGTGGTAAAACCGGTGCCCGCCAATATAAACAACGTAACAATCCGGCAGCCGTACGCTGCATCGGTAGGTAATCATCATGAAAAACTTTAAGATTTATCTACTCTTGTTAATGTTTTCTCTCGCCGGCTGTACCGGTTCAATCCTGGAAGAAGAAACTCTTTCCAGCCAGCTGTCATCAAAAGGTGCCGGCGGTATCGATATGGATGAGTATATCCCGCCGGGAATTCAGTTTGTCGAAAACACGATTGCCGGCATGCAATCAGATGGTTTTCCGTATCTACGTAACAACAGAACTTTTAATATTAAATGGATTATCAAAACCTGTGATCCCAACAACCCGGCCGATGCCGCCTGTGCCAATCTACCGACTGGCACCGCTTCTAATCCGGACCCGGGTTTTTATATCACCCGTCTTGAATACACTTCTGGCACAACCTGGGTGCAGATCCCGGGTGCAACTAACTTAGGTGGTTACAACGACCAAATCCAAAGTTTCAGTTGGTCAATTCCGATTTCGTTAACCGATGAAGGCCGTGATTTCCGCTTACGCCTTATCACCCGCAATGCAAAGCTTGAAGAATTTTATGCAACTTCGAGCAGCTTTATCATGGATAGTACGGCGCCAACGATTCAAGCTGGCTCGTTGATTTTCAACGGTGCTGCCGACTCACCGTTAAATTTAAAATCCCCGGGTGTTAATATCGACTTTAATGCCGATGACAATCTATCGCCGATTCAGAGCTTTTGTTTAAAAGACTCAGCCGCGGTGCCAACAATCGATCATTCGTGCTGGATTAATATTTCATCGCTTGGTTTGACCGAAAGTGTAAACTTACAGGTACGTAACCTCAAGCGCGTGCTTGGCTGGATCGGTGGATCTTTTACTTTCTACTTCTGGGTTAAAGACAGAGCCGGAAATATGTCGCGCTTAACTAATGATGTCGGCGATGAGACGATCGACCGCCGTACGATTTCGTACGCTCCGGGGCGCAGCATAGTCTTTATTAAAAACCTGGCAGCCAATGATGATGCGGTAGCTGATAACCCGGCTTTAGCAAAAACTGTGATCAACGGCAGTAATCCAACTCTGTTTCTTAAATGGAGTTACACCATCGATCAAAATACGACGCTGGATCTGGCCGAACCTTATCGAATCGAATACTCAACGGATGCGGTGACGTTTCAGAACCTCATTGACGTGAGCGGCACGACTATTGCCGACGGTGATTTATCTGCCAATGTCAATGTTGGCTGTAGCACTGTAGCCTCACAAGACCCCGCTTCGATTGATTCTTGTTATGCCTGGGCTGTGCCGGCAAGCTTACACAATTTACCGCTGTATATCCGTATCCACGTGCGTGATTCAGCCGGTTTTATCTATTCCATCAGTACCAACCCGCTTAATCAAAGTATCTCAACAAGTATTGACGGCAAAGTGCAGGGTTTACGTTTTGCAGCCGGATTATCAGATTCTTTAATCGGTGCATCGGCATTAAATACCAAATTTGATATCGACACAGACTACTTACGCTCAGGCGGAAAATTAGTTGTGCACGAAGATGGACGTATTTTTGTGCTCGATCGAACCGCGGGTATTCTAGAAATCTCACAGTTTGATGGCAAATCCCGTTTGTATATCAAAAAATCAACTAGTTCTATCGATGGTTTTGCTGTCGAGACCCCTGCACTGCTTGCCGGACGCACTGAAGCAACGACGTCTAATATTCTAAAAATTTCGCTCGACTATAAAGGTCGTTTATTGATTTTAGAAAATAACCGCATTCGTCAAGTGACTGATGAGCGCGATGCTCAAGGTAACTTAACCGGTGTGCGCGAAGTTAAAACAATTGTTGGTTGTTTACAGTCGCCGACATCAAACTGTTATTTTGATAATAACTATAAAAACACCGCTTTTCAGGCAAAGGTGCCAAAGCAGTACTGGCAAAATGCGTGGATCTACGGTAACGAATTTAGTTTTCCGTCTCCACCAGATGATTACGCGCGTATGTACCGCCATTTTACCCCAATGCCAAATGGCGATATTTATTTTTCAATTAACGGCCATCCGTCGCGTATTTCAACACATACGCCAACCAGCGGTGATGGTTGGCGTGCTTTGGATTTCCGTGTTTATCGCCCGGATGCCGATCCGACCAAACCTGGCAAAATCTTACCGTTAAAATTAACCGGCTATGGTGTATTAGGTGAACCGTTCAAACCGATTTCAGAGTTATACCAATCTTCTATGGGTGGTATAACTTTTAACCCGCTGACTGGCAACCCGACGACGTTAACGATGTTCTGGCAATTCTGCCCGCCATCGAGCTCTGGACAGTGTGAGTACTACACATCAAATCACAACCCGAAAACCGGTCAATCAAACGGAACCGGTACCCACTACTATTCATTTGCCCAATCGTATAAAACACCAAGCGGCATCGCTAAAGGCTGGCAGGATACACATATGGTGAAGTACTTAACCTCACGCCGCGGAGAACTGTACTTATACAACACCAATACCTACGAATCAAATTTAACTAAATTAAATACCTCAACCGGTAAGTTCGAAAAGATCCTAGGCACAACATACAACGGCTACTGTGTCGATGGCACACTCGCCAACGCCTGCCCGGTTTATATCCGTGATGCCTGGGTGACCCAGGATAACACCGTGTTTTTTATCGACGGTCAACAGATTCGCATGATCGGTGCCGATGGCCGTGTGGTGACCCTGTTTGGCCGAAAACCTGCGGATCGCGACGGCTTTGAAGCCACGCTTTCAACACTTGGCCGCTTTGAAAATTTCGGTCGGTGGTATGATTCAAACACCTCGGAAACCAAATTTGTTATTCGTGAACATGATCAACAGATTCTGCGCGAATTTTCACTGGATAAAAAAATCCAGCGTATTGCCGGCAATGAAACAACAAACTGGGGCCTGGCGTGGAAGGCCGCAACCGGCAAACCCGGCTATTTTGTTTCTACTAATTTAGCCGATGGGCAAATGGGTGCTTGGAATAATGCCCACTATATCCACCCGCCACTGACAGTTGACCCTAACAATGGCGACGTTTTTGATTTTACTCCGGAAACCAACCGCTCGGTGATCAAACTATTACGTAACGGCCATGCAAACGATGCTAATCGCTGGTTACGGATTTTAGGTGGCGGTAATAGCGCAACACCTTATGTAAACACCAAAGGTACAGGTTCTTGTGACGGCAAAATGAATACCCAGTGCCGTGGTGACAACAACGGCGGCAACTACGTACTTGGTTATATTCCAGAAAAAAGTATAACGGTGAACGGAAATCCGGCCATTCGACCGGCGCAGATTATCACGCAGTACAGCCGTGCTTTTAGCAACATCTGGCAACAGAATTATTTAAAGTTGGTTAATGCTGATTCAGGCTTGCAGACTCACTTAATGGGTAATAACGATCTTGTCAGCAGCGGTTGGAGTTCTATTAAATATCCAGATACCTACTCGCCGGTATCGATCGCCAATACGAATAACATGCCGATCATTTATAATACGCAAAGGATTATTTACAATGAATACACTGACACAATCTTTGTGTCAGGATACGGAACAAACAGAATCGGTGCAATTTCGTTTAAATCAAACAGCAACGAAGAAATTACCGAAGCCGATAAGTATTATAATGTCACTGTGATCACCAATAGCCCAAGTAACGGCAATAATGGCAATATCTCCTCATTTAATCACGCGGTTCAAGAAGGAACAGATGTCTTCTATATCTGTAACACATCCGGCAGACTTTTCCGCCGTGTCGTCACACCATCATTTACCTCTGATCTTCTTTTACCACTTCCGACCGGAGTAACCTGTTTTGGCCGAACGATGGAAAAAATCATCGATGAACCTAACGGCATTATCAAACTTTACTTTCCAACTGCATTTAATGGCCAGTACATGATGGGAGAATACAGTGTATCACTTGATCTATAAAATCACCCGTCACATAGCCAAACTGCTCTGCGGTTTAGTATTAGGTTTAACCCTGAGTTCGTGCCAAGGTTCGATGGAAGATATTTCAAGTCTTGAGGCTTCAAAGGGTTTAACCTCCGGCGGTGATCCGATTGAAGCTCCGCCGACAACCAATCCCGGTGACCAGACCGATCCTGGTAACGCGGGCTCTGTGCCCAATGATGGTTCCGGCGATGGTTCAAACGTCGGTGATGGCAGTGGTAACAGTTTACCTCCGGCAGCACCGCAGATTGAAATTTTAAATGTTAATTCAAGTTACTTACGCGGAGGTATCAGCCAGGATCTTATTTTTCGTGTTACCTCACGCGTTGGTGCAGTCAGTAAAATCGAATATGTTGTGGCCTGCCCGACACCGACAGCAACCCCTGAATTTACCATCTTAACCGGTAGTGCATCAAATACGCCTTCTGCGGTGACGATTCAAGATGGCGTGGTTTCAGTTGGTGCCGGCGAAGACACCATCGTTTCGTGGAGCACTCCGAATCTGGTCGATGTGCGCTGCCGTAAAGTCGATAACTCTTTTGAACAGGCTGATAACCGTTTTAAAATCCGCATTACCAGTGTGGGCGAATCAAACCTATCTAGCTCGGCAGAAAGTCAGGAATTCCAGATCGACTCAGAAGCTCCGCTGTTAGTGAACAGCGGTCTTGCCTGCATCGGCGGAAACTGCGTTGTCGGCGGTGTTTCAAACTTACAAGTGACTGGCGTTTACGATTTAGTCACACCAGTTGCAGATATCTGTTTAAAAATGGGTGACACCACCCCTCCGGATGTTCACGATGCCTGCTGGTCGCCGTTAACCAGCATGGGTATCGCGGTACCAAGCTTAACCCCGGCAAATTTTGCTTTTAATTATTTCTTAGGATTTTTACCGTTTACCATGAACGCCTATTTCTGGACAAAAGATTCTGCCGGCAATATCTCAACACTTTCAAATAGCGGCTTAGGTACCGTGGCACGCGACAGTTTATCCATCGCAACCAGCGGCACAACCCGTTATGTAAATGACTATGCAACTCTGGCTGCGACTTCGGCCGGATTATATCATCACGGCACAAGTGGCGAATTTTTAACTATGCCAAGTGCGACTGTCCCGGGTGTAAAATACTATCTGGAATCTTCAGCAAGTTTTACTACTTCGGTTCCGGCGCATGACAGTGTGAACTTAAGCCCGAACGGTGAAATTTTCGTAAAATCGGAAGAAGGTATTTCACGTTTTGATACCAAAATTTTAGATCAATCACCGGGAAACACCATTAAATCATCTTTTATCCCGAACACCGGTTTATTCGCCGAAGGCGCTTTAGGTGTTGCCACGTTTAACCATGTAAAACGTCATGCCATTGACTCCAAAGGTGTGCACTGGTTTTTAGATGACGGCAAAATTTCTTACTATGACCCGAGTGAACCAAGCCCGGCATTAACTCACGTAGCCGGCGGCGGCACCAGTGAGACAACAGATATCCTGGATGATCCGAAAGAATTAAAAATTAACGACAGTGCCAACATTGATGCATACGGTGTATTTGTGGTTTTACCGAATCAATGGGTTGTATTCTCGTCAGATGACCCGACCTTACCGGTCAGCACTACGCCGGTCGCCAACCGCTTTAAACTGAGAGTTTACAAACATAGCTCTGATGTGAGTAAACGTTCGGTATCGACGATTTTCATAAGTGGTTCGACAGCTCAGGGATCAACCGATGCCCTGGTGCCTTATTCACGACTGGCGGTCAGCTACGATCCGGTACGCAACAATATCGCCAACATCACCGGCCGATTCTGCGCAACAACTTTCGTCGATGGAATTGTTGATAGCTGTAATAGCGCCAAGCTGATTAAATTCTATGTCAGCACTAACACAAGCCCTGAGTATATGGGTTCAGTAAACCGCGATAGCTTTCTGAGCTTTCAGTATGGCAAAGATACGCTGTTTATGATGGATTCAACTAAAGGTGCCCTTTACAAATATGATGTAAGCTCATTTCAAAAGATGGCCGGCGGAAGCGCTATTGGCACCAGCTACTGCAATAACTTTACCCCATCGACAAGCTGTCAGTTGCGAGCACGTGATTTTAAGCCGATCATAAACGGCAACGACCAGATTCTTCTGATCGATCAGAACTATTTACGTATTGTTGAACTGGGACAAGTGATTACAATTTTTTCGGCTGCGCCTTAGAAATCAAGTAAGAGACCAAATTTAGTTAAATCAAATTTGCGGCTATCGCCGGCAGCAGTTGCCAATTGCATGTTCTGTGTTTCAAACAGACCACCAACGATGTATTCGGTTTTAGCAATGGTCATTTTATATTTATAATAAGCACCTATTTTCATATGCGACTTAACGACTTTTGAACCTAACGAAGCCATTTCAAATTTTCCGATCACTGTGCTGGTTGGACTGATAATATAGATTGCATCGGCACCAAAGGCAAATTGTGATGACTGAAATTTTGTACTCGATAGATCCTGTTTTACATCGAAATTTCGATGCCCGGTCCAGACACCGTAATTAAAACCGGTTTTGTTATTCGAGTAATAGCCCACAGTCATACGCGAGTCACGTGAACTGATCGCTGCCGGATCTTCTCCCATCGAAAAACTATTATAAAAACCGAAACCGATTTTAAAGTAACTCCAGATAAAATCAGTTAAACCGTTAAACTCGTAAAAAAATGCTGAACCTGAGTAGCTGACCGAATCACTGCCTAACACTGACGAAGCCATACCGAAGTAAAATGATTTATCAAAACCAATTGATAACGTCGATGCTTTTTCTTCTAATTTTCTGACAAACACCGCATACGTTAACGTCTGATCTTTGTATCTGAAGCGAAATGCTCCGGAAGCTTTCCCTTCCAAGTTACCCTGCGGGATCTCAAAAGTACGGAAACGTTCGCCTTTTCCCGACACCTCTACAAGATTGGCACTGCTCCAGCGGGCTTCCTGCGGAAGGGCGATCGTTACTAAACCCGGGCTTACGCTAAAGTTACAGCTGATGGACATCGGAAAAGTAACAACCGTATTTTTAACTTCACGCAGGCGAAACAGTTCCGGCGGACAACCACGGTTCATTAAGATGTTTTTATCCTGTGCGGGTTTCCATTCAATTTCATAAAGTACCTGCCCTGCTTCATCCTGAATATAGGTTTTACTTGCACCGGTCACGATGCGCACTTCATCTGCAGCAGCGGAAGTTTCGATGACTTCTTCTGTCACGGCCAAAGCTTCAGCTTTTGCCGCTGTGCCTGATACCTGCTGCGTACCAGAAGCAAGTTCTGCCATCACCGACGGCGATAGCGAATATTTATTCATGAACGAAAAATCGGTCTCAGCGTTGTCTGCACCTTTGAATCTGTATTTAGCAGGTAATACAAAACCTTTTTTAAGAATAATCTCGGCACCGTAGACGGTATTAACCTGGTCAAGTTTAATAAAGCCTTCTTTGACCGAAAACAAAACCGGATTAGCCGACGTGTTGTTCTTTACATCTTTAATTGTGACTTCGGCGAAGGCTGACGACATTAAAAATACTGATGACACTAATGTTGATAAAATAAGAGTGAAAAACCTTGCTAGCCCCATGTGCTACTAGGTTATAAATCTGTAGAATCTAATGCAATCTTTTTTTTGCTGCTGTAGTATGCGACGACCAAAGCAATAATGAGAATTGGAAGACCGATATAAACTAGACCACCCGGCGAAGCATGCTCCTCCGCGGAAGCTGGTGCCCGGTCAGCGCTAACCAGAACTTTTTCAACGGCAACCTCGTTGGTTTTTGCCAGGTGCTTATCAAGGCTATTCTTTCGGATTTGACCCTGAACTGACGCAATCTCATTAAACGTCGTCTTGGCGTGGTAAACTTTAAACTGTACCGAAGGACTGTTTGCAAAATCAGATACCTGGAACCGATTAAGCGCCAACACCTCAAGCCATGCATTCGGATACCCGACATGCGCGTCCAGTTTTTCTTTATAATTATCTTTAAATACTCTGACCAACTGATAAGAGCAACGCTCTAACTCATGGGTGTTAAGAACTTTTCCGGCCTGCGCTTCGGCACGCGGCCACTGCGAGTGAAAATAGACAAATTGCCCTGGAACTAATCTGCTACCGACTGATGGATCGATTTTTTCAAGATCTTTCGGATTGCCGCCAAGTCGTTTTACGGTTTTACGAACAGCCGAAAGGGTATCACCGGGTTTAATGACATAAACCGCATTAACCGTGACACCGTTTTTTACAAAAGCTTCGGCTTGATACTTTTTCATTAATCAATTTTCTTTAAATTAATTTTTTTACTTTTCAGACGATTTTCATCATCATCTTTCAAAGTCATTTTTTCGATCAGTTTTTCCTGACCGTTAATCACCATATATAGCGAAACTTCACTTGCCGTTTCATCACCGCGGCTATTATATAACGAGACGTTAAATGTATATTCACCTTGTTTAGGCGCCGTGGTTTTAAACATTTCAACACCCGGTCCGCGGTCAGAGTCATTCACAAACTCATCTGCATCATTTTCCGCAAGTTTACGGTTTTTAAAATTAAGCTCCTGCCCTGAAGGAGTTGTCACTGTCATATCAACGTCATGACTGCGGTTGGCCCATTTAACAAATACGATCACGCTGTTTGCCTCAGAACCGGCTGCCGGCTTAACCGATGCCACTGTTCTGGTGATTTCCTGCATTTTGGCCTGTGAAACTTTCGAGCTTTGCGCAAGCTTCATCATCGCCATATCTTTGGTACTGATTTCATCCTGGGCCTGTGCCAATTGTGAACGCAATTTATTCATTTCCGAATTAAGTGATGCGATAATACGTTTTAGCTCGTTAACATCAGAAGATTCAACCGCTTGTTGCAGCGACTGGGTGTTCTGGTCAACAGCCGTTGACTGAAAACCTTTTTCCGAGATTTTTTTCAACTCTTTTTCTACCGCCTCAGCGACAGATTTATTCTTCATAGCAAATGAATATAACATCACGAATAGACCGAATAATAAGGTCATCATGTCAGAATAACTGACAAGCCACTTCTCATCTACGTGAGGGACTCCGTGCGAATCACTATGCTTCTTTCTACGACGCACTCTCTACCTCATCTTTGACCGGCGCCTGAACCGCATCGGTTGGTTCAGAATATTTGGCAATAAACTGACCTAAAGCTTTTCTGACCGCCACTTGCTCATGGATATCCAGGCCAAATGTAATAACTTCGACGATCGACTCAAAAGAAGTGCCTTCTTTTTCTTTAACGATAGCTTCAGCGATAACTTCACGGATGTGGTTATCGTCTTCAGCCAACTGGAAGGCGTAATCGGCTAATGGTAAGAACACAAAGTTGGCCAAACCGATCCCCCAGAAAGTTGCCGTCAAGGCAACCGCCATGGCTTTACCCATAGCCTCCGGACCGCCCGAACCTAAATTCGTCATCATCTGAATCATACCGGTCGAGGCACCTAAAAGACCCAATGCCGGCGGATACTTAGAAATATTCAACAGAACTTTTGCGTAAGCCTGGTAGCGGATTTTAAAGTTTTGCACGCGCATACCCATAGCGTCGTAAACCTGGTCGGCTGTCATGTGTTTTTCACGTAACAATAAAAGACCATCTAAAACGAACTTGTGATTATACTTACGCTTCTTCGCATCGAAAAACGGTGATTTGTTCTGGTAAAGCGAAGTTAATAATTCGTAGATAACCTCGATATCATAAGAACTTTTCTTTAAGAAGAAACCATAGATTAAAAAATCGATAAGTTCAGAAACCATCTTAAACGAGTAAGATAGTAACGTGATCGCCACCGTACCGCCAAATACCAGGGCCAAGGCATGTGTATTGAAAAAGATTGTAAGATCGGAGAATCCACTGAAGATACCCGCATACATCACAAATCCAAGAACAATAAGACCGAACCATATTGATCTAATTTTCATAACCGTTCCCCTTTTTTAGCTCGCCGCACTTAAAATTTCGCGTGTACGATGTGTCATGCGAGCTACATCTGCAGACGCGTTGTCTGTAACAAAGTTAAAATACTGAGAGGCTGCCTGTGCCGTTTCAGCGGTCACCATAATCGCGTTTTCAACACGACCGGCCTGGTACGCCATTTTTCTGATCTCAACAAAAGGTTTACCAAAATACATCATCTTGCCGGTCACCGGGCTTAAATGCACCGTGGCTTTACCTTTGGCTGCCGTCATTTTGTAAGATTTAAAAAACAAAAACTTTTCAGAACACTCTTTTAAATACGCTTCAATATCAAGTAGCGTATTTAAACCACGTAAGTCAGTTTGCTCATGCTCATCAAAAAGACCCCATGTTAACACCATCGAACTGTTTAACTGGGTAAGCACAACACCATTAGTTCTACTAATCAAAGTTTCTACATTCTTACGGATAGCATCGTACTCATTAACCATATCTTCGGGCGTGGCTTCCGGATTATCGCCAATCACCTCTAAATGCACCGCTAAGATCTCTGACTCACTTAGCTCTAAGTTCACAGTCTTGTAGTTTAACTTGTCAGCTAAATTTACGCGGTCGAATTTCTGGATAACTTCGCCGTACTTAGCACTCTTTTCTACATTCACAAACGTTGTATTAATGTGCTGTGATAACTGGTCAAACTCATCTTGCAAAACCGTATCAACGATCACCGGTACAATTTCACGGCGTTGCGCATAGGCATCAAGCTGCTTTACTAAGTGCTTCATCTTTTGCACTGCAAATAGCCCCATTAATGCGAGCAAAACCACCATACAAGAAAGTAAAATACCGATCGCTTTGGCGTAACTTGATTTAGCCAGATAGACCGATTGCCATAAAAACCCCTCCGGCGCTTCGGTTAACACATAAAAACCGGCAACACTTTTTACGATTGAGGCGTAATAGTTATTTGTCGAAACACGGTCCAGGTATTTTGTCTGAATCACGGATTTATTGTTTTTATTTAATTCAACTAAAGCCGGATGTTCATTAATATCTACTGATAATGAATCACCGCTTTGGGCCATTACCCCGCCTACGGCTTCAAACATATACTGGCTAAACCCAGGCACCGGCGTAAATAGCGACTGAAACCGCTGTAAATCTGCATACACGACACTCACTGCATTTTGCTCAGGTAGCGAGGTCACAATTGCCAGCAACTGCGTTTTTTTATCTGCAGCCGTTAACTTTTGCACAAAGTACTTTTCAAAATTTAAACGAGAAAACTCTAACGGGTTTGCGCCGACAGTTTCTTTAATAAAGTCATGGGTTAGACTGCGGTTTTTGATATAGTCACTGTTGGTAAAATTGGCCGTGACCGTGTATTTACCATCATTAATCGAAAATAGATCTACCGCCACTAAATCAGATTCAATACCTTCTGTACCAAAGCTTTCGCGTTTGACTGACAATTTCTGTAAAATCTTTTCCGAGGCCAATTGGTAGTATTTAATGCGAGCTTCGATTTCGTTTACTTTCGTCGCCGAAGACATATGTAACTGCTGCAGAGCATTTGCAACAATATAATCCTTAAGAATGGTTTCGGTGCGTGTCCACGAAAGTTTGGCAAAAACAGCAACAATCAACACCAAGCCAAAGAAATATTTAAACATGAGCTTTAATGTCATAAACTGGCCTCCATAATATAGCCCACATTAATATAGTGCCCTGATTGTGTGACTTTATTATTTCTTGTCGATGGATCAGTGAACTCATACTCACTTGATCTTAATAAATACCCGATTTCAAAACGGTCGCCGTTCGTTCCGCGGTTAAAAAGCGCGTTGATCGAATAATCAACACTTTGTCCCTGTTTTAAGTCTTGATTTTTTTCTTTGCTTAACTGATACACCGGCTTGAGGTAGCCGACACGCACATCGACCGCATATTGCGCCAGATAATTATACTGCACACTGGCGTTAGCAAAGACGTTTATAAAATGCTGCGAAAAAATGTTTAACTGGGTAGCCGACTGGGGGTCCGTCGTAGACTGAATTAAGCGGTCAACACCAAGCCCGGCATTTATTTTAAAAAGCGTCGGGTATGAATTATAATGCGAGTACTCCTGGCCAATACGCAAGTCGTAGATCAACTCGCCTTTACCCGGAAGCTTAAAGTAGCCGGCATTTAATTTATAATACTGATTTAAACTTTCAGTAAAACCAGGATCATTTTTGCTGTAAGAAAGATTTAACACCGGCCCACTGATTTCCACCACAGATTGCTGTGAAGGAAATTCTGATTTGTATTCGATATTTGAAGAAATCAGATTAAAGTGATGGTAATACTGCTGCGCTTTGGCTTTTACGATATCACGGTAGTATCGGTTTTCAGCCACTAAGGTACGGTCACCGGCTTTGATCGAAAAATCAATGCAGGCGTCACTTGAGTATAATTTACCTTTAATATGGGTTTTTACGCAGAAGGTGTAATCACCGCCGGCCCAAGACGCCGGAATTCTGAAATTGGTATTAAAAAACGATTGTGTGGAAAACTTCTGCATATCCAGCGGATCCGCGTTTTTTTGGTAAACCACGATACCGAATTTTTTAAAATCCGCAACGCGATTCCACGAAATTTCACGCACAAACGTATTTGCCGGCGTAATTACCCGCGGGCTTAACTTATCCTGCTCATATAATTCCAAAGGCAAGCTCTGTACGGCGATAACCTGGTTCTGGGCGTTACGCACGATAATCTTTGCCGTATAGGCACCCGACTCAACACCGGCAACTTCGGCTTCGGCAGCTTTTAACTCTTTCATTGAAACTACCGGAGCGTCATTAAAAATTTCACTCTTTTTAATATCGCGCGTAGCACTTAACGGATTAATTTCATAACGCTGTTTCTGGATCAGAGATAATTCATAAGAAGCCGCATCCGATAATTCGGTCCATTGCAAAAAGGCTCGGTTTTTATTCTGTAGGTCTTTACTGATACCCGCAATGTTGTCATCGATATTGGTAAAAGCCAGTTTGTAGTCATCAACGACGAATGAACTGAATTCACTCCAGTTCGATTCTGTTTCATCTGCAAAAATAACTTTAAAGCGTGAGCGATAACGGCCTTTGGCAAGATAGTCCTGCCACTGCGGTGAAGTTTGCTCATAGCTTTTAACCGCACCGGTTGCCGGGTGGATTTCAATGATATATTTTTTAGCGTTGGGTTCGGCCTTAAGGTTTAAAGCCACCTTACGTTTCATGTTCGGATCAACTTTTTCAGGCAGTGATCTTTGCTTGGCCTGTGCGTTTGCAGCCGACGAAAAACCAATCAGTAAAAAAAGTGTCGCCAGACTAATTCTTAATTTCGACATTTTCTACCTTTGGCGTAATAATACCCGACTTATCTGTATTAAAATCAGTCGGAGGAATTAACTTAATGTTAACACCTTGTTCAATAGTTTGATTCAGACTGGCCGGTAAACGGCTGTTTTTACTCTCTTGCGCAACCAGATTCTGGCTTTCAAAATAGTTTTTAAGTTTTTTTTCTTCGACACGAAATTTCACCTGGTAGAAGTCAATCGGCAGCCCCTTTAAGTTCAGGGCTTCACCTTTATTGAGAACACCGGTTTTAACGACTTTATTGTCGAATGCTACAACTTCATACGGATACTCATACAAAGCTGAAATCGATGCCGGGTCGATATTTAAACTGTAGTTGCGATCGGTAATGACTTCTTTTTTTCTGGTTTTTTCGTGTTTTGCAAACGTCAACACCTGTTTCGCAGACCGTTTTGTTAAGGTAACTTCATGCTCTAACGATTTACCTAAAATCTGCATTTTATTGTTGTACGGTTCGACGCGCACTTTAACCGGTGTCGAGGTATCGACCTTTACGTTGATTTCATCTGCGTCGACAAACAAATTCTCTTTAACCTGTTTAATGTCGCCGTTTTTATTTTCCTGTAAATAGATCAGCGTAACTTTGTACTTGGCAACAGGCAATTTGGTGATTTTCTTCCACCGTAAGTGCAAAATCGGATCGCGATAAAAAAACTGTTTCGACTCGGTATTTTCATGCCATTCAAGTACATCAGCATCAGCGCTTGCCAGTGGCGCAAAGAAAAATGAACGTGGCTCAGTGTAAACACCTTTATCGCTTACGACACGCCAGTAATAAAAACCGTACTCAGATGGCTTAAAAGCGATCTGATTTTTACGGCCGGCATCAAGCTCTGTAACCATCTGGCTATTTCTAAAGATCTGTACTTTAACCTTTTCAACGTTTGCAGCCTTAGACCACTTTAAAATAAAATCTTCTGGATTTAAGACGTTATTGATAACTTCTTTATCTGTTGGATATAGCAGGTTAATTTTTGATTTAAATTCGTTTTTCCAGAAATTGACCGAGCTTGTTTCAATGGCGGTATTATTTTCTCTGATAATAACCTGCCAGTAAAATTGATTCATCGTCCAGCTTTCTTTAAAACCGCCGGCTTCATAGGGATAGAATTTAACTAATTGTAAATTCGATCTGTCATCGCCGACCCAGAATTCGACCCAACGGTCTTTAACCTCAGAATCAACGCTCCATTTAAACTGCAATTGCGAACCTTTTTCATCAGCAATCAAAGCGATATCTTCAACTTTAAATAAAGCTGTGTCGTACTGCGCTTTTTGCCCTAATAAAGGTAACTGCGTGACCTGGCCGTTACTCTGTTCGAATAAGCTGATAACCTGATCAGCTTTCTTTGTTAACGCCACAACCGAACCCGAAGTTAAATAGAATTCATATTTGGCGCCATTCTTTTTTACCAAAACATCAGTAAATGGTAACAGACGCAGTTTATGCTGACCGACTTCAATCACTGCCGAAGCTTCTAATGTTTTAATCGTGTCGTTAGATAAAACCAATTGCCCGTGGATTGCTAATGTTCCCGCCGGTGACTGGGATTTTTTAACAATAACCGATTCACCGTCAGTAATGAGATAACCGACGATTTCGTGCTCGTTCTGAACATCAGTGTAACTTAAATAGAAATTAGATAATTGAAACGCAGCACCGCAGATCGCTGCCGTGGCCATGAAAATATATAAAAAACTTTTTAAATTCTTATAGACAAACACGAAAACGCTATCGGTGAAAATCGTGTCTTATTAAAGGGTTACACCTTCAATTCAAGTCCTAGGTACAGCAAAAACTGTTTAACTGTTTACACTAAATTACCTACGTCACCAGTAGTGCAAACACATTGCAGATTCTGCAACCGTTTTACAGGACCTACGTCTTCAGGACTTAAGACCGCAGAAGTCAACGATGTCGGTGTTAAGCCCTTTTTGCGAGGAACCGACCCATACATCGATCGTTTGTCCCCGCAACAACTGTGAATTTAAATTTGTCGTGAACGTCATACGTAAAAAATATCTTTTCTTGCGCTGGTGAAGTGTAGCGGTGCCAAGATTTTTTAAAGTAAGCACTTGCGTTTCTGGTTCAAAAGAAAATGTCGAAGTGATGGTTTTCCAGATCACCGGCAGCACAGCTTCCCTTAGTCTGATAAAAAATGGCATCCGGCAACCCCTGAAAGCGGTCGGTGATATAGCCGGGCCCCCAAATATCCTCTCCGGAAATCCCGCAGCCAGACGTCATCGCAACAAGAAGTAAAGCTTTTAACCAAATAAATAAGTTTTTCACTACCTGTTAAGGCTACAAATAATTTTTAATTACGGCAACTAGCCACTCGTGAATTTCTTGCGGTTTAAATCCCAGACCCAATGCGCATTCAATATTGATGAACCAGTCTTGCTCAACACCATAAGGTGATTTTTCATTCTCTGAAACAGCCTTCGAGTTAAGCTTTGCGGTTTTGCCGACTGTTTGTTCAATGGCCGTAATTAACTCACGCATACTCAAAGGATCTTTCGAAGCCATATTCACAGGTCCGGTAAACGCTGTATCCGCCAATAAAAATAAGCCCGCAGCGGCATCGGCCGCATGGATATACGACATTCTCGCCTCCAGGTTGGGAAAATACACCGGCTCCCCGCTATTAATACGGTCCACATAAAATTTAAGCCGTTCGGTGTAGTCGTCAGGACCCATGACAATCGGAAAGCGCACCGCTATGACCGGCATTGCCTCTTGAGCAAAGAATACCGCCTCGCACTGACGCTTTGCTTCGCCATAGTTTTCATCGCGTAAAAGCACTTTGTCATACCTGTGTGTTTTGGGATTAAACAGTTCTTCTTTGATATTTGCTCCCGGTGGGTAAACTGAAACCGTCGAGGTAAAAATATACTTCTTTGTCCGCCCGGAAAAAATCGCAACCGCTGCCTTTGCCTGGTGGGCATCAAAGCACACCTGATCATAAACGATATCCCAAGACTTATGTTGCACACTGTTTTTGAACTTATCCAGATCATCGCGGTCGCAGATAATGCGCGTGACCCGATCCTTAAAACCATCATCTAAATGGCCGCGGTTTAACACAGTGACACGGTCACCGTTTTTTAAAAGCATTTCAACTAAACGTTTACCAAAAAAGCGATTACCGCCAATAACTAAGACTTCTCGATTTGCCATAAAGCTATTCTGCCATCTCGTCTCACCTTAAGACAATTTTAAATGTTACGCCTTGCATTCGTATAAGTTCGAGCTGAAGGCATTTGAAGAAATCTTCAATAGGTATTGTGACCCTACCATCTGATAATAACCTGATGAACCACAACGACTTTCACCATTTGGGTCTGTATTTAAAAGAACTACGACTCAAAGCTGGATTAACACAAACAGAATTAGCTATTGCGATAAACATGCATAGCCAATTTGTTTCCAATTGGGAGCGCGGGCTGAGTGCACCGCCATCGCGTTGTTTTCAGGCAGTCTTAGATCTGTTGCAGGCCGACCGCGAAAAGGTTGTCAAAGTCATGCTCACCGATTCAAAAAAAATGATCGAGGCCAAAGTATTTGCGCCGAAGAAAAAAGAAAAAAAATAAGAAAAAAGTTGATTAATTCTAGGGCTGATAGCTCTCGTCAGGCCGCCGCAGACAGACAATATTTCAATTATTTTGACAATCAGCGTAAGCAGCTCTCATATAAGCCCATGCGCCCATCTAAAGTAGCCAATTTAATGAACCTCGCCGAAGTGGTAGCCCAACGATCTCACGATGCCGAAACACATGTCGGCGCTTTGCTTGTTTCAAATAAAACCGGAGCAATTCTGGCCACGGGCTTTAACGGATTTGTGCGCGGAACCAAAGACAACGAACTCCCAAACACCCGCCCCGATAAATATCCCTACATGGTTCATGCCGAACAAAATCTGATTGCCAACTGCGCCCGTCACGGTATCTCAATGGATGACTGCACGGTGGTGTGCACTCACTCGCCGTGTGTTGTATGTATGCGCTTATTATTTCAATGCGGTATTACCGAAGTTCTGTACAAGGTGTCCTACACCGATTCTGACAAAGTCAAAGAGATGAAAGACATCAAGGTTATCGAAATCCCAACAGAAGAACCTGGAATCAAGAAATTAAGATACGAAGTGTAGAAAAAAAACGGGGCGACCCCTCAGGCAGTGGAAAATCAACTTCACCGATGATCCGAAAGAAGCCTTGAGTCTCGTTGCTTGTCTACCCGCCGATCTCGTTAAGGACGGCGATCGCATCAAGGATACGGCACAATAACTTCTTAACTACACCCTCTTGTGTCTATTTGAAAATTCTCTTTGCACAACTGTAGCCGCATACCAAAACAGAAAAGCTGAGATCGTCAGAAGTTCATAAATGTCGACAGCTTCATCTTTTAGAATTATCAAAAGGCCAAAAATAAACACTATCACAATCGCAATTACGTTCTGTTGCAGTTTTTCGATTGTTAAGAATTTTGTTACGCAAATGGAACCAAGCCACAGCAGCGCAGCCACCCCGAGCAGATCAGCCCCTATCTGACGTTCGGCCCAAATCGGAAATAAACCCAACATGAAGACTAAAAATGAAAACAAAATCAGAGTAAATCCAAGTGGTCGCAGCGAAGAACTCTTATAAAATGTCGCGCCTAAAATGGCTGTCAATACAGCCGCACCGGTTAGTAGTAATCCATCAAACATATGCGCCTCCTGAAACGTCAAGATGAACCGGATCTTTAACATGCAGTAATATTTTTTTGACAGTAAAAATAAACACACCCGTTAACAATAGATTTAAAGCCAAAGTTAAAAATGCTACGATGATAAATGGCCCTGACATGCCATACCCCAAAGCTAAAGCTAACACGCCGGCACCGACTTCTCCGCGTGGAAATAAAGCTATGGACACCGCTAAGCGCTCTTTTAGGGTAGCTTCGTTTTTATAGCAGAAACACGCAAACATCTTTCCGAGATTAGACAACAGCGTCACGATCAGCACATGAACTGTGATCATACCGAAACTCATACCAGCGGCAGCACCGATATCATTGATGTTAGGCATTGAAAAACCGACGAGAAAAATAAAGACGCATGAAATAATAAACCCTGCCAATTCCTCGGCGTGAAGACCAGGGGCATCCTCACCGGGAATTGTTACTTCAGTGTTAGGCTCGGGCTTAAGAGCGCACCCTAACACAAATGCCGGAAGCAGCACTTCGATGTGTAAGCCGACATTTGTAGAGGCATCTTTCGAAAAAAAATAAATCAATTCGCTTATTGTCGTTAGCATGAAGGCATAAAGCAAAACATGTAGCCAGGTCGCTCGCAACTTTAGTCGTTTATAATACTTAAAGCCAAAAAGTAAAACAGCTGCGATAGCTGTCAGCACACCTCCTAATTGCCATACCATGCCAACCATCAAAATTTGTAACGGAATCATTAACATCACCGTATCTAAGTCATCGAAAATGGCGAGAATCCTGGTTTTTCGAAATACCCAGGTATTGGAAAGACCTGCTGCTGCTAGCATTGCAAATAAAATCCCCGCAGAAGTAGGTGCTGCAAACCGGCCCGCAAGAAAGGCATCTAACCACCGCGATCTTTCCCCACCTTGATTTTCCGGCATCAAAAAAGCAAAAAAGTATAACGAAACCATAACCCAAGGAAATGCGGCGGCAGTAGCCGCAACCAGATAATCGACGGCATACTGTTTTTTATTCTTTAGATTTATTTCAAATTCACGCCCTACTTCTATCATAATGTACGCCAAAAAAACCATTGTCAGAAATTGACGTAACCAGGAAAACCAGCCGGGATAATTTCCCCAAACCACAGGGATCAGCTGTGATAAAAGTAACCCTAAGGTTAAAAATAGCATTAAAAAAAGGATTCTTTTCATAGGCTGAATCCCTTGCAAAGCGGTGGCCACCGCAGATTTAATCTAGAAGCATTCTAAACATTGATTATGAGCTTGGAGAAGAACATGCAATCGCGGTTTTTACATTGCCAATCTTTACGAGTACGAACGAATAGACCCCAATATTAAATTTTGCAGCTACAGCGTGATCTATCTTTCTTTCCTCAAAAATATTCCCTGAATTTGTAGTGAAGGTAAAAAACAAATTCTTAGGAGAAATCTTTTTTAGTTTTTCGGACGAAAAGTTCTTCAAATCACATTTATCGGTTTTATAAATGGCGTACTTTCCGCCCGTAAGCTTTGTTGCTTCGAATTCCAAGTGTACGTCTTCTTTGCCTGCAACTGTCAACTAGCACCAAAGTAAGTGTTAGTTTGCTTTTAAGAAAACAATTCAAGGGCTCTCCTGCCATTTTAAAATTCATTCAAGATTTACAAAAACCAAAAACAAGAAGCGGCGACAACCGTTGGAAGTATCGCACCGACAAATAGTGATAACGGGCTAATTCCATCCGGACCAAACGATGAATTAAGAGTGCTATAACCTGCCGGATTAGGAGCGTTGGCAATAACCGTCAAACCACCTCCGACAACACTGCCGGCGACTAAAGCATATTTTGAACTATCTGTAAGATTTGGCACCTGGCTGCCGAGATAAGTAATCGCTGCATTATCTGTAAAAGCCGTCAACCCCATCGAACCCAAGTACAACGGCAAGGCCGTGAGTTTGCTTAAAATTGGCTCTAGCCACCAACTTTGATACCCGCCAATAACAACAAGGCCTGCCAAAAAAAATCCGACAAGAAGGGCTTCACGAATTTTTAATTCATCGTGGTATTCTTTAGTCACAGTGGCAATACCAAGAAAAAAGAGGAATATGCCTACGAATAAAACCATGTGGTGCGATGCCATAACAACCAAAGTTAGAATGGCCAGATGTAGAGCAGTTACCCAAAGCGGAGTCGCTTCTGCCTCTGCAATTGGAGCTTGGATATTCACATTCATAATTTCTTTTCTAAAACGGTAGCAAACTATTATCGTCGATATCACAATCGCAACGATCGCCTTCCAGCCAAAATTTAATAACATATGCGATAGGTCCCAATTCCACTTCGGTGCGACCATAAGAACCGGAGGAGCAGCATAAGGCGTAAGCGTTCCTCCAATCGAAACGTTTACAAACAATAGCCCAATTGTAGAATATCGAAGTTTGTCTGATATGTTATGTCTATAAAAATTCTTTAGCAAAATAAGCGCCGTCACCGTCATCGCCGCAGGCTCAGTAATAAAACTTCCAAGCAATGGGCCAACGATTAGCGTGGCCGCATAAAAGCTAAGATTTTTTTGTAAAGGAAGTAGATTTCCTATTTGTCGGATAATTAGTTCGCTAAGTTGTAAAATGGGTTTCGATGCACATATTACCATAATCACAAAGACAAAACCTGGCTCGGTAAAATTGCGCTGTTCAAGGTATGAAATCGCTTCTGTTGGCCCAGCAATGCACATAAAAAACAAAATAAATAGACCAGCCCAGATGCCAAAGACGACTTCAACTTCACCTAAAAGATGAAAAACATTTTCGCCAACAGAACCATCAGGATATTTATGCGATAGCCCCTGAAAAAACTTAACTGAAAAAGTGTGTAGAATAGCCAAAACAAAACATAGAGTTGCTACGTAGGAAATTAATTCTGATGACATAAAAATTCCTAAAGACTCAAATTTTTGAGGTGTTTAAGAAACTTTTCGTAGATAACATTCTCCATTTTATACGCCCCAGGATCTTTTGCCATCAGCCATTTCGCCGCAAATATGGCCCCCGTGCCAAAGGCAGAACGGCTTACACTTTCATGCGTCAATCTTATGGTTTGATACGGAAGACCAAAGATAACCTCATGTTTACCTACGACACCACCCACCCGTATTGAGTTAATGTGGTCGTTCTCATCTAAATTTAAATGTTGAGCTATCTTCAGTGCGGTCCCAGAAACTTCTTTCTTATTTCTGAAATGTTCTTCAACAATTTCAATATCAGCATTTGGAATAATCTGCTTAAGAAGCTTCGAGGCAATTAACAGCCAATTGATACCCAGTGTAATATTAGGTGATGCTAATACTGCAGTTTTTTGACCTGCCAATTTAACTAACTCCAATTCCTCGGCTGTGTAATTAGAAATTGCAGAAACAACTTTTACGCCATGGGAAGCCAAAATGTCGTAAAGCCTTGCCGACCCACCGACTGAAAAATCAATGACCAAATCTACAGGATTAGCCTTCAAAAATTTTTCGCAAAACATTTCTAAAGACACAAAGGGTGCAAATTTATCATCGTAACCTAATGAATGACTTGCATAGAGCGAGTTTGGGTTAACATTTTTTTTCAAGACCCATTTCAGATTAAAATCTGAATCTTTAACCAGCTCCTGAGCGACAAGGGTGCCTGTTTTGCCAAATCCGAATAAACCCACGTTTAATTGCATAGGATCGCCTTTCAGCGAAAAGCGACCCTACTTTTCAAAAAACTGCAAAATTGCACCCTTACTATTTGAATTTATACTCTATCATTATGGTGATGCAGAACCAGGGTAAAGAAAAAACGACTTGTTTAGTGTAAAAATCAGTATGTTAGACCAGGCCAAAGCAGACTTTTAGCTGTCAGTCATTATTTTAAGACTTGATAAAAATAAATCGTGATATACTTTATAAGAAGCAGCTATTATGTTACGTGCACGTGCAACTGATTCACTTCCCTGCTCAGTTTAAACACCGACCTAGAGTATTTACCTGAGGTTCACAATGAAATACGATCCAACAGGAATTTGGTTTGAAGCCTTTACACAACTAGGTGAACCCTCTGATATCCTTTTTGATTTTAAAACCAAGGATACCAATACACCGGTAAAGTACTTATATCCACATGCACTGGGTGATGCGACAGCTGCGGTGACTGAGCTATCTGCTAAATTTGGTTTTATTTTTTTAAAAGCTAAAGAAAAATCCGCACCGCAACCAATTTCATTTTTTACTTACATCAAGCAAATTTTGCTTTTTAACTACTACGCCCGTCCACGTTGGCAAAAACTATGGCCATTTACTCTGAGTAAAGCGACCACGACAGAAACCCCCTATGCCTTTTTCGTTGTTACCAAAGACGAACTGCTCAAGTTAAAACAGCGTTTGCAAACAGAAAGAATCAGTCTTAACACCTTTCTTCTGTACACGCTAAACAACGCCACACGCTCTTACTTAAAACCTATCCGTAGCGATTTAACCTGGATCGTTCCTGTGAATTTTCGCCGCGAGCTTGGCTTAGCTGTCAGTGCACCGGGAAACCAAGCAGCTAATTTTACCTGCAGCATTAAAGATGAGACCGTGTCGCAACTGCAAAGTAAAATCTCTGCATTACTAAAAAGCAAAAGACACTGGGGTGTGTGGTTATGGCAAAACAGTTCCGGCTATATGCCGTTTGCACTGGTTAAATTTTTAACGAAGATTCGCTTACATCCAAACTACAACGCCGGAGTTTTTACTAATCTAGGTGAATGGACGTCCCCGACTGAGTTTTCACATTTTACTTTTTTTGCCAACCCCATACTTTCGCATCCGGTTGTTGCCAGTAGTGTAGAACTTAACGGCCAACTTACATTAGGTTTAAGATTGTACCCCAGTTTTCCGCTGACGCAGACACAGCTCGAAGAATATCTGCAGGCGTGGAAGAATAACATACTTCGTTTTCCCGCATAAACTCCGTAACCATTTATAGAAGCGACTTTCACGGTTTATTCGTCTAGCCAACGAATAGCCAAATCTTGCCAAAGAGAGTTCTGATCTGCGATTTATACGGGGAAAAAATTGGGGCGATCAGCGGCAAGTTTGTAAGTACTTAATATTATTAAGACCGCTCTCTCCAAGTAGCAAAATGTAGCAACTATTCGACTAGTCTAAGCCTTGCGACCGCTGATTCTACTTTAGGTACCGTAAAATCCAACTTATCTGTTCCTCCGATAACCTCAACTCCTGATTTTCGAAAGTACATATTTGTTGTCTTTATGTCGCCATGCCCAACAATCGCCATGACTCGTCCTAATGATTCACCCTTAGCCAGCAAATTCGTAATAAACGAAGCTCTAAGGTCATGAAATCTAATCTGAGTAATTCCAATCCCTGCGCAGAACTCTCTTAAAACTCTGGCTTGCTCTCCGTTTTGCCACTCAATTAAGTGGGGTAAAACAGTGATCTCTTCGCCTCGTTCAAGTTTTAGATCAACTAAGAACCGTCTTAGTTCTTCTGATATTGGAACTTTACGAACACCTTTAGACTTAGTCGAAGTAATCCCAGCTTTTGACGTCCACTGTTTATTGACGGAAATTAATTTGTTTTCAAAATCAATATCCGTCCATTTAAGGGCTGCCATTTCACCAGATCGCATTCCGGTTAAAAGCCCTAACGCCCATATAGGGTAAAACCTGTGACCTAACATTTTAGCTTCAAGTAACAATCTTTTACCTTCAATCGGAGTTAATACTTGCAGTTTAGATTCAGGAACTCGAATTGTAATACCAATGCAGGGATTACGCTCGATGATGCCTTCGTCAACCGCTAGCTGCATGACTCTTTTTAGCGCTTTAAGCAGATTTCTGCGATTCCATTCAGTTTTGATTCCTTTGCTTTGAACAAAGACTAATTCATAAACGTCACTTTTAGTGATCGAATGAATTTCTTTATTTTCCCAATGCGGGAATGCCCACTTACGAATTAAACCGTCATACCACTGAATAGTTGATTTAGTAAATTCAAGCTTAAATCGCCCAAGCACGACATCAAACCATTCATGAAATCTAACAGGCACTGCGTTTTCTTTAGCTTGCGCAAGTTCATGTTTAAATTCAAATTCTACCGCCAACGCCTTTTTTAAAGATTCGATTTTTCTTTTACGTTTTTGAATTCTACGTCCGGCAGAATCAAATCCATTAACATAAACTTCGTAATATTCTTTATTTTCGCTAACATATTTCTTATAGGCCATGACAGCCTCCTTTCAAAATAAGTTGCATCAAATTCGAATACTTGAATCGTAGTCGTCGCCCCAGCTTGTAATAGGATATTTGTTTTCGACAAACCATTATCCGCAAAGCATTTTCTGACAACGATAACAACACCGCAGCTTCTTGTGTGCTACACCATTCTCTTCTGATTTTATTTTCAATGAACATTTTTGAACTTCCCTCGATATTTTCGAGTTCGTTCGTTTTATACATTAGTTGATTATCAGTATTTTTTCCAGTTGCTTTAGTAGATAGATGACTCTCATAGACATCATTATCCACAATTATTCCTTTCTTCTTTTACCGCCTTTACCCCGTATCCGTGACCACTTTCCATAAGACTATGTCGTTGGAGAGTGGTCACTGATCTTTAGAGGGGTAAACAGGTCAAAGAATTTTTAATTTGTTATTTATTTTCAACACCTTAACTTCGTCAGTCATTTTTCACCCTAAGCATACATACCGTGAATGCCACAGCATACGCTTTTATTTTTGAAATTTGCCCAAACTGGTTAGAACAAATTTGCAAAAACTAAAGCTAAATATTCGGAATGTTTTTATTCATAGTTTGTTCCCTCCGTTTCCAAGTTGATTAGATTGCAAAGTGATGAACGCAGGGATTGGCACGACCAAAAACACAAATAAGTTACTGAAATGAGTAAGAAGTTTTTAAAATTGAGTATTTGTATATAAATGCTTGCACTGGCGATTTTCCACCAGTCGTTTTAGTTTTATATAAATTTACGGCTATCTTGTGCATTTTTTGAGGTGGTGAACTTCCGCCAGTGGCGGAATCTTTATAATGCATCTGAGAACGAATTTAATTAAATGCCGCCCAGAATTATCCATTTTAGCAACAATTTTATTGTGTATATACAGTATATATAGTATGCTTTTACTCAAGATGACGCGAATAAAGGCTCTATCCTCTAAACATCTTGTGTACAAAATTAACGAAAACGACCACAGGCCACCGCACGTTCATATCGAAGGTATGGGTGCTTCTGTGCGGATTAATTTACTAACTTTAGAGGTAATGGATTCAGAAACTGAGTTTTCTAACGCAACTTTAAACCGGATTATTCGTGTTGTTCGTGAGAACAGACTTTTACTTTTAGAACGATGGGAGGAACTGCATGGCTAAAGATAAAAAAATTAAAACTGGTAGCGTGAATATTCCTATTGAGGATTTTGAAGACGAAAATATCACCGCCCACATTTCGATTAGACTACCTTTAAATCTGGTTAAAGACTTAAAGCGTTTAGCTTTAACCGAAGAGTATGAAGGCCGCTATCAAACCTTGATTCGTGAAGTACTTCAAACTTTCGCAGAAAAATCAAAAGGCAAAAAGAAAGCTGCTGGATAGTTTAAAAAGAAAAAGCCACAGATTTTATAGAAGTCTGTGGCTTTCGATAGTTAGTTTGTAAAATTCGCTAGTGTCTACCGAAGTCGTGACTTTTATAGGTTTTAAGCTATTTCATTTCACAGTATATTATATCAAAAACTGTTTCAGAATACTCACCACCCACGGGTTTTCTTTGAAGTCTAATTGTTAAATCTTTACTTGGATCTTCTGCTTTATCAAAGTTATCCATGTTAGCTACGTAATTCATGTTGTTTGTAAAGCCAAACTGAGTCCCACCTAATTCGCTTTGATTCCTGTGTTTTATTAATTCAAAATCAAGCTCAATATGAAATTCTTGAATTGATAGCTCCCCAGTGGTTTGCCAGCTTTGATAGTGATGTAGTTCGTCTACTACTTTTAGACATTCACATACATTACTGTTGTCTTCTGGGCCCGGAGCTAAATAGCAATCATTTTTAATATCCCACTCTATACATTTCTGCGATGAAAACGTATTATCTTTAGGGCCATTTAAATGTATTACCCCAACAACCTCATTAGTTGTAGAACATATGGCTGTATCAGCTGCGAGTGCTCGGGTTGAAATGATCAGCGGAAACAAGAATATTAAAATACTTCTCATAATAATTTCCTTGTTAGTCTTGAGATAAACAATCTATTTGGACATATTCAATTGGATTGTATTCTTGAGCGCCTGCAACTTCTATCAAGCCAATCGTCATATTTAATTTTTTAAATGTTAAACTTAATGTGTGATATTGAATTTCTTCTTGAGCCTCATCTTCTACTGAGGAATGAATATATGAAACTAGTACTTCTGTATCAGATATCCCACATTTATTAGTTAAACTAAGCTCTTTAATTTTCTCCTCAACTAAAGCTTTATAGAAATTGGTCGTTGGAGTTAACCCCTAAAAACAGGACCACTTAGCCAGCGGTTGTTGTTTGTTCTCGATACTGCCTCGGGGCCATCATCTTCAAGCCCCTATGCGGTGCAACTTCATTATAATCTTTGAACCACTTCGGTAAAACCTCTAGAACAGCTTCCGCATTGGGGATGCTGTTGACGTACACGTAATCTCTCTTAAAGGTTTTTACGAAGGCTTCCGCCATTCCATTGGATTCTGGGCTATACGCCGGCGTCGTGCAAACCGTGATCCCCAGACTTCGGATGAAGTGAATGGTCTCAGTGGCTGCGAACTGCGGTCCATTGTCAGAGAGCCACTCAAGACGATGTGGAGCCTGTTTATGGCCAGGGAACCTCTGGTCAAAGCATTCTGCAGCAAGGTCCCTGACAAGTTCGCCTTTGATCCCGACAGAACTTGCGGCCCAGCGGATGACTTCACGGTCGTGACAATCCATCACGAAGATCACCCACACAAAATCACCGTTCCAGCATCTAACGCCGAAAATGTCTGTGCACCACCGAAGGTCACTTCTCATTGTGATCACCTTGCCATCGTGGGTCTGCCTATAGGACTTACCAGTGTGTCGGGCCAGGCAAAGATCATTTTCACGCATGATCCGGTAGACCTTTTTGTGATTCACCGGCGACAGCCCCTCTTCAAATCTTTGGCGGTTTAATAAAGCCGTTACCCTGGGATATCCATATGTTGGCCGTTTATCGACGATCTCTTTGATGACAGGTAATAGATCGCCATCATCGGGTTGAGTCCGTTGTTTCATATTGGCGTTTTCCTTGAGTCTGTTGACGATATTAGAGCGAGCTATTTCAAAGGCTTCACAGATGTTGCGAAGGGAATATCGTCGACTCCCGGCAATGGCTGCCGCGAGATCAGTTTTTTTTCGCGCGCAAGCTCGATGGCATCCCTGAGGATCTCCACCTGTTCAGTCTTACGACCCAACATTCTCTCAAGATTGCGGATACGCTCCTTGAGTGCCTTTACTTCTGATTCTGGAACAACTTTTTCTTCAGATCCCACAGCTACCAACGCTCCATCTTCAAGTCTTCTACGCCAATAGAATAACTGACTGGGAGGTATATCATATTTTCTGGCAACCTGCGACACCGTAAAGCCAGGCTGGTAAGTCTCTGAAACTATGGACTGTTTTTCAGATGGGGACCAACGGCGTTTCCGCTCTTTGCCCAGAATCTCGGTTTTATAAGTTTTGTTACTAGTACTATTACTAGGTGTATTCATAGTCATACCCCTTTTTTAGAGGCCGACTAAGTGGTCCTGTTTAAGAGGGGGTAAGTCCACTGACAATCTATGCGGTGATTTACCGATATCCAGATGCTGAGCGGAAGCCGATGACTGTCGCTAAAGCCAAGGCTGCATCTAAGATCGCTGACCACGTTCTTAATATGTGTATTGAGGCACTGAAAGCCTAGGTTGATTGACCTGACCGGGCAAAACTAGTTAGGTCAGCTCTGGGCTATCCGGGTCAAACTCCCCGATAATGAGTCCTTATGTTGCACTCCTCGCCCCGATAGGGGCTAACCGAGAGCTGGTAAAAAAAGGAATTCAATACATTCTGTCGCACTTGAACCTGTCAGATTCGCGTTACAGCGAAAAAATGTGTTCAGAGATTTTTAACTTAAAAAAATAGTGGGTAGTTATGATAGGCACAGCAACAGCAACGCCGATTAAAAATTTAAATGATAAAGACCCGGTTCAAGACCGTATTTTTTTAGTTAAAGACAAGATCATAGGTGTTGGAAAAAATGGTAAACCTTTTTTGACAGTTTTGATCGGCGATCAGTCAGGTCAGCTTGATGGACGGATCTGGGATAACATTGATGACATGCAAAGCCGCTTTGAAATCGGAGATTTAATTAAAATCAAGGGTGTTGTGCAAATTTACAATCAACGTAAACAGCTCATTATCCACCGTTTGGAAAAAATCGAAGATGCAAGTTTAAATAAAGACGATTTTAAAATCAAAGAACGTCAAATTGATACACACGCACTTTACTCTGAACTTTTTCAAATAGTGCAGACAATAGAGATCCATCCGTTAAAACAATTGATGTTAGATTGTTTGCAAGATGAAGAAATTAAACCACGTTTGTTAAAAGCACCCGCGGCCAAGTCAATCCACCATGCTCATCGTGGTGGATTGTTAGAGCATATAGTTTCTATTTGTAAAATAATGCAGTTCATGGCGGCACACTATAACTATTTAAATAGAGACCTTTTAATTTTTGGTGCTATTTTTCATGATTTAGGAAAAATTTGGGAATTGGATCAGACAGAGCAGCAACAAATTTATTATACGTCTGCGGGACAATTACTAGGACATATGCTTTTATCATGCGAATTAGTTGAGAAGAAATCGCAACGTATCTTGGGGTTTCCTGAAGATTTGCGTATGATGTTAAAACATATTATCTTAGCCCACCACGGAAAGCTAGAATACGGTTCTCCTAAAGTGCCAATGTTTCCCGAAGCTTTAGTTGTTGCAATGATCGACGATATGGATTCAAAAATGGACACGATGATGTCCTTTATCAGTCAAGAACGTCAAAGCGGTGAATCGTGGTCGCGATTTAATGAACACTTTGAGCGCTATTTCTATATTGATGATTTAAAAACGAAATGGAATGTAAAGTGATTAGTTTCTTGCGCGCTTATAAAAATTACGATCCTGCTGCTAAATCAATGCTTGAGATTTTGCTCTTATACCCAGGCCCTCGTGCGGTATTTTTTCATCGTATTGCGCATACTCTTTACAAATGTAAGTTATTCTTCGTAGCACGTCTTGTTGCAGATATTTCCAGAACTCTCACAGGCATTGAAATTCACCCTGGCGCTAAGTTGGGAAAAAGGCTGGTGATTGATCACGGTGTAGGTTGTGTGATTGGTGAAACAGCAGTGATTGGTGATGATTGTGTGATTTTTCACGGCGTCACGTTAGGTGGAATGAAATTCGAACCAGTCAAGCGCCATCCGACCGTGGGAAATAACGTTCTTATCGGCACAGGCGCTAAAGTTTTAGGTCCGATTACGATCGGTGATAATTGTAAAATTGGTGCCAATGCCGTAGTCATTAAAGATCTTCCGGCAAATTCGGTGATCGTAGCCCCCCAGGCAATTTTAATTCGTTAAAATTGGATTTTGTAACTGAGTTCTGCGAAATATGTCCAAATCAGAGTGTCCTTGAAACTGGCCAATTTCTGGAGCCCAATAATCATTTCTTAATCGAAATGTTGGATTAGTTAAATCTAACATTTCCTCGATCGAAGTAATAATCCACACATCGTTAGTTTTAACGTGTTTTCTAATCTCGGCAGCATGCTTTCCTTTAGAGCCAATAAAATCTTCGATGATATCAACTATCTCTTTAGCAGTCTTTTTTAGCTCTTTTTTGTTTGAGTCCTTGCTCTGTAATACTTGTAACACTTTTGTTGCGCGACGAGAAATCTGCGGAGCAGTTTCAGATGAAGCATACTGATTAAGATGGGCAAGGTTTTCTGATTTTGTGATGGCGGTTAAAAGGTCAACAACAGCCTTTGAGCTTAATTGCCAGCGCATTGATCCCTGAAGATCCTGATACTGTTCAATTTTTTCAGGAACATCAAACTTGATGTAATCAGCTTCACCAGATCTGACGTTAAAGTACTTAATAAATTCGTTATAAAAGTCTTTTCTTTTTGTATATCTGTCTCTTTTACTAAAACTTAAATTCACTTCAAAGCGGTCAAAATTGTTTTGTAGTGTATTAAGACTACCTTCAAATGCAATATCAAGAGCTTCGCCTTCATTCGTTAAATTGCCGAAAAAGTTTAAAATTGAAATTTCAGGGCCTGATTTTTTATTGTTCCAGATACGATCAAAAGATCGATCGCGTAAAACACTTCTTTTAGCTAATAGAATAGATTTTTGATTCAAAAAAACTTCGCTTACAGAAGTGCTGCTATCGCGATTCCATAAAAATAAGCCAAAATTAAAGCTACTTGATTTGTTTGTTTCAATAACTGTAGTCGGTGAGATGATTTTATCGACTGCAGAAAAATCATTATCGATCAGGGCAACATTAAATGCCTGATTTGATTTGCTAATTTCTTGTTGGCTTTTAGCGAGTAAATCTAGTTTGTAATAACTGCGATTCAGTGAAGATTTATTTTTTTGATACATTAAAGCAAGTCTTAGAGCAGCTGTAACATCAAATCCAGTTTTTACATTTTTATTTTGGAAATGGGTAACAAAGGCTTCTAACAATGTGTCTGATTTAGTAAAATAGACTGTCTTGATAGTTTGTTTACTGATACCTAATAGAGCAGCCTCAATTTGTAACTGATCCAGGGCTTTTACCTTAATACTGCCAATCGAAGCACCGTAGCTATGAGTTACAAACAGCTGTTCGCCTTTTCTAAGATTTTCGCGGATGTCGTTTAATTCAAAAGGATTTATTTTTTTAAAAAAGCGCTCAGAGGCGATTTCACTTATTGAGTTAACGCTGTGGCTGTATTCAAAAGAAAATACATAATACAAAGCTGCCGGGGTTTTGAAGTTTTCATTGTCAATACCAAGAGGCAGCCCCACGCTTAGTTTATCTTTAATTAGATAGCGGCGCTGATCTGGCCCAACTTCGTTATTAACACCGATTTTTCTAGTCGCTTCAAAAATCTGTCCACTATCAGTTTGTACTTTTCCTAAGTCGAATTCAACAAGACCACCATTTGTGATTTTTTCAGTTAATATTGTGTCTGTGATGATTTTACTGACGGTATTAGAAAAGGTATTTAAAACGTTGGCTTTTATTGCTTGCCATGGCGTATATTGATTTCCAAGTACTGGAATAGTGTTGTCTTTGATCTGTTGAACGCCATCTTTTAGATAGCCATTTTCATCAATATATTCGGGATGTAATTGTGAAAGTTTTTGCGCTGACATAACAGCATGTAAAGAAATATTTTCTTTATCCAAGTCAAAGTCTGTTATCATTTTATTAATTCGAGACTTAATTTTTTCAGCATAAACGGCTGCCACTGGCTCTGGCATACCGGAAGCTTTTACCATGTCGTTGATTTGATTTGATGTAATGCGTGCAATACGTCGAGCTAGCCATTTTACGTCGCTGTAGGTTGTTTTCTCCCAAGTTCGTGAATTGAAAATTGAAACCCAAAATAGCTTTACTTCGTCTTCATCGGTCCATGTAAAATTCCATGTGTACTCGTTAGCTGTTCCAGTGTTTCCCCATGTCGGTATACCCAGTGACTGACCTACGTCAGAAATGAAGAAGATGGGCTGCCATAGAGATTTTTTATTCGGACGGTAAGCATCAACTCTGCTTTGGTATTCGAATTGATCTTGCAATGAAATTAAAGCATTTAATA
This sequence comes from Bdellovibrio sp. SBM16, assembly GCF_056175625.1. NCBI lineage: Bacteria > Pseudomonadati > Bdellovibrionota > Bdellovibrionia > Bdellovibrionales > Pseudobdellovibrionaceae > Bdellovibrio > Bdellovibrio sp. SBM16. The sequence goes on along the minus strand of NZ_JBJKJG010000001.1, from coordinate 673,230 downwards.
AAACCATGGCACGATATTCACGACGATTGCCAAAGCCATTGTCTCCCATTCTGAATGGCCCCATTTTTCGGTACTTATCATCATCGGGATACGCTTCAAGATTTGCATTTTTTAAATAAACTGCGTTTTCACCAGCGATACGTTCGATGTGAGTCAGTGGTGAGCCTTGCTCAAGGCCATGGGCATTTTTCCATTCTGTAACGAATTGATCAAAGCTGATATCGCCAAGGTCGAGCTTGATTTTTTTTCTAAATGTATTGGGGTTTGCTGGGTATCCGATAGCTCGCGCCAAATGACTTGAAAGCGGCGTAGCATAGGCTTCATGACCTAAACGAATAGTAATATCCTTTTTCTTAGGTTTACCTTTGCTGTTAAGATCGTTGTTATCTATCCACTCCGTTTTGATTTTGATATTTCCATTTCCCATGCGTTTGTAGTGTAGCACGGGTACCTCGATCGTTTTTGGCGGAAAAAGTTGTTCGCCAAAGTAAATTTCATTTTTAGGATCGTAACTTTCAACATCGTTGTTAGTCCAAAAAGCTGAACTTGGCGGATTTAATTTAGAAATATCTTCTTTTTTGGCAAGGAGTTCAGAAATTTCAGTAGCAGTAAGAAATGTTTTAGTTTTTGGATTTAATAGATTACTAGCTTGTACAAAATTACTGTCGTCTTTTTTAAAGTTAAAAAAGTTACGAACAATATTTTTACTGCGGTCGATGGCTTTAGTAAAAAGACCTTCTGGGTAAGGAGTATAGGCGGCGGCAACAAATAGTAATATCGTTTCTACTTTTTCATGGATTTGCGAATCGCTTAGAGATAACAAGTTATTTTTGAGATCTTCGATGTTTTCAAGAGCAAATAAAAATGGAGCTAAAGCTTCTGCTTGTTCGTTTTGTGCTTCAAGCCCTTTTTCTTCAGCCTTTTCTTGGTCATATCCATGCTGAAAGATCAAATTAGTTTTTTTATTCATTTTGGCTGAATGAAGTAGTTGGTCTTTTTGCTTTATTAAGAGTGCTTTAAGAATTTCAAGCTTGTTTAAGTCAATTTTGCCATTGTTGCCGTAAAAATATTTTAGTCGGTACAGGTTAAAATCTTGAATGTGTCGATTTGAGACAGATCCTTCGGAGTTAGATCGAATCGCCGTAGTGATCTTTAAATCAGCATAAGTCAGCTGTAAGCCTAAAAGAGTGACGGCTGTAAAAACCTTATACGCAGAACCGAATTTAAAACCAATTAGTTGCTTCATGGTAGCTCCTTTAAGTCATTATCAAATGATTACTCAAAGGAGAGGCCAGAAGATTTTTAGAATAAATGGATTAAATAAACTGTTAAGCTGTACAAGCCATAAAAAACCAGGGAGATTATAGCTAAATAGGTTCCCAGAATGGCTATGTTTGCAAGCCATGAGCGTTTAATAGTGCGCGAAGCATTTTCAAGGTAATTATCCATGATACGATAATTCTTCGTATTGGCTTGCCAAAAAATATCGCCTAAGTTTCCAAGTACAGGAATCGCTGTAATAAACATATCTACACTGATATTTAATAGCATACGCACCAACACCACCGCTGAAACGCCGTGAAAAGCCGCATAGATCACAGTGAAAAGTGAAATCAAAGTGGTCGTCACGTTTCCATAGAATGGGAGTAGTCCTAAAATAAAATCCCAACCAAAGCTAATGCCAAAAAGTCTAAGACATATAAAAGAGGGTTTCCTGAAACCCAATGTCTATGCTCCCAAGGGAACTACGCTCAAACTCCCCGATAATGAGTCCTTATGTTGCACTCCTCGCCCCGATAGGGGCTAACCGAGAGCTGGTAACTGGTAAAATAAACAGGGTTTTTCGTCGCTTTCGGTAATTAGGCAATAGCACCCCACTCCTGGTCAGATTAATTCACCAAGTTGGATCGCGTTGATCTATTTCATCGATGAAAAAGTCATCAGAACAAGGCGGACCACGAGATTCTATGACCTCTAACGGTCGAAACGAACTTAATTCCCCAAGACTTTCTAAGACCTTTTTTGCAGCGGCTTTATCCTTAATAACAGCAATCTGCTCTAACCTGCCGGAACACCTTGGGCAGACTGTCACGTCAATTTTGAAAGTACGCTTCAACATCTCTGCCCAACGAAGACGCTCTTTTTTTACTTTTTCAACCTTCGCAAAATTATTCACAAGATAAGATTCGTTTGTTCCCTTTTTCTGCGATGGTCGTTTGACGATCAAATCCCGATCTTTAAAGTTCGGAGCAAAACAACCATGATACCTCACCATATTCATGCGTGGCGGGGGAATCAACGCCACCAATCTTGCAATAAAATCTAAATGCGAAAAACTAACGTGTGTTGTGCCATCACGCCAAGGGGATTTCATTTTGTAAACCAGCTGATTAGGAAATCCTTCCGACAGCCTTTCTGTTGCAATAGGCCCACGAGCCATATATCGAATCAGCTGTTCAAGCCTTTTGCGATCTTGCGCTGGAACACTCACACTGGCATTTAAGCTAAATCCGTCGATCTTCGCGGAATAAGGATCCTGACCTTCGGGATCCACTTCTATTTTTTTAACTCCAAATCTTTTGAGCCCCGTCCCTGCTCGATCACCGAACGCAGCTTTTTGTGTGATGGAAATCGACTGCATCTCGCCCAACGATTCCTCGTCAAAAAAAGTTTGAAAATCTTCTGCCAGCCCCATTTTCTCGATGGCGTTTAAAACCTTCTTGCGGATTTTTATGGCGACGGAACAAAGTTCCACAAAACTCGGCTCTGCCAACCGATGGAACCGATATCCGCCTGACGTTTTATAAAACACTCCGTCAGGGATCACTGTGTGAAAGTGAATGTTTAAATTTAGCGCTGAACCAAATCTTTGAATAAAAGTCACAGCCCCACTCCGGGGCTCTTTAAAACCTGCAGCTTTGGCGCGTTTCCTTTGAAACGATTGAATTTCATTAATATAAATTTTCAAGGCCTTATTCATCAGACTTTGATTTCGAGCTATCAGTAATCGCATTTTAAATGGAAAAGAGAAAACCCACTGCCTGGTGGGAACTTCCGGGATCACGGCATCAACTAGATGAGCCGCCTCATCATTCATCCGCCGCGCACAGCAACTGGGGCAAAAACCCCTGCGCTTACAAGAAAAAGGAACAATGCCGGAGTACCGGCATGCATAACAATAAGTTCTAACGAATCCGTTTTCTGGAATTCCACACTCCAGAAAGTCATCGAACTCATCACGTATAAAATGAGGTAAGGTTTTGCCGACTTTTCTTTGTTCGTTTACGAAAATCGGCCAATAGGTTTCGATGGTCCGATACAATAGATTTTGCTCCGGCCTGTGGCGCCGATAGGATTTGATTTTTAAACTATTGAGAGCCGCCACCATGGGCGAAATTCAAAGCAAATTTATTGCCGACACAAAAAGTACACGGTTAAGTATTCAACGACTTCACCTAATTACTGAAAAACCACCATATAAACGGTTGAAAATATTAATTTTCATGATTCACCGCCACTAGGTACGCTCTAGATTCTGGATACTTTTTCACTGATATACACTTCCCAACTTTTAGGGATTTAATTGTATTGGGGTGAATCACAAACTCCTCCACTTCCCTAAGCGACTTATTCCCCGTCGGAACATCCAGCCAAAGCATCTTTGAAGACTGCACCGTCTCCTTCCAAGCTTTGCGGGTTCCTGCCATCGCAGAGATCATCTCCGCACTCTCCGGACGCTTCTGAAGAAAGGCATACAAGGTTGATGTATTCCCCATCAGGCGGCCTGCAAACTCAGGGCTAATTCGCAACAAATCACATATCTCTTGGTGCGCAACTATCACCGACATTTTCGAACTTCTCGCACGATCCAGGAAACCAATGAAGTCTTCCTGAGCTAAATCTGCAAACTCATCAATAATCACTGTGAACGGACGACGTTGCTCTTTCGGAACTTCGGCATCAACCTTTGCCGAAACCATTTTTAAATCTTGCAGGATAAATCGACCTACCGACTTCGCCGTCTCTCCATACCTGCGGGAATCCAAAAACACAAAAGCGATCTTTCCATTGGATACAGTATCGTACAAATTAATACCTGGATCTTCCGAAGTGATCATATCTCCAAAATCAGAAAGAACCAGCGACTCGATCTGAGTTCGCAACCCCTGAAGTGATTTATAATTATCCTGCGAATTGAGAAAATTGTAACAATCTTCCAATGCAGCCTTAGCCCGACGCTCGCACTCAGGCACCTTCAATGACAGACTTTCCAAAAATTCAGAGCTACTTGCCGCCTCCAAAACGGTTCCCAAATGAAATCTGAATGACTGCTTATCGCGCAGATAACAAAGACCAATCAATACCTTTAAAAGAAAACTGGCGGACTGATTTTTATAAAATTCCTCAGACCAATTTAGCGACAGCATGATTTTATCTCGCAGCTGCGTTGGCGTTCCGTCATCAATCAAATTATAAGGAATAGACAACTTCTGATCCGACAAAGAGAAAATCTGAAGATCCTCAATTCGGTCGTTGTCGGCAACAAACTTTGAAAACTTCATGATCATCTCGATGTCACCTTTCAGATCAATGAACAGCAACCCCTTCCCCTGCTGAATTCGCTGTTTGATGATATGAGAAAGCAAAACTGTCTTGCCATACCCTGATGCTCCAACAATATGAACGTGGTGATTGAGCTGACCTTCTGTCAGTTCCTCCTTGCGCCACAAGGAACCACTGACCTTGCCAATGACAACGCGATCAGCAGAAGAAGGCTTAAGATTGCCACCACCACCGGACACCAAATCTTGAACGGCATTAAGCTTCTTCATGCTTAACCTCATCATTTCTAAAGAAGAAATCTTCAACGGTCACGACTTCAAAAAGTTCCCCATAGATCCGGGTCTCTTTAAGCAAAAACTTTGCGACAGTATCTTTCGCACAAACAAACTGAACCCGATCAAAAACCTTGTGTTGCATATTGGTCGAACGCATAAGTTGAACATATTTTTTGATTTTGTCTTGATAACGACTTTTCGCCTTCACAGCGATTTCAAGTTCAAAGGCAACGCGCACACTAGCCGAAGTGACATAGATCGCATCGGGAATATATTGAACGGTCAGACCACCAGCTAATTCTGTCGAAGACTTTAGTTTACGATCTGAAATCCAAGAATTTACATTTCTCAAGGACTCAAGATACAAACGCGCACGTAAAACGCCACGGTCATGCAAGAAGGTCCGTTGATCAAATCCCCCACTCGGTTTACTCACAAACTTCTCGGGGTTAAATTGCGACAACGCATAGTATGCTTTGAAGGTGGTAACGTAGTATCTCGTGCTTTCAGAAAAGGATCGCATCGACTTCAAAAAGTTTGCCTTTTCAAGTTGGCAAAGTCGCTTCCTCGCCCACTCCGAACTTTTCGCCGATTCATTCGTTAAGGTTATCTTAAAAAACTTCTCAAACACTTCCTCAACACCTGCGAATTTCATATCCATGATAAATTCTAAAATTTCAAAATCCCTCTCAGTTAATACAATATTCTTTGCTGAGGTTCGTTTTTCTGTGATCTCTGGGAATATCCCACTCATTGCTAATTGCATTCATTCCTCCCTAAAAAATTTAAATCTGCCCGCCCTGTTGATAGCCAATCTTTGACTATTGGTTTTGCTTGCCTTGCGAGCTCCGCTGCTGACCACCTGATCTCGTAGAGAGCGGGTGGTCAGCAGAAATAAGGAGCGAGCAAGACAAGCTAAACCAAGTCACCTCGCTGACTTACAGGGCGGGCCTTGTAACGCGGGCAACTTGGTCTTGGGATGTGCTTAGGGATGAGTGGTTTGTATCAAAAAAATCGTATAGCCAACGTATAGCCAGATATAGCCAAACAGGGTAATTCCCCGTAATTCGCTGTAACGGTACACGCGCGAAGAGACCCGTAACTTATTGAAACCACTTGATTTGAATTTTCAGCTATTTATGATTTTTGGAAGGCCTTTTTCAATTTCCTAGGAAAGGAAATTGGGGCGACCGACGGGGCTTGAACCCGCGACACTCGGAATCACAATCCGATGCTCTACCAACTGAGCTACGGCCGCCACTGACTTGAGTAGTCCTTGAGAACCAAACTTATAACGACCTTTTCGCCGCTTGGCAAGAAGTTGAGCCTTAAAACTATTAAAAGCGCATTTCATGGGTGATTTTGGCTAATTTTTCAGCCGTTTTACGGGGTAAGACTCCCGTTTGACCGCTATTAGTTAAGTGGTAGGCTTTACTGATATGAAAACTTTATTACTATTTGCAACCATCGCTTTAAGCTTTTCGCTGGCTCAGGCACAGACCAAACCAGCTTCTGCTACCCCTACAACCACTAAGACGGAGAAAAAGAAAGTGGAAAAATATAACCCAGAAACCTGCGCATTTCCAAAAGACGACGATGCTTTAAAAAAATTATTAACACCCGAACAGTATGCGGTCACAAAGAAAAACGGCACCGAACGCCCGTTTGATAACGCTTACTGGAATAATCACCACCCGGGTATTTACGTAGATGTCATTTCAAAAGAGCCTCTGTTTTCTTCGAAGGATAAATTTGAATCAGGATCAGGCTGGCCAAGTTTTACCAAACCTATCAATAAAGATGTCGTCGTTGAAAAAGCCGACACCAGCCACGGCATGGACCGTATTGAAATCCGCTCAAAGCGCGCCGACTCGCACCTGGGCCACGTGTTTCCCGACGGGCCCAAAGATAAAGGCGGCCTTCGTTACTGCATGAATTCGGCAAGTTTAAGATTTATTCCGTTAGAAAAACTGGAAGAAGAAGGCTATGAAGATTATTTAAAATTATTCACAGCCAAAGAAATCGCGGATGCTAAAAAGCACCCGTTTAAAAAATAACTATTCCCAGTCTAACAACACTAAACGCCCGTCCGGAGTAAGTGCCACTTGGCGGGCTTCATTCATAAGCGCCATATCACGATCGGCTGCTTTACCACTGTTAATAGAGCTGATTCGGTTCTGGTCATTTGAACGTTTAGCAATCTCCGGTGCGATTTTTACGAATCGATCCCACACCGATTGCAGCTCAGAAAATTCTTTTTCTTCGTGATCAGTCAGTTTTTTGCCCGATTTTAAATCGTACAAGCGGTCTTCGACCTGATTTAACGTCATACGGATACGCACTTTTTCATTTACGATATACTCGTAGTTTTTACCGTGATCAAAAACCTTAACCACTTCTAAACCAGGAATGCCTTCATACTTAGCTCGCGTCTGTACATAAGTTTCAAAAAACTCTTTACCCGATTTTTTGCCGGACACGCCGCTGGTTAAGTACGGAAGCCTGATCACCTTATTTGGATCATTTGTGGCATACAGGTTTGAGGTATTACCCGCGCCGATATAATCACCTAATTCAAAACTCTCAACCTTACCACTGTTTGCAGACACGGCCTGAACGACATCGCCCTTTCTTAGACTTGAAATCACGTTGTCATACTGACTGCGTTTAAAGTTTATTTGTCTCTCATTTTGCCATGCATTTAGCCGCGACGGCTCTTGCAATGACGGGTCAGCTAAATTCACCGTGACCGGGTCTTGTTTTTTGATCGAGGCAGGACTTCGGTTTGTTTGGCTGCGGTATTCGATAAGCAGCTTTTGCGCATTACCTTTAACATCATAATGAACCGCATTTGGCAATTCTTTGCTGTTTAACCAGCTGGCAAATCCCGGATCATTTTTATAAGCCATCAAAAACGCAACAACTTCCGGAGCCTCAGATTTTTCATTATCAGAACGTTTGGCAATGTTTACGATCATGTAATCCAAAGCCGTCTGGCTGTGGCGCTGATCAAGCTTACTGGTTCTGCCCGAAGCCAGAGGCTGCGCTTGCGGGGCAAACGTTTTAAATTTCTTAAACGGATCACCGTGCAGACGCTCTTCCTGCGCCAGCATCTGATCCATCCCTTTAGCGATATCACCGGCCGCAGAATCATTGGTGTAAACCAATTTTCTTTCGCCGCCGACTTCATCGATAAACTTTAAAGTCATGCGTTCAATCGCGCCGCTGCTGTCACGCACAAGCTCGACATGATCTTTGATATAATCATTTTGTTTTTGTAAGCGCACAATCGCACCACCGACTAACTGACTCAGCTCTGTCTGCTGTACTTTATCCAGTGCTTTAAAACTTGCCGCATGCTGCTGCAGGGCCTGCAACTGACGCATGGTCTTTTCAGGATTACCAAACAGCATCTCGTGCGGAAGCTGTAAGCCTTTATTCGGGGGAACACCGACATCGCGTACAGCGATTTTCGGATTAGCCGCAAGCGGCGTACCACCTAATTCGTAGAAAATTTTATTTACCCCGCCGCGCGTGCCTTGGCTTAATCGGTCAAACGTCGAGTGCACGATACCGGCCGGTGATTGCGGCATCGGGTATTTAGGTTTAACTACACCCGATGGCAGTTTTTCACTGGCAAAAATCGAATTGGCAAAAAGTACTTTGGCTTTCGGGTGTTTTGCATTGGCCAGCGAGTTTGGTACGATCGTGCCGGACAAAAATCCCCAGAAGCCGTCGTCCGGGCCGTTATGGCCAAGGTTAGCTAAAAACCGTTCGCGAAACTGTGCCGGTGTAATTTTACCGGTGTTTAAATCGCGGATGGCCAGTTGCATACCCGGAAGTTCATGTAAATAACCACGCAACACCGGAACTTCAGCGATAATCTCTCGGATATCCTGGTTGGAAATATTCGGGTTTAACATCTGCGGGTTGGCAAATCCTAAACTGCTTAAGATCGATTTAACTTCTTTACCGGCCGGTGTCTGATCACTGCCGCGGATCGTATCAAAGAGCTCGTCTGATTCTTTGTTTTTATTGATCAGGATATGTTCCTGAAATTTTGCGATCTTACCGACATCCGAATCAAGCATACCGAATTTTAAACCTTCGACGTCGACTTTAGCTTTTTCGATGACTTTGGCAACCGAAGCATTTTGTGTTGCGATGATTAAATCTTCCTGATGCAGAACTGATTTAACTTCTTTCGGCGAAAGGTCAGCGGTTTTAATCGACTCAACGTATTTTTTAACCTGCTCGTCTAATTCAAGCTCATGATTTTGCGCCGGAACAAATGCACTCGGAGGCAGTGGCGCTTCAACGGCAGGCGTGCTGGCCGGAACACGCTGAAAGCGTTTAAATTTATCCGGGTCAATAATCTGCTGCGGATTTGATAAAAGGTCTTCAACTGTTAAGTCGGCCTGCTCATCTACTTTAACCCAGCTGTCTTTACCGTATACTTTTTCGATCTCGTCTTTTAGTTTGTACTTATTTGATAAGTACTGTTGTTGTTTACGCAGCACCAGTAAATCAACTTCTTTATTTTTATGACCATAGCGTTTTACCCCGTACAGAACACGGTCATACTCATAACCTAAATTGTGGTAGTGATCTAACGCCACTTTTTTAAGTTCTTCCGGCGTTGTCGACTTTGATTTAGCAGCGATAAGTTTATCAGTCGCCATTCTTGCCACATCCGGGTTATCAGAGATAAAACCGGCACGGATGGCAGCCTTGGCATTGGCTTCGCTGCTCCAGAACGATTTCGCTGAAGAACCTAAGTTTTCATAAATCGTATTGGCTGAAGCACGGTAGTACGGGATTGCTAAATCCATATTGCCGGCTTTTGCCATGTCATCAGCAATTTTATTTACGGTACGGGTGTAATTTTCTGGCTGCAACTGGCGGTCGATACGGCTTATGCGGCTGATAATCTGACGTTGTTTTTCAACAATCGGAGTCAGCGGATGGCTCGCTGTTAATTCGTTCACATCACGCATACCAAAGCTGCGACCGCGCACCCCTAATACCGAATCCAGTTCTTCGACCAACTCTTTTGTAGCTGGGTTTATATCTAAAGCCTGTGCTTTAATACCGCTTGAGGCCGGACTACGTGAAGAAGCCGCTCGCGCTTCAGCAACCAGACTGCCGCCTTTTAAACCTTCAGGTGGTTTTGGTACACCGACTTTGGCGCGCAGCTCAGTTAAATAAGCTTTATCATAATCCAGACGGCTTTGCGCGTTTAACAGACTGATGCGTGTGTCATGCGATAACCGGCGTAGCTCGGCCATCGCTTCACTGCGCGACATATTAACCGGCGTAGAAAAATTCACTTTAACCGGCCCGTCTTTTCCAGCAACACGGTTAAGAGTCACTTCCCAGATCGTGTAGTTGCTATTACCGGTACGGCCGATATCTTTAGCGACCAGTGAACCAATCGCTTCATCAATCTGATCCAACGCCGCATTGGTGTCGTTGATAAAACCCTGTCTGCGGTCAACGCTGGTTTGCATGTGATTGATATCACGTTTAACCGCACGGTTTGGTACACCCGGCACACCGGATTTACTTTGCGCAATGACGGTCTGCTTATCAACCGCAAAATTTACGGTTGCTGCTTTAATCTCGTCGATGAAAAAGCCGTTTCCATAGCCAGGTGCGGTTAACGAACCCTTCTCGGAACGAATGGCCAAATCACCGTTGATACGGTCGGTTTTAGTGTGCGAAATTTCATGTAATAAGGTCGAAAAACGCTCGTCGATATCACGGTCGATATTAATATAAACCGCTCCTTCAGGCGTTGTAACCCCTGCACTGTTGACCAACAGCGGATTACTTTTTGCATCGTCATAAATAATTTTATTTCGCTCTTCAACTTTTAAACGTGATTTACGGCGAAGCTCAGCAAGCTGGGCCTCATTTTTTGCGTTAGCAAAATCATTATCAATCTGCGCACGCAACGCCTGAGGATCCAAACTGCGTGAACGATTAGCTTTAATACCGACAAATGATGAATTTAAATCACCCAGTTCACGGTCGGTCATTTTCTGTAACACCACCGATTTATCTTTTTTAACACCGACCGTATAAATCACTTCGCCGTTTACTTTTTCACGGCCCAACACGACACCTTCGACTTCAGTGCCCACAGGTTTTGGTAACTTAACTTTATCACCAATACCGGCTGTCACGACAAAGTCGCCGGTTTTTAACTGCGCCAATGGTTTTACAATAATCGGAGTGACCACAGGCACTGCATTCGAGGCCGGAGCACGAAGCATTTTCTGTGCCGACGCAAGATTTTCTACCCCTTTAACACCGCCACGTTTATAGGCTTCAAACACCGCACGTGAAGTAACCCCGCTACGGCGGGCCAGCTCAGCTAAGGCCGTTTGGGTTTCAGCATTTAAATCTTTTTTATCAACCGGACGGCCTTTACCAACGGCTTCTTTGGCGGCGCGGTTTCCTTCATCTAAAATCTGCTGTAATTCAGTGTTTGATTTAGCCTGGTATTCCGTACTGCGCTTAATATCGGCTTGAACTTTCTTTAAAGCATCAGCCGTGTTGGCGTATAATAATTGCTCCTGGGTAAGCTGAATCTGGTTGCCTACACCGGTTTCATCCGCGTACTCAACCACATAGCTCTTTGCCATACCCGGTTTGGGTTCGACCTGTGTCAACACCCGGCCAAGACGTAACTCGCCGTTACCAAGTGGCACAACGATATCCGGGTTATTTTTTCCGTCTTTAGAAACCAACACTGGCGAATCCGGCGAGAAATCCAGTTTCACCGAAGCATCGGTCTTGGCCATCGCAGGGATTGTACCCCAGTCACGCAAAACTTTGGTGTTGTTGATGTCTTCTAAATCAGTTTTGTAAATAATTGTATCAGTACCGTCTGATTCACGCACCAGATAGCCGCCGTTTTTTGTCTGACCGACAACCACAGCATCAAGTTCACCGGTCCCGTTAAACTCGCTGATCACGATACGATCACCAACCCGAACTTCTGAAGCCGGAATCGGAACGGCCTTATCGATATTTCTTACCGCTACGATCTTGGCACGTTCTAAAGAAATCGACTCGTCGGCTGAGGCGATCGAGCGTCTGTACGGATCACGGGTAATACGCGTGTTCGTTGCATCTTCTAAATCAGATTTATAGATGATGGTTTCTGTGCCATTCGCCTCACGCAGAATCATTCCGCCATTATTGGCCGGACCTACGATCTCGCCGCGTAGTTCGCCGGTCCCGTTAAATTCATCAATCGTTACACGGTCACCCAGACGGATATCACCCGGCTCAACTTTAATAACCTGCGCCAATTCTGCCGGATTGTTACCGGCAATACCTTTGCGTAGAAGTAAACTTGCTTCGGCTTTGTTAAACCCGGCCTTACGTAAGATATCTGTCTTTTCGCGCAACTCTTTCATTGTATAGTCAAAATAACCGCGCTCTTTGCCACCAACCGCATGCGCTGCCGCTATCGCGTCTTTTTGCGCCGGAGTTAACGGACGTTTTAAATACGCTGCGGCTGTGGCCACGCGTGACGGCATATCTAAATCGCCGTTTACTTTTAGTTCTGCTGTCAGGCCGCGGTAGAACTTGGCCTCACTGGTGGCCTGCGCACTTAAATTAAATTCTTTACCCCGTGAATCTTGCACCCGTGCGGTGCCATCTTTATTAAGTCTGACAAACTTAGCATGTAAGTCAGAGCCACCTTCAAAGTTTTTTAAGTGAACCTGATCACCTTTCTGTGCAAGCTCTGGTTTAACACTCGCCTGCGCCACGATCTCATCACCACGACCGGCAAAATTTGCAACTTTAACGCTGGTGATACGCGGTGGAACTACCGCCTCTAAACTTTGTGGCTGGATCAGCGGTGTTTCCGGGGTTATTTGCTGCGCATAAAGCGGTGCACGATCAGTAAACCGGTTTAATAAGCGTCTTTCAGATAGTGATAACGTCGAACCGTCAATATCAGCATTGCGAATTGCCGTTACAAATTTTTCAGCATTACTAAACTCACGGTTAGATAAATAACCACCGCGCGGGTTATAACTTAAACTTTGGCGCAATAACTCAACATCAAAGTCTTTTTTACCCGGAAACAGTTTATCAAATAAAGCACTGGCTTCTTTTTTTGTACCCACGGATTTGTAATCCAAGGCCGCGGTTTTATTTTCATCAAAAATACCTAATTCACGGGCTATACTTTCACGCTGACGCTCGGTTAATCGCGTAGCTTTTAAACCCTCTTGTTCAGCTAAGTAATCTAAGCGGTTACGGGCTGCATCCGCAGTTTTTGCGGCATCTTCGACCTGGGCGCGTGATGTTGAAGCAATACTGCGGCTTGCGCCCGTTGCCACCGGTGTGACATCAACCTCAAGAGTCTGGCGAGGAATTAAAGCCACATCTGGATTAGCCTGGCGCGCGTACAGCGGTGCACGGTCTGTGTATTTATTTAATAAACGTCGTTCGGCGGCCGTTAAATTGCTGACATCAGCTTGTTTGACTGCGTTTACGAATTTTTCGGCATTCGAAAATTCACGCTCACCGATATAACCACCGCGCGGATTATAACTCATTGTCTGGCGTAGCAGGTCGGCATCAAAAGATCTCTGGCCTGGCATGATTCGGTCAAATAAATCACGGGTTTCTTTTCGGGTCGCAATCGAACCATAATCAATAGCTGAAGCACGGTTAACATCTGTAATACCAAGTTCACGCGCGATGCTTTCGCGCTGACGCACATTGAATTTAGATCCGTTTAAACCGTCTTTTTCAGCCAAAAAGTCTAATTCATTGCGGGCTCCACCGGCCTGCGGTGAATTGTAAACATCAGCACTGCTCATGCCTGAAACTTTTTGAGCGCTGCTTTGTGGCTGCACCACAGTTTTGCGGGCCACTTTAAATTCTTCATAAAGCTCAGTCGGATTACGCGACTGGCGTTTGGCCAGCTCTTCAAGGGCTTTTTGTCCTTCGACATCAATTTTTTTAATTTTTAAAGTTTTATCAGGCTTACCGCTTGAACCATAACTTACATCATACTGATCGCGTACACCGCGGCCTTCCGCTCTGCGGAAACTGTCAGAAACAATTTGTTCTAATTCAGCCGAAGATTTTTTTGCAAAACTCGCATGGCGGGCATCACGGATTTTAGCCTGGCGTAAAGCCAGCGGCGTGTTTGCACGTTTTAACACTAACTCGTCCATTCGCACGATGGTCGCTGGCTTGCCCGGCGGATAAATTTCAACTTCGTACTGGCCCTTGGCATTCGGGCCACTGATCACTTTACCCGGGTAAGAAATATCTTTTCCTACAACCGGTACATTGATCACCGGATTAGGCTGCTTCAACGGCACAACCACATTGGCCGCGATTAATTCTTTGGCGGTTTTTCTGGTGCGGCCGATACCGACACCTTGCTGGAAAAATTCAACTTCATAAAAACCGTTTTTATCCGGCCCGCTCATCACCGCACCTGGGTTGGTGCGGCCGGTATTACCCATCGGAACCTGGATCTGTTTACCCTTAACGATTTCAAATTCGGGAACCGGAGGCTGTTCGGCTACGATACGAACGTTATCTAATCCCGTCCCGCCGGTAACCCCTTTACGTAAAAGTAAGCTGGCCTCTTCATCACTAAAGCCCGCATCACGTAAAATTTTGGTTTTTTGTTTTAATTCACCTTTAGACAGGGTGTAAATCCCTTTATCGCTGGCGATTTTATGCGATTTAATCACCGCATTTTCCTGCTCCGGCGATAACGAACGGCCTACATAATTTTGTGCAGCTTTAACACGCTCTGCCTCATCCGGAATCTCTAAGTTCTTTCTGACTTCTTCTGGTAAATCGCGCGAAAATTCTGCGCCTTTAACTTCAGATTTCACTAAATCAAATTCTTTACCGCTTTCATCTTTAACCCGTAAAGTACCGTCAGTATTTTTCTTAACGATACTGGCATTTAAATCACCACCGCCCTCAAAATTCTTAACACTGACCATGTCACCCGGGCGGACAAACTCTTCTTTTAATTTAACATTTTCAACTTTAGCGGGTTGTAATAATTCACCCGGAGCGTAGTTGCCGATTTTAGCCGGCGTTGGCTCGGCTTTAATCACCGGTTCAGCGGCCCCATTTAAACTTAAACGCTGGGCACTTTTTACTTCATCACGTAGTAAATCAAATTCTTTACCGTTGGCATCAGCCACACGCAATAAACCGTTATCTAACTTTTTGACGACTTTAAAATCAGCGGCATCTCCGCCTTCAAAGTTAGAAATACGGATCTGTTCCCCTTCGACAAAGCGAGCGTTCGTCGATTTATCAACGACCGTACCATCATCGACCTTAACATCAGCATCGGTTTTAACCGGCACTGCAGTTGATGTTTTAACTGATGTTCTTGCTTTTATTGGCGAAATGTTTACCGCTGTCGCTGCCGGAGCATTCATGGCAGCCAATAATTCATCTTCAACAGATTGGCGTGCCGGCGCTGCTGGCTCAGATTGCACTGACGCCGGTGCGCGGCTGCGCGAGGCCTGCTGCTGTGGAACATTGATAGAAACAGCTGCCGCTCCACCACCGCCTGAACCAGAGTCCATGCGTAATGAAGAGACCTGATAGCGTGGTGCTGTTTGTGCGGCCGCTTTTTGGTTAAATACCGGAGCCTGCTGCTGGCTACCACCGGCCATCGTGCTGATTGAACTACTTGAACGCGTATCTAAGGAGTTGCCGCTGTTCGGTACCGGGTTAAAAGATCCTGTTGTTGTTTGTTGCCGCGCTGGCGGCGCATTTCTTGCCGCCAGTATCGCACGATCCGACTGCAGGTTGCGGCCGTTACTCATAATTTCATAAAATCTAGCATCTAAACGTTCGCGCAGTTTCGGATTCGCTTCAAAAATTTCACGCATCTCAACTTCACGCGACGAGATACTGCCGTTTGAATTATTGTAGGCGACTTCGACTCTGCCAGAGCCATTCGGATCTGCTTTAAGACCGGTTATCTGCGCATTTAAATATCCGCCATCGGCATTGGCCACACGCACACGCTGACCGCGATTGGCCGCGATAAAATCTGTTTCTAGCGTCTGTGCCAGCTGGTCACGATCTCTATCGGTACGAGGATTGCCACCGCGTCCGTTCGTAGCGGTACTATTAATTTGCTCTTGAATGCTATCGATAAGATCATCACTGCTATTTGCCGTGGTCGTATCTGGTTTTGCCGCGACCGTGGTGTTGGCCGTGGTGGTTAGAGCCGCACCTAATTCGCGCTGCTCTGAAGTTAAATTTTGATTGGTGCTGGCAAATTCGCTTAGACCAGTTGAATCCTGTGTTTTACCTGAAACAGCTGTGGCCGTATCTGCGGCAGCTGTCAGATTATCTACGGGTGCTGCATCTTCGGCCGGTGCTCGCACCTGTTCTGTAGGTTTTTCGACAGGCTTTTCTACAAGTTTTTCTTTCGGTTTTTTTGCCGGTGATGCATTGGAAGCCGGTTTTTGCGCCGGTTTAACTTCAGCAACTGGTTTTACCGAAGTTTGCGAATTTCCGGTAACGGCCTGTGTCTCTGAAAGACCTGCGGAAGCATTGTTGGCGCGAAGTGTGTTTTTTAAAGAAGCTAAACTCACGCCGACGGCAGCTGCATCGACAAGAGCCCAAAGCGCGGCTTCTCGGCAATCAGACTGTTCAAGGCGGGCTTGAGCCAATGGCGATTTTGCATCTTCACAAATATCGGCTTTCAAACGGGATGACGACGAAGCATCTACCGCGGCCTTCGCTGGTAATTTACATTTAGCATAAACATCAGAGACAGATTTCGAGGCATAATAAACATCACCGCCTGCAACCCCGGTCACTGTCGCTGAACTTCGGGCGATCTGAGAAAAACGGCCTAAGCGCGAAACGACGCGCGCACCTGCGGCTACGGTTCCTAAACCGGCGGTACCTACGACGATGCCAATGTCGATAGCGGCATTCTTCGTCGCCTCACCGACTTCTTTCTCAAACTTTTGGTTATCGTGGCCCATGCGGATATAACATTGTTCAATGCCAAAATAAGTGTCTAATTCTATTGCTTTACGAAGAGAGGCCTGACTTTTTAAAGTGGCCGGATTAATCGGCTGCCCTTCGCGATCAAACTTTTCACCGTTATTGTATCTGGCGTAGTCATCCAGAGGTTTATCATATCCTGTGGTTGCCACTTTCATTTCGCTTAGACTTTTTCGGATGTCATCAAAATTACATTTTGAGTTTGCATCGGTGTTGCTATACACCAGGCAGCGAAGATCCTGCATACTTTTTTTATGACTTGCTACTAACGCTTTACGATTTAAGTTTAACTGAGCTTTGATCGCTTCTTTGACGGCGGCTTTATCTTTATACTGGGCCGGAAAACATTTACGCTGTCCACCGCCGCGTCCGCCACCTTCACAGCGCGCCGGTTTGGCAATGGCCAATTTCTGAAATTCAGCACCATCAATCCATGGGTAGCCATCTTTAATCTGTGCAATTAACGCCATTTCAGGAGCGCAGTTTTTTTGATAAGCGGCTTGTTTACTTTTTTCACTGGCTCTTAACAAAGACGGCATCAGTTTGTTCTTACAGTTGCTCAGCAACTGTTCTGCTTTTTCTAACTTGGCTAGAGCCTGAGCTGTTTTATCTGCGACATCATCTAAACGTTTGTCACGTGATTCGCTACATTTGTTGGCGGTATTTTCTGGGCAGCGACTTTTCAGCTTAGGAAGCATTTCGCTACATTCAAAATCCTTTGCATTGCCCCCGCTGATCAGTGAATCAATATAACTGATTTCGTCAGCGACTTTTCCATTAAAGTCTTCGATCTGAACTGCGGCCGAATAAAAACGTGTAGCAATCGCTGCCTGATCTGGTGCAGAAAGATTTGAACAACCATTTAAAGAATTTTTCAACGCCGGAGAAAAATGGTCGCCATAGATTTCTTCCATACCGACTTTAACCTTATCGCCGGAATTAATCACCGTCATTCGCGGTACTGTTTGTCTTTTACCGGTAAAAGAATAATTACCACACGTGTCTTCTATATCACCGATCAAAGATCGCGTTAAAAATGAGGCTTTTTTATCGTTTTTGACTGAATCAACAAGCGTTGCCGGACAAGCGCTTCTCTCAAGGCGAACACTGTCTTGCTGTGATGAAGTCGCTGGATTTCTTGAACTGCCGCGCTGACGTGCTCCTGTCGATGTTTCAGAGGCGTGTGCGATTCTGTAATCCATGGGCACGAAGGAATTAAAAATTAATGAAAAAATGACTAAAAATTGAATAGCGCGCATAGGCACTTTATCGGCTAAAACCATATAACAATTAAGGTTTTAGACACTGTCACAAGGTCTAATTTATGGAGATTTTATTTAGCTAGCTGGCTACTTTTTCTTTTACGATCTGAGTTGGCAATTTCATAAACAGATCCAACGGTAAGGCTTTAGAATACAACCAGCCTTGTGCGTAATACGCACCTAATTGCAGTAACGACTCACGCTCATCCAAAGTTTCAACACCTTCGGCGATAATATCCATGCCTAGGGCCTGTGCCATGAAGACCATCGACTTCACAACAGCTAATACTTTCGGATCGGCGTTAATTTTTGAGACAAATGATTTATCAATTTTCAGATAACTGACAGGCATCTGCGATAAATACTGCAAGCTTGAATATCCGGTACCAAAGTCATCAATTGAAATATGAAAACCTTTATTTTTACACGAATCTAAGATCTCAATTGCCACAACCCCGTTCATCATCACGCGCTCAGTGACTTCAAGCTTGATGTTTTTCGGGTTTACTTTGTGTTTCCACGTCAATCTTTCAAGATCCACTAAAAAATCAGGGTGAGTAAACTGACGTCCGCTCACATTGATACTCATAATAAAATCGTCGCCAAACGTGCCTTTGATTTTATGGAAATCCTGGAGACAACGTTCAAAGATCCAGTGTCCGACTGAAACCATTAAAGATGAATTTTCTAAAAAGTCGATAAACTTATCCGGCTGGATGTAACCGATCACCGGGTCTTTCCAACGGATTAAAGCTTCGGCGCCGACCACACGATTGTCCTGCATATTGATAATCGGCTGGTAAAACATTTCAAACTCTTGGTTGTTCAAAGCTTCCTGCAGACGATTTTCAAATTTCAGGTTTTCAAAACCGTCCATCACCATGTCGTCCTGGTTCATGTTAGCTTCGTTACCATGAGTCAGTGATGAATTGTTTTTACGTACACGATTCATCATCACTTTTAATAATAATTGAACTAATTGGTCAGAACCCTGAAAACGCTCGATCAATTGATCTTTTGTCACAACGTTAAGAATTGTGTCTTCAACCGCTTTAACCGATGCCGAACGTGGCAATGAGTCGATCAGCGACATTTCACCGAAGATCTCACCTTTTTTGATGTGGGTTAACGGCACAACTTTTTGATCGATTTCAAGGTAGACAAGTACTTTTCCGCTCTCAACAACGTATGCGCAATC
This sequence comes from Bdellovibrio sp. SBM16, assembly GCF_056175625.1. Lineage (NCBI taxonomy): Bacteria > Pseudomonadati > Bdellovibrionota > Bdellovibrionia > Bdellovibrionales > Pseudobdellovibrionaceae > Bdellovibrio > Bdellovibrio sp. SBM16. The sequence goes on along the minus strand of NZ_JBJKJG010000001.1, from coordinate 653,884 downwards.
ACCGGCTTCACCCTGTTTGAATAAAACAGTGTCCTTTGCGATTGAAATTTGTTTCTTTAACGTCGTCATTAGCGTTCCTCGTTAACAAACCTATCGTCACAGGCGTGCAGCCAATTTACTGGATTGAGGTCTAGTTCTTGGTTTTTTAGCCCCCCACTTGGACAAAACTTGGGCTAAAACTCTACCAACATGAAACACTCGCAACTTTATTAGTCTAATTCTTATTTAAATCGAGGGCTTTGCAGGTTAGAAAATCGAATAAGCGCAACGGAAAAAGTTTTGGCAGATACCAGTTCTGAAATTTTCGTGGCACGGGCGCATATCTGAATTTTGGACGGGCATTTGTCAGAGCGTGATCAATATCTTTAACCACCGCTTCAACCGGTAAAGCATGCTTCACTTCACTGCCCGCAAAACTTAAAAATTTTTGAAACGATTTTTTATATTCAGTATGGTCATAACTTTTGGCCACAACATCAAAGCCTTTGCCCCAGATCGGTGTTTTAATCGAACCGGGAGCAACAATTGAAACCTTCATGCCGTAGAGATTTAACTCACGTCGAAGGCTTTCCGAAAACCCTTCAACCGCATGTTTACTTGCACAATACCCCCCTAAAAATGGGGTCCCGTTTTTACCGGAAACTGACGAGATATTAACAATGCGTGCCCCATGTTTGGATTTTTTTAACAGCGGCAAAATCGTTTGCGTCATCTTGATGACAGCCACAACGTTGATATTAATGATGTTCTGTAATTCTGTAAAACTTTGATACTCGATTGGTCCGGCCAAAGCTATGCCGGCGTTATTAACCAGGGCATCAACATGCGCTATACCATTTTGGCTTAAGATCTGTGGGATCTGGTCGACTTTGCTGTAATCAGTGACATCAACTTCAATACCCAAAAATGACTTGGCGTATTTTTTTCTAAAGGTTTCACCGTCTTGTGATTTTCGGTAAGTGCCGATAACAAACCAGCCGGATTGCATGTAAAAATCAGCAGTCGCCTGGCCGATGCCGCTGCTGATTCCGGTAATAAATAAAACCTTCTGGTGCATGCGCCTACTCGAGTAAAACTCTTTGCGGTGCACGCGCATCACAACGACCGGTAAAGTCATGCTTGGCTACGCGGGTTTTAGGCGAATTTTCTAAAAAGCGGCGAAGACCTGGGGTGTTAACTTCGATCATGTTTTTGATCGCCACTGAATCGGGATTGTGCGAAAAACCTAATTCAAATAACAGCGACCAGATCCCGTGCTTCCAGTAAGCGTAATCTTCAAAAGTACCATCAGCCGCGTATAAAATCTCAGTGTTGTTACCTGTCGTATAACGGCTTTCAATCGTCGCATCGGCCACCAGCTTTTTATACTCATTATCATACGGTGTCGATAAATCCGTTGTCGAAATACCCCACGGATAAACCACCGCCGGCCAGTAAGTGTGTAAGGTTGCCGAAATCTGAATATTTTTTTCGTCGATAAATGTAGCCAAAGCGTTGGTTGATTTTAAACGAAAAGCTTTATCACGCTTACATGGACTTGGGTAATCGCGGTTGGCATCAACGGAAGTACTTAAATTTTGCTCGTATCTGCTGCCTCGATTATAACCGGTCACATTTAACACCGGAATAATATAAACCGTCTGTCCCTCGATAGGCTTTCTAGCGATGCTTTCAGCAAAGCCCAGAGCGACCGCCGTCGAGCCGTACTCATTACCATGATGAGTGGCTACAACTAACGATGCCGTTTCACCGTTACCGACTTTTAAAGCTTTGATGGGTGTACCTTGGTCATTTAAGCCGATCGTGATGACCTGGGCCTGCGTAGGATGAGTTGCTGCGATTTCATTAAGTTTGGCTACAGCATTATCATACTTGTTCGCAGCTGTAGGGGCCTGCATTAGAAAAAGCGCCAGAATGCCTTCTAACATTGGGATCTCCTTATCCTAAGTGTTAAAGATTTTGAGCAGTTGTCTTGTTTATCGTCTTAGGGATTTCGTTGTTTGTTAAGTAGTTTTTGATTAGCAACGATTGAATCTTTAAAATTTCAGCTTTCGGATAATAGTGCGTCAAAATATCCATGTACGTCCGACCTTTTTTGGCCATGTACAAACTTCCCCACTGGCATAATCCTACGCCGTGCCCAAACCCGCGCCCCGTAAAGGTTACGACATTATCGGCAATCTCCACCGTGTCGGGTGAGGAACGGATTTTTGAAAAACCAAACGTCTGACGCAGCTTCTGAATGCCCCACGCCTCAAAGCGGACAAGTTTTTTCTTAAAGTAAGCCGCTTCGAAAACCTCTTTGGCTGTAAGGTCTTCTTTAAGTTCTGCAACCGGCAGTTGAAATGACCATTGATTTTTACTGCGGCTTGCACACCACGCATCTTTTGCCGTACCTAAATCCACCGCCCCTAACCACACTTTGTCGGCCGGAATTGTCTGCCCGCCGCAATCTGCGTGATAAAAACTTTTAACCACTTTTTTGTTTGATGACAGCACAATGTTCTCGGTTTTCTGCACCGCCTGATATGCTTTTACCGAATCGGTCCACTGAAACACCTGATCCATCTGATCATTTTCAACATGAAAGATTTTATCCCGGCGTTCATTCATCCGCGCAAAAAGATACGATCTGGCGATGACCGCCTGTGCTTTTAAAGCCTCTTCCGGCCAGGCCTGCGGCATCTCTTTTGAAACTACACCGGCTAAGTAATGAGTTAACGGCACGACTTCAATCACATCAAACTTGCCGCTGTCTTTATGCACGACTTCGTACTTACGCAAATGCTGGCCAAACATGGCCGTAAGGTTTTTCGGGTACTGGTTTAGATCTTTTTCGATGCGGACACGGACATGGGAATATTCAGCGGGATTTTGTGCTAACACCTGGGTTGATAAAAACAAAGAAATAGCGAGCGTAACAATAGAATACGTACATCGAAAAACCATAACTCATTTGATCGGGAGTCAGGCTTTACGACTAGGAATTTTTAGCCCATTGGCCCAAGAGTTGGCCGTGGGTCTAGTTACAGGGATTTATACTTTTGCATCACCTGCTGGAGAAAAGTCCAGACCGTGCTTTTCAAAGATTTATTTGCGTGCAAAACCTGCGGTGAATAGGTCTGGCTTCCCGAAGCATCCGGCGATAGCACCAGGCTAAACTCAATCGGCGACAGGCCCGGGTTTTTCTGCGAGAGATCCTGCACCACCATCTCACCGGCCGGAATTTTCATCGCTGCCAGCATGTTGTTTAGTAGCGTGTGATCTTCATTTGAAAACTGGTTGAAGTTTTCAACCCATACCGTGATTTTAGGCGTCGCCACAGCTCTTGCCACAGAGCCGGGATTTGCAGGCTCATTTGACTTCAAAATCTGGCTTACGCCTAACACATTTTTTAGGTATTTCACGTACTCTTGCATAGCTCGGTACACAGGTATAAAACGCCTTTGTCATTTTTACAAAGACTCTTTTCGGCACTCAAATCAAATATACCAGCCAAAACCGCTATAAACGCTTAAACCGTAAACTCATTAGACAGGCTCTTTTTACACAGTCAAAAATCATAACATCTATTTAATTTGGTTACTGAAAGGTAAATTTCTTTAAAACAGATAAGGAGTTCCCCCATGAAACTACACTCTCTTTTATTAACAGGCGCATTAGTGATGTCAGTCATCACATCAACAGTATCAGTTAAAGCCATGACTGCGGCCGAAATGGACCGCCACACTGAAGCTTTAATGCCTAACTATTTAGAAGAGTTCGCTGACGCTTTAAATATGGCGCAGATGTCACACCAAACCTCATACCCGCTTTCGACGGCTGAAGTTGATGACAAATGTGTAGCTTTAATGGACGGAAAAATGATCGCCGGCGATGTTGGCCGTGCCTTATCACAAATCTTTATTGATAACGCTTCTGGCTTGGATAATTTAGTGGCCGGCGGTTCAGTCAAAAATAAATACTGCCCCCGTTACGGAAAAATGACGACGAAAGAAAAATCAATCGTTTGGACATTTATCTTAACGGCCATGGCTCACTTTGAATCTAACTGTACACGCACGGCGACTAACCATGGTGGCCCTAACGGCACAGCGTACGGTTACTACCAATTACACCGCGGATTTGAGCAAAACTACGATGGCGGCAAAGGCTTCTGTAAAAAAGGTGATGCGGCTAAGCCGATCGCAGCCAGCAAATGTACTTTAGGTATGTTAGAAAAACAGTTTGAAGTTCGTGATGGCGAATTATTCTCAAGCAAATCTTACTGGGATGTATTACGCCCGTCTGGCAGCTCAAAAAAGTACAGCGTAATCCGCAAAGCTTTAATGCGCTCATCACTTTGCAATCCACAAACGATCTAGTTCTTATTTACTCATCTGTTACTTCGATCGAGTCCGCGGCATCAGCTTCGGACTCATCTGAGTTTAAGTGGATCAAAATTCTCTCAGCCAACACCCGGTTAAATGTCTTTAGTGCTGCAATCGTTTCAACGTCAGATTCTTTAATCGCTTCAACCGACGTAAACGCCTTAAGCAAAATTGCCTTACGTTTTTCACCAAGACCTGATATCGCATCTAATTCGCTGGATAAACTTCGTTCTTCACGGCGCTTTCTATGAAAGGTGATCGCAAATCTGTGCGCCTCGTCACGGATGCCGGTTAAGATATGTAACGCTTCTGAATTGGATTTAAAAGTAACCGGATTAGATCGCCCCGGAAGAAAAAACCGCTCTTCGGTAGATTCGACTTCTTCAGCCTTAAAATCAGCCTGGGTTCTGGCTTTGGCCAAACCCACCACCGGAATATTGGTTTTACCGATTTCTTGCAGGATTCTTACAGCCTGGGAAAGTTGGCCTTTACCCCCGTCGACCACTAATAAATCCGGGTCTTCGTATTCGGCATGTTTAAAACGGCGGGCTAGCACTTCGTACATGGATTTAAAGTCATCAACACCTTCAACTGTTTTGATAATATACCGGCGGTAATGATCTTTACTGGGACGGCCGTCTTCAAAGACCACCTGGCTTGCCACCGTTTCAACACCCTGAAAGTGCGAAATATCAAAACACTCAATACGCTGCGGAATCTTGTTCAAATGCAGCTTGGTTTTAATTTCGTTTAAGCCTTTAAGCTTTTCTTCTTCTTTAGAGACCAGCTTTTCAAAATGGGCTTTCGCGTTTTGCTCGGCCATTTCCAAAAGCTTCTGGGCGTTCTGATCATGCCCGTAACGAACAACAACTTCTTTACCCGAACGTTCATGTAAAACATCGTGTAGAAGCTTATTTAAATCCCCACCCAGATCAATCACAGTTAAAACTTCATCCGGAATAAAGTTATCTTCGTAGTATTGATTTAAAAATGATGTAAACCACTCAACGACCGACTCATCCGGCGAGGTGATATCTAATCCACCTAAAAAGTGCGGCCTTGCCCCAATCACCCGGCCCGAACGCACGTGCAGCGTTTCAACGACCACCCCACGGTGATCGCCGTGAAAGCTGACAACATCCTGATCCATTTCAGAGGCATCGTTAATCACCGCTTGTTTTTCTAGAATATTTTTAACTGACCACATCGAATCACGCAGTTTAGCCGCAACTTCAAATTTTTCTTCGTTCGCGGCAGCAAACATACGGGCTTCAATATCTTTGATCACTTTTTTGCTACGGCCCTTTAAAAAATCTTTAGCCCCGCCGACTTCACCACGGTAGTCATCTTTAGAGATATACTTCACACAGGGAGCCGTGCAGCGCCCGATCTGATAGGTCATACACGGACGCGTACGGGTTTTAAACATATGATCCGTGCAATCACGGATTTTAAATACGCGGTTTAAAAATCGGATTGTGCCCCAGACGGCACCACCGGATGTGTATGGCCCAAAGTAAAGCGCACCGTCTTTATGAACCTTGCGCGCTAAATACAATCTTGGAAAATCATCGCCCCAAGAAAGTTTAATGTACGGGTAAGACTTGTCATCTTTAAGCCGAATATTGTATTTCGGACGGTGTTTCTTGATCAGCGAAGCTTCTAGTAAAAACGCCTCAACTTCGGTCTTCGTTAAAATGTAATCAATCTTATCGATATTATGAACTAAAGCCTTAGTCTTTGCTGAATGATCGGCTGAGTTAAGCAAATAACTGCGCACACGGTTACGAAGATTCTTGGCTTTACCGATGTAAATAATCTTATCTACTTCGGATTTCATTAAATACACCCCGGACTGGGTCGGAAACTCCTTGACCAGAGCCTTGAGGGCTTCAATTTTTAGCAGACCTTGTTCGTATTTACTCATTTTTCTTTATTCACACCAGATTCAGACTCTCCCAGATGCGCATCTCGCACCTGCAGTTCTAATATCTGTAATCGTTTAATTTCATCGCGCACTTTTGCCGCTTCTTCAAACTCAAGCTCTGCCGATAAGCGCTTCATTTTATCTTTTAATTTTTTAATCTCATCCTGAATCTTGTTAGGCTTAGCCGAAAACTTCTGCATTTTTTCTGCAGTTTTATCTTTTTCGCCTTTAAGTTTATACGCACCGACTGAGCCATCAAAAAGATCACCAAGGCCTTCTTTGATTTTTTTCTTAATCGTCTGCGGCGTGATGCCGTGCTGTTTGTTGTACGCATCCTGAATGGCGCGACGACGAGCGGTCTCAGCCATGGCTTTTTTAATCGAATCGGTTTCACGGTCGGCGTATAAAATCACATGCCCGTTGGCATTACGTGCTGCACGTCCGATCGTCTGGATCAATGAACGCTCTGAGCGTAAAAACCCCTCTTTATCAGCATCTGTTATCCCGACTAACGAAACTTCAGGAATATCTAAACCCTCTCGAAGTAAATTGATCCCGACCAGGATATCAAACACGCCTAAGCGCAGATCACGTATGATTTCCGTGCGCTCAAGTGTGTCGATGTCACTGTGAAGATATTTAACTTTCATACCCAGCGATTCAAAATACTCGGTTAAATCTTCGGCTGAACGTTTGGTTAACGTGGTAATAAGCACACGTTCACCTTTTGCGATACGCTCTCTGGATTCTTTTAACAAATCATCAATCTGTGATTTTACCGGACGAATTTCGACATTGGGATCAATCAGGCCCGTTGGACGGATGATCTGTTCAATGATCAGACCTTCAGATTTTTCTAATTCATAATTGGCCGGCGTGGCAGAGACGTACATCACCTTATCCATCAGTTTTTCAAATTCCTGGAAATTCAGCGGTCTGTTATCTAGTGCCGACGGCAGACGAAAACCGTGCTCAACCAAGGTTAACTTACGCGCTCTATCACCACGATACATTCCACCGATCTGCGGCACTGTTACATGCGACTCATCAATGATGGTGATAAACTCTTTCGGAAAATATTCAATCAACGTCGGCGGCGGCTCGCCCGGTCCGCGGCCGGTTAAATGGCGCGAGTAATTTTCAATGCCTGAGCAAAAACCGATTTGCTCCATCATCTCGATATCATAGTACGTGCGCTGCTCTAAGCGCTGCGCTTCTAAAAATTTAATATTGGCTTTGAGTTCATTAAGCCTGTGACCTAACTCTTCCTGGATGGTTACAATGGCCCGCTTTAACGAATCATCACCCGTGGCGTAGTGCGAGCCAGGGTAAATACCGATCTGATCCATTTCTTCATAGACCTGACCGGTTAAAGGATCAATCCACGAAATTTTTTCGACATAATCACCGAAAAACTCGATTCTAATCACGCGCTCTTCTTCATAAGGCGGAAACACTTCCACCACGTCACCACGCACACGAATCGTACCGCGCGAAAAATCCACGTTATTGCGGTTGTACTGGATACGGATAAGTTCACGCAGTAAATCATCGCGCTTTAACTTTTGACCTTCGACGACCTGAACCATCATACCTTCGTAGGCCTCAGGCGACCCCAGACCGTAGATGCACGAAACACTCGAAACAATAATCACATCGCGGCGGTCAAATAGCGAGCGTGTCGCTGAGTGGCGCATCCGATCGATCTGTTCATTGATCGCCGAATCCTTTTCGATAAAAGTATCGGTTGATGGCACGTAGGCTTCAGGCTGGTAGTAATCATAATAAGATACGAAATACTCCACCGCATTTTCGGGAAAGAGCTCTTTCATTTCAGAATAAATCTGTGCCGCTAAGGTTTTATTCGGCGCTAAAATCAAAGCCGGCTGGTTTAACTGCGCAATGGTGTGCGCCATGGTAAAGGTCTTACCCGAACCGGTAACCCCTAAAAGCGTTTGGTGTTTTACCCCGCTTTGAAAATTTGCAACCAGCGTTTCGATCGCTTTAGGCTGATCACCGGCCGGCTTAAACGGAGAAACCAATTTGAAGTTTTTCTTAAAGGCTTTCTTTTTAGCTTCTGCCATAAGCCTTCCTAAATACTATTTGCTGACTTCCCAGAAGCTGCCTTCTGGCGTGTCGCTGACATTGATATTTAGCGCTGTAAGCTTTGCGCGGATTTCATCAGACTTTGCATAGTCTTTTGTTTGGCGGGCCAACGAGCGCGCTAAGACCAACGCTTCAACTTCATGCTCATCCACACCGGCTTTTTGTAACAGCTTTTGATCTAATGAACGTAAGAATTTTTCAGCCGGCATCTGGAATAACGCCATCATCTTACCAAATTGCAGAATAAATTCTTTAAACTGTTTTGCACGCCCTGCCAAGGTAGGGTTTGTCTTCATGCCACGTTTAAATTGGCCGTTAAATTTACGGATTTGTTCAAACATAACGGCAAAAGCCTGTGGAGTACCAAAGTCATCATTGATATGCTCCATGATTTTTTCCCACGAAGTATCAAGCTCTACCTGGTACTTCGCATCGGCATGGGCTTCAGCAGAAATAAAGCTGTCAGCTAATGCTAATGACGAATAAACGCGCGCAAGGCCTGAAACCGCCTGCTCGATCGTCGTATCGCTGAATTCACCTACACTTCGGTAGTGAACAGATAGCATCATCCATTTGTAAATTTCAGGATGATGTTCTTCTAAGAATTCACGCATATTCAAAACGTTGCCTAACGATTTAGACATTTTACTGCCGCTGAAATTTAACATGTTCCAGTGCATCCAGTAATTCACGTAGTGCGTTCCCGTGCAGCCTTCAGACTGGGCGATTTCATTTTCATGGTGCGGGAACACTAAATCTAATCCCCCGCCGTGAATATCGATTTGATTACCGAATAACCCATGCACCATCGCCGAACATTCGATATGCCAGCCCGGACGGCCTTCGCCCCAGGGCGAAGCCCAGCTTCCACCCTTTAGATCTTCGTTAGCCTTACGTGATTTCCATAAAGCAAAATCCAGCGGGTGGTGTTTTTTCTCATTGGCTTCAATACGCACACCCACCTGCATATCTTCTAATTTGCGGCCTGAAAGTTGGCCGTAATTTTTAAATTTATCGACGGCATAGTTCACATCGCCATCCACCGGATAGGCTTTGCCGTTATCGATTAATTTTTGAATAAACTCGATAATCTGCGGCATGTATTCAGAGACCTTAGGATTATGGTCATGAGCACGTAAGCCCAAGTCCGAAAAATCTTTTTTATATTCTTTAATATAAAGCTCAGAAATTTCAGAGGCCGTTTTACCTTCTTCGATGGCGCGGTTGATGATCTTATCATCCACGTCAGTAAAATTTAGCGCGTAATCAACTTTATAGCCCAAGTACTCTAGCCAGTTTCTGACAAAGTTAAAAAACACCGGTCCGCGAAAGTTTCCCACGTGTAAAAATGAGTACACCGTCGGTCCGCAGACATAGATTTTAACATGCCCGGGGGTAATCGGTTTAAACTCTTCGATCTTTTTGGTCAGAGTATTATAAATCTTAAGCATGAAGATACCTTTATCCTAACTTCGCCAATACTTTATCCACGCGGGCAAGCAAACTTTGTTTGCTCATCAAGGGCACTAATAATTTGACTTCAGTGCCGTGCGGTTTACCGATCACGGCCACGCGGATTGGCATAAATAAGTTTTTACCTTTAACGTTAGCACCGGTTTTAACCGCGTTTTCAATCGCGACGAAATCAGCCTCAGTAAAAGTCTCCGTCGCATGGGCCGCGATCTGACTTTTCCAAACCGTCAGTACGTTTTTGGTCGACTCCCAACCTAACGCTTCATTTGATTCTTCTGAAATTTCAAATTTGGCATCATCAAGTAATTGGTAAAGCGCTACCGCATCGGTTAAAATTTCAATTTTTGGTTTAAACGTTTCTACTGACTTCATTTGCCATTCGGTCGTCCCCGATTCTTTCGGCAAATGAATACCCGCAGCCGCCAGGTACGGCTTGATCTGGTTCCAGATGGTTTGGTTATCCTGTGCACGCAAGTACTGCGCATTCATCCATTTAAATTTAACACGGTCAAATACCGCACCTGATGCATTCACGCGGTCTAGCGTAAATAGCTTAATCATCTCATCCATCGAGAAGATTTCTTTACCCTCTGGGTGCGACCAGCCAAGTAATGCCATAAAGTTATTTAATGCCTCTGGCAAATACCCGTCTTTCATAAACTGATCACAGGCCACCGCGCCTTTACGTTTTGACAGCTTTTGGCGGTCGTCATCTAAGACTAACGAAATATGGCCAAACTGCGGCGTTGGCCAGTTCATGCCTTCGTAAATCATCAGCTGTCTTAACGTATTCGGCAAATGCTCCTCGGCACGCAATACGTGCGAGATCTTCATCATGTAATCATCAACCACACAACAGAAGTTATACACCGGCATGCCGTCTGAACGAAGCAACACAAAATCACCGACCATATCCGACGGAAAACGCACTTCGCCGCGGATCAGATCGTTGAGTAAATAATCTTTACGTAAATGTTTGGTTCTAAATCGCACGACCGCTGATTTACCTTTGGCAAGCTCGGCTTTGGCTTGATCTAACGTCCAGGTCTCATACGGTGATTCAACGTGCGCATTTTGATTAATTGCTTTTACGCGCGCGCGTTCAGCTTCGAGCTCTTCATCAGTCATAAAGCAGTAATAAGCTTTATCATTGGCAATTAACTCATCAGCTATCTTTTTGTAAATATCTAAGCGCTGCGACTGGCGGTACGGAGCATACGGCCCCATATCTTTTAAGGTCACCGGGTCAACACCCTCATCCCAGTTAAGACCAAGCCACACCATATCCTGCACCATCATGCGCAGCGATTCTTCGGTCGAACGGGCCTGATCCGTATCTTCAATACGCAGAATAAATTTACCGTTGTTGTGTTTAGCGAATAATAAATTAAACAACGCCGAGCGAGCGCCGCCGACGTGCAAATAACCGGTTGGGCTCGGGGCAAAGCGAGTACGAACTTCGGTAAAACCAGGATTCAAAGTAACTGACATGAAAAGGACTCCTAAAACGAAAAAAAGCCTAAATCTTACGATTTAGGCTTTCTATTCTGACTTAGAATTTATAACGAGTAAACGATTACTACCCAGAGTCTAACTGGTTTATTGATTTTGGATTACTTCGAATCCAAAATCGTTCTAACTTCCTGATCTTGATTCATTACGTCTTTAACGTCAGCAGCTAAATTAAGCTCTTTTAACAGGTAACTTTTAGCTTTTTCTAACATCTTCTTTTCGCCAAAGCTTAATTCTTTGTCGACTTTTAATAAGTATAAATCACGTAATACGGCAGCGATTTCAAAAACCGAACCGGTATTGATTTTATCAGTGTATTCGCGGTAGCGACGGTTCCACGTTTGCGTGTCAATTTTAACGTTTTTATCCTTAAGGATATCAACGACTTTGAACGCCTCTTCTTTCGAAATAAGAGCTCTAAGGCCAACAGATTTGATATTAGCCGCAGGGATCATTACTTTCATACCCGTCTCTAAAATGATGACCGAAAAAAATTCGTGCTTAGCGCCTAAAATCTCTTTCGTTTCGATTTTATCGATTCGTCCGACTCCGTAGCCGGGGTATACCGCATGATCTCCAACTTTAAACTGTGACATCGATCCACCTCATAACTTGTCATAAGCAAAAAACCCACTCATGACGTCTAGATGTTCTAACACTTTTGACATGGTCCATCAATGAAATGATCAAAAAACGACCAAGAAAATTAAGAAGTGTAAAAACTACCGTAACCATCCGTCTACTCTTTTTACAAAGTAACCATCTCCGTCACTTAATTTAGCCGACGCCGGCCAAGGCCTGCGGGCCATAGCACTTTAACAGCTCTTCACGGATTAGCTTATTTTCTAAAGATTTTAATTGCGGGTCTTTTTGCAGAAGTTCAAACGCTGCATCTCGGGCCTGTTTTAAGAGGGCGAAATCCCGCACCAGATTGGCGATTTTAAATCCTGGAAGACCTGATTGGCGGGCCCCCATGAATTCGCCCGGGCCTCTGATTTCTAAATCGTATTCGGCGATTTTAAAACCATCATTGGTTTTTTCCATAAATGTCACGCGGTCGCGGGTTTCTTCGCTGACCGCATAGCCCATAATCATGACACAAAACGACTTGTACTCACCACGGCCGACCCGTCCGCGCAGCTGATGCAGCTGCGATAAACCAAATCGTTCGGCGTGTTCGATAATCATTAAATTCGCATTGGCCACATCCACCCCGACTTCAATCACGGTGGTTGAAACCAGCACATCAATTTCGTGCTTACGAAACTGGGTCATGATTTCATCTTTTTCGGCTGGCTTCATTTTTCCGTGCAACAGACCAAAACGAATTTTCGGAAACTGATGCTTTAGTTTTTCATATTCTTCGGTGGCATTTTTTAAATCGATTTTTTCGCTCTCTTCAACCAGCGGATAGACGATATAACACTGCCGCCCTTTTTCGATCTGCTCAGCCATAAAGCTTATGGCGTTGCTGCGTTTTGACTCGGTCACAACTCTGGTCTGAATCGGCGAACGCCCCGCCGGCATTTCATCAATGATCGACACGTCTAAATCCCCGTACACCGTCATGGCCAGCGTTCGCGGAATCGGTGTTGCCGTCATCACTAAAAAGTGCGGTGACTGGCCTTTGGATTTGAGATATCCCCTTTGCGCTACACCAAACCGGTGCTGTTCATCAATAATGACTAAGGCTAAATTTTTAAACTGCACCCAGTCTTCGATCAGCGCGTGAGTTCCGATGAGAAAATGAATTTTACCGGTAATTAATTTTTCCAATAATTCTTTGCGCTCTTTGGTTTTGGTCTTACCGGTGAGTAATCCCAATTTTAACCCCAGCAGCTCTAAACGTTTGACGGCATTATTGTAATGTTGTTCGGCTAAAATCTCGGTTGGCGCCATCATGCAGGTCTGATAGCCACTCTCAAATGCATACATGGCCGCCATAAAGCTCACCATGGTTTTACCGGCACCGACATCCCCCTGCACCAAACGGTTCATTGGTTTTCCGGATTGCATATCTTTTTTGACTTCGTCAAAAGCCTTTCTCTGCGCATTGGTCAAAGTAAACGGCAGGGATTCAATTAATTTTAAATTCATCGCATCACTGTTTACGACCGCCACACCTTTTTCGTTTTTTAGGCCCATTTTTTTCGAGGCTAAATACAGCTCCAGCCAGAAAAACTCTTCAAAGATGATACGTTCATGCGCCTTTGAGGATAACGTCGTAAGCCCTTCGGCATTTTCAATCTCGGGAAAATGCATATCTTTAATCGCCTGCTTGCGGGGTATTAAATTATATTTATGCATTAAACTTGGCGGAAACTTCTCAATCGGCCAGTCTTTAATCTGCAAATATGCCGATTGAATCATCTTCTGCATTTTGACCGAACTAAAGCCTTCGATCTCGACATAAATCGGCAGCAGCTGATCCACATCTTCTTCACCGGGAACAATATCTTTGATATCCGGATGATGAAACTCTAATTTACCGCGGTAATTGGTAACTTTACCGATGATGCGAACTTCGGTTCCGGTTTTAAAGCGCTCAAAATAGCCTTTGTACGGCACCCGAAAAAATTTGCAGCGGATCTGTCCCGAGCCGTCGCGGATTAACACATCATAAATTTTGCGCGATGATCGTCCCATCGCGTACGAGCTTACGCTGATCACCATGGCTTTTAGCGACACCAGATCGTTTTCTTTTAGCGAAGCAATGTTTCTGGCCGCACGTCTGTCTTCAAAGGCCCGCGGGTAGTTTTCAAGCAGGTCTTTAATCGATTTTATCCCATTTCGAGACATGAGAGCTCCCAATTTCGGGCCTACTCCTTTTAAATACTGAATATCTGTGTCGAAAGTTATGGGCATGAATATATCGTATTTAGGTATGCGAATTTGTCAAAGTTTCCTTCATATTTTTCCGATAGGTTAAGTATGAGCAGCCAAGGTTATTTCAGAATTCGTTTAAGCACGATCCGCCCCGCGGAGGACATCCCATTTGCAATTTATGTCTACATCGACGGCAAGATGGTCGAATACGTGCGCACCGGTGATAAATTAGCTGCTGCAAAAATCGCAAGTCTGCACGGTAGAGATACCGGTGAATCGTTTTTTGTTGAAGACATCAACAAACCGCTTTACCGCGATTATGTTAAAGACTCGATGAACTCTTCTAAAATTAACAATGATCAAAAGGCGACGATCTTACGCGAAAGCTCAATTGCGATCTTAGAAGACCTGTTTGAAGCGCCAGATGTAGGCCAGGCGATCGAAGAAACCAAACCGGTGGTAAAAGATTTATTAGAGTTTATGGAAAACGCGCCTGAATCGGTAGGCGGCTTAATCAGTCTGTCAGGGCATGACTTTTACACTTACAATCACTCATTTGACGTCAGTATTTACTCTTTAGGCTTAGGCAGTGCTTTAGGCTTTGATAAAAAAACCATGGAAGAGCTGGGCTTAGGCAGTCTTTTTCATGATGTCGGCAAACGTAACGTCGATTTAAACATTCTGTGCAAACGCGGCCCATTAGATGAAGCTGAGTGGGTACAGATGAAAATGCACCCGCAGTTTGGCCTTAAAATTTTAAATGAATCTCCGAATATCACTGACGGTATTAAAGCCGCCTGTTACGAGCATCATGAATCATGGAAAGGCGGCGGCTACCCGCAAGACCTCTCTGGACAAGAGATTCACCCGTTTGCGCGCATCGTGGCTCTTACCGACACCTACGATGCCATGACCACCCAGCGTTCTTACAACGTGCCGATGCGCCCGGTAGAAGCGCTCAACATGATGAAAGAAAAAGTTGCACATAAATTCGACCCCGAAATGTTAAAAGCCATGTACTCCGTCCTATTCAAGATGGACAACGCCTCTTAACGGTAGGCCTTACTTTTTGAAACACGGCGCAGCAAGAGAACTACCCCGAAGCGTTCACTACAATTGACAGATAAGCAGAGCCTTTCTAGCGTTAAGCTATTAAGGAGACTTTTTCTATGAAAATGTTTATCGCATTGTTTACGACCGTATTGTCACTATCAGCTTTTGCATCAATCGAACACCACCCGACGCCGCCCCAACAAAGCCCTGCGCCACTTATGCTAGGCCAATGGAAATCAACGCAAGCTATGGCCGTTAACGGTATCTGGATTCACACGCGTTTTACATTTGAACACCACACGATGACGATGTACGCACGCTGCCAGTTCGGCCCCGGCCCTGCAAATAATTTAACTGTAGGGGTTAGATCTCACACAGCTTACAATGGCAACTACATTTATATTCACGACAACGTAAGTGCGGTGACCAATGATAACTTAGGCAGATACTGCCAAGCTAGCTTGTCGCCTTCAACCTGGGAATTCTATTTCCAAAACGCAGAGATGACTCAAGCAGTGATTTTCGCGCCGGTTCCGTACCAATGGCGTATTTCGGTTGTTCGTGTACCGTAATTTTTCTTTCGAGCGCCGCAAGTAATAAAATTACCGGCGCTCAAATTTTTGCCCTTATAAACAAATTTTCGGATTAAATGTAACAAAACACTTCTGAGCTTTTTTACTGACCAGATCTTTTTGAAAATCTTCACTGGTCAGCAAGGTCCAGGGAGTCTGCGGCTCGGCCTTAGCAAAACGGTTATTCTGCCCTCTGGCTGATTTTTTTAAATCATTAACACTTTTCATTTCAATGTTTTTAATTTCTAAATAACTAAGCAACCATTTCCACTTTTTGTTCTCAACAGCATCGGCTTTGTCATTTAACAAAATAATGGTTTTATCCGGATGGATTCCTTTACTCGCCAGACGCTCTACGGTTTGCAGCAGATCCGGATCAAGCATGCGGGTTTTCTTTTTCGGGTTGGTTATAACCAGAAAGTCTTCCCACCAAAGATTCTGCGAACCTTCAATGTGAAACGACTCATATAAAAATGGATTTCTGGTGTCGATTAAGACCGCTTTACGAACAAACACGTTGGCAGATTCTTCCAACGCTTTTGTGGGCTTTTGCTGGCAAGCCCACGTAAGACATAAAACAAATAACAAACCTAAATACTTCATTACCCTATTTAACAATCTTCATCGTTGGAAAGAACAAAATATCACGAATCGACGGACAGTTCGTTAGTAACATCACCACACGCTCAATACCGATACCGACACCGCCAGTTGGCGGCATACCTGTTTCGATCGCGTGTAAGAAGTCTTCATCCATCGGATGCGCTTCTTCATCGTGTCCGCGGTTAGCTTCTTGCTCTTTAAGGCGCGCCCGCTGCTCTTCCGGATCGTTTAGCTCTGAATAAGCATTGCCGATTTCCATACAAGCTGCAAACGGCTCAAAACGCTCTACTAATCTTGGATTATCACGGTGCACTTTGGTTAACGGAGAAATCTCTACCGGATGATCCATGACAAATGTCGGTTGCCATAAGTGCGGCTCTGCCGCCACTTCGAAAACTTTCATCTGCAGTTCACCCAGTGATAATTTATCCATCTGCATTTTTTTAAGTTTAGCAGGCTCTTCATTTTTCTGAAGGTAATCAACTAAAGCTGCACGGTCCCCAGCATCAATTTTAGCGTGGATTTTAATCCCGTCCAGAACCGTAATCTTGTTCCATGGCGGGGTAAAATCAATTTCTTTACCCTGGTACTGAACCTTCATTGAACCCGTTACTTCTTTAGCTACACTAGACACTAACTCTTCAAATTGTTTCATCTGGTAGTTGTAATCCGTGTAGGCTTCGTAAAACTCAAGCATCGTAAATTCTGGATTATGAGTACGGTCGATACCTTCATTTCTAAAGTTCTTACCGACTTCGTACACTTTTTCAAAACCGCCTACGATCAGGCGTTTTAAATAAAGTTCAGGAGAGATTTTCATGTAAAGCTTCATATCCAGTGCTTTGTGATGAGTAGTAAACGGCGTGGCCGCTGCTCCACCGTATAACGGCTGCAGGGTTGGCGTTTCAACTTCCATAAAACCACGGTCATCTAAGAATTTTTTGATCGCTTTAATAATCTTCGAGCGGGTCACGAAAACTTTTCTTGAGTCCGGATCAGAAATTAAATCTAAATGTCTGTGACGGTATTTAATTTCTACGTCCTGAATGCCGTGAAATTTTTCTGGAAGCGGTTCTAACGTTTTAGTTAAAAGCTGAAAGTTCTTAACGTATAACGACAACTCACCTTTTTGTGATTTAAACATGTAACCTTCAAGGCCCACGATATCACCCAGATCGATTAAATCAAAACTTGTGCGCCCAGCTTCAGACTGCTCTTCCACTTTGATATAGCACTGTAAAGTTCCTGTCTGATCCTGCACGTTGAAAAAGCTGGCCTTACCCATCGCCCGTAAGGTCATTAAACGACCAGCGATACGGAAGGTCGTTTCAGGCTTTTTCTCACCAGCCACCAGATTAGAAAAATCACGGATAAGTTGTTCAATGTGAACGCTCTTATCAAAGTTATAAGGAAATGGGTTGATGCCCTTTTCTTTAAGCGCGTGAAGTTTTTTTCTTTTCTCGGCTTTAATTGGATTATCATGCATCTCAGACATAGTAGTTATCCTTAACTTATTTTAACGGTTTACCGGCAAAAGCTTCCATCACGTTACCCAGTAACTCGATGGCTTCTTTCTTCGGACGTTGGAAAGCATTGCGGCCCATGATCGAACCAAACGCGCCACCTTGGGCTAATTCTTTAACTTCAGCCAGTAATTCCGGAGTACCTTTGGCTTCACCGCCCGAAAAGATCACGATACGTTTACCGTTATAACAAGCTTGCACAACGTGACGGATACGATCAGTCAATGAAGCGACTTTGATCCCTTGCGCTTCATAAACTTTTTTTGCTTCGGCTTGTTCAATGTGAGCTGTCGGTGGTTTAACTTTGATAATGTTTGCACCAAGTTGGGCTGCGATGTGAGCCGAGTAAGCAATAACATCGATACCTGTTTCGCCTTCTTTAGAGATCTGCTCACCACGCGCGTAAGACCAGA
This sequence comes from Bdellovibrio sp. SBM16, assembly GCF_056175625.1. Classification (NCBI taxonomy): domain Bacteria; kingdom Pseudomonadati; phylum Bdellovibrionota; class Bdellovibrionia; order Bdellovibrionales; family Pseudobdellovibrionaceae; genus Bdellovibrio; species Bdellovibrio sp. SBM16. Next base: position 635,506 of record NZ_JBJKJG010000001.1, on the reverse strand, counting down.
TCACTACAGCAAGACCCGCTTTTTTAGCTTGTGCCGAAGCTTCAGCGATCTCTTCGTACATTTGTTTTCTGTGTTGCGAACCCGGGTAAATGGTAAAGCCGATACCCGCACACCCTAAACGTAGAGCATCGTCGATTCCAGAGGTTAATGCTGAGATCGGGGCTTTTGAACCGTAAAGAGTGTCTGAATTATTGATTTTTAAGATTAACGGAATTTCACCGGCATAATCACGTGCACAGGCTGATAAGGCTCCAAGTGGTGCGGCGTAAGCATTACAACCAGATTCAATCGCTAAATCAAAGTGAAATGAAGGATCATAAGCATCCGGATTTTTCGCAAAAGATCTTGCCGGGCCATGCTCAAAACCTTGGTCAACCGGAAGGATAACTAATTTACCTGTTCCTGCTAGTTTACCGTGATTCATCATACGGGCCATGTTTGTTAAAACACCGATATTTTCATCTCCATACCAGCTTAAAATCTCGCGTACGCGTGGGGTCATTGTTGAGTCTCCTTGTTTGTTTAGTGCGAATTCTGCAAAAGCCTATCGAAAAAACCTATGAAGAGCAAAGATTTACCAGTAAAAATTTGTGTTTTCGCAGCACTCCTGATAATCATTAAGGCATGAAAGTTACATACGAAACCACGCCAAATCCAGCTACTTTAAAGTTTGTTTTCTCTGCTAAGATTGCCGATCAACAATCTGACTATCCGAACGTGGAATCAACCGACACCAGCCCTCTGGCTGCTAAAATTTTCGGCTTCCCATGGGTTTCCAGCGTCTATATTGGCCAGGATTTCATGACAATCACTAAGCAAGACTGGGTCGACTGGGCGGTTATCGCTCAGCCCCTGACAGGCCTACTTTCCGAGCATGTAACCTCAGGCCAGCCAGTATTCGTTCAAAAGACCGTAGATCCTGATATCAACGAAAATGACTCGGCCATAGTAAAGCAGATCAAAAAAGTTTTAAAAGAAGAAATCCGTCCGGTTGTCGCGATGGATGGTGGCGATGTGGTGTTTAGTAAATACGAAGACAACGTTCTGTATATTCAGATGAAAGGCGCCTGCAACGGCTGCCCTTCGTCACAGGCCACGCTTAAAGACGGTATCGAAGTTCGCATGAAAGAAGCTATTCCTGAAATTAAATCTGTTGAAGCGATCTAAAACTTAAATTCGATCGTAAAAAACGGACACGTTTCCTGCTTCATCTTTATGGTTTCATGCGCTTCGGCTCCGCATTTACCCATGCTAAATCCTGCCCGACCGCTTTTGATTACCTGTGAGCCAAAGATTCTGTTAATATAAGGACGAAGAGTTTCGGCTGAATTAAGCAATAGCTTTGCGCCAAACCCTAATCTACGTGACCCTAAAACTTCACCGTTGTTGTTTTCAACTTTCTGGTAAAGCTGCAAGAAAAGCTCACCAATTAATGAACCAATAATAGGAGTAGCCCATAAGTCGTTCCACGACGGTGTTTCAAATAATGACTCAACTCCGTACTCCCAGAAAAATGTCGACATCAAAAAACTATACCCGAAAGATTGCATTTTGCCGTATCCGGAAATACGCGCTGCCTGATAATAAATAGAACCTGAAATTGGGTGTAAAACGAAATTTACGAACGGGCCGTCTTTATCGCGGACCGGACCTCTTTTCCAGTGTTCTTTAACCTGGTGAACCGGGCCGTTTTCTTTTAAACCTTTCAGATCCCAACCCGAACTATCCTCATCCTGCGCTGCAAAGGCCGCAACAACCCCGCCACTTAATAAAGCGATATTTCGGGTGCGGTTATACAGTTCTTTGCGGCGTGCCGAAGGTTCGTTTGTATCCCGAAAAAGATCGGGATTATTCTGAAAGAGTTTTTGCTCAGGTGTTAATGACTCTTTGGTCACATCTGTACCTAAGGTTACCGCCACGTAGGGATTATTCGGATCCTGGTTACACATGGTTGGATTTGCCGGCCAACCTTTGGCTTGTAAATGATTGTACATCGCAAAACAATCACCCTGATTACGGGTATCAACCACAATAACCTGCTGGGCATAGTTTTTTGTCATGACATCTTTAACAATCTGCTTCCACTGTTCTTTAGTTACCCAACGATCAAGCGGTGAGGCTTCAGCGATGATTTTCTGAACTTCCGGTGAAATTTCCTGCTCTTGCTCCAGCTCTTGCTGGGCCTGTGCAGAAAATGTTAAAGCCAAAATAAGTGCGAATGTTTTTAAAATTGTTATTTTCATACGAAAAAACAAGCTTGCGAATTTGCGACCAACTTAAACCTAACCTACTGATTCTAGCCAGGGTTTATTAGCTCAGGCGCTGCCAATCTCTGGCGACTGTCAAAACTATTAACAGGAAAATCTTACCAGCTCGAATCTACAAGATTTGATTGGGGTGCGGTTTTTGTAAAGTCGACTATCGAGGTATTGTTTTGAAACTAAATCAGATAGCCAACTATTTTGTCGTACTTATGTTATCAGCAGCAGCTGCGGGATTGTATTTTGCCCCGAACCAACCGGCTAAGCCGCTCGAACAAATTACGCTTCCGGCTTTGATCAGTCTCAATTTGAACCAGTCTGTTTTCTTAACCAAAACCTATGAAAAACCAGAGTTTAAAGAGATCACCGAGCACTTAATCCGCGATCAACAGATTGATTTTAAATCGCGTTTATCGCCGGTTTACTCGGGCTTAGATTCTAATTATTTAATGACATTCTTTGAAACCAATAAATCAACCGCCCATTCACGCGACATTCAGTTTGTAATTTTTAAAAAATTCCAGGAACAGTACCGTATCGTCGCAACCCTTAAAGTTACCGACATCAAAGAAAACCATATCAAGTTAGCCTTTGGATCCATTGAATTCTTAAATCAGGAACAGTTCAACTTAAATGCTTTAAAGTTAGCCCAAACCTTAGAAATTGAAGAGAACTTTTAGGAGCAGCTCCAATGAAACAGCTGTTGTTAGGTTTAGTTACAATTTTCTCACTTCAGGCGACCTTTGCAGATAAGCTGGTTATGCTCGATGGTTCGCAGGAATCAATTGAAGCCCGCAAAGACCTAATTTCTACAGCAGAATCTGAAATCCGCGCCCAGTATTATATTATTGAAAACGACGATATCGCCAACGCCGGTATCGCTATTCTTCGTGATGTGGCCATCAAAAAACCGCACGTCCGTATTCGTATCATCGTCGATGCACTAAATAACCTGATGTTACGCGAGACCATGGCGGCCTTTATGTCTGACGACCAGGGTAATCCGTTACCGAACGTACAAATCCGTGAATACAATACCTTTAAAATCTATGCCCCTTGGCGCTACAACCGCCGCATGCACGATAAAGCCTTAATCGTTGATAACGACGCCTTAATTTCCGGGGGCAGAAATATCGCCAACGGCTATTTCGGCAAAAAAAACGATGAAGTCCCGACCCATTCAATCCTAGAAGATACAGACGTGCTGGTAATGCAAAGCCCGGCCGTGCGCGAAGCGGCCTATTACTTTGATAATCTATGGAATTCAAAATTCGTTAAACAAGTAGGCCTTGGCAAGTTCTCATTAAGCCGCCTAAAACCAGGTGCGTGCGAATCTAAAAAACAATTTTACTCTAAGAACAACTCTGGCCACGATGAGTACGAATCTTGTGAATACTTTCGCAAACGTAACGAAGTTTTAGTTGGAAAACAACGGGCCGAGCTTATTCATTTGGCGGTAACCAACAAATCAAATCTTTCAAAAAGCCAGGCCATCAACAAATGGCTGCGCAATAAAGACACTATTGAAGTAGCCAGCATTGATTATGTGTACGACAATCCGGTCGGCCAAAAAAGTTCACTAAAAAAGCCAAAGGCCGTAGATGATAATATCGCCAAACAACTCTACCGCGCTATCCGCACAGCACGCGAGTCGGTAGTTATTGTAACTCCGTATTTAATCATAACACCGGAGCAGGAAGAGTTATTCAAAGAACTACGCGCCCGCAACGTTCGTGTGCGTATTTTTACCAACGGTGCAAACTCTAACGACGTACCGGTGGCCCACGTTGGCTATTTAAACACCCGCGAGCTGGCCCTTAAACACGGTGCCCAGATCTGGGAATACAACGGGCCTGATTCGCTCCACGCCAAAATGGTGTTAATCGACAGAACACAAATGTATGTCGGTTCTTTTAACTGGGATTTTCGCTCACAAAACTTAAACCGTGAAAACGGCATTATCGCAACAATTGACCCTAACAGCCCGGTTAACATCAACGAAACAGATTTCTACGCAAAAATCGGCCGTATTTATATGCGTTCAACCCTACTTGGAAACACAAAAAGATTAAATCACGAAGTCGGCGAAGATGGCGAATACGATGACGATGATATCGCCAACTTAGCCAAAGAAATCAGAAGAGGAAATAAAAATATTCTTTTCTGGCAGATCGTTTACCCATTAATTAAAAAGCAACTGTAGGAATAAGCCGGAGCCAAAGATGAAAAAACTTTTACTATCGCTACTCACAGTCTTTGCAACCAAAGCGGCACTTGCTGATAAGATAGTTTTTTTAGACGATCCCGAGGCTTCGCTAAAAGCCCGCGCCCAGTTTATCTTAACCGCCGAACGAGAAATTCGCGTGCAGTACTTTACCATTGAAGATGATGAGGTTTCTTCATCAGGTTTAAGTTTACTGCGCTACGCTGCCGAACGCGGGGTAAAAGTCCGCATTATCGTCGATGCCCTACATAACCTGATGTCTAACGAAAAACAGGCCGCACTGTTGTTAAATCCAAATATTGAAATCCGCGAATATAATAACTTTAAAATCTACGCCCCGTTTCGTTACTCGAAACGTATGCATGACAAGGCCATGATTATTGACCGCCATGCGCTGATCTCTGGCGGTAGAAACGTAGCCAACGGCTATTTCGGAAAATTTTCTGATAACGATGAAGATCCAAAACCGGTCTTAGAAGACACCGATGCCCTGGTTTTGGAAAGTTATGCCATTCTTGAAGCCGCACAATACTTTGATAACTTATGGTTTTCAAAATTCGTAAAACCGGTAGATTTAGGATGGAAAGATAAACGGGCTTTGGCTGAAGATGCCTGCGAACGCAGAAGATGGCGCGGTGGTGATAACGATCAAAATGATTACGACACGTGCGAGTGGCGCAGAAAACAAAATATCAAACAGATTCAAAAGGCGATGTTATCGTTAAATGAATCTTACAGAAAAACCATCGCTGAACACGGTATTCCGGCAAATAGAAACGCTGTGATCGAAGAGTGGGATAAATTAGCCGTGCGTACCGGTGCGATTGATTATATTTATGATAATCCGGTTGGCCAACGTTCAAGCTTAGAAAAACCGGAAGAGTACCACAACAATATCGCCAAACAGCTTTACGGAACGGTCTTAAGCGCGCGCAAACACGTAGTGATTGTGACCCCATACCTGGTTGTGACACCCGAGCAGGTAGAATTATTCCGCGCTTTACGCCAACGTGGTGTTAAAGTTGAAGTCTTGACTAACGGTGAAAACTCAAACGACGTAGCCGCTGCACATGTGGGCTTTAGACGCACGGTTCACTTAGCGGTCAATGAAGGTGTTAAAGTCTGGGTTTATAACGGGCCGGATACTCTGCACGCCAAGATGGTGCTCATTGATAACCAAAAACTTTTTGTCGGTTCTTTTAACTGGGACTACCGCTCACAAAATTTAAACCGCGAAGTCGGTATTGTGGCCGATATCACTGCTGTTCACCAGGAAAACCAGTTGCAACAAGACGTTCAGGATAAGCTTGCGCGTATTATCTCACGCTCGACTTTATTGGGTATGGAAAACCGCATGAATACAAAAATCGGAGATCTGGACGAACGCAAGATCAGAAAGCTGGCTGCAATGATCCGCGCCTCACACGGCAACACCTGGCTATGGGAACTATTCTTCCCGATCATCAAAGAGCAGTTATAATCCAAACTAAAACACCAAATAAAAAAGGCAGCCGAGAAGCTGCCTTTTTTATTAATTCAAATGTCGGGCTAATTACTGACCAAGTACGTACGCAAACATTAATGGCGCGCAAATAGAGGCGTCTGATTCTACGATGTACTTAGGTGTTTCGATACCTAGCTTACCCCAGGTGATTTTTTCGTTAGGAACCGCACCTGAGTACGAACCGTATGACGTTGTTGAATCAGAGATCTGACAGAAATAACTCCATAGCGGAACGTTATCTTGCTCTAAATCCTGAGATAACATCGGTACAACACAAATTGGGAAGTCACCGGCAATACCGCCGCCGATCTGGAAGAAACCAACATCCTGCTTTTTTGCAGCTAATGACATATACCACTCGGCCCATGCCGTCATGTACTGGATACCGCCTTTAACAGTGTGAACATTCTTGATGTTACCTTTCATCACGTGACCGGCAAAAATGTTACCCGTTGTAGAATCTTCCCAGCCTGGAACAACCATTGGAAGATTTTTTTCAGCGGCAGCTAATAACCACGAATTTTTCGGATCGATTTGATAATGCTGTTTTAATTTGCCGCTAAGTAAGATTTTATACATGAATTCGTGCGGGAAATAGCTTTCACCTTTTTTATCCGCAGCAGCCCACTCTTCGAACACAACTTTTTCGATACGGCGGATAGCTTCTTCTTCAGGGATACAAGTGTCAGTTACGCGGTTTAAGTGGCGGTCTAACAACTCTTGCTCTTGCTCTGGAGTTAAATCACGGTAGTTAGGAATACGCACGTAGTGATCGTGCGCGACTAAATTGTAGATATCTTCTTCAAGGTTAGCACCCGTACAAGAGATCGCATGAACTTTACCTTGGCGGATCATTTCAGCTAACGATAGACCTAACTCTGCAGAACTCATTGCACCCGCAAGAGTTACCAACATCTGGCCACCGCCATCGATGTGTTTTTTGTAACCAACAGCTGCGTCACGTAATGCCGCCGCGTTGAAGTGTCTGAAGTGATGATCAATAAAGTTTGTAATAGTCATTTTATAACTCCGTTTAGGTAAATCATTTGCGCACCTTGAGGTGCGACTTAATTAAAATTTAAAGACGTTGAAATTTAGCCCAAGTCCTTCCACGAAGGAAGGGCTTTTTTCTCTTTTTTCATTTTATACCACTGGTAAAGTGTTACACCGACGACTAAAACACCGGCTAAGAACACCATCAATGAAAAACCAAAGAAGATTACTAAGCTCATTAGTTCACCACATCAGATGCAGGCGCTGAAGCCTGCGTTTGGTTCTGTAGCATAACCTGACGCACTACCCATGAAGCCATAACTAAGCCAAAAGCGCCGGTAACAAAACTTGCGGTTCCGTAGATCACACTTCTGTGCAAGCAAGAATGCGGATCATATTCGCCCTGCGGGCAGACACATTTAAAGCCCTGGCCATTGTCGTAACTAAGTTCTATTGATGGCATCGGCAGTTCATCAGAAAAAACACATGGAATCCCGAAAGCACCACGGCCACGCGGAAAGTTGTACTCTTGACGCAGAATTTTACGTAATGAGTGCGCCAAAGGATCTACTTCAGTTTTTGCAAGGTCAGCAATCTTAACACGAGTCGGATCCATCTTTGCCGAAGCCCCGCAGCTGGTGATCACTTTTAGATTCTGGGTACGGCATTCGTTTAACAGAAAAGTTTTTGCCGTTAAGTTATCGATACAATCCAAGATGTAATCAGGCTTAGCAGATAAAATCTCAGCTGAAGTGTCTTTGTTGTAAAACACCGGCTTTGCGATGATTTCAGCCTGGGGATTAATCTTACGCAAACGTTCGGCCATGATCTCGGCTTTTTTCTTACCCACCATGCCTTGCAACGCATGTAACTGGCGATTGGCATTGGTAATGCAGATTTCGTCGTGATCAATTAAAGTGATTTTTCCTACACCCGAACGGGCAAGACTTTCTGCAGCCCATGACCCCACTCCACCAAGACCTAAAATCATCACATGCGTGTTGAAAAGAGTCTTCATGTTTTGGTCGCCAACTAAACGACCCATACGGTCGAAACGGCGGTGTAAAACGTAGTTAGTTTCTTGAATTTCAAAAGGCTTGGTTGGCTGAATTTCCATAGGAAAATACAACTACCAAAGATAAGCCTAAGTGAAAAGCATTTTGAAGTTTTCGGAGGTTTTTTCTAAGACCAAATTTAAGGGCATTTGTTTGATTTCGGCCACGCATTTAGCCACCTGTAGCACAGATAATGGGCTATTTTCGGGCTCCGACCAGCCTTGCGGCGCCTGATCCGGGCAATCGCTCTCTAAAAGAAGCCTTTCTAAGGGTATAACCCTCACCGCATCCATCAACTTCTTGTTTTTTGAATAGGTTACCGCCCCGCCCACCGAGATCAAAAAATTAAGATCCAGGTACTGCTCGGCCACCTCGATGGATGAATTAAAGGCATGCACCATCCCACCGACCTCGTGGGCATCCCAGATACTTAAAACTTTTAAGGCCTCACTGTGGGCTCGCACCACGTGCAACACCAGTGGTTTATTAAACGCTTTAGCTAACTGAATCTGATTTTCAAAAAAGACAATTTGGCGGTCGTCGGCTTCATTTTGCACATACTGCTCACGAAAATCTAAACCGGTTTCACCCAGCCCTGACGCCTGATTTAAAATTTTTGCCAGGGTATTCATGGCTTCTTCGCAGGTTTCAGCATCATTCTGGGCCACAAAGTACGGATGTAAACCGAAGGCATTTTTAAAATGCTGCGGAAATTGTTTTTGTAATGAAATCTGGCGCTGCCACCCTTCAGGGTCAACACCGGCTTCCATAAAAAGATCTATGTTGTTTTTTAGCGAATCACTAAGCCAGCTCTTACGCAACTCTTCGCTTACGCGCGGATCTGTCCAATGGCCATGACAGTCGCAGTACATATTTATTAGAAACCTAATTTTTTCATAAGGTCATCGATTTCACTTTGCGCTTTAAGAGAATTCTGCTTACTGAATTGCTCTGAGACCCAGCGTAAACGTTCGATGAAATTAGGACTGATGACTTTTTTTAATTCGGCCATTGGCAGCTCAATTTTTTTAATCAAGACATTCAGCGCCTCGACCGCATCCAGCAGTAATGCCACCGTCACATCGTACAGTTTGGTATTATCCTGGATTTCAGCAGCCTTATAGGCCACCATTTTACAAAGTGATGTGTAGTCTGTGACCAGATTCAAACCATGGTCTGGTTCGGCCATCATCGCGATGCTGGCCGAAGCGCCCATAATGCGGTCGATCTTGTTGGCAAACACTTTTAAATTTTCTTTTTGTGAAAAATCACCCTCCATCTCCTCCAAAAGGTCGATACTTTCGGTGATGATGGTATTGGACTCCTGATAAAAATCGTTCAAAATATCTGCATCTAATGACATACTGGTAAAGTCTATCAAAAGAGAAAAAAATGGCAAAGGATTACGTATCAATTAGAGTAAGCACACTGCGTGGCGATCAAAAGATCGACTTTGATACGTATCTTAAGATCGATGAAAAGTGGATTTTGTATCTCCGCCAGGGTGACTCTTTCGAAGGGGTGCGCTTAGACCGCCTAAAAGCCAAAAAACTCAAAAAAATGTATATCGCCACCGAAGACGAAGACAGATACCGCGATTACATGCAAAAAAATATCGAGATGGCCTACGACGATAAATCCGGTAAAGACATCAAAACCCGCTCTGAAATTATCCAGGGAGCACAACAAAATAACGCTGAAGAGGTGTTCGAACGCCCTGAAAATGCCGAAGCCTATAATGCGGCAAAAGATGCCTCGGCAAAATATGTGGATTTTCTGGTAAAAAACAACGACGCCGTTAAGGCCATCATCGCTTCACCGAATCTTGATCAGAGTATTGCCCATCACGGCGTGACTGTCTCAACACTGGCCGTTGCCTTAGCTGAGCAGTTAAAACTTTTCGATGCCAAACAGCGCCAGTTACTGGCTCTGGGCGGATTATTGCATGACTTTGGCCACTTTGATTCACCTTTGGTGCTTACCCGCCCACTGAAAGAATTTACCAAAGAAGAGCTTGAGACGTATAAAAAACATCCGCTCGAAGGGGCTCAAAAAGTTAAAGACAAAAACCATATGGATTTTGCGGTAACAACCATCATCCACCAGCACGAAGAAAAGTGTGACGGATCTGGGCCGCTCGGTTACTTTGAACCACAAATTGACCCTATGGCATTAGTGACAAGCTCGGCCAACGCGGTTGACCGCATGATGACTTACGAAGGCAACAGCCGTGAATTTGTAATCAAAAATCTAATGGTTGAAGAAATGGGTAAATTTCCGCTCGAGTATATCCAAACCCTGGGTAACATCCTTAAATCCGTGTAAAACCTAGACCTAGGTTTTATTATTTTTACGGTCGCAAATACCGATAACAATCTGTGATTTAGTTTATCTTAGCTTAGGAGATTTCAATGAAGTCGTCTTCATTTGTTATGGGGTTTGAAATTAAAACAGCGCGCGGATCGGTATTAAAACCTGTGTCGCTGGAAATCTGGGATCAAAATTCCCGTTTTGCTGAGTTTACGCCGCACCCGCCTTTAAAATTTCAAAACGACTCTTTAGTGGGTTTACAGTTTCACAGGCTGACTAACTTTTTAAATGCCCCGAAACAAAAAGATTTTATCAACCACGCGATTGATGAATTATGCCCGTATTCAACTTTGTTTTACTCATGCGCTGACCGCCTTTTTAAAATCCAAGAAAAGCTTAAACCGGTTGATGAAAAACTTACTTCTGCCTTTGAACAAAAGTGGTTTCAGTACTGGGAAACCCAGGATTTTTCAAAAGGAATCAGCTTTAATAAATTAGATCAAGCCTTTGATATGCTTTCGGAATTTGAATCGCAAATACAGGCGCCGTTGATGTATAACTTTACTTTAAAGTTTTCGAAAAAATTCAACGATCACCTCCTTGCATTGTACTCGTTTTTATTTCATTTACGCTCATTGATCGCTTTAGATCACAATATTCATATTGAGGACTCATCGTTTGAATCGGTTAAGTGCGACTCGATTTCTGACTACTTACCGCGCGCTGATTTTACGACTAACGACGCCCTGATTTACTGGCAGTTTAAAAAATTGGCGACTCCGTTTGTTGGCCACAAAGATAAAGATGTGCGCATTGAAAAGCTGTTTGTTGAACCCATGCAAAGAGCGTTTGACCAGTACAACCACAATGCCTGCGCCCTAGTAGACCAATTACCGCAAGACGCCCTGTCGCACCAGGCACACAGCGACTTAGAACAATACTTACACCAGATCCAAATGGACTGGTTATTAGGCTCTTCTGCAGGTCTTTTATTCCGCGTGCGTGAAGAATTATTCGGTCTGCACCATGGTTACGACAAAGTATTCTGGCCCGAAGCTGCGAGCCAAAAAACAAAAAAGCCAACCCAATTTAAAGTGTGCTTTGAGTTAACAGAACAAGATCTAGGCGTTAAAAAAATCGCCTAAGTTATTAGAGATTAAAAATTTTCAATTTTTTTGCGGCGTCTGAACCACGCCGCTTTTTATTAGACCGCGGTGGCTTTTTTTGATGCGCGCCACTTCATAAACACATAAACAATAAGCGCAATTACACACAGCCCGAGCACGACGAATTTGAATTTTCGCAAACCCTCTAAGATAGGCTCTCCATAGTGGGCCAGAATCAGAATCTGGGTTGGAACCGAAATCGCCGCCGCAATACCGTCGACTACGCCAAACTTCCACACCGGAAACTTCACCATACCGCAGGCTAAGTGCCCCGGAAACCGGAGACCCGGCGTAAAACGAAAAATACCACAAGCAAGGGCTCCGTACTTATGCGTCCATTTCTCGATACGCATACGTCCTTCGGCAGATATGACCCGCTTTACCGGGCCCCACTCGAATACTTTCGAGCCAAAAAGCCGGCCGATCCCATAAATTAAAAAGTCAGAACAAAACACTGCAAAAAAAGCCACAATCGCCGCGGTGGTCGGATGTACAAACGGTGCTCCCGGAAATGGCGGTGGATATTTATCTGGATTGGCGCCCATGTAGGCCAAAATTCCCACCGAAACCAACGTCACCTCTTCAGGTAACGGCAACCCGATTGACGATAACAACATCATGACGACCAAGAAAAAATAAATCCACCCCGGTTCATAAGCGTATGGCGCTAAACACGTTAACTTGTCGGCATTATTGAACAGGCACTGCATGGTTTCTTGGATCATTCAGATATCATAACGGAATTGAACCTAAAGTTAAGGTCTTGAGTTACCTAGGTACAGTGTGCTATTCAAACCCCATGCTTAAAAACCAAACTCAAATCCATTCTCAAGGCTTCGAATACGGAGTTAAGCATTTTAATAGCCCAAAGTCTGGTGCCTTAAACGAAATCATCGCCGAAGTTTTACAACTCCCCATCGAACAGATTAACTTTCTGATTCAATTAGGAAGTGTTTACACAAGCGGCAAACGCGCAGCCACCGGTGACGAAGTCACAGAAAATATGCCTATTCGCGTGCACACCAAGCCCCGCAGATACTTCGTCGACTATGACTGGAAATCACGCATCGTCTTCGAACATCAGGATTTTGTGGTTTTAAATAAGCCAAATAATATTCCAAGCCACCCGTCAGTAGATAACCAGCTGGAAAATTCACTCACTCAATTGTCGTTAGCCATCGGAAAAAAACTATTAATCACTCATCGCTTAGACACACTCACCGAAGGATTGATCGTCTACGCAAAGAACAGCCAGTTTGTAAATAGCTTCAACGATCAATTACAAAAAAAACTGATCACAAAAAAATATGTGGCCTTAGTTGAAACGACTGCCAAACTTCCGAATCATTTAGTGCACTACATGGAGCCTTCACCACGCGCCCCTAAAAAAGTATCGCAGATCGCCCAAGAAGGCTGGGACATCTGCGAACTAAAAATCGAACAGCAAAAAATTTTCGATCACTACAGCTGGATAAAAATCAACCTGCTCACGGGCCGCACCCACCAAATCAGAGCCCAGGTCTCTGAAATCGGCGCTCCGATTATCGGCGACCGACTGTACGCAAGCCGCCTAGGCAACGATGAAAACAAAATCGCTTTACGCGCTCAAGAAATCGAATTTACCTGGGCGGGCCAAAGTCACCAGATCAAACTGTCAGAAGATTTCGAAACTATATAAAGACAAAAAAGCAAACTTTCGCTTGCGACCTTAATCCACTCACTGTACCAAAACGACCCAATACATTTCTCACCGGTTAACACCACGCTGATCGCAATACTCATTTCAAGATTTATGTCTAGCCGCAAAAAGCCGGCTAAGTTATTGAATTGTCGAGATTATTTAACCTTCAAATTCATGTCACATTTCTGTCACCTCAAATGACATTAATTAATTGCTAAATCTCGGCATTCAATTTAACGTTAAAAGCAAGACTTCAACCATCACCAAAAGGGAGAATTTTTTTATGAAGATCTGTTCAAGTTTTTTAAAAGCAACGGTGCTAATGATGGCAATTGCTTCAGTAATGAGTTGTGAAAAAGCGTCGAAACCCTATTTACGCCCTGGCCCGGGTGCTAGCTTGGCTTGTGACTCTTCAGGAAAAAATGCCTGGGAAACCTACGGCGTTAATGCCTTCGTAGCGGTGAATGAGTCAATCTTCACGAACGTGGTCAATGAGTTAACAGCAAGCGGGACCACAAATCTGGGTAATTCATTCTCAAGCGTTTCAGACTTCCCCACATTCAAAGGCAACTTGGCCGCTTTCTTAGTCTATGTTTACGGTGGACCTTCAAGCATCAAGTATACAGACAATGTAACTTACATTGGTCCGCAGGATATGACAGAAGCTCACACAGGACTTAACATCACAAGTGCGCAATACGACTTTTTCTTAACGAACATCGTCGTACCAGCGCTCACTACCAATGGCGTTCCCGTAAATGATGTGAACAGCTGTTTTGCACCACCGTTAGTTGACTCAGCTTTTAAAGCCTCAATCATTAACAAGTAATCTTAATTATGAAAAAAATTGCACTCTACACTTTAGGTACTATTGTAAGCTTAATGGTTTTAATGACCGGGTTGATTGGGTTTTCACACACTCCGATCGGACAACCGTACCTAGGAAAGTCAGTGCAAAAATTGTATCGATATATGGGAGCTTACGCGGGCATGTCCTGCCCGCTAGGCTTTGACCAGACCCTAACCATAGAGCAGCGAGAACAACGACGAGCTCGCCTCGCCGAGGCATCAACGGCTTACAAACAGGCCTCATACGATATTGCACTTTTCAATATGCAACTGGAAAAAACGCTGCGCTCGGAAGTTGAATCCTGGGTAAAAGCTCAAGGCGGCGATTGTAAAAAATTAAACTCTGACTTTGAGATCGAATGTTCGGGCCCTTTTTTAAACTCACAAAGCAGTACCCTTTGGCTTGAATTTGACAGACTGAACCGATTAGTGACTTCAAGAGGCGTAACTAAGTATCAAGACCTGCAAATAGCCCAAAAACAGTTTGAAAATATGTATTCTGACTTAAATAAACAAAATAGCGACAGCACCAAGGCGACAATCCTATCACAGACCGAGCTACAAAAAAACTTATTGGGGCAATCAGTGTTTCAGGCCAATTTTAATAACTTACAGGCCTCAGTTAGAATTACCAACTTAGGCAAAGAATTTGCTTTGTCACATGAGTATTTAGCTTTTTAACTATAAAGGATAATTAATATGAACCGCAGAAATTTTTTAAACGCTTTAGGAATCTTTGGTATCGGTGCAGCAGTGGTTAATCTGGCCGGCTGCTCAAGTGGATCAGGTAACAGCAGCAGCGGCGGCACAACCACCGGACAAAATTGCACAACCGCAGACCCCGTCACAGCTTTAACAACAGGTGCACACTCAAGTGCGCCGCACACACTAAGCTTAACTCAGGCCGAAATCGCTTCTGGCGCCGCGGCCGGATCTAACACTGTGGTCAATGTATCAAGCGCCAATGGCCATATTCATAGTGTAACCATTACGCCAGCGCAATTTGCGATGCTGCAAATGAACCAATCCGTGACCGGCTTAGTAACCTCATCAGACAGCGGACATACCCACCCTATCGATATTACCTGCGCCTAATCTACACCCACTGTTCCTCTGAAAGGAAGTTATGAGAAAGTTTTTATTAACTTTACTAATCGCACTCCCTCTGCAAGTCGCGAGTGAAGTCACACCGGAACCGAGCAAAAGCGCAGCGATCGTTTTTAAGGCCTCAGAGGGTAAAACGACATTCTTAGCGATCGGTAAACCTTCGATGATTAAAATCAACGGCGAAGGCCAGGGGCCGGAAGGCAATTTACAGGTGGATAAAAACACACTCAACGGAAGTTTAAAAGTTGATTTAAACCAGCTAACAACCAAGATTGAACTTCGCGATGACCATATGAAAAACAAGTACCTGGAAGTCGCAAAATACCCAGCGGCAACTTTAGAGCTGGTTGATCTGCAGCTACCAACAGATTTCACATCCCTTCCTGAGACCGACACAGAAGTTCCGTTCAAAGGTAAATTCACGATGCACGGTAAAACCAGCGATATCAGTGGCAAAGCCACTATCAGAAAAAAAGCCAATGCTGTAACCGGCAGTGCCGAATTTGGCTTTAAGATCACTGATCACTTAGATACGTTGCCTTCATGGCTGGGCGTAAAAGTCGCCGAAAATGTAACGGTTAAAGTTCAACTCAAAGGTTCAGTGCAATAATGAAAAATTTTAAAATTACTCTTCTGGTAATTATGTTTTCGCAAACTCTATTGGCGTTTCCTGAAATGATTAAGCATGGTTACGTCAATTGCACCGCTTGCCATGTCTCACCCAGCGGCGGCGGCGTCCTGACCCCCTACGGTCGCAATCTATCTGCCGAATTAATCAGTACCTGGTCGGCCAAGGGCGAAGAAGGCTTTTTGCATGGTGCCGTTGATACATCCTCAGTTGATGAGTGGCTGGCCATCGGTGGCGATTATCGCGGTGTTCAGGTTCATACGGACTATACACAAAAATCTACTGGAGTAACCAACGTAGATGGGCGTTACATCAATATGCAGATTGGTTTAGAGATCGGAATTATCCAACCGAAGTGGGCCGTTGTCGGCTTTTTAGGTCAGTACAACATCAATGAACCTGCTCACGCCAATCAGATACAGGCGAAAATAAGCCGATTATACGGCCTATTTAAACCTACAGATGAGTTAACCTTTAAAGTAGGCCGCTTTCAACCCAACTTTGGCATCAACTTACCCGATCACAATCTGTCGACCCGTACCCGTTTAGAAATGGGTTCACTGTCTTACCGCGGCGGTAAGATTTCAATCGAAGACAAAAACACCGCAGAAGTGTTTTGGCTAGGTGAAGAGTACAATTTCTCGTTAGCCGGCTACCGTATTCGAGAAGATCTGACAAAAGAAAATGACAAAGGTTTTACCTACACTGCGAGCAAAGTGTTTGCTGAAAATTTAAAAATCGGTATCCAGGGCTTAAGAGAAAAAAGCGATACTCGTGAAAAGAGAGTTTTTGGTTTAACTGGAAACTTGGGCTGGAATGAAAGATGGTCTACCTTGGCGGAAATTGATCAGATTAAAACCAAGCCTGTAGCTGGTTTAGAAACAACAGGGCTTGCAGCCATTCACCGCACGGGCTATGAAGCCTTCAAAGGATTTCAGGTTTTGGTGTTAAACGACTATTATCAAGCTAACAAAGATAATGGAGCTACAAAACTATATCGTTATGGCCCTGGTTTTATTTGGTACCCAAGACCGCACTTTGATTTTCAGCTTTTTTATACAAAAGAACAACGATCTACCCTTGAAGATGAGGGAGATTATGCTTGGTTAATGACGCATTACTATTTTTAAGTTTAATGGCAGCGAAAAACACCGAACTTGTTTAAAAAAAAAGCGACCAAACGGTCGCTTTTTTTTAACTTACTTTTACCCTGAGAAACGTTTAGAACAACGTACCACCGGTTAACAACGAATAAGAAATCTCATCGTCTTTCTTAGCCAATAAATCCTGTTCACGCTGCACACCTACCGTGAAGCTTAATTCTTTCATCGCACGCACTTCCAAACCTAAACGGTAATCAATAACACTTGATCTGAATGTGGATTGGTTATTAGCAGCTGATGCATTTGACCAGCTCTCAACAAAGTTTAATGCCGGAACGATCGAAAACATTTTGCTTAATGAGTAGTTTACTTCAACACCGTGCTCAGAATCAGCCGCTTTCGTCGTACGAATTTTTCCCGCCGATGTCATATAAGTCGTACTTCTTTGGAAGAAGTAACTAGGTTTTGCGTAGATATTTAAGCTTGAATAACGGTCAAAATTCCAACGGAAAGACTGTTCTAAACGAAGACGCGCGATCATACCTTCTTCTTTTGAACCATCAGATGTTGGTAAGTATAAACGAGGTGCAAAGCGGTAGCTGGTTGAAGCCGGCAGTGATTCTTGAAATAGATTTGAGAAAGCCGCAACAAATGAAAAGTCACGCACACGGGCGCGGTCATTCGTTTCACGTCCTGATTCAGAGGTACCACGAAGTGCATATCCAAAAGCCGGGCGCGCCGAAATACGGAAATCCGGATTAATTTTGTAGTTAAAAGAGATGTAGGAATCAAAGATATCAAAAGAAGAAAGCTCGTTAGAATCCCGGTTTAACGTCTGCCCACCGATAAAATACCAGGTGATACCGAAGTTACCTTTTTGTGGTCTGTCGTTTTCAACGGTAGCTACGTTTTCACCGGCTGCTGCTTTTGCGTTTGAACTTTGTGCATTTGCATAACCTGCGAACAAAACCGCTGTTACTAGGATTAAGCCTTTTAACTTCATTATTCCCCCAAAAAGTTTACTTGGACTGAGTTGCCCGGATATATATCACACTGCGGTAAAAGTTGTCTAAACTACCTTTCAAATCCGCGGTCGATTAATGTCATAACATGGAAAAAATACAAACTCTTTTTAAGATTCATTCAAGACTGACTATTTTCGTTTTTATCTCGTTTTTAGCTGTAGCTCCATTCGGCTGTAAAAGTAAAGACACCAAGGGTGCAGACACCCCGGTTGCCGCCGGATCAGACATTATCGCCCCCGAGCGCCTGAGCAAGGCTGCGGATGAGATCTCAGTTATGACTTTTAACGTCGAGAACATGTTTGATAATGTTCACGATAAAGGCACCGAAGATTACACCTACCTACCACGGACCCAAAAAGGCTCGGCCGAAGTGGGCGAATTTTGCATGAAGGTTAAATCTAAATTCTACCGTGACGAATGTAATTTTAAAGACTGGAACGATGAAGTCGTGGCTTTTAAATTATCGCAGGTCGGAAAAACCATTAAGTATATCGACGCAGGCCGTGGCCCTGACATTATTCTTATGGCTGAAGTTGAAAACATGAATATCTTAAACCAACTTGTCGACACACAATTACAGGGCTTAGGTTACCAGACACGCGTGTTGATCGAAGGCCCGGATTTACGCGGTATTGATCCGGCAATTTTATCTAAATTTCCGCTTAAAGGTAAACCGATCTTACACATCATCCCGTACAAGGATGACAACCCGGAACAGTTAAAATACGCCAAACGTTCACGTGGAGTGATTGAAGCGACTGTGATTTTACCGAACAAAAAAGAATTAACTTTAATGTCAGTGCATTTCCCGTCACAGGCCAATCCGACCGAATGGCGTAAACAGGCGATTGAGTTTTTAAAAGCTAAAATCACCGAGTACGAGAAAAAAGGCCGCGCTGTTATTGCCGGCGGTGATATGAACATCACAGCCACCGAAGAAGGCCGTAACGGTTACTTCTCTAAAATCCTAAGCCAGGCCGGCCCGGTATCTCACCTCGTCGGATGCGATCATTGTAAAGGCAGCCACAACTATAAAGGTGAATGGTCATTCTTAGATGTGATGGTATACAGCAATGCGCTTTCGAAAGTGGGCTTGACGTTAATTCCTGAATCAATCCAGGTGGTCAAAACCCCTGATAACAGCTTAAACGGTTCACCGCTGCGTTTTGATGAAGACAACAAAGTAGGTGTAGCTGATCACTTCCCGTTGTACTCGCGCTTAAAAATCTCAATGAAGAAAAAGTAACGTGACAAATACCCACCGCCTGGTCATTTTCTCAGTCTTTTTTGCGCTGGTTAACTTAAGCTTTATACCTTTGTTATCTTTATATGGTCTGAGAGTCTGCCCGATATTAACAATACCGGGCTTTGGGTTTGGTTGTTATTACACAGCTATCTACATAGCAACCGTAAACGTTGTTAACTTAGCTTTACTCTACATAATCAAAAAAAATATTTTTACAAAACTACAAAATATTCTTTTTAAAAACCGGCTTACGGTCTTTGCAGCTATTTATTTTATCGCCACTGCCGCAGCACTAATTGTGTTGCACTTTTCTCTCTCCGAAAATCACCTTTCAACCCGCTCAAGAGCTCCACAAATTTTATTTTTTGCCAGCGTACTTTTGGGACTCCTTCAATCCTACGGTCTAGAGTGGGCCGAATTTACCATTACCCCAGAAGCAAGAAAAGCCGAGTCCCCTCTACAACGGCTGTGGTACAATCACATTTTTCGCATTCTGTTTCCGATATTTATCATCGCTGCAATACTGCTGCACTTTATACTTACGCAATCCGTTGCTCTGACCAATGGGCACACTGCACCCGTTTCCGAACATGATAGCTTGATCAATCAAATATCTTATGTAGTAATTTTCTTATTAACCTGGGTCACAATGACCCTTTTCTTTCATTTTTTATCCGAAAGAAAGCAAGTCGTAAAAGTTAATACTCATTTTAAAAACCTTAAAGATCTAAATTTTGAACACAGCAGCGACATTTCAAACAGCTGGGGCCTGTGGACAGCCATCTTAAACCAACTCAACGATTTCACAAAAATTCTTGGCGAAAAAACCAGACTGGTTAAATCGTTTTCTAAGTTTGTAACTGCAGGCGTCGTTGAACAAGCTTTAACCAGCGAAGTCAAACAAGTCAGGGGTACCAATCGCGAATTGACAGTGCTAATGACTGATATCCGCAACTTTACTTCGATGTCAGAAAATCTTACCCCCGAACAGGTCGTTGCTCTTTTAAATGACTACTTTTCTGTTATGCTCAATGAAATCTCTAAGTTTCATATTATCGTCGATAAGTTTATCGGTGATGCTATATTAGCTTATGTTGAGCACGCGCCCCTTGGCAGAGCTGAACAAGACAACAAAATGGCCGTTGATGCGGCTTTAGCCATGCTCAACGCCCTGAAAACTCTGAACGAAAAATTTCAAAAACAAAATCTTCCGGCAATCAGCATAGGCATTGGAATCTTCAGAGGCCCCCTGGTCATCGGCCTGATCGGCTCAGAAACAAAACTACAACACACCATTATCGGCGATACGGTAAATCGCGCCGCCCGTCTCGAAGGACTCTGTAAAGAGCTCGGTGTATCAGTGGTCATTTCGGATCATGTATGGAATTCGTTAACACCAGAAAAACAAAGGCTATTTACTTCGTTTGGTCAAATCGCGGTTAAGGGGATCAGAGATCCTATAGAAGTCTTTGGCGGCCCCGCAATTAAGGTTCCGCCAAATTTATAGAAAAAATTAACGGATAAAACGGGTTAGATCGACGCGTGGACGGATTGAACAAGCTAACGCTTGAGATACTGAATCTTCAATCGTTAATGATGAATCTTCAATTTTAACAACTGTCACAGGTAAAACCGTTGGTTTTTGACCTTTTAACACTTTGCTGTCACGTACGATATTTAACTCACCGTTTGCACTTACGCAGGCATCGAGCTTAACTGATAAATTAGCGTTGGTGTCTTTAAGTGTAATCGCACCAGTGCGGGCCCCGTGCATGCGAGCATTAACACGGATCGCCTGAACTTTAACCGCTTCATTTAACATTTCAGATGAACCATCCCAGGCAAATTCTAATTTAACCTGTGTATTTGAGTAGGCTACCGAGTTTTTCGCCAGGCTTAATTCTTCGGTTTTTTCGATAGTTAATACGTAGGATCTTTCACGCACACCTTTTGCGATAACAATACGGTCATTCATGTTATTTGCAGCAACAAAAGCACCTTTACCAGAATTGTCTTTAAAGTGTTTGCTCTCTAATTTCATGTTTTCAGATTTTAACACTAAAGTGACCACTCTGCCGTCTTGGTCTTTTTCTAATTTTTCGATGGCGTAGTTGATACGGCCAGAAAACTGACCTTTAACATCACTTTCAAGGTAAGAACCGGTATTAAAATCTAAAACATCCGGTTCAAATTTATCTGAAGAAACCGTTACCTTTTGTGAAGCTGCGTACTCAGGGTTTAACACGGCTTTTAACAAGGCTAAGCCTTCAAACGCACGGTCTAAACTTACACCTAAGTATCTTGCCGATTCGGCTTTATTACTTTCGATATTTAATACCTGTAAATTACCAGAGTTAGCGCCACCGGATAAAATTTTATCGTCTTTTGGAGCGCATGAAAATAATGACGTCGTTAAGATTACAGAAGAAATCGTTAAAACCAGTGTTTTTTGCATAAGCCTATCCCCCGAGATTGGTGCGGCATTCTTATATCGTAATTTGGCTAAAAATGGGCACAAGAATGTGCCTGATCATGAAATCTTGAAGAATCCTTGAAAAAACTATAGGACCTGGCGCCTTTTAGGAATGTAGCTCTAGGCTTGAGCGGATTTCGTTCCAGAACCAGTTTAAGTGGGGGTCTTGGGAAATAAACTCGTTAATCGGGCTCGAATTTAATTTAAGGCGTAAGCGTAAAAAACTCTCTAAATCGTCAAAGCCCGGCCCGATGGTAACCACATTTAGGGTATCAATGGTCGAAAGTTTCTGGAAAACCTGTGTTAACTCATAAAAATGACTGTAGTCATTTCTCTTTAAGATTAAATCCGGTTCAACTCCGTTTTTCATCCAACGTCTGAATAAAGCATTTTGCAGAATCGATTTTAAATGGGTTTTTTGGTGGTAGTTAAGATTATGGTAGGCCAAGGTTTCATTCATCACCATAAAAAGTTCGCAGCCGATAAACTCATCCTGCGCCTTACGAAGAGCCTCAATAACTTCCGGGATCCGAAGAAGTGATCTTCGAATCAAACAATCGTCAATGAGTGCTCCGTCCGTGAAGTAGATGACCGTCATAGTCCTCGCCTAGATCTTAGAATAGATGATCTAGTCCGGGATTCAAGCCCTTAGCCGTAAATCACAACCTAGGTCCAGACTTCACCTAAGTCACGTTTATCACCTAACAACCAGACCTTATCATTGTTATGCTTTAATCTGGAAATTGACTATGAAAAAACTGAGCGCACAACAACGAACTGTCATCCAAAAATGGGCTCTTTATGGGCTACTGCTTTTCATTGGCTTTACCGTAGCCGATCTCGGCATTATCTATGTGCGCGAATATTTTATCCCACAATCAGCACCCCCTAAAAAGGCCCCAAAAATGCAGACCGGCGGATACGCTGACCGCAGCCAGTATTCGGCGATTACCTCAAGAAATTTATTTTCTTCAACCGGGACTATTCCTGACCCGTTGGCCGCAGTAAATGCCGCACAAGAAGAGCAAAAAGAAGATATCCCGGTACAATCAAGTTTACCGTTAGATCTGATCGGCACTCTTGTCCACTCTGACCCAACCAAATCGGTGGCCGCTATCAATGTAAAATCAAAAAACTTGTCCGGCTCATACATGGTCGGATCAGAAATCGAAAGCATGGCCAAGGTTGAAAAAGTTGAACGCGGCATTGTGTATTTCAGAAATCTGAACAACGGCGCACTTGAATATATCGAAATCAGCCGCGGCAACACTAAAGTTAATTTTGATTCTTCACGCCCGGCGGCTGGCCCGGTTAAAGCGGGCGGTAAAGATATTTTAGCCCTTGGCAACAACACGTTTCGTATCAAACGAACCGATTTAAATAAATACCTAAATGACTTATCGGGTCTGTTGATGCAGGCGCGCGCCCTGCCAAACCGCGACCCAAATACCGGTGAAATCAACGGCTACCGCTTAGTTGATTACCAACCCGGTTCAATCTTTGAACAAATGGGTTTACCGCGCGGCACACTTATTAAGTCTGCCGGTGGCGAGCCAGTGAACAGCATTCAAAGTGCGATGGAAATGTTTAATAAATTAAAAAAAGAAAGCAAAGTTGAACTTGGCGTAGAGGTCAATGGATCTGACCAGAAGTACAACTATGAAATTCAGTAAAGAGGTAGATGATGGCCTTTAGAAGAAGTTTAATTACCACAGCTGTAGTTACTAGCTTTTTAGCAGCACAATTGACAGGAAGTTATGGTTACGCGCAGTTTGAGGATTTTCCGCCTCCACCACCTATTGATGACTTTGCGGCACCTTCTGTAGGCGAGATGCCTCCGCCACCTCCGCCAACTGATTTTGGTGGTAACGCGCCGGCACTTTCACCGACCCCAACACCAACTCCTCGTGGCGGCGGCAATACCGTTATCTCAGCTAAAGGCACTAAATCGACGGTTTTATCCGACAAACAGCGGGCGAAGTTTGCCAAAGCCAATCCCGAAGATATCACTTCAGAAAACTTTCCGGAAACTATCGAATCATTCGATTTTCCGAATGTAGATATCACTGACATTATCAAAGCAATTTCTGAACTAACCGGTAAAAACTTTATCATCGATTCAACAGTGCGCGGTAAGATCACGATCATCGCTCCATCTAAAATTACGGTAGCTGAAGCTTACAAAGCGTTTTTATCATCGCTTGCGATTAACGGTTTTACTATCGTACCTTCCGGCGGTTTTTTAAAAATCAGAAATGCCCGATCAGCGCAGCGTGACGGAATTGATATCTACTCTGGTTCGTACTATCCAAACGCCGATCAGATGATCACGAAAGTCGTGCACTTAAAACATATTTCAGCTGAAACATTAAAACAGCAATTAGGCCGTTTATTAAACTCATCTTACGGTGAGATCGAAGCCTACCCGCAAACTAACTCGATGATCATTTCAGATTTCGGTTCGTCTATTGACCGTATCATGAAGATCATCAACCAATTAGATGTTCCGGGCTTTGAAGAGCAATTAGAAGTTGTCGGTATTAAATATGCCAAATCTAAAGACATCGCTGATCTAATCGACAAAATCGTGAACAAAGGACAAAAGCCTGCAACAACCGGTGGCTTTAATGCCGGTGTTCCGCGTTTTAGCACGAATACATCTGCAGCCGGTGGTAAATCCGGAGGAGCCGCTTCGTTTTTAGTATTTCCAGATGACAGAACAAATTCTTTAATTATCGTAGGTAACCGCCCGGGTATCGCGCGCGTTAAACGACTTGTTGCTCAGTTAGACTTTAAAGTACGTGCTGAAGACCAAGGCGGCGTTTACGTGTATTACGTAAAGCATGGTAACGCTGAAGATATCGCCAAAACATTATCTGAAGTGGCCAAAGAATCGGCTCCGAAAGCCGCCCCGCAATCAACGGGCTTTGGTTTTCAACCGCAAGGCCAAGCGGCCGTTCGTGAGGGTTTATTCGGTGGCGAAGTTTCGATTAAATCGGATAAAAACACCAATTCACTTGTTGTCTCAGCAAGTAAACAGGATTACGAAAAAGTATTAGCGATCTTAAACAAGTTAGATATCCCGCGTGATCAGGTGTTTGTTGAAGCCATCATCATGGAGATGAATCTATCTGATGGCATGACTTCTGGCGGTGGTTTAGTTCAGTTCAAAGAAGGTGGCGGTAAAGCCGGCTTCGCCTCTTCAGCAGAAGATGTGTCTGACGTGTTAAATCCACTTTCAGGCGCAGGGTCTGCGATCTTAGGTTTCTCGACAGGTTCAGTCACGGTTCCGCTTGATGCCACAAATCCATCAAAAGGCACAACACAGGTTCCAAACTTACTGGGTTACTTAAAATTCGTAAAACAATTCGGCAAAACCAATATCTTATCTACGCCACAAATTATTGCAACCGATGCTCAGACAGCAACGATTGAAGTCGGTGATAAAGTTGTAACCCGAAATATCGTAACCCCTGGTGTGAACGGTGCGCCGTCACAGTCTTCGCCAGAGTTCGGTGATGCAACCATCAAGATGGAAATCAAACCGTTTATCAGCCCTACTTCGAATTCCATCCGTATGGAATTTAAACAAACCATCAACCAATTATCGAGCGTTCAGGTTCCGGCAAACTTTGCTGGTTCAGTGCAACCGCTTGCAACGCGCTCGATCAATACCAACGTTGTTTTAAACAATGGGGACACTGCAGTAATCGGCGGATTGATGAAGGATGAAGACTCAGAAGAAGTGAGAAAAGTTCCTATTTTAGGGGACTTACCAATCTTAGGCTGGTTCTTTAAGTCGAAAAAATCAACTAAACGTAAAGTGAATATGTTAGTGTTTTTGTCGCCAAAAATTATTCGTAATCGCGCAGATTCACAAAATCTGTTAGGCTCTAAAACCGATGAACGCTTACGTTTTTTAAAACAACACGGTGGCAAAGATCCTTATGGTTCAACGATTGATAAGATCTTAAAACGTGAGCGCGTTCCGCAATCGACAGGATTTGCTGAGCAAACAGATAGACCAGCTGCACAACCGCAACCGGCGATTAAAAAATAACAGGAGTTTTTAGTTTTAATGGCTCAAATGGATATTCCACTTATACTAGGTAAATCGACGACTCTGACCCAAGATCAGATCAAATCGATTTTAAAGAACCCAGCCACTTCCCGCCCCGTAAGCGTTGGCGAAACTCTGTCTTCAAAAGAGTACGCAACCGCTGAAGATTTGGTGGCGGATCTTTGCCGTGAGCTGGGTCTGGATTTTGTCAAAGATATCGCGGTTAGCGAAATCTCTGCCGACCTTGTTCGTGATATCCCGATCAACTACGCTAAAACCCAGGGCGTATTACCATTTAAAGATGAAACCGAGACGCTTTTTGCGCTGACATCAAATCCGGTTAACACCAAAGCGTTAGATGATTTAAGGGCCCTGTTCGGTAAACGTATTAAGCCGATGATTACCACAACTCAGCGCCTGCAAGATGCGATTAACCGCGTGTATGAAAAATCGACTTCGAATCTATCCGGCATGGATGAAATCGAAGATGACGAAATGGATTTAGAAGATCCGATTATCGACTTACTTGAAGCCGGCGAAGATGATGCTCCGGTCATCAAGTTAGTAAACTCTGTTTTATTCCGCGCTGTAAAAGAAAAAGCTTCTGATATTCATATGGAACCCTATGAAAAAGATATGGCCGTTCGTTACCGTATCGATGGTAATTTATATGATGTCTTTAAACCACCTAAGAAGCTGCAAAACGCGATCACATCCCGTATTAAAGTTATGGCGAATTTAAATATCGCCGAAAAACGTTTACCGCAAGACGGCCGTATTCCGTTAAAAGTCGGCGGTAAAGATATCGATATCCGTCTGTCGACGGTGCCGACCACATTCGGTGAACGTATCGTTATGCGTCTTCAGGATAAATCATCGCAGGTGCGTGAATTATCGCAGGCTGGCTTTTCGCAAGAACTTCTGGATACCTTAGATGATATGATCGAAAGATCGTACGGCATCTTACTGGTCACCGGTCCGACCGGTTCCGGTAAGTCGACAACACTTTACGGTTGTCTCTCTAAATTAAATAAACCCGATATTAATATTTTAACGATCGAAGATCCGGTGGAGCAGCGTATTCACGGGATTGGCCAAGTGCAGGTAAACGCGAAAATCGGTTTAACGTTTGCGGCAGGTTTAAGATCGTTTCTTCGTCAAGATCCCGACATTATCATGGTGGGTGAGATCCGTGACTTAGAAACTGCAGAGTTAGCGATTAACTCATCGTTAACTGGTCACTTAGTGTTATCTACCATCCATGCCAACGATGCGGCCGGAGCCTTCCCCCGCCTGATGGATATCGGGGCTGAGCCGTTCTTAATTGCCACGTCGATTTTAGGAATTTTAGCACAGCGTCTGGTGCGTGTTTTATGCCCGCACTGTAAAGCGCCGCATACCCCTTCACAGTTTGAGTTAGATACTCTGGGTATTACGGCTCAAGAAGCCAAAGGTGCCAACATCTGTAAAGCCATGGGCTGCGAACACTGCGGACAAAAAGGTTACGTGGGTCGTACGATTATCGCCGAACTTCTTCCTGTTACCGACGATATCCGCTCCCTGGTGATGCAACGAAAAGATGGTAATACAATTAAAAAATTAGCGGTTTCAAAAGGTTTTAAAACTTTCCGTGATCACGGTATCCAAAAGGTCTTAGCGGGAATTACAACTATTGAAGAGCTATTAACCAACACGCAGATTGATATCTAATATTTATGCCATTATACGAATACAAAGGCTTAAGCCGCGACGGTAAAACAGTAAAAGGAACTCTCGATTCTGAGAACTTACGTGCGGCGCGGACGAAGCTTAAAAAAGATGGTATTTTTGTTGTCGACATCAAAGACAAGAAAAAAGCAGCCGGCATAAAAAAATCGACGATCCGCTCAACGGGCTCAGTACCGGTAAAAGATTTATCGCTGATGACCAGACAGCTGGCAACCCTGATCAAAGCCAACATCCCGTTAGTCGACGCCCTAACCGCCATTTCTGAGCAGGTTGAAAACCAAACACTTTCTGAGGCCGTGGCTGACTGTAAGAATATGGTGAACGAAGGTCAGTCACTGCATAAGGCCCTGTCTAAATACCCGCAGGTTTTTGACAAGATCTATATCTCGATGGCCGAAGCCGGCGAAATGTCAGGAACTTTAGATGTGATTTTATTACGTCTTGCCGAGTTTACCGAAGCGCAGGCTGAATTACGTCAGCGTGTCGTGTCGGCTATGACCTACCCAATTATTATGTTGTGTGTGATCACTTTAGTCATGTTTGGCTTGTTTACTAAGGTGTTACCAGAGATCTTAGCGATCTTTGATTCGATGCCGGATATGACTTTACCGGTAATGACACAATATATTGCAGCCATCTCAAAAGTGTTTGTTGAAAGCTGGTACTGGATTGCCGGTTTTATTATTATTACCGTTTTAGTGTTTTTAAACTGGAAAAATTCTACCGAAGGCCGCAAATCGTGGGATGCGATTGTTCTTAAACTTCCTGTCGTTGGCGAAATCACCCGCATGGTCGCAATTTCACGCTTTACCCGTACACTTTCTACGCTTTTAGCCGGTGGTGTTCCGATGTTAAGCGCCATGGATATCGTCAGAAACGTAGTTGATAATCACGTCTTAGCTATGGCCATCGATGAAGCCAAAAGCAATATCTCTGAGGGTGAATCCATTGCCGGACCGCTTAAAAAATCAGACCAGTTTCCACCGATTGTTGTTCACATGGTTAACATCGGTGAAAAAACCGGTGATCTGGAGAATATGCTGACCTTAGTCGCGGATGCCTACGATTTTCAGGTCAAATCTAAAATTGATGGTTTAACAACATTGCTAAATCCAATCATGACTTTATTGATTGGTATTGTGATCTTTGTCATAGTAATATCTATTATTGTTCCGATGTTCGATATGACATCTAAATTAGGGGGATAATCCACATATGAAAAACTTATTAAACTCACAACGTTCTACAATCTCTAATTCTAAGGGTTTCTCTTTAGGGGAAATAATGATCGTATTAGTCATCATCGGTGGTATCATGGCGATCGTGTTGCCAAAAATCCAAGATGGTCAGAAAAAAGGCCAAGTAAACCAAACAAAAATGAAAATGACCGAGATCACCACAAAAATAAACGAGTATTACGCTGAGTGCAGCAAATACCCAACAACTTTAACATTTATCACTGAAGATGATGCCAGCTGCAAAAACTGGACATCGAATCCTAAATTAGCTCACTTACTTAAAGACGCCTGGGGATCTGAATTCCAATACTCGACCGCAGGTAACGGTTACAATCTTTCTTCATTAGGCGCAGATAAAAAATCTGGCGGTACATCTTTTGATAAAGATCTTTACTCTGACGAATCAGTCGGCGGCGAAGAATAAGCCGCCCCCAACACTAGTGGCGAAAAGTCATTTGAATCTGCTATCGCGAAACGAAAAGGGCTTCTCTCTAATCGAGATCATTATTGTGATCATGATTATCGGCGGAGTCCTTTCTGCTTCTCTATCCCGGATGAATTTCGGTCGCAAAGTTGATAACCGCACTGTATTTCGCGACATCGTTATCTCGGTTAAAGAAATCCGCAACCGCGCCAAGCTTTACAGCACAACCTACCGTTTAGTTTTTAAAATTGATGAAAAAGAGGGGTCTTACTGGGTCGAAAAGTCGACCTCGCCCACTTTAATCGACAAAGAGTTTCTGGCAAAACAACGCGAACGCGGCAGTAAAGACGAAGAAGGCGCACCCCCCTCGCCGTTTCAGGTCGATACCAGCTGGTCAAAAAAAGAAAAACAACTGCCTTCGGGTTACACCTTTAAACAGCTGGAAAGCGGCCCTCAAGATGTCGTGATCACCGAGGGCTTGGCTTATATCCACTTTTTCGCTCAGGGCATGATTGAGCCGGTAGCACTGCAAATTCAAGATCCGAAAAAAAACATCTGGACACTTGTCTTTAACCCTCTCACAGGTCAAGCTGATATCATAGACGGAGCAAAGGCATTGCGCGATATCAATCGCCAATAGTTTTACCGTTTGTGGTGTAAATGAAATTTAAGAATCAAAAAGCCTTTACTTTAATTGAAGTTGTACTTGCTATGATGATCATGGCCTCGGGCTTATTTATTTTAACTAACTCCTGGGCCGGCACCTACAACCGTCTGCAAAAAACCAAAGTTCAGGTCGAACTTGCCGCCTTACTTGAACGTAAAATCGTTGAACTTGAACGCGAATTTAAAACCCAGAGTTTAGATAATATCAAAGAAGAAGACACCGGTGATTTCGGCTCTGAACTTCCCAACTACACCTGGGAGATGAAATCGCAAAAAGTTGAATTTCCGGATTTATCAGGCATTATCGGTGGCGTCGGCGAAAACCAAAATCTGGATTTAGTTTCGATCATGAAACTTTTTTCTGAACACTTATCTAAGTCAGTCAAAGAAGTTAAGGTCACTGTCACCTACAAAGACAAAAAAAAACCGATCACTGTTGATGTGGTTTTTTATGTCGTAGATTACGATCGTCCGCTTCCGATGCCAGGAGGAGGTGGCGGTGGTTAAACCAGTTACCATCCGTGGCAAGCTTCTGACGGCTTCCTGCCGTCAGGCCAATGGATTTACTTTAATTGAAGTTATCTTAGCCATCACTATTTTAGCGACACTTACCGTTTTAGTCGCAACGTCGCTAGGCAACGCCTTAAAAGCGCGGACTAAAATTCAGGCCGAAGTGCAGGATGTCTCAGGCTTACGTGATGCGGTTAAAATCATGCGCGCCGATATTTATCAGGCGTATAACCACTATGATTTCGAAAAAGAAATCATAGATAGCGCCAAAAAGCCTGCGCCACCACGCCCTGGCCAACCGGCAATACCAACACCTCAAGGTGATCCCAATGCCCCGCCGGCCAGAGAAAACAAACGCGAAGACCCGAAAACTGATTTTGTCGGCGAAACCGAACAGATTAATTTTGTGACCTTAAATAACGGCCGATTTTTGGCCAATGATATACAGGCTGATTTTATCGAAGTCGGTTATGCGCTTAAAGCCTGTAAAAATTTAACCAAAGACACATCAAGCCAGTGCCTGTTTCGCCGGGTACAAAAAGTTTTAGATGCCGATGTCACTAAAGGCGGAACTGAAGCGGTGTTACTGGAAAACGTAAAAGAATTTAAATTACGCTACACCGGCGAATCAAAAAAAGACTGGCAAAAAGAGTGGAAAACCGTCGGCGGCCAGGATGACTCGGTAAAAGGAATTTTTCCGGATGCCGTTGAAATTACTCTGGCCATCGAACGTGAATTGCAGGGTAAAAAGCGCGAGTACTCACTGCAATACGTAGTGCCACTGCATTTTCCGAATAACCCGCAGAAAAAAACACAAACACCGGGCACCGCTCCGACACCAACCGGAGGCCAGTAATGAGTTCATGGAAAACAAGACTTAAATTTAATCCTCTGAGCCGCAGCGAGAAATTTTCGAAAAAAGGTGTAGCTTTACTTCTTGCCATGACGTCATTGATTTTAATGGTCTGGGTCGCAAGCGAAGTTTCAACCGATTCAACCATTGAATACGTTGTCAACTCGCAGGAAATTAATCGCATCAAAGCGTTTTATTCAGCCCGGAGTTCTCTTGATTTAGCGTTGTTGCGCGTAAAAGTTTACCAGCAGGCATCACGGATGAATTTACCGCCGGGTTTTTCGCAACAGCTTAATCAGATTTGGCAATTTCCGTTTGCGTGGCCGCTTCCGATTGCTGCCGAGGCCTCAATTGCCACTAAAGACGATGTTGAAGGCGCACAAAAAGCGTCGATCTTTGATGGTCAGTATACACACACCATCACCGATGAAGGCTCTAAAATTGATGTTAATGATTTAGCCTCACCGTCGAAAACATTACGCGAGATCACGAAAAAACAGATTTTAACGATTTTTGAAGCTAAATTGCAGAATGACGATAGCTTCCGCGAAGTTCACCAGAATTATAACTTTACCGAGTTGGTTAACCGCATCGCCGATTGGATGAGTGAGAAAAATTCTTCTGAAAACGGCGGCGACAAACGCCAGCCGTTTCAGGGGTTAGGTGAAACCTACCCGCCAAACCGCGGCTTTAGAACTTTAGATGAAATGCGCCTGGTACCGGGCATGACCGAAGAGTTTTTTTCGCTCATGGCGCCGTCAGTTACGATTTACGGATCAAAAGCCATCAACCCGAATACCGCAGGACAGGATATTCTAAAATCCCTGGACCCGGGCATGACCGATGAGGCCGTTAAAGAAGCGATCGAACGCCGTGACGACGACGAAAAAGGTGGGCCGTTCAAAGGCGCAAGCTCTGACGAATGCCGCGCAGATTTTAAACAGTTTGTCGAAAGCCGCGGCGCCCGTTTAGCCCCTGAATTTGATAAAATCCCGTTTCAGTGTGACCTCGTGGTAAATTTTAAAATTGAAGCCATCGGCATGACCGGCTCCGGTAAAGGGGCGGTACAGAAAAAAATCACCGCCTATGTGATGAACACTCAAAAAGCCGCAGCCACCATCAAGAGCTATCTTGATAAAGAGAAAAAAGAGCAAGATGAGGCCAACGGCCTTCAGCCAAATCCGAATCCAAACCCTAGCCCTCAGTCTAGCGCTCCAGCACAAGATCCCCTTCCCAAAGGTCGACCTCGTATCGTATACTGGATTGAGCAATAGTTAGCTTGCACTGCTAGGCAGTGACTGTATCTATTGCTTTGCAACACGGTAGGAGTAAACAACATGCGCGCACTTGGTATTGATATTGGCGAAGATTCAATCAAGATTGCCGAGGTTGTTCAAAATAAAAAATCCGTTTACATCACACAGGTCTTCGAGAAAAAACTTTCACAACAGGTTTCAGCCCACGACCGCGAAATCGAAGCCATTGAATACGTGCGCTCGCTTGCCCCGCAATTGGATTTTTCTTCGGCCCGCGTGGTGATGGCTTTAAAGCAAGACAAAGTGACCGTCCGAAAAAAACAATTTCCCTTTGCTGACCGTTTAAAAATTTTAAAAAGTTTATCTTTCGAAATGGAAGAAGATATTCCGTTCGATCCGGATCTTTGTTTATTTGATGCAAAAACCATTCTGACCGAAGGTTTATCAGCCCATGTGTTAGCGGTTGCGGCACCGAAATCTCATATCGAAAAATCCTTAAGCTTAGCCAAGGATTTCGGGATTGAGCCGTACACGTTAACTGTTGATGGCATTGCGTTTTCTAATTTACTTGAAGTTTGGGACCAGGCTCCGCCACAGTTCCCAACCGCCCAGGGGCCATTAAGCTATAACCCTGACGAAGAAGTTCCCCAGGCTGAAGACACAGAAGCTGGCGTTACCGCCCGAGGCAGCGCAATCCAGGTCACCTTAAACATCGGCCACAAAAAAACTTTGCTGTGTGCACAGATCGAAGGTCGTCTGGTTTTTGTCAGAAGTTTAATGTGGGGTTCAGACTATATCATCCAGGAGTTCGTGCGTAAATTTCAGCTTCCTTATCTGGAAGCGCAACGTATGCTACAGGCTGATGCGGCTCTGTTGTTATCAAAGGCCAATCAGGATTTCGAAACTGCCAACATGGCTTCGACAATTGAAAAAAGCATGCGCGAACTGGTGCGCGACCTGCAGATGTCATTTTTAGAATTACAGAGCGAATTTCACGGTGAAATTCAAAATGTGTACCTAACTGGCGGTCTGTCGCTGCTTCCGAACATTGGTGCTTTTTTAACTCAGCACTTAGAGGTTGCCTGTAATCCGGTTTCTCTGATCGACCAGTTTATTGACCAGAGTTCGATTCAGACCAACAACATTCCACTCGATGCGGTCAAATCACGTTTTGCCACAGCGGTGGGTATTGCCATCGAAGCCTTTAAAAAACCAAAAAACCCTGCCCTGCAATTTATGAAGGGCGAGTTTGTCTCTGAAAATAACCGTCTGAAACAATTCTGGACAGACTGGGGTTTAATTGTAAAAACCGCAGCAGCTGCCGTATTGGTGTTTTTTATCTGGGGAAGTTTCCGCGAATCGATGACCACCACGCTGGCTGAAAAAGGTGACGAAGCCCTTTCAACGCAGGCGAAGAACGTGGCCCGCCTACCGAGAAAACAAGCCAATGAAAAAGGCGTAAAAAAATACATCTCTGAGAACAAAAAACGGGCGCAGGAATTTAAACTGTTAAATCAGGTTGCCGGCATGAATTCGGCATTAGATGTGCTTAAGAAAATCAGCGAAGTATCGCCTGACAAATCGCAATCTAAAATCGATATCACCCAGTTACAGATCAGCGACGATAATGTAAAAATCGTGGGCTACGCCAACTCACCGCGCGAAGTTACGCTGTTAAACCAGCGTTTAAGCACCATGGCGTTAAACAAAAAAGTAACCGAAGAGACGCCGACGCTTCCGAGCAAACCTAACCGCGTCGCCTTTTCATTAAGTTTAAAAACTGACCGAGGGCTACTTAAATGAGTCGTTTTGATGAAATCAAAGAGCAAACCAAAGCCTCGTTACAGCAGACCTGGGAACGCATTCAGGAGTCAGAAGCTTACAATCAACTTAATGATAAATACCAAAGCTTAAGCCCAACAGGACAAAAAATCGCGCAAGCGGTTACCGCGGTGCTGTTAGCCGGTATCGTGTTTTATTCACCGATCAGCCAGTTACAATTATCGAGCGAATTACTGACCCAGTTTGAAGACAAAAGAACTTTGATCCGCGATATGTTTAAAACCTACCGCGAATCTTCCGGCGGCTTACAAATGGCGCCGGCACCGCAGGTCAACGAATTGGTGGCCAGCATTCAGGGTTCCCTGCAGGGAGCAAAACTTATTCCCGACCAGATCCTGTCGGTAAACCCGACCCAACCTGAAGGCCGCTTAATCCCGGCAAATCTGCAACAAGGTGTGGTCGAAGTTAAGTTAGCCAAATTAAATTTACGCCAGGTTGTGGATATCGGTTTACAGTTAGCCAATATTTCTCAGGCCGTAAAAGTGAAAGACATGCTAATGCAGGCCAACGCCGAAATGGCCGGCTATTTTGATGTGACTTACAAACTATACGCTTTAAAAGTTCCAGAACCTCTGCCAGAACCGCCACCAGAGCCGGTCAGCAACAAAAAGAAAAAATCGAGCGAAGATGCGGGTGACCAATAATGATGGATATAATCATTAAAACATTTCGCTATATCTGGGCACAGAAGTTTAAAATTCTGTTCACTCTGGTATTTACCTTAGTGTTTTTGTTTATGCTGTTTCCGTTTAAAGACCTAAACGACTTTGTCTCAGGGCAAGTTTCTAAGCTTACGCAAAATTCGGTTTATCTGCAGTTTGATGATATGCAGATTAATCCGGTAACCGCGTCGATCAGCCTTGACGGTGTGTTGGTTGAAACCTCGTCAATTGATGGTTTAAATGTAAATTCGATTTCAGCTTCACCTTCACTGGCCGCTTTATTTAAACGCCAGCCCGGCGGAAAGCTAGTAGCTGAGGGATTATTTGGCGGCAATGCGCAGATTAAACTGACCCCGCTTGAAACACTGGAATCCGGCGCATTAAAAGCCAATTTAGAAGTCATAACTGAAAACATCTCGCTTAAAGATTTACGTGAAACGATGAAGATCTCTATTCCGCTATCGGGTTCGACTGACATTAACGCCAACGTTACGGCGGATATGTCGTTTAAAGAACAACCCGACGGCGATGTGGCGATTGTCATTAATAATTTTGAAATGCCTTCAACCTCAATTAATTCTCCGAACTTCGGCGCTTTAACCTTGCCGGAAATTAAGTTTAAACAAGTCGATGTAAAAGGAAAACTAAGTAACGGCAAATTGGTGATCGAGAATGCCAAGCTTGGCAATCCTTCCGACGATTTATCGGGAACCTTAAAAGGCGACATCGCCATCAGCATCCAAAACATCGGCGGCCAGGCACGGCCGATGATGGGCGCCTATAATTTTAATTTAGACCTGGTAGCCAAACCTGCGTTCGTGCAAAGAGCCGGTTTTTTCTTGAGTTTTATCGATCAGTTTAAAACCGAAGAAAAAGGTTCAAGCCGCTACCGTTTAAAGCTACAGGCTGCAAGCACCGAGCTTCCGCCATCGCTGTTACCGCTTAATTAATTAGCCCTTGTTTTAGGCAATTCCGTCTATCGAATTGCCTGTTAAATCTCAGCAATTTTAACCTGTGCTTGTATTGGAGCAATCCTTGCCAAAACCCTTAGCACACGCAGAGTCGCACTGGTTTTAGTGTTGACTCATTTTATCAACCGATACGAAATAGGTGCCTGGAGGGCATATGTCTGGAATTAACAAAGTAATTATTGTTGGCCGTTTAGGTCAAGACCCTGAGATGAAAGCTGTTGGCCAAGGGGCTACAGTTACCCGTCTTAACGTTGCTACAAGCGAAACTTGGACAGATAAAACTGGTAACAAGCAAGAGCGCACTGAGTGGCACCGTATTACGGTTTGGGGTAAATTAGCCGAACTTTGCGGTAAGTATTTAGCAAAAGGACGTCAGGTTTACGTTGAAGGTAAACTGCAAACTCGTTCATGGGAAGACAACGGTCAGAAAAAATACGCTACAGAAATCGTAGCTTCGACTGTTCAGTTTTTAGGTGGTGGCGCTTCAACTGGCGCTGGTGCTAACAACCGTGATAACGACTCTATGAACCAAGGTGGCGGAGATTTTAATTTCCAAGATTTTGGCCCGGAGCCAAGCTTCAACCAATCTGAAGACATCCCGTTCTAATTAAAAACATACTTATACACATATAAAGCCTTTTCTTTTTTATAAAACACACTCAAACTATAGGTGTGAAAAAAATGAAAAGGCTTTTTTTATTTTTAATTCTACTGGCAAGCGCTTCATGCTCGATTTATAAATCGGCAGACCGTAACAGTTTTGAATCAGAGGCGCCGGCTCTTAAAATTAAGAGTCTGCAAAAAATGACCTGCTCAGCCCAGTCGCTGGCCCCTGAGGCTTCACAAAGCCGCTTGCTTACGACCATTGACGATGAATTTTTATGGGAACACAAAATCCAGGAAAATTCATTTTATGAATCCACTGATTTAAAAGGCACATACTGTTTGTATGACGTTACTTTTGAATAAAAATACATTTTTAACATTTGCACTGCTTTGTCTTTCGTTATCGGCTGAAGCCTATAAAGTTAAAGATATATCCGGACAAAAAGTTCTTATCGATCTTGAAGGTGAAAAACTTTTTCCCGGCGATGTGATTATCTCAATCAATAAAACCGCCGACGGGCCTGAAATCGCAGGTTCAGCCAAGGTTTTACAGGTTCGTGACAAGTTAGCCGTAGCGGTGATTTCTGATGGAAAATTCGTGATCGGAAAAAAAGTCGCACGTAAAGCGGCTGAAGCCAGTGCCGTTGAAAAAGCCAAAGAAGCTTTGGCTGCCAACAAACCGACTAAAGCGGCCCCGGCCGAACCTGAATACCCTGAAGACGAAGAAATATACGAAACCGATGAGCAGCGCCGTGACCGGCTCCGCATGTCTGATGACGTTGTGGTTTTACGCCGTGATATGCTCAAAGTGGCGCTGCTTGGCTCGTTTACCACCGATAAAATCTCGGCCAAACAAGCTGATGATACCCTACCGTTTGCCAATGAAGAAACTGTGCCGATGGAAGGCACCGGTTCCGGAATCGGTTTATCTTTTGATTACCCGTCTAAATGGGGTGTTACCTTACGTGGCGTACTGTTACAGGAAAAATTAAGTGTCTACGGCAGAGCCGTCGATGACAACGTCTGCGCCGGAAAAACTTCGCCAGACTGCTTGGTTAATTTATCGTATATCAGTGCCGGCGGACATTTACGATTTGAATACGACATCAGTCGGTTTAATGTTTGGGTTGCCGGCGGTATGGCTTTTAAATTTCCAACCGCGCGTGAGACGACATCACTTCGCCAGGAAGACCTGCAGGTACAAAATGCAATCGTCGGAAGTGCCGGGTTTGATTTTACCTTTAACAACCGCTTCTTTATGCCGTTTGCAGCCGAGTATCATTATTCATTAAATAAATCCAACACCGTACCCGTGATCGATCACAGCAGCTTTATGGTCGGTTTTGGCGCGAAATTTTAATAAGCACACAAAAATTTATTTCGCATAATTTTTTTAATCCCAGCGGCTTGGATCGTGCACAATAGTTACAAATCCCGAAATCCAATCAAGATCATCGTTTAATGATTTTGCCATAGCGAATTCTTTACCACCCCAATTTTTGAAATTGTGCTGAAGTTCCATATTGATTTCTTCGAGTGTTTCTAACCCGTCTGTGACAAATGCAGGACAGGCTACAACAAGAGACGTAATGCCTTGGGTCTTTATGATTTTTTGCGTAATTATTTCGGTCGAAGGCTCCAACCATTTTTTCGGCCCTACACGAGACTGAAAACAAAGCGTGTACTGATCCGCTTTGAGATTCAAACGCTGGGCTAATAATTTCACTGTCTGTTTGCATTGTGCATAATAACACTTCGAAACATTAGAAGAACGATCACAACAAGAATTCAATTCACAACCTGGTATTTTTTTTATTTGCGATATGGGAAGCCCGTGAAAAGAAAACAGTACATGATTATTCTCTTTGATCAGCGGTCTTAAACGGTTTGCCCAAGAATTCACAAATGCGTCGTGATCGAAAAATGGCTTTAGTGTTTTTACATTTTTTTGGTTGGGCCAGATCTTTTCGATCGCGGGAAGTAACACATCTAAAGCCGACCCTGTTGTGGCCATAGCAAACTGCGGATACATGGGCGCTACAAAAATTTCGTCATAGCTGTTTTTTTGCAAAGGCTTTAATGTCTGCTCTGCACTCAGTTCACCGTAACGCCAGTGTGTGATAACGTCGAAATGCGGTAGTTGCTTTTGTAAGCCTGTAGCAAACTTTGTGGTCTCAACCACTAACGGTGAACCCTGCGGCGTCCAAATATTATGATACTTTTCAGCCGATGGTTTTTTACGGCGCCAGACAATGCCGAAATTCACCAGAATAAATCGAAAAAACCACGGTATATCGATAATGCGTTTATCCATCAGAAAACGGCGTAAGTAAGCTCCCACCGCCTGTGGTTCCGGCTGTGAGGGGCTTCCGATCTGGCTTAAGACTAATAATTTTTTACCCATAATGCACTTTAAGTTTTTTCGCTAAGGCGATGTTTTGATCGTAGATTTTAGCCAAGCCGATCTTACCTAGGTAATTTCCTGCAAGAAAAATATTATCTTTAGCAAGAGCTCTGGCCGTCTGCGGATACGTTTGTAAAAATTTTTGCAAGTCATGGTTATAAGCCGGAATCGCCTTTGGCCAACGGGTAATAGAGCACTCAAGAGGCTCTTCGTGACCGCCCAACAAGCGGCTTCGATCCATCAGAATATTGGCTTTTACCTGAGCATCGCTGAGCTCGGTTAAATCCTGATTTATAATCCAGGTCTCTGACGGATTCGGGCCGCGGTTAGAAAAAATGCAGGAATTAATCAGCACCCCGGCTGCAAAAAAATGTTCGCTCGGCGGAAACAGACAACCAAACCCCTGCAAGACCTGAGTCTCTTTTGGCCACACCAGGGTCACCGAAGTCAGTGGTACCGCCTGAATCGCTGCCAGGCCCTGACCAGGAATAAGTTTATCCGCATCCCAGGCTGCGGTGGCGACCACGACCACATCATGAGCGTCAGCTTTTAAATCCTGAAGCGATTGCACCTCTTGCATGGCAATGGTGACGCCGTTGTGTTCGAGTTTTTGTTTGAGGGCTTGAATCAACGCGCCCATGCCGTCTACCGGCGCATAGGTCACAGGTTTATACTTCTTGGCCTTTTTAAATGCGGTGACCGTCTTAAAAGAATCCAAAACCGCCCTGGCATTTAAATGTTTAGGGCTTAACGCAAAGATACCCTGCACGGCCGAGCTCAATAAAATTTCGGTAAACGTTTTTCCGAATGAGCGCTGTCCCCACTGCTCTAACGTCAGTTCAGCTGGCACAGGTCTATTTGTGAGAAGTTTGGTTATTAAAAATTTAATCCCGGCTCCAACAAACTGCACGGTTTCAATGACCGACAAAGGCCAGCGGCGCGGCCGGTTGTTGCGAAAAATAAATCTTTTTTTTGCCGCTGACTGTGAGGCTTGAAAGTCGACTTCAAGCTCCTTGGCCAATTCTTCAAGCCGCGGGCTCCATAAAACCCCGTTTGCAGCAGTCTCACGTAAATGCGTTTTAGTTCGGTGGGATCCAATCAAACCACCGACCTGCTTTTTTTCGTAAAGCTTAACTTTAAGACCTGCTTTTTGCAGCTCCCAAGCCAGAGTTAATCCAGAAAAACCAGCACCGACAATATGGATCATAGCGATTGTGAGAAAATTTTTGTCTGGGGTTTATTGCGTTTTAAGTGTTCATCAAAAAAGATACAGATATTACGTAAAAACGGCTTACCCATTGCGGTGACTTTAACTTTATCGCCTTCGATGACTAAAAGTTTATCCGCAATCATCTCAGCTAAAAACTCCGGCGCTAACGCCTTTTGCTCTTCTGTCATTGTTACTTCGTAGGTCGTCATTAAGGTTAAAATCTGCTGGCGGCGGTTAACATCCTCATTCGTCAGAATATGACCGCGCGAAGTCGGTATATGGCCCGCGTTTAACAGCTCTTCATATTTCGGTAGAATTTTTTCGTTCTGGTGAAAGCTTTGCGGCGTTTCTGAAATAGAGCTTACGCCTAAACCCAGCATGACCTGTGATTTTTGGTCGGTATAACCCATAAAATTTCTGTGCAGCTTGCCGTTTTTCATAGCGATAGCCAAAGCCTCATCCGGCAACGCAAAGTGATCCATCCCGACTTCTACATATCCGAAATTCAGCAGCTCAGTGCGCGCGTATTCGTAAAGATCACGCTTATCTTTTCCCACCGGAAGATCTTCGTCTTTAAATAGACGCTGCGCCGGCTTGATCCACGGAACCAAAGCAAAACTGTATAATGCAATCCGGTTCGGACGAAGTTTTTTCGTCTGTTCAATGGTGTGCTTCATCGTCGCTAAAGTTTGTTTTGCCAAACCATAAATTAAATCATAATTGACCGACGTAAAGCCGATCTCTCGGGCAAAACGTGTGATGCTTTCAGTTTCTTCAAACGACTGTAAACGGTTAACTAAGCGCTGAATCTCAGGGTTAAAATCCTGCACCCCTAAACTGATACGGCGAAAACCCAGATCGAATAAAACCTGTAATTGTTCACGGTTAGTTCGTCGCGGGTCAACTTCAATCGACCCTTCAAAATGTTCGCCGCGTTTGGTGTTTTCTAAAATCGGTGTCAGCAATGCTTTAAGATGCTGGGCCGATAAAAATGTCGGCGTCCCACCGCCTAAGTGAATCCCCTGCAACTGCGCCTGAGAAAACTCCGGTACATGCTTACGGTATAAATCCCACTCTTTTAAAACCATCTGTACGTACGGGTCTTCTTTTTTGTGGTCTTTGGTAATGATCGTATTACAGCCGCAGAACGTGCACAGACTTTCGCAGTAAGGCACATGGATGTACATTGACCATTGATTTTTACCGCCAGCTAAACCCTGGCGCAGGTGTGATAGCCATTGCTCTTCAGTCGGGGCGCTCCCCCAGTACGGCACCGTCGGATAGCTGGTGTAGCGCGGAGCCGGAACGTCATATTTTGCAAACAACTGTGAATCATTCATGAAACACCTCGCGGGTAATCTGCACGAATCTGCGAACATTAGCTTCAGGCGTTTTTGGTAAAACTCCATGACCTAAGCCGCACACCCAGTTTGAACGCTGTTCTGGCGTTAATTTTTTATAATCTTCTAAGTAGGTACGGAATGTTTTTTCAAATTCATCAGGAGGCAAAAATAACAAGGCCTGGTCGAAGTTACCTTGCACGAACCCAGGCGTTGCTAAAACGGTTTTATTTAAAATGCCCGGCAGATTCCAGCGATGGTCAAAACCCATCCCGGCCCATGGCAAGGCTAAAAATTCAGGGGTAAAAAATGAAGCCTGGGTGCCTTTTGAATAATACCCGATTTTTCCCGGGTAAGCTTTAGCCAGCTCTGCCATAAGTGGCGCAATCCACTTTTGGAAAAATGCCGGGCTTACCTCGCCGGCGGCCGTATCAAAGATCATCAAGGCATCGGCACCGCCTTCAAACTGAATGCGGATATTTTCTTTTAATAACGGCAGCATGGTCTGCGCAAATTTTTGAAACAGCACCATGTCCTGTTTACTTTTAATTAAGGATCCGGCATGTGATCCTTCAACCGCATACACATACAAAGTCCAAAGTCCGCCGATAAAACCGATCACTTTTTTTTGCGCCGGAATTTTCTGACGGGTTAAAATCATCGCTTCTTTCTGAAACGTTAGTTTGGGAAGGGCATCGCTCCACGGTACAAGCTTTCCGATTGTCGATTGATCTAACTGAAAACCTAAACGCGGCCCGTGATCGGTGTAATCTAACCCCATACCCAGAGCTTCTAACGGGAATAAAATATCACTGAATAAAATTGACACGTCGAAATCAAAATCCTGCACCGGACCAAGTGCAACCTCAGAGGCCAGATCCGGAACTTTACACAGTTCCATAAAAGAATGTTTGGCGCGTAGGTTTTGATAATGAGAGTGATAGCGGCCAGCCTGACGCATCATCCATACTGGTGGAGCTTTTGTTCCGGTTTGTAAAATCATAGTTTCCCTCTACTGTTTTATCTCAGTTGTTTTTATTTTCGAATACATAGCCAACGCCGCGAACTGAGCGAATAAGCTGCTCATCAGAATCCCCGATCAGATGCCGAAGGCGTGCAATGGCGTTGTCGATCGTACGGTGGCTGGTTTCGCTCTCGCTGCCCCAGACTGCATCAATCAACTGATCACGGCTCACCGGTATGCCCGGCAGGCTGGTTAAATGTTTTAAAATTTTAATATCATTGACCGGTGGATACTCAATAGACCCATCCTGGTGATAAACCGCAAACGTCGTAAAGTTAACTTTAACTTTGCCTACTTCAACTTCAACCTGACTCGCATGGGCTTCAAACACATGCCCGATACGTAAGAGCAATTCTTTTAAATGAAATGGCTTAGGCACGAACTCCTGGATACCGACTTCATAACCTTTTAAGCGGGTCTCCGGATCACCCTGTGCCGATAAAATTAAAACTGGCGGTTTGTACGCAAGAGTCTGGATCTGTTCGACCAGATCCATGCCGTTTCCGTCAGGTAAACCCAAGTCACAGATTAAAAGATCAAAATTTTCATGACTGATAAATTCTTTGGCCTTGGCCAAAGTGTTGGCCCACTTTACGTTATATGTTTTAGCCAGACTTACTTTTAAACCTTCGCCTAACACCGGGTCATCTTCGACCAGTAAAATATTCTTCTTAAAAGAAAGGCTCACTTTAGACACCCTTTCCTTTAGGTAAAATAACTAACACCACTAACTGCGCGTCTTTTCCCAGGGTAAAGTGAATTTTTCCCGCAAGTTTATCCACTAAAAATCTGGTTAAATACAATCCCAGTCCATTGCCGTGCGAAGATTTCGGCTGAATAAAGTGTTTACCCAGCTGAGATAGATCACCGGTAAAAGCCTGGCCATTATCCTGAAACTCGATTTCAAAATACCCATCAGTTTTTTTAACCACTAGTTGCATTTTACTGGCTTTACCGTGGATGACCGCATTCTGAATCAGATTACGAAAAACACTGCGCAACGCCAGCTCATCAGCATAGACAGTGGCATCTGAAGTAAGACTGATCTCAACTTCTGGCCACTCACTGCGGATCACTGAGAAAATTTTCGAGATTTTAACGTCCTGTAAATGCAGAGTCTGGGTTTCACCACGTGCCACCCACAGCGAGTTTTCCAGCTGCAGATCTAACTGGTTCATGTTTTCACCGAGACGGCTTAGCGTCTGCGAATCAAAACCGTCACGTAGCAAGTCTGATTGCAGGCGCAAACGTGAAATAGAGGTTTTTATATCATGGGCAAAGTTACCGAAAAAAAGTCTTATCTGTTCATGGCGCTCTAAATCTTTTTTCGCCAGAATAATTAAAGCCATGCCGCCGACCAAAACCGCCAGCACGAAAAATGCCCCTTCCGACATGATCATGCGAAAGTTACTGGTGTACTCTTCAACAGTCATAAGCGTGCGCATCGCATCGAGCTGGCGCAGACTCAATAGCCACCACCACGTCGTCAGCGCCCCGATCAACACGAGCCAGATAATCGACAGGTAAAAGCGCAGTCTGCTTTGCGAAAGAGCCTTTAAATTCACGCCAGTGATTCTCCCATGATTTTCACCATGTCATTAACCACTTCTTCGGTATGGGCTAATGATAAGAAACCCACTTCGTAAGCGTTCGGTGCTAAATAAAGACCGCGCTCTAACGAATTTAAGAATAATTTTTTAAATGTCTCTTTTTGTGTTGGTGCAATTTGTTCAACCTGACGGATCGGTTTTCCGTCGGCTGTTTTGGTGTGTAACCAGAATAAACTTCCGTAACGAACAAAATTTAACGGTAAGTTCATATTTTTAATTAAATCGTTAACTTTAGTTTCAAGTAATTGGCCACGCTTTTCTAAAACAGCCCAGCCATTTTCGCGTTCCATTTTTTCTAAGGTCGCAAGCCCCGCAACCATACCGACGGGGTTAGCACTTAAGGTACCCGCCTGGTACACCTGACCAAGGGGAGCAATTAAATCCATTAACTCACGACGGCCGCCGTAACAGCCAACCGGAAATCCACCACCTAAAATTTTACCATAGGTTGCAAGATCTGGTTTAATGCCCAGCACTTCGGCCATACC
Organism: Bdellovibrio sp. SBM16; assembly: GCF_056175625.1. Taxonomy (NCBI): domain Bacteria; kingdom Pseudomonadati; phylum Bdellovibrionota; class Bdellovibrionia; order Bdellovibrionales; family Pseudobdellovibrionaceae; genus Bdellovibrio; species Bdellovibrio sp. SBM16. The sequence goes on along the minus strand of NZ_JBJKJG010000001.1, from coordinate 590,989 downwards.
GCCAAGAGCTACACGAAAACCCGAGATCACTTCATCAAAAATAACCAGCGCGCCGTTGGCTTTGGCCAACTCGCAGGCTTTCTGGATAAATTCTTTACGCTGAATAAGTAGACCATAATTGGCCGGAAGTGGTTCCATAATTAACGCTGCGATATTCTTACCTTCTCTTGCAAAAACAGCTTCTAATGCTTTTTCATCATCTAGCGAAACCGTTAAAGTTTCTGAAGCCGTTTGCTCAGAAACACCGGCACTTGATGAGGCCGTAACACCGGCAAGACCAGAACCGGCTTTAACCAGCAAGGAATCCACATGGCCATGATAACAGCCTTCAAATTTTAAAATTTTTGTGCGACCTGTTGCTGCACGGGCCACACGCAAAGCCGACATGACAGCTTCAGTGCCCGAAGAGACAAAGCGAAGTTTTTCAACCCAAGGAACTTTTTTCTGAATCCACTCGCCTAACATCAATGAGTACGGCTCACAGGCCCCGAAAGTCCATGCTGTGTCGATCATCTCCATCACTTTGGCCTGCACTTCCGGATCACGGTGACCCAGGATCAACGGACCAAAACTTTGGCAACAGTCGATGTATTTTTTGTTCTCTACCGAAGTTAGATATGCACCCTGGGCTGATTTAAAAAATACCGGCGATCGTCCAAGGCCTGCAAATGAACGGACCGGTGAATGCACGCCGCCGGGTGCGACAAGTTTTGCGCGTTCGAAATAATTTTCTGAAGTGAGTTGACTCATAATTACGACTTCCAGCTTTCTTCATTTAGATAAATATATAAGTTCTGATCTGTGCCTAAGGTCTCTTTAAGACTTTGCCACGTTTTACCCGGGCCACAGGCATGAGCACAATTTAAAAAACCTGCTTTTTGCGAGTGATCAAGGGCATTTAACACCGCCTGAAACTGGGTCGAACTCTTCCAGTAAAAGAAGTAGCCACCAGCTAGCAATAAATCGCTTTTAAGCTTAGCGAGCTCGCCGTCTGCAAGCCGAATATGCAAGTCATAAGTTCCGGCATTAGACGCCTGGGTATGGGTCAATGTGACCTGTTCTGGTTTGTTTTTACCGATCAGAAATTCAATACGGGGATCTTCTGACTCGCCTAAACCTTCGGCGCAGCCATTCACCCAAACACCCTGAGCTGCTAGCTTTGCCCAGGTGCTGGTGCCGGCGGCCCAAACAACGCCTTGATAATTTTTAAGATCCACTGAACCGGCTGCTTCGCTGCGCGCAACCCACACCATATCCGTGTTAGCGAGCGATACCGCAGCCGCTTTATGCTGGCGCTCAATAACAAAAGTAAACGCATGTTTAACTAAACCTTCGCGGCTTGGTTTAGGCGAAATTAATTTATGGGTATTTAAAACTTCACCCTTTGGTGAAAGCCCTTTCACGATTAAAATTTCACCGTAACTGCGGTTTAACACAGTCACACCGATTTTTTGATGGCAACCACCACCATAGCCAGAAAAAACTTTTCGTTCATGCACTACGCTCGCTGCCGTTGTCGGACAGTGGATTTTGGCAAATAGCTCTTTTAAATCTTTACGGTCACTTCTGATCTCGATCGCCAGCGCCCCCTGGGCTGCGGCATTCGGGTTTTCTGACAGCGGCGGAATAATCCAGTTTAGTTTGGCTAAATGGGCACGGATTTTTTCCTGCACCGGTTTAAATTCCGGGTACGGATGCGCCAACAGTCGGTCAACAGCGGCTTTGGCCAAAACTAATCCATCAATTGAATCGTCATCGATCGTCTTTTGTAAACGCGTCGGAATATTGCCGCGCACGTTGGCGAATTCGATTTTGTCGGTCGGCCATGGTAAGTGCTTAGCCAAAAACGGGATCAAATTATATTCCCGGCGTGGCGAAGATGAAAAAATGCGTAAGTGTTTTTTACCACGGCTGGCTTTTTTTATAACGACTAAATCACGCTGGTCAGCACGCGGCAGAGTGGCCACGATCTCGGTGCCTGGCGTAGGCTCAACCGGAAGATCCTTCCACGAGTGCACGACAAAATCTAATTTTCCGCTGATTAAGTCCTGGTAAAAGTCTTGGGTAAAGACACCTTTTTCCGGCATCTTCCACAAAGGATCTGTTAAATTTTTATCACCCAATGATTCACGAAATACGTACTCAATCTCGACACCTAACGCTTTTAGCGCGTCGCCAACCAGGTACCCTTGCAGACGAGCGAGGTCACTCTGTCTGGCTCCTAAAACTAACCGCATAAGTCTTCCCAACCGAAAGGACGCAATGTAACTTTATCCATCTGAGCCAAGCGCCACTGATTAACCGCGGCCTGTGCTTGCTGTTGTCTGGAAGATAACAAATCCTTTTGTTGAGAGAAAAATTCCATCACATCTTCTAACGTGACCCAGTTTTCAACTTTTGGATCACGGTCATTAAATAATTTTGAATCACGACGTAAATCAACGACAAATTTTCGCAAGCCTTGTGATTTTTCGACAAGCTCTTTTACCTGCTCATGCGAAAGAGGTGCTGCAATCACTAAAGCCTCTGCCGTTGGTAAAGACGCTTCTAATTTATGAATTGAAAGCGAACCTTTAGCCTGATCATATTGTGGCAAGTGCTGCATAACCTGCACTTGAGATTTTTCAGGGTTACGTGCATAGACTTGAACATTTTTGGCTTTAAGCCAAGGTAGCATATCCTCAACTAACGAACCGGCACCAACAATTTGAACTTCTGAATGGTTATAAAATAAACGGCGCAAATAACCACCGTAAGACTGCGAGCCGAATTTACACAAATACTTTTCACGAATTTCTTTAATCAAAGAAATCCATGTCTGAATGCGGGGTTGAAATTTCTGAACCCAGGCATGATCAGCATTCTGACTGACCAGTTGACGAAATTGGCCAAGAATTTCAGTTTCGCCCACAACCGGAGAGTGTAAGCCACATAAAACTTCAATCAAAAATGACTCAGCCTCTAAGCCCTGCATGAAACCACGGCTGTCGGCTAAAAATGCTGACTCATCCAGATAAAAATAGATTTTACGGCGGCAGGTTTCCCAAAATAAAACAGTTTTACTATCCACGACTAATGGCGGTAAATAATGGTTGTCTTGTTCTATGGGCTGGTGCCAGAGCTTTAGCATGAAAATAACATAGCAAAGATTCTCAATTAGTTTGTCACAAGTTTGTCACTTGGATAAAAAAAAGTTGCTATTTAATCGGCCATAGCTCAGATAATAGGTTATGCACAGACCTAGACGCCTGCGCGCAAGCGCTAATATCCGAGAGATGATCGCCGAGACACACCTGAGTGTGGCCAACCTGATTTACCCCGTCTTTATTTGCGACGGCGAGAATATCGAACAGCCAATCCGCACACTTCCTGGGCAATCTCGTCTGAGTGTCGATGTCTTGAGCCAAAAGATCACAGCATGGAAAAAATTAGGGCTTAAAAACTACGCTCTTTTTCCGAAAATTGACGACAGCAAAAAAGACCCCCGTGGTTCTGAAGCTTTAAATGACAACGGTCTGCTGCCGCGAGCGATTAAAACCCTTAAACAAAATCATCCAGAAATTAGTTTATTCACGGACGTGGCCCTTGATCCGTACTCGTCCGATGGCCACGATGGCATCGTCAAAAATGGTGAAATCCTAAATGATGAAACCGTGCAAATTTTAGCCAAAATGGCCGTCAAACAAGCAAGCTGGGGCGCTGACTGGGTCTGCCCTTCGGACATGATGGATGGCCGCGTGGATGCGATTCGCGAAGCTTTAGACGATGCAGGCTTTATCAAAACTTCGATTCTTTCTTACACTGCAAAGTACGCATCATCTTTTTACGGACCATTTCGTGAAGCTTTAGATTCAGCTCCAAAAGCCGGCGATAAAAAAACTTATCAAATGGATTTCAGAAATCGCAAAGAAGCTCTTCGCGAAATGGATTTAGATATTTTAGAAGGCGCAGATATGGTAATGGTAAAACCTGGACTTCCGTATCTTGATATCGTCGCTGATTTAAAAACTCACTCGAGTGTTCCAGTAGCTGTCTACAACGTAAGTGGTGAATACGCGATGTTACACTTTGCTGCTCAAGCTGGTGCTTTGGATTTAGAAAAAACGATGATGGAGTGCATGTACTCATTTCGTCGTGCCGGTGCTGATGTAATTTTGACTTACTTCGCTCCTGAAGTGGCAAGAGTTTTAATATCTAATTAGTGCCTACTTTAGGAACAACCCAGCTTTGTTGCTTGAACGACTAATGAATTCATAAATTTATGGTAACCGACATCTGTAAAGAGAATTTTATATTCATAATGATAATGCTTTTTCACGTCGGTCGACAAACAAACATTATTGGCTAGTTGCCATAAATTAATCTTGAAAAAAGAATTTATGGCGAGTCTGGACATGTTAAATGTGCGCAATGGTAAGATCCATTTGTTGCTTTAGCAGTAAAAGTAACTGCTTTGTTTTGAGTATGCAGCTTAGACGAAAGAGCTAACAACAAAGTAAACATAATTACTAATGGTTTTGCAACTGATCACCTCTCTATTTCCACCTTATTCGATAAAATGATTAATATAAAAAAAAGCTATTAAATTGCGACTTATCCGGAGAATTATCATCATCTAGACAGGTATTCCCTGTGAAGTTTCTTGAGAATTTCGCCCCGATTTTAATTGATAGGCTCCATTATATTACGACGGTTTAAGCTGCGATCACAGCTTACATTCTGTTAAGATGCAAAAATCACACTTTTCAGCCGAAGCGATGAAGAATCAAAATAACATAAAACTATAATGATAAATAAGTCGATCGGATATGCGTCAGCACAACCTGAACCTGGTTATGATCCAGTCGTTTAGATATCGATCCACAAGGATTGCTTTTATGCACTCAAGATGCCTGAGTTGCTAAAAGGCTATCGTCGAAAAATCTTCGACTGTAAAAATATATTGTGCTCGTGAAATAACTTGGTGCTGAAGGCAAACTCCCTAAAGAAAAAAGTCAAATCAGAAGAATGCGCGAACTAGTTAATTTAAAGGTTTACGGTTTTAAAAGTGTTCGTACTGGCATATCAAAACTAGGCGATCTTCCAGAGGATCAGTGGCAATATGTTGCTGATAAAAAACAAATCAGATTAATACTAAAGTCTAACTATTATTTTATTTATAGTGTTTAAATATTTTTTCTATTTAAACTTATTTCATGGGAATTCAGCCAGACTTAAATATTCTTAAGCAAGCGATCAATTTTGATCTAATCCAAAAAAGAGCGAAACTTGATTTACCCGACAGTCTCGACTTTGTTCGAATTTACATTAAAGAGGACGAAGATAGCAAAAGAGGGTTTAATTTTCAGACTTTCTTACCATTACTAAATGAAATTCAAATATTCAGTTTACATATATCTGAGCTAGGAAAACTTTTATCTGGGCAAGACTACAAAATCGAAAGCGATCTAACAAATTTTAAACATAGCTCATTTTTGGCTGACCTTTACAAAAACAGAGAAGACATCTTAAACATGTATACTGTTTTAAGCATAATTCTTAATCTTAAAACCACCTTAATCAAATACCAGAATTTAATTAACACTTATAACGACGCATATTTAACTACTGCATTTTTGTTACTCTTTGAAATAAAGTCTTCTCAGGAGCGATTAACAAAATTTATTCACGATAAAGCAATGAGCCAAGTATATTTCATTTTTGGAAATCATCAATTCTCAATCATTGATTTAGATTTGAACTCAATGCACATGACCAAAACATGCTTACCATCTTTATCTCTTATTTCTGGGCATATTGAGTTCTTTAACCTGAAATGTGGAGTCTTAAGCATTAGCGGCTCGCAATTACCTTTCACTCTAAATAATCCAAAGCTTATTCCACAATATTCGCAAATGATTAATATTGAAGGTAAAGAATCCCGACTTGTAATTAACAAAAAATATCAGTTTCCTTTTTTTGAAGGTAAGAAAGTCATCAAAAAAGCATATTAAAGGAGTAGTATCTTGAAAAAGCATTTAATACTGTTATTAGCTCTCACTGCAACTCTCTCATCTTGTCATTTTATTGGAGATTCAAACTCAACTACAGATAACACAAGCTTCTTTGCAGGATTATGGGATGGCTCAGTGTTAATTTGGAAAATTATTATCAATATAATAAGCAACGACGGCATTATGGCCTTCCAACCAGATTTCGCATACAGAATTGGCTTTGCAGTCGGATCGCTAGCTTTATCTTGGAATTTCGGATTATTTGTCGCAGGACCGATCTCAATGCTGCTCTACCTGACATCATTCTAGAAAATCCATTAACGTAAAAAGTATATTTTAACTATTTGATGTAGCTGATGGCAGCGGTGATGAATACAAAGAATGGTAGATTAAGTCGAGTAGCAATCGTCACGAAATTAGAATGCCGAACACCCGACAAACTGTGTGAATTCATTAAAGCGAACTAACGATGAAATATGAAAACACTGTTTGCTTAACTCTGAAACACCGTCATGGCCGGAGCTAAAGAGCATGTGTTTACTTTTTTAAGTCTTGAATATCATTGACGTAAAATCCACCTTCGCGAAGTTCGTACTTAACGTCATTGCCAATCACATCGATACCGTAACGTTGGCCCCATGAAGAAGATTCGGTTACGGGGTTCTGACGTTTTTGAAAAGCCGGTCTTGGATCAAGTTCAATGATATCGATAATCAACGCGCGTAAATTACTTTCGCCCATTGGATCACGCTTTAAAATTTCTTTCTCGGCCTCTTCAGAAAAAATAACCGGAAACCTTGGAATAGGTTCAGACGCCCACCCCGCTTTTGCATCAGGAATTGAATCGGCGTACGCGATGTAAGGCTTGATATCTAAAACCGGAGTTCCATCTACAAGATCAACACCACCAACATGAATCTCAGGCCCGCCACTGGCTTCTAAATCAATTTTTTCAATCACGACAGCAGAAATACCAATCGGATTCGGACGATGCGGAGAGCGCGACGAAAGAACGCCTACTTTAACATTTCCGCCCAATCTTGGCGGACGAATACTTGGCTTCCAGTCTTTGCCACCATGATCGTGAAAAACAAAAACAATCCAAATATGCGAGAACTCTTCGAGCGATCGAAGAGCAGTTTTCAAATCCGGATCAGGGTTAATTTTAATAACCCCTTTAGCTTGCGTTGCAAGACCAGGCTGGCGCGGAACTCCGAAGCGATCTTTGAACGGAGTTCGCACCACACCTATCGCAGAGAATTTAAATTCTTCTCCGAGTGGTTTCATTATCTTGGTAAGTTCATCACACCAAGTTTAAGCACCTGACCGTCGATGTCAGATGTTTCGGTGTGTTTACCTTTAGGTTCTGCTGATAACGCCAGGATATTTAAATTTTTCGTCAGTGTTTCACTGACGATCATATCTTTATGCGCGTTCAAGGCTTCAAGTAAAGCGCCATCACATGCGATTTCAAGCGTGATCTTATCATCCATTTGAAAATCTGCCGTTTTACGGGCTTGCTGGATCTTACGCATGATCTCGCGAGCTAAACCTTCACGTTCTTGCTCTGGAGTTACTGTAGGATCAACTTCAATCGAAACAATCTGATGCACAGAAAGATTGGCGTTATCACCTTTAGGTGCACGACGGATTTCAACATCAGCTAATGTGATCTCTTCGCCTTCGATTGTCACTGTACCGCCGCTTTCAAGCTTTAAGATGTTTTCTAATGACAGCGCCATGATACCAGCGCCCACAGACTTCATCTTCGGCCCAAGGCGTTTACCTAGTACCGGGAAGTTTGCTTTAGCCGTCACTTGAACAAATTGATCTTCATTAGGGTTGTAAACCACTTTGCGGAAGTTCAACTCGTCAACGAAGTAAGGTTCAAACTTCTTTAAAGTTTCAAGTAAAGCTGCACTTCTGTGGATGATTTTAATTTCATTTAACGGAATCTTCGCTTTTACACCGATTTTTTCACGGTGATTACGGCCTAACGTCACTAACGTATCCATCGCTTTTACTGCTTCTTCTAATTCAGGACGAAGCATTGATAGATCGGCCACCGGAAAAGATTCTAAGTGCACAGAGTCTTTCTTGTCTTTTAAAACCTGCGCCAGATTTTTGTAAGTGACTTCCGACATAAACGGCGCAAACGGCGCCATTAAACGCGCTAAGGTCACAAGAACTTCATGTAAAGTCTCGTAGGCGTAACGTTTCGTTTCAGGCATGCCGTCTTGCCAGAATAGACTTCTGTTAAAGCGGATATAGGTGTTCGTTAAATCTTCGATAAATTGCAGTAAGTGTGGCACAACGTTGTACAGACGGTAAGCGTCCATCTCTTTGTGCGTGTTTGCTATCAGACCGTTTAATCTAGATAAAACCCACTGATCTAAGATGTTCGGCGATTGCTTCGCATCACCTTTAGGGATAAAGCCGTCGATATTGGCGTAGTTGGCAAAAAACGAATACGAGTTCCACCATCTAAGCAGGATCTTACGAACGATATCGTAAACGCCTTTTTCAGAAAATTTTAACTCCTGCGCTTTTACGACCGGCGAATCGATTAAATATAAACGTAGAGCATCGGCACCATGCTGATTTAAAACTTCCATCGGATCAGGGTAGTTTTTTAACGACTTAGACATCTTACGACCGTCTTCAGCCAAAACTAAACCGTTCACGACTACGTTTTTAAACGGCGCCTGGTTAAATAACGCTGTCCCGATGATTGATAAGGTATAAAACCAGCCACGCGTCTGATCTAAACCTTCTGCGATAAAATCGGCAGGAAAAGCTTTTTTGAAATCTTCAACCGAAGTTTCAGGATAACCCCACTGCGCGTATGGCATAGAACCTGATTCAAACCAGCAATCCAGAACACCATCTACACGTTTAAGTGGCGATTTACCTGTCGGCGATGGAATGGTGATTTTATCAACGAACTCAATATGCAGATCATCGATCTTCTGACCTGACAGTTTTTCTAGTTCTGCACGCGAGCCGATACAGATCACTTCACCTTCTGAATTTCTCCAGATCGGAAGCGGCGTTCCCCAGAAACGGTTACGCGAAATCGCCCAGTCACGAGCACCTTCTAGCCAATTACCAAAACGACCGTCGCGCAAGTGATCCGGAACCCAGTTAGTTTGTTTGTTATTGGCAATTAATTCTTCTTTGATTTTTTCAACAGCCACAAACCAGCTTGATACCGCACGATAAATTAACGGCGTATCTGAACGGTAGCAAAATGGATAGCTATGCTGAATGGTATCTTGCTTAAATAATTTTCCCTGTTTTTTTAGATCAGCGATAATATCTTTATCGGCATCTTTTACCCGTTTACCGGCGTGATCAGGAACTTCAGCTGTGAACATACCATCGTCATCCACCGGATTAACCATCGGAATACCGGCTTTAGCACAAGCGTAGTAATCGTCTTCACCAAACGCTGGCGCCATATGAACTACACCAGTACCGCTTTCAGTGGTTACGTGATCGGAAGGAATAATGCGGAATGCGCCTTTATCTGCGCGATCAGCAAAGTATGCAAATAGCGGCTCATAAGATAACCCAACAAGTTCTGAGCCCTTCATCATCTGAATAACTTCAACTTCATCAGCCGGTTTTTTCCAAACTGAACCAAGTAAGGCATTCGCCACAATAAGTTTTCTGCCGGTCGCTTTTTCTAAGACTTTTACGTATTCGATGTCATTACCAACAGCTAGAGCTAAGTTAGAAGGTAATGTCCAAGGCGTTGTTGTCCAGGCCATTACAGCCGTATCCGGAGTATTTAATAATTTAAACATCACCGTGATCGCCGGATCCTGAACCATTTTATAATTCTGATTGGCTTCAAAATTTGAAAGTGACGTTGAGATACCTACTGAGTACGGAACGACTTTGTAACCTTCGTAGATTAAACCTTTATTAAATAATTGCTGGAATACCCACCACACCGATTGCATGAATGAAACATCCATCGTGAAATACGGGTTTTCCATATCGACCCAGCGGCCCACACGGCGAACCGTGGTTTTCCACTCGTTCGAATAACGTTTTACAATCGAGCGGCAAGCGTCGTTGTAATTGGCCACACCCATTTTGAAAACGTCTTTGCGGCTTTCAATTTTATGCGTCTTATTGATTTCGTATTCAACCGGAAGACCATGACAATCCCAACCGAAACGACGAGGCACAGTGTAACCCTTCATTGTCCAGTAACGAGGAACCACGTCTTTGAGCACGCCGGCAAGTAAGTGGCCGTAATGCGGAAGACCGGTTGCAAACGGAGGCCCGTCGTAGAAGCTGTAAGTTTTTTTGCCTTTTGGATCTAACGAGCGCGCAAAAATTTTCTCCTGATCCCAGAAGTTAAGAATGCCTTCTTCTTGCTTGGCAAGATTGACATCGGGTTTAACGGCTGAGTACGGATTTGAACGTGTGTTTGCATTTGTCATAGGTCCTTAATATTTAACAGGTTTTTAAGAAACTTGACACGATTTGGCGTTGCGTCAGCTGTTAGTCTTTAAACTCGATCGAGTCAAAAATTTTATAGACATCGTTTTCAGCAAACGCACCTTCGGGAAAAATCGCAATAAGCATATACAGGTTCTGACCGCGCACAATATAAGCCCCACGAATAAGCATTTTTTTACTTTCGACGGTGGTATTGTAGATGGCTATTAAACCCTCGTAAGGTTTGTTTTGAATCGGCTCAAAGTTAGGCACCGGCGTGGTATCGCCATAACCGCGCGCCATAGAATTGATCGAGCCGGTGGCAGCTCCATCTACAGAAATATTTGCCTGATCGTGGTAAACAATTCTGGCTACACCCAGTTGAACATCGCCACTTTTAATGGCCCGCCACTGCTGAAATTCTTTGATCAATACATCAACTTCCGGCGGATAATCGACCGGCTCAGGATCAGTTTCGATTTTAAACGGCGAGGTAAAACTTAGTTCTTTAAACTGAATTGGCTGCCATTCCATCGCAGGCTGATTATTATCTTTGATATTTTTAAAATACGAGCCCAGTAACAGACCGACTAAAACAATAACAATGGCACGGACAGCTTTACTGTTCATTACTCGGTCACACGTTTAACGCCGATAATACCTTTGATTTTCTGTAACGCTAATATCGAGTTGGTTAATTGGGTTAAATCTTTAACTGAAATCTCAAACACACAGACCGCTTTTTTATCGCGGGTAGTTCTGATCTGGGCTGATTCAATATTAATCCCCTGGGCTGAAAAGGCCTCTGACATCAGTTTTAACAATCCTGGCACGTCTTGACCGATCACTTCCAGGCGCACTGAACGCTCTTGTCCTTCGCCTGCGGATTTTGTTGTCCACGCCACATCTACCCTGCGCATCTGATCTAATTCAAACACCTTATGGCAATCACTTCTGTGAATCATGATCCCTTTACCGCGTGAAATAAATCCCGAGATCGGATCACCCGGAATCGGCGCGCAGCACTTGGCAAAATGCACTAACACATCATCCATACCGTCAACAGAAACCAGAGAATTGGTTTTACGTTTTTTCGATTTGGCCGATTTAACGACTTTCTCCATGAACGATGCCGGTTCATGTTTAGCTTCTTTAGCATCGGCAATTTTCTGCTGCTCTTCAGGAACCAGGGCAGAAATCAAATGACGCGGTTCAGTTTTACCGTAACCGACTTTTACATACAGATCATCAACGTCAACCACACCCGCTTCGCGGATGTACTTATCAAACAGATCCCCTTTTAAATAGCGGGATGCAGCCATGCCGAATTTGCGAAATTCTTTTTCGACCAGGTCTTTACCCATAGCGAGTGCATTTCGGCGCTGCTCTTCTTTAACGAACTGGCGCACTTTTGATTTGGCTTTATTGGTAACAACAAACTTTAACCAGTCTTTCGAGGGCGACTGGGTTTTAGAGGTTAAAATCTCGACACGATCCCCGTTTTGCAGGGCATGTTTGAGCGGAACCATACGCCCGTTTACGCGCGCACCGGTGCAGGTATTACCTAAATTGGTGTGAATCGCATAGGCCAGATCGACCGGTGTTGAATTTTCCGGAAGTTCTTTTACATCTCCACGCGGGGTGAACACGTAAATATCTTTTTCCATCAAATCAGTCTTAACGGTTTCTAAAAACTCATCCGATGATTCTGACTGTTGGTGCAATGAAACTAACTCACGAAGCCAGTTGGCCTGCTGTAATTTATCACCGGTTAGGTTTCCGCGCTCTTTATAGTTCCAGTGTGCGGCGATACCTTTTTCAGCGATCAAATGCATTTCTTCGGTACGGATCTGGATCTCGATACGATCACCGCCCGGGCCGATCACGGTGGTGTGCAGTGACTGGTAATTATTTGATTTCGGCATGGCGATGAAATCTTTAAAACGCCCTGGAATCGGTTTCCAGATCGAGTGGATATAACCAAGCACTTCGTAACACTCAACCACACTGCTCACGATAATACGAAACGCCAACACATCGTAAATCTGATCGTAATCAAGATTACGCGATGTCATTTTTCTGTAAACCGACCATAAGTGCTTCGATCGGCCGTAAATTTTATAATTTTTAATTGTCGACTTGCTCAAAACCTCACTGACATTTCTTTTTACTTCTTCGATGTAGCGGTCAGTGTCTGCTTCTGTTTTTTTGATCAACTGAACAAGTTCATAGTATTTATCAGGGCGCGAATATCTAAAACACAGATCTTCTAATTCGATCTTTAAAGCACTGATACCGATACGGCCGGCCAGCGGGCAGTAAATTTCCAGGGTTTCTTGTGCGATACGATTTTGTTTTTCGTACGGCATGTGGTTAAGCGTGCGCATATTGTGCAGGCGGTCTGCAAGCTTTACTAAAACGACGCGTACATCTTTACCCATCGACACGATCATCTTACGGATATTTTCGCCCTGCTTTTCAAAGCTGTTACGAAAATTCATCTGACCGATTTTAGTTACACCATCAACTAAGTAAGCTACCGTTTCGCCGAATTCACGCTTAATATCATCTAATGTAACCGCGGTGTCTTCGACAGTGTCGTGCAGTAAGCCGGTCATAATGGTATCTAAATCGAGTTTTAAATCAGCCAGGATTCCGGCAACTGATAACGGATGGGAAATGTACGGCTCACCCGATCTGCGCAGCTGTCCCTCGTGGGCTTTCTCGGAAAATAAATAAGCCTTTTCCACGATCTGCAGATCGGCCTGTGGGTAATAGGTTCTGATTTTATTTAAAAGGTCTTCGACGGTTTTCACCGGCTTCGTCGGTAAACGATCATCAAGATGTGAAGTCGGAGAAGAAAAATCAGCCATCGTGGTAAAGCACCTCGCCCTATCCAGATATTTTAAATGAAAAAACCCGCCTTGTGAGCGGGTTTTTAACAAAATTTAACTGATTCGGACCTAGGCCTAAACAAACTATTTGTTTAAATCTTTCAACATGTCTTCGCGAGCCATCGTCTCGTCAACTTTCGTGTCGAAAACGACGTTACCGATCGCCACTTCACGAAGAGAGTTAACGATGTATTTGTTGTTACGAGTCGCAACCGTGCACTCGCCGCCTTTAAGTAATTGCTTTGCGCGTTTAGCTACTAATAAAACTAAAGCAAAACGGTTAGGAACTTTATCTAAGCAATCTTCAACGGTTACACGAGCCATGGGTGGACCTCCGGTTTAAGTAGTAAGTTGTACCCTTAACTTAGTGATTTTTCAAGGAATTAAGCTAGCCAGGCGTCTACGATCTTCTTAAATTCGGCAAAAGAGCGCTCAAAGTCGTCATTGACGATTCTAACGTCAAATTCATGGGCCTTAGCCATCTCTTTTTCGGCATTTTGCATGCGCACTTCCAGGTCAGGCGGCGGATTACCGTCACGCTTGATAACGCGGCGTCTCAACTCATCCAGCGACGGCGGCAAGATGAACACAGTTTTCGCATCCGGGTACTTGCTTTTAAATGTCGCAACACCCTGGATATCGATATCCATGATAACGACCTTGCCGTTATCCCAAGCGCTTTGTAACTGCTCGTACGAGGTTCCGTAATGATTGGTGTGAACCTTAGCCCACTCGATAAAGAAGTTTTCCTTCTTTTTTTGTTCAAAGTCTTCAGCGCTGATAAAGAAGTAAGGTTTACCCTGGCTTTCGCCGGTTCGCATAGAACGCGTGGTGTAGGTAACTACGTCGTGCAAACGTTTATCTTCAGCGGCCAATTTTTCCACAAAACTACTCTTGCCTGCTCCGCTTGGAGCAGCCACGATGATCATTTTTGTAGGAGTGGCTTTGCTGCTGTTACTGCTGTTCATATCTACTCTATGTTTTGCACCTGTTCTCTGATTCTTTCGATAAGTGTCTTAGCTTCTACAACAGATTCGGTGATTCCTGCAACCTGACTTTTTGATCCGATCGTATTAACTTCACGCAATAATTCCTGTGTGTAAAAATCAAGCTTTTTACCTTCGACAATAGAGCTTTCAATCAGCTTTTCGAAGTTCTTTAAATGCTCTGTTAAACGGATCAATTCTTCATTGATATCAGCTTTCTCGAGCTGAATAACAATCTCCTGTGAAATGCGTAAAGGATCAACTGATTGGCCGACCACTTCTTTTGGCAAACGAGATTTAATTTTTGCCTCGAACTTGTCCTGTAAAATTTTATTCGCATCATCACGTAATTTAGAGATTTTTAACACGTGTTTTTGCAGATCTTTTAAATTTTTAGACAGGTCTTTTTTAAGTGCCCCGCCTTCACGGATTTTTTCTTGCTCAAATTTTTTTAAAGCTGCTTCGAAAGCTTTTTTAAGCAAAACCACTTCCTGCGGGTTTAAAGTATCGACTTCTTCCATCACGATCACATCGTTTTGGCGCGAGATCAGGTCAAAGCGGATAGCCTCGTTCATCTTTAAATCTTTGGCTAATTTCTTGAACGATTTTAAGTATTCTTGCGCCAGACGCGTGTTGATCACGATTTTGCCGGCGGTGTGGCTCGCTTTGAGCTTGCGGGAAATGTAAATATCAATAGTTCCGCGTAAAGCGTAAACCTGCAGCCTTTTTTTCAGGTCGGATTCAAAGATAAAATAAGGTTTTGGTAAGTGAAAACGGGTTTCTAAAAAGCGACCATTAACCGCTCTGATACTGATCTCTAATGCTACTTCATTGGTTTGGGCCCGGCAGAGTCCGTAGCCAGTCATGCTCTTCATTAATCAATGATAGTGCGCTTAACACTTAAGCGTCAAAGTTAGTTTGCTAAGAAGTCCTGAACAGCCGACTCTATGCCCCCGTAATCAGGGGTAAAAACATCCGACCAAAGTATAGTCGTATCCCGCTTAAACCAGGTTTTCTGTTTTTTAACCAGCTTCATCGTCGCCTGGGTGATAGCCGCCGGCAATTGCTCGCGGGTCAGCGCTCCCTGTAAATAGGCTTTCGTTTCAAGGTAGCCTACACTGGATAACGGCGCCCAGTTTTCATAGCCCTGACTTAAAAAACTTTGCGTCTCGCTGATAATACCCTCTTCAAGCATTTTTAAAGTGCGGGCATGCACGCGGTTCATAAATTTTTCTTTAGCCGAAGCCTCAAAGGTTAAGCCGATTTTCATCGACGGATACGGCAGTTTATTTTTATTTTCTGCGGCCGCCGCACCTTTAGAAGCTGCCGATTTAAATTCAGACATCTTTAAATTAAAAGCCCGCTTCACTTCCAGGGCGCGGCCTATGCGGTAATGATCGTTCGGGTGCAGTTCGGTGTCGGGATCAAAACTTTTAAGTTCGGCAAACATTTTTTCACTGCCGAAAGTTTCAAAATCACTTAAGACTTCTTGTTTAATTTCTTCGCTGACTTCAGGCAGATCGTACATGCCTTTTTCCAGCGCCTGAATATAAAATCCCGTGCCGCCGACCACAAAAATCGGCGTACTGACGTTACCTGACTCAATTAATTCATAAAAATCACGGATATACTGGCCGGCCGTCATCTCCTGCGGCGCTTTCACATAAGAAAATAAATAATGCGGAACCAGTTTTTTATCGGCTTCACTGGGTGCCGCCGATCCGACGATCAGCCCTTCGTAAAACTGCACACTATCAATATTGATGATGCAGCCATTAAACTTTTGCGCCAAATGCAGCGCCAGCTGGCTTTTGCCTGAGGCTGTAGGACCCACGACAAAGATGACTTTGGTTTGTTCTCTCACAGGGTACGACCAAACTGCTTTTCAATGTCCGAAAAATTAAACTCAATCGACACGGGTCTTCCGTGCGGGCAAAACGAGGATAACGGAAACTCATCCATTGCTTTTAAAAGTTCTACCATTTCTGCCGGCGACAGACTCTGCCCGGCGCGCACCACCGAATGACAGGCCATCGTGGCAAACAGATCGGCGATCGATTTTTCTAAAGAGTAACTGCCGCCGTAATCAACGAGATCAGTGGCCATCTTATCAAAAATTTTCGGCAATGCCGCTTCTTTAACAAACAACGGTGCTGATTTTACCCCGATCACCGTAGGCCCGAGGGATTCAATCTCGATTCCCATTTTGGCGATGTTTTCACTCTGGGCCAATAAGGCCTCGGTTTTTTCCGGAGATAAATCAATCGCCAGCGGAAACAGAAAATCCTGCTGGTCGATGGCTCCGCCCTTCCACTTACGCATCAGCTTTTCAAAAGCCACACGTTCATGGGCTGCATGCTGATCAACTAAAATCATCCGGTCATGCTTCTGGCAAACTAAGTAGGTTAAATTAAGCTGTCCCAAAACCTGCAGGCTTGACCAGTAGCCGCCGCCGGTCTGTGCAACCGCCAAATCTTCAACAGGCGTCGAATCAACTTTTAACTGCGACAGCTGCTCAAGCACACTTAACTTGGTTTTAAACTGTGTGTTTCCTAACGACGATCCCAGATCGGTAAAGCGGGTCTGATCAGAAACCTGCATGGCCGGAATTTCACGTACAAAAGACTGATAACTTGCTCCCGCCGGTTGTGCCGGAGCTTTGTTATCACTGTTTGCTGGCGAAACTTTCGGAATCCACGGCGCTAATTCTAAGCCTTGTCTGACCGCCCCATGCACGGCACGAAACGCCTCTGAAGCATCCTGAAACTTAACCTGTGATTTTGTCGGGTGAATATTTACATCGACTAAATCCGGCGCACATTCAAGGTCAATCACCACCTGCGGGTATTCCCCATGCATCAGCAGGCTGCGGTAAGCTTCGGTAATTGCCGCTTGCAGACCGCGATCCTGAATCCAGCGCTTTTGCGCAAAGATCCAGATATTTTTTGAGGTCTTAGCCACATCATGCGGTGATGAAAAATAGGCTTTAACCACAAATGATTTATAGCGGTTCTCCTGAATATAGATCTTATCTAACCCCAGCACCTGCGAGGCCCGCACCGACAGATCTTGGGCCGCTGGCTGTGCCTTAAAAAACAAATCCAGCTTGCCGTTTTCGATCAGTTTAAACTCAACCTGCGGGTACGCCAAAGCAAGTGCACGGATCACATTGCGGATCTGCGCAAGTTCGGCAGAATCAGATTTTAAAAATTTTAAACGGGCCGGAACATTCTCAAACAAAGCGTCCACAATAAGCTGGGTGCCCTGATCGATCGATGACGGCATGACCTCACTGATCAAGCCGAAATCGGATTTAATCTGAAAACCCGACTTCGCATTTTTGCTTTTACTCATCAAGGTCAGTTTTGAAACCGCAGCCACTGAGGCTAAAGCTTCACCGCGAAAACCATAGGTTGATAACTTCCAAAGATCGTTGGTTTGGGTGATTTTACTGGTCGCATGACGTTGCAAAGCTAAAGGCAGATCTTCTTTAACGATACCATCGCCGTTATCGGTGATCTTGATAAATTTACCGCCGAAGTTCACATCAATCTGAATCTGCGTTGAATTAGCATCAAGTGAGTTTTCAACAAGCTCTTTCACAAGATGTGACGGACGTTCGACCACTTCACCAGCGGCAATCTGATTCACGACATCGGGAGACAAAACCTGAATATTATTCATGCGAGGATTCTAATCAGGGCGAATTACAGTTTCAAGAAATTAGAATAAGAAACCGACGCCGAAGCCGCCGTAGCTCTCTTTATCCCAGAAATAACGAAGGCCTAAATCCATCGTCACGTAGCGGCTGTGAAGCATGATACCAAACTGAAAATCCAGGCCCGCCGTCAAATCCTGCAGGTTATATTTGCTCTGGGGGCGTAAGGGCGCATCCGAAATGGTAAAATTTGAATAACGCAAAAACGGACCGGCCCCGTAGCGCAGCGAAGTGTTTGAATTTAACGCAGAAACATTCGAAATTCCCGCACTGCCCCAAATTACAGCACCAGAGGTCTTAGCGCCGGTTTTTTCTTCGTAATAATCCGGAGGCTGGGTTGCCACCATCAAGTCATAGGCTAAGCCTGATTGGTAGTTACCCTGCATCGGCTGAAAACGAAATCCGTAAGCGGCAAGATCAGAAATCTGGCTGCCTCCCATCGTATCTTCACGAAAATTAATTAACGAAAAAGTAACCCCTTTATAGTTAATATTCGGATTTTCGGTATCTTCAGACGGATCTTCATCATCTTCGTTTTTACGCTGGGATTTTTTACTTTTCGGATCGATCTCTTCACCGCGAAACGGCGTCTCTTTCACGGTACCGATACCTTCGATATATACATCCGTATCAGGGATATATCCGATAGTGCCATCTTTAAATTTAACCTTGTAAAATGCGCCACCGTATATTTTTTTTGAGACTAAAAAAGTTTCATCCGGATCCACGCTACCGATAACCTGCGCATCAAAATCCGCTTTTCCATACACATCGGTATCGTTATTAATTACACGGCCTTTGTTTTGCGCGAAAACACAACTAAATGAAAGAAGAATAGAAATAAAAACCAGTGAAGCTATTCGCATCACCGTAATTATTAAATCAACAGATTATCCACGCAAGGATAAATTTTCACCACGGCGGTTATTAGGTGATTCAGAAGTGGCCTGCGCGCGGCGCGTAGCTAAATTCAGAGCCGGCTTTAATAAAAACTCCGGGCGCTCTGAACGTATTTTCATAAATTCTTTAATCTTAGCACCGGCAAGTTCCGGGCTGCGCACATAAATAACGGGATCAAATCCGCAGTGCTGACACACCATCGACTGGCGCCAACGCAGTTGGGTGGCCGTCTCACCGACCATCAGCAAAGTGCCTAAAATAACAAGCCCGCGGATATCCGGCTGGTGCCAGATGGCATAGGTCATCACGTAACTTAAGACCACCATGCCGACGATAGCTGAAAGACTCATGTGCTTACTCGCATAAACCTTGCGGGTATTCTTACAAAAAGCACAGTAGCAGGATTTACGGTTTTGCATTTGAATCATATATTTCTAGTTTGCCAAAGATCAGGATTATTTTCTATGCTCTAGACAGCCTGTTTAAAGGATTAGCCCTAAGACCTAAGCGAGACTATGAAGTTAGAACTAAAACCAAACTGTTTATTGACTAAACGCCCTCTGATACTGGTCTCTGGTCCAAAGAGCATCTTTCATTATCAAAAACCCTGGGGGGATCTGCCTGAGGTCCTGTACGAGCATGGCTACCGCGTATCTGTCATGCAGCTGCCGTTTAACAATAAATCCTTACGCCAACAGGCTTTTACAAACCGTCTGTCTGAACTTGATAACACCCATATCATTATCGACGAACAAACCTACCAGGAGTTTTCGCAGAGCCTGAAACTGGTAAAAAATGCGACCATAAATATTATCGGCGAAACTTTTAAACCGAACTACCGCACAAGCTCACTTTCATACTCACTTCACCGGTGCTGGCTTAAATACTTGGGTTATTCGGTCACTGATCCGCAGAATCTGTTCGTAAATGCCGGCAAAGATACCTGGTATGCCTTTATAGATCACTGCGTGAAGCTGGCAGAACTTGATTTCCTGTCTGAATAGGTGCGATAATTTCATTCATGAGAGAAGTTAACCCCCAGATGAACCCGCAGAAAACGAACGTAAGAGAAATTCTTCATTACCTTAAAGAGTTCGTTAAAAATCCCGTACTTAAAATCACAGAAATTCCGTCTTGGGACTGGATGTCTCTTATCGTCGTACAAATTACTTTCGCCGTGGTCTCCGGCGTTTTAGCCGGTGCGATCAAACTGAATCTGTTGCGCGCCCTTTCAGGTATTTTTCTAATGCCGATCGTATCGACGGTCTCAAGCATGTTACTTACGACATTTTTCTATTACTACTTTCAGTTTTTTGAAAACCGCACCGAAAGCTATCGCCGTCTTTTCGCGTTTGTAACACTGGCGTCGATTCCTTTCTATATTTTTCAGATCGCCTCAGAATACTTTCCGCCGGTCACGTTAATCGGCTTTGGTTTTACCAGCTTACTGTGCGTGGTGGGGTTAACAGAAAACTTTCAGGTCGACCGTAAACGTTCGTACCAGATTGCGGTCTTTCTGTACTTACTGGTATTGGCAACCTGGTTATTAAATAAATATATTTAATTTAAAGGAATCAACCCATGCCCCACACAGGTAACAGAATTCAGACGTACAAAGAATTTTGGTTTTTTTATCTGCAGGAGCACGCCCACCCGACCAACCGTAAACTTCACTACATCGGCACAACTTTAGTTATCCTTTTTGCGGTCGCTGCATTATTCAGCCAGAATTACCAGCTGTTCTGGCTGTGCCCGCTTGCAGGTTATGCCTTTGCCTGGATCGGCCACTTTAAAGTTGAACACAACCGTCCGGCGACCTTTAAGTACCCGCTCTGGAGTTTAATCTCTGATTTTAAAATGTATTTTTATTTTCTGACGGGAAAACTCGATAAAGACATCGAAAAATCCCGCACCTATTCGTTCTAAGATTTTTTATCAAAAAAAGCATTTACCGCAGCTTCGTGATCGGGAGTTCGCTGGGCGATCCCCTGAAACGCCGCCAGTAAATCCAGATTAACCTGCAGATCGTGCAGGTACGCAGCCTTTAGCGATTTTTTGGCCATCTGTAGTGCGACCGCTGGCAAAGCCGCGATTTTTGCCGCCAACAGGGCGGTTTCTTTTTCCAGTTCTGCGGTTTCGACGAAATAATTCATCAATCCGAAATCAAATGCTTTTTTGCCGCTGATAATCTCTGCGGTCATGGTCATCTGCATCGCTTTGGCAAAGCCAACGATACGGGTTAAGAAAAAAGTACCGCCATCACCAGGAACCAACCCAAGTTTGGCAAAAGTTTCGCCGAACTTGGACTCTTCACAGCCAATACGCAGATCGCACATCATCGCCAGATCACATCCGGCACCGATGGCGGCACCATTGACCATAGCAATAATCGGCTTAGACAGATCTTCCATGCACTTCGGGATTTTCTGAATCCCCTGCATATAGCGCATACGAAGCTCATTACTGTCACCCTGAAACATGCCGGCTTTATCTTTCATCGCCTGGACATCACCGCCGGCCGAAAAAGCTTTACCTGCACCGCGGATTACGATCACCTTAACATCAGGATTCATCTCAGCCTTAAAAAGAGTAGTCGTTAATGAGTCGATCATTTCATAGCTGATGGCATTCATTTTTTCAGAGTGATCCAGGGTGATCCAGAGCTGGTTCTGGTTCTTAATCTCAGTCATCAGATGCGGTAATTTCTGTGTCATAGCTTTTTACCTCTAAGTTTAAATCAATGAAAACGACAGATAAAACAGGCCTTCTGCTTTCGGCACATTTATCTCATCTTTTACTTTATCATAGGTCTCAGAATAGCGGGCGTCATTATTAGAAAGCGATTTGGCAAATTCTAAATTATTCAGCGCCTGAGTGCGATCCCCTTTGTTCCAGCCAGCCCAGGCTAAGTAGTAATATCTTAAGGCCTGAAGCTTGCCGTCTTCTTTGACGTTGGGAAACACCTGTAACAATTTTTTTTCACCATCTGCTGAGTGAATTAATGCGTACATATACATCTCGCGCATTTCAAGATCACGCGGGTTTAAGCCGTAGGCTCTGACCACATATTTAAATAGCGGCCCGCCTTCGGCATACATTTGCGGCCTTTGCCCGAAACCCAGTGCTTTAATATAAACTTTTAAAGCGTCAAAATCATTCGGGTACGATTCAATCAAGGTTTTGGTCATCGCCAGCAATAAATTCGGATTTTTAACATGTTTTAATAATTGGGCCTGGATTTTTTTCTGCAAAACTTCCTGCGGCAGACTTTTTACATCCAGCGAATCTGGAAACCGGTAATCTGTAACATACGTCTGATACACTTTTAAAAAGGCCTGACACATCACTTCGCGAACCTGGTCACCGGTAAGACCGGTTGCCGCACTTTCACCTAAACAGCGCTGCAGGATACTTTGATCAACCGACTCGTTGACCATAAAACATTTAACATCATAACGTTGCGGGTTGGCTTTTCGCTCCTGAACGATTTCGGCATAGGATTTTTTTGCCAGCAGATCATCGTGCTGGGAGCGGCAAAGGGCACTCTGTAAGTAAATTTCGTGCGCTGACAGCGGCTGTGAAACCACGGCCTGTTCTGTCGCACTGACAGTCGTCGTGGTAGCTGCGACTTCGCCGGCATCCAAGGCCGGCGCCTGTTCAGATTGTAATTGGGCTTTTAGGGTTTCAGCCGATGGCTTAAATTCATCTTTGGCCGTAATAACGCCAGAGAAATTATTGGAAATACCGTACCAAAGAACTACAACGGCAATAACCGCGACAGCAAAAAAAATGTTTCTTGCCGCCTCTTTCAAATCAATTCTTTCCTGTCGAACCAAATCCGCCGGCACCACGGGCTGTATCTGATAATTCTTCAACAACCTGAAAGCTTGCCTGGATAATCGGGCAAATCACAAACTGCGCACAGCGCTCTTGATCGTTAATTGTGATCGGTTCCTGACCAAGGTTAATTAAAATCACTTTTACTTCACCACGGTAATCGGCATCAATCGTACCCGGAGTATTTAAAACCGATAAACCTTGTTTTGCCGCCAATCCACTGCGTGGGCGGCATTGAATCTCATAGCCGACCGGAATTTCAAACGTCAATCCCGTCGGAACCATTGCACGCTCCATCGGCCTTAACGTGATCGGTTTCTCTAACTGCGCACGCACATCAAAGCCGCTGGCACCATGTGACTGGTACGCCGGTAATTCACCTTTAAAGTGTGGCCATTTTTTAATTTTAACTTGCATCATAATTGTCTCCATCACGGCGAAGTCCAGCTTCGCCTCTCTGCACATCCGCGCACCTACCGGCGCGAGAAGTCGATATCCATAACCCATGGTTTCATTTTTGAAACGTGCGGGCCCATTAAGATAATAGCCATTTTTTCCAGATCAAAATGATCTTTCAGATAAGCTCTTATTGATTTTTCATCCACGGCTTCAACTTCTTGAATAACACTTTCTACCGAACGGTAGTCTTCAAAAATCATTTCGTTCACACCCAGTGAAGTCATGCGGTTTTCAATATCGTCAGAGCCCATTAATAACTGGCCGCGAACCTGGGTTTTAAACAAATCCAAATCGGATTTTTTAATACCCTCTTTTTTAATTTTTAATAATTCATCTTTAATTATGGTAATAACTTTTTTAACTTTTTTCGGATCAGTACCGGCATAAATCGTGATATTGCCTGAATCAACCTGCGTATTTAAAGAAGAAAACACACTGTAGGCCAGGCCCTGCTTTTCACGCACGGCCTGATACAGCTTTGACGTCATACCGCCGCCCAGTAACGAGTTTACGATAAACGCCTCAAAGCGGTATTTGTCGTGAAAACTGGTCGCAGGCAGCCCCATAAGTATATGAACCTGTTCAGAATCATCATCATAGAATTTACGAGCGGCCTTCCAGCGTGGAGCCCGGCGAGTATCCGGCACGGTAAATTTCTTGCGTGAGCGGAACATCTTCTGGGCTTCAATCACCAAAGCATCGTGCTCTAACGGACCAGCAGCTGAAACAATTAAATTACTGCCTTGGTAGAATTTATTGTAAAAATCATAAAGACTTTTCTGCGTAAGTTTAGATAACGTTTCTGCCTTACCTAAAATCTGGCGGCCGAGCGGATGATTGGCATAACTGTGTTCAAATAAATAATCGTAAATGATTTCTTCCGGAGAATCGTCACTCATCTGGATTTCTTGCAAAATGACTTTTTTCTCAAGCTCAAAATCCTTTTTCGAGATTTTCATATTGCATACAAGATCTGATAAAACCTCTAAACCGGTTTTCCAGTCCTCTTTTAATACTGTACAGTGATAGGTGGTGTGTTCACGAGTGGTGTAAGCATTTAAATCACCACCTAAAGATTCTAAGGATTTTGCAATCTGGTAGGCCGTGCGCTTTTTTGTGCCCTTAAAGACCATATGCTCAACAAAATGCGACATCCCGATTTGTTCAGGATCTTCATCACGCGTGCCAGTTAAAACCCACACGCCTATCGCCACAGACTTAGAGTGCGGATGATATTCACTCACCACACGCACTCCGTTAGATAATATAGATTTTTTAAAGTGAGACGACATTATCTCTTAAATTAAAATCTACTGTAATAAAGCTTTGCGAGATAATTTAATACGTCCTGAACGATCTACTTCAAGCACTTTTACATCAACCATGTCGCCCTCTTTAACGACATCAGTTACTTGTCTTACGCGCTCATTTGCCAGCTCAGAAATATGTAATAAACCTTGTGTATTAGGTAAGATCTCAACGAAAGCACCGAATTCAGCCACTTTCATAACTTTACCTGTATAGGTTTTACCTACTTCAGCCTCTGCACAGATTGCTTCGATCATGGCAATAGCTTTTTTAGTAGCCTGTGGGTCAGCCGAAGCGATGTTGATTGTACCGTCATCTTGGATTTCGATCTTAACACCTGTCGCTTCAGTGATGCCGCGGATAACTTTACCACCAGATCCGATAACTTCGCGGATTTTGTCTGGTTTGATTTTGATAGTTTCAATACGCGGAGCAAATTCAGAGATTTGGCCACGAGGAACTTTCATCACTTTTTCCATCTCGTTTAAGATGTGTAGACGGCCATCTTTCGCCTGGTTTAAAGCTGTTTCCATAACCGCAAATGAAACCGAATCGATTTTGATATCCATCTGTAAAGCCGTGATACCTGTAGCAGAACCCGCAACTTTAAAATCCATATCACCTAAGTGATCTTCATCACCTAAGATATCAGATAATACTGCAACGCGATCGCCTTCTTTAATTAAGCCCATCGCAATACCTGCAACGTTGGCTTTAATTTTAACACCGGCATCAAGTAACGCTAAAGTGCCGGCACAAACAGAACCCATCGAGCTTGAACCGTTAGATTCTAAAACTTCAGATACAATACGGATTGTGTATGGGAACTGAACGTGATCAGGAGTAACCGCTTTAATCGCACGCTCTGCTAAGTTACCGTGACCGATCTCACGACGGCCCTGACCACCAAAACGGCCTACCTCACCTACTGAGTATGGAGGGAAATTGTAGTGTAAGTTAAATTTACGTTTAACTGTGCCGTTTAATGTTTCTACGGTTTGTTCGTCATCAGCTGTACCAAGCGTAACCGTACCTAAACACTGAGTCTCTCCACGTTGGAATAAACCAGAACCGTGGGCGCGAGGTAATAAACCAACCTCACAAGCGATCGGGCGAACTGTTTTTAAATCACGACCATCAATACGAGCGCCATCTAAGATCTGGGCGCGGGCGATTTTGTATTTGATATCTTCGATGATAACGCCAACTTCTTTTTTACGTTGAGCCTGAAGTTTTTCATCGGTGATTGGTTTTACCAAAGCAGTGATAGCGGCTTCTTTAGCAGCATCAAATCCAGCATAGCGGTCTTGCTTAATTTTTTGCGATAAAGCTTTAGTGATAAGCGGAGTAATTAAGTTCTCAGCCTGAGTTCTGAAATCTGCATCGATCACGGCCGGAGTAAACGCACGTTTAGCTACGCTTCCGGTTTTTTCACGCAGCTCTTCTTGCATTTGTAATAATGGCATTAAAGATTGGTGACCAAATTTTAAAGCCGCTAAGGCATCTGCTTCAGAGATAAATTTCGCTTCACCTTCCACCATCAGGATACCGTTTTTAGTACCAGATACGATGATATCCATATCAGACATAGCTAATTGCTCTGGCGTCGGGTTGGCAATAAATTGACCGTTTACGCGACCAACTTGGCAAGCCGCCGTCGGGCCGTTGAACGGAATATTTGAAATATGTAACGCCGCTGAGGCACCTAATGAACTTAACACATCCATTGGGAATGAACCGTCAGCTGAAAGGATAGTGGCAACAACCTGCGTGTCGTTTAAGTAACCTTCTGGAAATAACGGACGGATCGGACGATCGATAATACGTGCGCTTAAGACTGAGTCTGTTGATGGTTTACCTTCACGTTTAAAGTAACCGCCCGGGATTTTACCGATCGCGTAGTATTTTTCGATAAATTCAACTGTTAACGGGAAAAAGCTTTGATCTGGTTTTGCTTCTTTAGCTGATACCGCAGTAACTAAAACCATGTTGTTGCCGCAAGTAACTAAAACTGAACCATCAGTTTGTTTAGCTAAGCGACCGGTTTCGATTGTGATTTGTTTGCCTGCGATTGAGGTAGTAACTGTGTTGACCATGTTCTTTATTCAACGCGCACCTGAGGTGCGACGTTCTCCTTTATTCTTTTTTTGGGAAACGTTTTTACGAAATTTATTAGTCGTTTCCGCTCTATAATTTTTTTCTTCTTTTCGTACTGATATTTAGACACAAAATGACCCATTCGCCAATGACAAAAAAGGCCCTCTTTCTCGAGTGAGCCTTGGCCTTAAACTAAGCACTTTTTTCGGTGTGCGTCAGAGTGCGCTTCTAGCGGGAAGTGCCCTCTTTTGTATTTGAATCTGCATCATTCGTAGGCGAATTTTCACGTAACGGATTTGCCGGCAGATCGGCTTTCGAGAACTTTCTCAAGTTTTTAAGTTTATTTGTGTAACTCGGACAAGCTTTGCGGTTATCCAAATAACGGCCCAGCAACCCGGTAAAGGCATAGCCTGAAACCATATGCGTTCCTGCACCGTAAGCAGCACATAATTGCGATTCCGGATGTGCCTTTTTATTGCTGTTCAGCGACTTTAAAACCATTTCGTTGATCTCTGAATTATTCATTAACGAATTGAGCATGATCTCGGATGTACCCGCCCCGTATATCGGTGTTGTTCCCATGTGCACCTTATGCAGACACCGGTTATCAACCGCTTCACTCACGCCAAAACGCCCAAAACCATTAAAGGCCTGAGCCGTCATGGCCATTTTTTCTTCTGGAGTTCTTAAACCGGCACTGCGCTCTTTGGCGGCCAGATAGCGACTTTGCATGTACTTGTGCGCCAGCATATCTAAAATTCGCGAACGCAGCTCACGGTCCGGATAAATCAATACCTGATCCTTACCGTTTTCATCTTTAAATTTTTCGCGGACAAACCGGGCTGACTTGGTTTTGACGGTCATACAGCATTCATCGTCACCCTTTGCTCCCACCGAATAAAAGGATGCACTCTGACCGGAAACAAATTTATCCAGACAAACCAAATGATTCGTACCGGCTGGGTCATCAATTAACGATTTTATCCGCGGGCTGCGATTTTTGAGGTCAATCAGCCCATTTACTTCATAGCCGGTCACTTCACGGTCACAACCCATCGTATCGCCAACAGCAATCGCATCGAGTGGCACAACTCCGAAATCCGAAGCGTACAACTCAGATGCATTTTGACCATCGACGACGACTTTACCGTCATCAACCGGCGGGTTCTCGGTCATGACTGTGGCTAATGCCAGGTAAGGATCATTGCCGGATTTAATGGCCGAATCAATAACCGCTTGTATGGTTTTACGTGAATAGCGGCTTGATTCTTTACTCTGATAGTAATGCTCATTCGGCGTTGAAAGCGTGAGATGTTTCGGATTACGATTGGCTTTTTTCGAATCATAACAAAGTTGATAGCCACTGGCCTTAAACGCCTTACATTCATCGCTGTTCTGGTTAACCGAGACATATTCAAATTTGGTAAGCTTTTTACCAGCACAGGTGAATTGATATTCAAAAGCAGCGGCATTTGCGCCGGCTAAAAGCAAAAGTATTGAAAATCTATTTAGTTTCATACACTTTTGTTTCTTTGTTGAATGACCACTTCATAACCGAAGATTTGCTACGGCCAGAGCGCGTCTGCGTCCAGATCTCGGGAAGATCAGAACCCTGCACAGCTCTGGTTTCGGTAAAAACACCGTCGATAAACCCGGCAAAATCAAAGCTTCCGCCCGCATTTTTAATAAAAGTGTAGTAACTGCAAAGACCCACACCGCAAGTATCAGACGCGTACAACAGAATCACACCGTTTTTAAATTCGCTGTCTTTTTTCAAGACGATACGTCTGACGGCCTCAGGTTTAACTTTTTCTTTTTGCGCCACATATTCGGATAAAAAAGATTCTTTTAAGGTGGTCTTAGCGTTCTGAGAAAACGCAGAGAAACAGGAAAATAGCACTAAGATAAATGTGATTTTCGCCATGTTTATATTTAACCACTTTTTGTAAAAGTTAGCTAAATGACATCGCGAACACAGGACTTTCGTAAAGCCCGCGCGGTTAAAAACCAAATAAAAAACCCAGACATTTCGGTCTGGGTTTTTTGAAGTTTTGATTTATGTAAATCGTAAAACTATTTACGGATATCTAACGCTTTGATTAGAGCTTCGTAACGTGAAGTGTTTTTAGATTTTAAGTAATCTAATAATTTACGACGAGCATTAACTGCTTGTAATAAACCGCGACGGCCGTGGTTGTCTTTTTTGTGAGTTGTGAAGTGAACAGTCATATCGTTGATACGAGCTGTAAGTAACGCAACTTGAACTTCTGGAGAACCAGTGTCTAATTCAGCTGTTTTGAATTTTTTTAAGATATCTGCTTTTTGTTGTTTAGTAACTGCCATTAAATGCTCCTCGCATGATTGTTTAAACCCTCTCCGAATCCCCGTCATGACTGACTTAGGACCCCGATTTGTGGGAAGCAAATTTTTAGCAATTTCGAGGGGTTATGGCAAGGGATTAATTTCTTGCCGAAAGACAAGAGACTAGTAGCGAAACCCGCGTTTGATCTTAAAACCGACCTCAGGCTCAAGGCCGATAATCGCCAGCACCTGCTTACCGTCACGGGAAGAGGCAAAAACCCATTGATCGCGCTCAGGGTTGAATAAAACGATTAATTTCGATCTGAGGTCATGGCTGATCTGGCCGTTGTTTAATAAGACCTCATCATGGCCATGCACCTTGATATTGCGGACCCCGCTGACAGCTTCATTTATGGGCACAATTGTATGGCTCAGATCCAGAGAGCCGGCATCTTTAGCCGCCATCAAGTGTTCTAACCCGAGCGCCTGACCGATCGAAAAATCATGCGATTTAGTACGGCGTAAGCCTGACATCGTGGCCCCGCAGCCAAGCTGCTCGCCCAAAAGTTTAACCCAGGAACGGATAAAGCTGCCTTTCGAACAATGTAAGTGAAAGCTATAACGGTGTTCTTTTTCCGCTTCTGTATTTTCGATGTAAGTCACATCCCAGAAAGTCATCGCCTTCATCGGGATTTCAACGTCTTCACCTTCACGGGCGTATTCATAGAGCTTTTTACCGTCGATTTTTTTTGCTGAATATAGCGGAATCGGTAACTGCATTTCGCCTAACAGTGATAACGCTTTTGCGACCACATCGTCTTTTTTTACCGTGACCGGATTGGTTTTCTCTACCTGACCGGTGATATCTAACGTGTCGGTCTCGATACCGAGCTGAACCTGAACTTCATAGGCTTTATCACCCTCGGTCACAATCGAAGATAACTTTGTAGCCTCACCTAACAGCACCACCATTAAACCACTGGCTAACGGATCCAGTGTTCCCGAATGCCCAACCTCTTTGGTGCCGGCCAAACGCCGCACCCTTGAGACCACGTCGTGCGAAGTCATACCCGATGGTTTATCAACGAGTAACAGCCCATGCAGACTGGTTCTGGATTTAGGTTGTTTCGGTGTGTTTTGCTGCATTAAGTTTCTTCGTCATCTTCAAAGTCGTCGTCATCATCTAGTGCCGCGCCTTTGCCTGGGTTCTTACTGATTTCAGAAATAATTTTTTCAACCTTCAGGATTTTCTCAGTTGATTCATCAGCGAAGAACGTCAATTTCGGAAGATACTTCATGTTTAATTTATTACCGATTTCATCCTGAATTTCAGGAGCCCAGCTTTGCAGGATATCGACCGCCTGTTTTAAAACTTTTACTTGCGGCGTTGTATTTAACTCTTCTACATTTGTCTGCAAAAGACTGACATAGACACGGGCCTGGCGTAAATCCGCCGGGATTTGCACACGCGCAACCGTGATCAGCCCCGGAAGCTCCCGCTGCAGGCGCTGAATAATAAATGTCGAGATTACAGATTGAACTTCACGTTCAACGCGCGCCACACGGCGCCCGTCACCCATATTTTTCATGTCGAAATTCCTTTCGAAATTAGACCGCTTAACTAATTAAGCGGTGTAAGTTCTCTAGCGATTTCTTCCTTGAGGTAAGCTTCAATAGTGTCGCCAACCTTGATATCGTTGAAATTTTCGATGCCAATACCGCATTCAAAGCCTTCTGAAACTTCTTTAGCATCATCTTTGAAACGTTTTAATGAAGAGACTTTACCTTCGTAAACAATCTTCCCTTCACGCACTAAACGTAACATGTTCGAACGTTGTACTTTTCCTGAAGTTACGAAACAGCCTGCAATAGTTCCGATTTTTGGAACCGTGAAAGTGTTACGCACTTCGGCTGTACCCATAACTTTCTCCACCACTTGCGGCGCAAGTAAACCCTGCATCGCTTTTTTGATGTCATCCATCATTTCGTACACGATTGAGTAGGTTCTGATATCAACACCTAACTGCTTAGCTTTCGCTGAAGCATTTCCATCCGGACGCACGTTAAAACCGATCACAACCCCTTTAGAGGTCTGCGCCAGCATCACATCATTTTCAGTCACACCGCCAACGGCTGCGTGAATAACTTTAGGTTTAACTTCCTGCGAAGTCGCTTTCGCTAACATGCCCTGAATCGCTTCTAACGAACCTTGCACATCAGCTTTTAAAACGATGTTGAAATCTTTAACTTCACCTTGGGTTACTTTAGAGAATAAATCTTCTAATGAAACTTTCTTCTGAACTTCTTTTTCTTTTTGGATCGCGTCTTTACGGATCTGAACAACTTCTTCAGCTGTACGATCATCTTTAACAACGTCGAAACGGTCGCCAGCGCCCGGAACACCTTCAAGGCCTAAAACCTCAACCGGCATACCTGGATTTACGCGTTCAACGCGCTCGCCTTTATCGTTTGTTAACGATTTCACACGGCCTTTCATAGCACCCGCTACGATGTACTGACCAACTTTAACGTGACCATCTTTAACTAGGATTGTTGCAACCGGGCCTTTACCTTTTTCAAGTTTAGCTTCGATGACAAGACCTGTACCCGAACGTTCAGGGTTAGCTTTAAGCTCTGCAACTTCAGCTAATAGTTTAATATTTTCTAATAACGTATCAATACCGGTTTTCTTTAACGCCGACACTTCAACAAAGATCGTGTTACCGCCCCATTCTTCAGGAACGATTTCAAGCTCTGTTAACTGTTGTTTAATACGGTCTGGATTTGCCCCTGGCTTATCCATTTTGTTAACAGCCACGATAATCGGAACCCCTGCCGCTTTGGCATGGTTAATCGCCTCAGCAGTTTGTGGCATCATACCATCATCCGCAGCTACCACGATAATAGCGATATCTGTGGCATTGGCTCCACGCGCACGCATTGCGGTGAACGCCTCATGGCCCGGTGTATCTAAGAATGTAATTAAAGATCCATCCGGCGCCTTAACCGAGTAAGCACCGATATGCTGGGTGATACCGCCGGCCTCGCCACTTGCTACATCCGCAGAACGGATCGCATCAAGCAATGAGGTTTTACCGTGATCGACGTGACCCATTACGGTCACAACCGGTGGACGGATAACTAAATCTGCATCAGTACCACCGAACGCCATTTCAACAACAACATCTTCTGCTGTTTTGAATGTGTTTTCTGCTTCCCATCCGAAATCAGGGACAGTTAATGCTACAGTATCAAAATCTAAATCAGTGTTTACGTTAGCCATAACACCGTTTTTCATTAACACTTTAATGATTTGGGCTGCTTTTAAGCCCATCTCTAAAGCCATATCACCAAGCTTAATTTTACCGTTCACTTTTAAAACACGTTTAGAAGCTTTCGGCGTTGTGATCTGGGTTTTCATGGCGTCACGGTTTAAAACCGCTTGTTTTTTCTTAGGTTGGAAAACCATCTCACGCTTACGGAACTCAACAGCGTTGAAGCTTTGATTTAATTCTTCCTGCTCTTTTTCTTTAGCAGACATTCCGCCCGATTGTGCGAACGTGCGCGCTTTTTTATCGCGGTCGCGGTGATGGGAATCATTAAATGGAATTTGCGAAGGATCTGGAATTGTTTGCTGAGCCACAAATCCAGGACGGATGTTACGTCCGGCACCTGCACCACCCGGGCGAGGTCCAGAGAACCCACCAGTTTGGCCACCAGGGCTGCGTTGGAATCCGCCACCTTGACCAGCTTGACGTGACTGGAAACCGCCGGTGTTTGTCGCACCCGGAGGAGCTTGCACACGGCTTAAATCCATACGGCCAATGATATTTCTTCGAGAAGCAACAGTTGTTGAACTTGCAACACCGCTGTCACCGATCGCGACTTCTTTTTTACGCGCCGGAGCTGCCGCTGCGGCTGCTGCCGCTGCCGGTGCTGTCGGCTGAACAGGGGCTGCTGCCGCCGCTGCCGCAGGAACCGCTTCAGTTTTAGGTTCTACTTTTGTTTCAGCAACAGGTGCTGCTGCAACTGGAGCCGGCGTTTCTTCGACAACGACTTCTGCTGTCTCTTCTGGTTTAGAAATCACGCGTGCTTTGACTTCAGCAACCGGTTCAGCATCTTTCGTTTTACGGCGAATTACACTCGATTTTGGCGCGGCTTCAGGAGCTGGAGCTTCTGCGGCTGCTGCCGATTTCTTTGTTGCGGTTTTTGTAGCTGCCGTTTTCGGAGCAGCGGCTTTTTTCGTCGCTGTCTTTTTCGGTTTTTCTTCAGCTACAGACTCAGCCGGAGCCTCGAGTTTAGCCTTAATAGTGGCTAGCATCTCTGGCTCTAGTTCAGCCATGTGATTTTTAATCGGCAAATGCCATTCTTTGATCTTGTCCATCAAAGCTAGCGGTGTCATACCGATTTCTTTTGCGAATTCAAAAACTTTTGGATTACTCACGCGTTAGTTACCTTTTTCTCTTCGAGCCTTAATTAGTTCTCGTCCGATTTAAGCTTAGATAATTCAGCTTTTAACTGATCTTCTGCTCTTTGTTTTGCAGATGAAGTAGCTTCTTTAGCAGCCTGTGCTTGCGGTGAAGTCGGAACCGATTTGCCTTCCGCTTCGTACTTCGCAATTAATGCAGCCGCATCAGAAATCAACTTCTGTGCCTTTTCTTGATCTTCGTAACCAGGGATAGTCATGATTTCTTCAGCCTTAGCTTTAGCTAATGACTGGAACGAACCAAATCCTGATTGAAGAATATTTTGTGCCATGGTCTCACTCATGCCCGGCATTAACATTAGGTTGAAGATCGACTCCGCCGTTCTAGACTGAATTGCTGTCGAAGATACGATGTCTAATTTCCAACCTGTTAATTTAGCAGCCAGGCGGACATTTTGCCCTTTTTTACCGATGGCTAACGATAATTGCGAATCCGGTACCACGATTTCCATCTCTTTATTTTCTTCATCTAAGTAAACTTTAGAGATTTCTGCCGGTGCTAATGCATTGCAGGCAAAACGGGTAACGTCTTCGTCCCATAATACGATATCGATTTTCTCGCCACGTAACTCCTGAACGATATTTTGTACGCGCGAACCTTTCATACCAACACAAGCGCCCACCGGGTCAACTGAGTTGTCTTTAGAACGAACCGCGATCTTAGCACGCTGTCCCGGTTCACGGGCCGCTGACATAATTTCAACGATATCGTCGTAGATTTCAGGAACTTCCATTTCAAATAATTTAACTAAATAGCGCTCATCGGCACGTGACATGATGATTTGCGGGCCACGTGTAGTTTGACGAACTTCTGATAAATAACCCTGGATACGGTCACCCGGTTTGAAAATTTCGCCAGGGATCTGTTCACGTGGAGGAATGTGCGCTTCAGTGCGGCCTAAATCCACAACGATCGCGCCTTTTTCTACACGGCGTGCAATACCAGAAGCCACTTCACCTTTGCGCTCTTCAAATTCAGAGAAAATGATTTCACGTTCAGCATCGCGAACTTTTTGTAAGATAATTTGTTTTGCAGTTTGCGCTGCAATACGGCCTAAATCGTTTGATTCTAATTTAATGCCGATTGAATCGTCTAACTGCGCACCTGGATCAAGTTTCAAAGCTTCATCAAGAGGGATTTCAACTTCTTCATCGATAAATTTTTCGCGCTCAACAACTTCTTTGAACTCGTAAAGTTCAACTTCACCAGTCTCTTCGTTGTATTGAGCTTCGATTTCACGGTATGTTCCGTATTTCTTTCTAGCAGCAACAAGCATCGCCTGTTTAACGGCTTCAACGATAACATTTTTATCGATACCTTTGTCTTTACCAACCAGGTCGATAACTTTTGATAAATCGTTTAGTAAATTTTCTGCCATTTTACCCTCTTTTCGTTTCTGTTCTAAGAAGAGACCTTCTATTTCTTCTTAGGACCTTTAGTATTCTCTTTAAAATCAAATGTTAACTTCGCCTTATGCACAAGATTCATCGGAACCTTGATCGTCTCTTGGCGAAAATCGAAAACCAATTTGTCGTCTTCAACGCCTTTTAGCACTTCTTCAAACTTCTTCGTTAACTGAATCGCTTTTTCCTGGGCTCCCAAAGAACCTAAATTTTGATCCAGCTGTACATAGATTTTTTTACCTACTACTTTTTCGAAGTGGTTTTTCGTCTTTAAGTGTCTATCAAGACCCGGTGATGAAACCTCTAAACTGTATTCGCCGCCGGGAACAAGATCTTCATTCCCCGCCGCATCTAAAACTTCATTCAAGGCGCGCGCAACATTCGAACAATCTTCGATGCCCACCCCTTGTCCGTTTTCATCTACGGCTTTATCGACAAATATTCTAAGAACACGACCTTTACCTGTGCCGACAACTTCAAGATCGTACAACTCACACCCTTGCGCTGTTGCAATGTCGGTAACTATTTTTTCAATATTTTTAATCCAGGCGTCCAAATAAATTCCTTTAAGCTGTCTTTGATCAACCTTAAGCTGACCTTATTCACCCTTTAAAACTAAAAAAAGACCTCAATGGGTCTTTTCCGTTCCAGCCACACAAAGGCGACTGAGGCAAAAAAAAATTGGGCTAAGGGGCCCAATTCAGTACCCAACTTAACAAATGAGCGTCAGAAAGGCAATCTATATATACTCTACAGGTATTGAAAAGTCAGGGCATCGGCCCGATCGGCATAGTAGCCTTTACGAGTTCCTATTTGTTTAAATCCCATTTTCTGATACAGGGCGATCGCCGAACTGTTTTGCGCATGCACTTCGAGCAGCAGCTCCTTAGACGCCTTGCGACTTTTGTCCTGCAAATCGTGCAAAAGCAAGCTCATAACGCTTTTACGGCGGGCCCACGCCGCAGTCCCTAGCGCCATTATTTCAAAGACGTCGCCATTATCACGAAAAGAGATAAAACCACAGATGCGCCCATGTTCATCCCGACAGATCAAAAACTGCGACAGCAAAAGCTCAATTTCAATGTTTTCCGGGGGCCAATTGAATTGGGCCTTGTTCGCCACGGAAGCATAGATCTCAGAAAACAGCTCGGTGAGTTCTTTATATTCCGAAGGCTGTGCGACTTTTAAAGTCATTGGCTTTCCACCCAAGCGAGTATTTACGCTTTAAAACCACCAGCCAGGCAGTGATCGCCTGTCGGCTTGATAACTGGCGCTCTTTAATCGTTACCAGCTCAGCTACACGAAACAGCTTTTCAATTTCGCTTTTTACGGCCTCAGCTTTTTTTCCGTTTTCAGGAAACCGATAGGTCTGCAAAAAACGTTCAACAACTTCAGGATCTGCCTGAATATCTAATTGTTCGGCCTCTTTCAGCGCCAGACAGCTAAACACATAAAACTCGGCCTTATCCTGAAACGACTTAACCACTGACGGCGCAAAATATCGCTCCAGCGGCTTAATGATCTCTTCAAAGATCTTAAAATCGTAGTTGGTTTTACCCTCGCCGTTTAGATCAAATAACAATTCATCAACGACCACGATCTCTGCGGCCGGCTTTTGTGCAGCCGGGGCAGTTAAAGCAAAAGATAAAACTGAAAATAAAAGAAACCGTAAAAACATACCCTAATGGTAAAAAAAAAGGCCAGCTCTGTAAAGCTGACCTTTCTAGATTCAGGAAGATTGTATTGTGCGGCGTAATCCAGCTACGCCTCTTGCGCGTCCGCGCCTTAAAAATTCACGCGGGCGAATAAACCCGTTGTGAAGTACTGTAACTGTTCAACCGGAGTTGAACCAGCTGCCGTAGATCCGCTGATTTTGTTCGACATGTTAAACATGTACTTCATATCAAAACCTGCTGACATCTTATCGTTAAACTCTAAATCAACACCGGCGATTAAACCTAAGTCGATCGCGTGTGAAGTACCGAACTCAGTGCCTGCCGTACCGTACGATGTGTTGTTGTTAGCAACATACTGACGGTAAGAGTAAGAAATTAAACCACCAACTACCGGACGTACAAAACCGCCGATTAATTGATATTTCGTAGAGATGATACCTTGGTATTGGTTCATATCAAAATTAGCTGCACGAACTTGGTTAAAAGAATCCACGTATCTTGCATCTAACGTATAGTTAGAGTACATGAACGCACCTTCAACTAAGAAATAATCAAAACGAGTACCAAAACCAGCACCTAAGGCGTAGTTACCTTTGATGGATTCGATGTCCGGGTACTGACCGATGGCTGCATTTGCCGTGAAATACTTTTGTTCTAAAGACGGAACAATTGCTTTTTCGTCTTCAGTTAATGCTGCACGAACTTCTTCACGAACTGCATCGCGGGTTAAAGTCTCGTTTTGGTTGATAATGATCGGCTGAGGCTGAACCTGTGAAGATGGAGCCTGCACCGGAGCTACTTGTACCGGTTGAGCCGGCTGTGCCTGTTGATTTTGAAGAGTATCAAACTTATCACCGAATAAAACCGCTGCACGTTTTTTCTCGTCTTCTAAACGGCTTTGTTCAAGCTTTTCAACGATACGTGATTCAGTTCTTAATTCTTCTTCTTGGCGGCCACGGCGGATGCTATCAGCTCGTGAGTTGCTAAGAGGTGAACCCTCAACCGTTGTTTCCGGTTGTTTTTGCACGCTTGGAGTTGTTGTCGCTGGGTACTGTTGAGGTACTACAACTGTTTGTGTAACAACTGCGCCTGTTTCGGCTTTCGACGCGCTTTGAGAAGATGCTGCTTGTTGTTGATACATCTGCTCGATTTCTGAATCGACTTCAGCACTTAATTCAGCACCTGAAGTTTGAGCGATAGCCATTTCAGCAAAATACAGATTTGCAAAAATCGCCGCCGCTACGGTTAATGATAGTTTCATAAATACTCCCCTGATCCTTTTTTAAACCTTGTCTTTTTACTACAGGGAATCAAATTAGCAACCGAAGTGCCAACAAATGTAGCTTTTTCCAAAGCGGTGACAATTCTTGTAACTGGTTGAAAACCTTGATTTTTCTATCGAGCGGCCCAATTAAACGAAATAGAGTAGCCCTTCAGAGAAGTGAATAGGCTTCAGCCAAGCTTGAAAAAAATACTTGAACAGTACGTCTCCGTACCTTTAAATAAGGGCACCTTTATAGTCTATATATTTGCCGGTGCCTCGGTGATGAAATTGGTAGACTTGCTAGACTCAAAATCTTGTGGGAGCAATCCCGTGCCGGTTCGATTCCGGCCCGAGGCACCAAATTTTACTCTTTGATTTACACCCAAACTCTACTAATTACCCACCAATACCCAGTTGGTGCCGTCACAATACCTAAAACGATTATCCGCTGATGAATACTGATACTGCCCGGGAGCCGCAATCGGCGCAACACACCCGACACCACCGGCCCCCGGTGATGGCCCCATGGCATAGTAAGTAGTCCCGTTGCAGTATTTTAATGTTGCCTGAGGTACATCGTATATGACTTCGCCGGCTTTCGAACAGGCGCCGAGCGTAGTCGATGCCAGGTAATCAAAAATCGTCAGCGTATTGCTACCAACGATGTAGCCCCTGTTTCCTGAAAAGGTCAGATCGTTGGGAAAACCAAATCCCGAAGTCGTTGAATCTATCAGTGTGGGTGCAGTTGGCGTCGAAATATCAACTGTAGCTAACAAACTAGGAGAAAAATTCACCAGATAAATGTTGTTAAGCACTTGCTTGCAACAGGTGACCAAGTTTTACCAAGAGCTGGCTCGACACACAGACTAGCCGATAAGGCTTAAAACTGCGCCTCGGGGCGTAAATCCAATTTTTTGCCATTTTGTTCAGCTGTAGTTGACTCAACAAACTTTGAGTCATTAACCTTTTAATATGGTTAAGGAAAACTGCGACTCACTCGACAAAAAAATTCTTGTCGTCGACGATGACTACGGGATTCGTGAAGCCCTAAAGGCGGCGCTTGAATATGAAGGTTACGCTGTAGCTACGGCCGAAAACGGTCAAGTCGCGATAGACCTTTTACAAGATGGCCTTCGCCCCTGCTTGATCGTTTTAGATTTAATGATGCCAGTGATGGATGGCTGGACGTTCGCAGACCGTGTGGCCACCGACCAATCTTACTCCAACATTCCAATCGTTGTCGTCAGTGCTTTTGATGACCAAGCCCCAGATATTAAAGCCAAAAGTATTTTCCAAAAACCGGTTAACCTTAAAGCTCTTTTCGACGTTATTAAAAAATGGTGTTCACAAGACAGCTTAAGCCACGGCTAACGACAGTGGCTAAGTTAGAAGCGCTCACTGATCAGAGTCATATCGGGGTCGATCGTCTGGGCATATGGCGTAATAATCGGCTCTTCAAGATCTAACTCTTTACCGATCGCCGTCAACCGCTCTTCGATCAGACGCTTTACGTACGGGCCATCAAGTTTCAAATCACCGACTTTTTGTAATTGCCCGATCGGATGACCGGTTACGTTTTTCATGACTTTATAAACCAGCTCGCTGCAATAGATACGCTCGTCTGAAAACTCAAAAAAGATATCGTAAGGTTGATTGTATTTATACAGATTCACATACAGCATCGGCACCATTTTGGGCGTAAAATGTTTAAAGCGCATAACTTTATAGGCATTGTTTTTACTGCGTCCGATAAAAGATTTTAAAGTATTAACCTGCAACGGACCGACAGCTTCGGCCACATGCCATGCTCCGGATTTTTTAACGATCATTCCAACGTGAGTCCACTCCGAGGCTGTGCCCTCTGCGATGGCCCTGGCCTGTTCAGTCTGACTTTGAATAAAAATCACATCGCCTTCAGCCAATTTTTTTTCTAACGAAGAATTGGCAAAAGCCACATTGGATAACAAAATCAATAAAGTAAAAAATGCTTTCATGCCAGACCAGTATAGGCGTGATTTTTTAAACCAGGCAATACTTTAAAATTATTGTCGCTCTGTAGTTCGCTGGTAGAAAAACCATGCAACTGCCGCAAACACAGCGGTATTGCTATCGCTCTTAAAAAGTGGAGAACTGCGGTTTTCTGACGTACCGTAATAACTGTGGGTTACACCAAAAATTAAATTAAAACGATTATATTCATAAAGGAAGTTTTGGCCGATACTCAATGTGGATAACCCGGCCTTGGCATCATAAGCGGCACGCTCTGAAGTGACGTAGCGGTTTTCCACCTGATAGTAGTAATTCGCCACGCGTTCATTGAAAAACTCCACAGAAACCGAGGTGATCGCTGACAAATTCGGCACCACGAAATTCAGCTTCTGCAGCCTTAATTCTGGCTCAAATACCCATCCTAAGAATTCGCTCGCCTTAAAATTGGTCTCAAACGTAAGCCTTACCGGGATTTGCAGAGTCAACGAACCAAC
Organism: Bdellovibrio sp. SBM16; assembly: GCF_056175625.1. Classification (NCBI taxonomy): domain Bacteria; kingdom Pseudomonadati; phylum Bdellovibrionota; class Bdellovibrionia; order Bdellovibrionales; family Pseudobdellovibrionaceae; genus Bdellovibrio; species Bdellovibrio sp. SBM16. The sequence goes on along the minus strand of NZ_JBJKJG010000001.1, from coordinate 550,728 downwards.
CTTTGCGGCTTTCCATAATTTGTAATTCAGACTTGGGCCGGTCTCAAAAATATAGTTCAGATCCGGCATACCGGCGCGCGCCTTGTTCCCATCGCTGTCATTATTAAAACGGGCCCCGAAACTTAAGTTAACTTCCAGTTCACGTGATTTAAATAGTTCGGCGCGGGTCCCGTCTTCCTGGTCGGATTTTAAAACATCACCCCGGTAGATCACCAGCGGCAGCAATAGACTTTTACGTGAATACTCATCAGAAGCCGGGTAATCGGCAATAGAGCCGTAACCGTACCCTACGCCGATTTCAAGTTCAGAATAGGTCGGCACTTTTTCTTTTTGTAATTGGATACTTTTTTCGACTTCAATAATCTGGATAAGATCCTGGTCAACGTTTTGAGCCCGCAACAGCGGGCTCAAAAAAATTAAAAATGAAAACAGATACAGAGTCTTATTCATCGTCCATTTCATCATCGCCCATCACACCAAGGCTGTATTTTTCTACACGGTAGCGCATTGAACGAAACGAAATTTTCAATAACTTCGCAGCTTTTTTCTTCACACCGTTTGAAGCATGAATCGCTTTGATTAAAAGTTCTTTTTCGATCTGACCAATCACCTTATCTAAATCTAAACCATCTTCGCCGATTTCAATTTCGTTAGATGATGCCATTTTACGGCCTGACGGCGTGTTAACCATCGGCGGCAGTGACTCAGGCAGGATCGTCGATCCTGCTTCTAAAGCCACGGTACGCTCGATCATATTTTCTAACTCACGCACGTTACCCGGGTAGTTATACTTTTTTAAGATATCCATGGCTTCAACAGAGATGCTTTGGATCTGCTTATTGAGCTTTTCGTTATATTTACGCAAAAAGTGGTTTGCCAATAATGGGATATCATCAGCACGCTCACGTAATGGAGGAGATTTGATGTTAATAACATTTAAACGGTAAAATAAATCCTGGCGGAATGTGTTTTTTGAAACCATCTCTTCAAGATTTCTGTTGGTCGCGGCGATGATACGGACTTCAACTTTCATATCATCCGTTGCACCTACGCGGCGGATAATACGCTCTTGAATCGCGCGGAGTAACTTAACCTGAATTGAAGCCGGTAACTCACCGACCTCATCCAGGAACAAGGTTCCGCCGTCAGCCACTTCAAATAAACCGGCTTTATCAGCGATAGCTCCCGTGAACGAGCCTTTTTTATGACCGAACATTTCTGATTCCATTAAATTTTCAGGAATCGCACCGCAGTTTACGGTTACAAACGGCTTGTCTTTAAGTGGCCCGTTATAGTGAATAGCTTTTGCGATGACCTCTTTACCGGTACCTGACTCACCCGTGATTAACACGTTGGTAGGCGCCTGCGATACACGCTGAATTAAATTAAACACGGCGTGCATGGCATCTGAGTTACCAACCATATTCTGGAACGAGTACTCTTTTACTAGTTCTTTTTTAAGAACACGAACTTCGGTTTCCAAATTTTTAGAACGTAGGGCGTTAGCGATATTTAGGCGCACTTCATCGATTTTAAACGGCTTTGTTAGGTAATCGTAGGCGCCAAGCTTCATTGCCTCAACTGCGGTTTCGGTTGTGCCGAATGCAGTGATAATCATAAAGCAAATATCCGGGTAACTTTCGCGCACGTGGCGCAGCAATTCAATTCCGGTTACGTTCGGCATCTGCATGTCTGAAATAATCATATCGAATGATTTTTTCGTTAAAATTTCTTTGGCTTTAGCTCCGTCTTCAGCTGTCGTTACCTCGTAGCCTTCTTTTTTCAGCATGATCTCGAGAAATTCTCTGATCGATTCTTCGTCGTCTACTACCAAAATGCGTGATTTCATGATGTCTCCTGTTTTTGTATCCTTATGCTTTATTAAACTTTAAAATAAATTCCGTGCCTAAACCCATTTCACTGTGGATCTGCATCTGCGCCTGATGTGATTCCAGCACTTTATGCGTGATCGCAAGCCCCAACCCAGTCCCTTTAGGTTTAGTCGTAAAAAACGGTTCAAAAATTCTTTTTTTAACTTCTTCCGGCATTCCGCTGCCGTTGTCTTTGATCGAAAGCACAACCTCATCGCCGAACGTATCGAGCTTAATGGTCAGCTTCGGCTCTTCGTTATTTAACATCGCCTGTACCGCGTTCATCGAAATATTTAAAAACGCCTGTTTTAACTTATCTGCATAACCTAAAATAGATCCCGAATTGACCTGCAAAACCAACTCAAGATTTTTCGGGGTCTGCGGGCTGGCTTTGATATTTTGGATAACATCATTCATAACCAGTGCTAAATCGATTTTCTGATCCGGGCGCTGCTCAGGTTTTGAGTAATCTAAAAATTCAGTGATTAAGTTATTTAAACGGTCGATCTCTTTTAAGATGATTTTCATCAATTTCTGATCATCAGGATTTTGCGCATCATTTGAAAGCAACTGAATACTTCCCGAAATACCCGCCAACGGATTTCGGATCTCATGGGCAATGCCGGCAGCTAACTGACCGATCGCCGCAAGTTTTTCGCGTTGGCGCATCTGATCCTGCAGATGTTTTACTTCAGTGACATCTTTCAACATCATTAGATTAACGGTTTCATTCAAAAACACGTCTTCATAGCTGGCCTGGTTAACTTCGTAAATCTTCTTATCCTGCAGCTGAGCATTGTAATAGGCAAATTCTCCCTGCCCGCGGGCCTGCGTCTGGGTAAAGATCGTGCGCAGGTCGTTGACCGTAAGATTTAACTTCTCGGTTAAATTTCTATTGGCAAATAAAACATCACCGTTTTGATTAAAAGCCGTCAAACCCGTTGGCATCTGCTGGATTAAAATCTCGGAAAACTCTTCTTTCGAACGCAGTTTTTTCGTGACCGAGCTAAGCTCGCTGTGCAGGTCTTTCAGCTGCACCCGAAACTGCTGCGAAATAATCGATACCGTTATAAACGAAAAGTTAAACAGCACCAGGGTAAACAGGTTCTGAATGCCTTCCCAACGGATCGACAACAGGTTAACCAGCGATAAACACACCGAGCTAAATACCGTTAAAATTAACGAAGAGTTCTTTGATAACTCAGAACCGGCGATAAACAGTAAAATGAGCAATACGATCAGGTTAAAGCTTGAGAGCACCGAATGCTGGGCCATCAGGTAAAACAAGATCGAAAAATCAAACATGAATGACAGCACATGATTTTTGCTGTTGGTAAGATACAAAAATAAGTGGTGGGCAAAAAACAGCAGCACGGCACCATAAAAATGCATTAAGAAATTTATCTGTAGAAACGGCGCCTGCGAAAAAATTGCCAACTGAAATAAGACGCAATACAAAAACAGCACCACAACCCGCCAGTCGCGGGTTGTTAATGAAGCAAAATATTGTTCCAACTTGGCACTATTGAACAACGGTATCTCCCATTTGGAATACTGGTAAGTACATCGCTACCAGGATAAAGCCGATAATTCCGCCTAACACGATCATTAATAACGGCTCAATCAACGAAGTCATCGCACGGATCGCATTTTCAACTTCATCTTCGTAGAAATCGGCAATCTTACCCAACATCGAATCAAGCGCACCAGTCTGCTCACCGATAGCCACCATTTGCGAAACCATTTGCGGGATTTCTTTCTGGCGCGATAACGGCAAGTGAAACGGACGACCGACTGAAATAGATTCTTTACACGACTTAAGGGCCTGCTCGATCACATAATTTCCGGCGGTATTTGCGGCGATATCAATCGATTCAAGCATACTGATACCTGAAGACAACAATGTCGACATCGTTCGCGATAAACGTGCAACCGATGCTTTTTGCACAACGTCGCCAATGACCGGTGCATTGATTAAAAATTTATCCAGGGCAATGCGCCCTTCTTTGCTGGCAAAAAAGCTGATAATCAGATACGTCGCAATAAACAACATCACAATAATTGAAAACCAGTTGTTACGTAAACCGTCCGACATATTAATCAGCATCTGGGTAAGCCCCGGAAGTTCCTTACCACTGCCTTTATATAACTCCTGGAATTTCGGGATAATGAAAATAATAATACCTGAGATAACGGCAACTGCGGCAATCACGATCACTATCGGCATCGCCATGGCACCTTTAATCTGATTTTTAATTTTTTCGTTCTTTTCCGAGTATATCGACAGACGGTTTAAGATCACATCGATAATACCCGCCTCTTCACCGGCACGGATCATATTGCAGTACAGATCATCAAAAACACGCGGAAACATTTTCATTGAATCCGACAGTCTTTTACCTGTCTCAATCGAAGCTTTGATCTGTAAAACGGCTTCTTTAATCAACCGGTCTGACGTCGATTCAGAAAGAATTTTTAACGCATCAACAATCGGAATACCCGAATTGATCAGGGTCGCAAACTGGCGTGTAAAAATCTGCAGATCCTTGGTTTTTACTTTCGGCGCAAAGAATGCCCCTAACGCGTGGATGTCATGGGCGTTCTTTTTACCCGGAGCATTAGCTACTAGTTTTAAAGTCATCGGCATAAGCTGTTTGGCGCGCAGGCGAACCTTCGCTTCGGCTTCATCCCTGGCATCTAAATAGCCGGACTGGATTTTTCCGCTTAAGCTGCGGGCCTGGAATTGAAACTTTGCCATACTCTACAACCCCATTCTCTTTAACTGCGTATCTAAATCATCCGGCGAATCACTCGCGGCAAATGCGGACTTAACATCAATACGACGGCGTACCAGCGCCTGAATGATGGACTGATTTAAACTCTGAAAATATTTTTTAAACGCTTCGCCTTCGTGCTGTTTTTTGAATTCAGCAAAAGACATTTTGAATAAATCTTCTTTAAATCCCTGCTGGGCCACGAAAAATTCGTGAACCGCACCTTCTCTGATGCCGATCACTTTTTGGTAACAGATACTGTTTAACACCTGAAAAAACCGGCGGGCTAAGTTAGTTTGAAATCCGATCTGCGAAATAATCTGCTCTAAACAGTTTTCAACCGACAGACCAGAGATCGTTAAATAAACTGAACGGCCTTCTTCACAAAGCTTAATCCATTTTTCCCAGTTTTTGATGCTGTTAAAATCTACGACGAACTGGTCGATACCATCATAAATCGGATGGTGCGCTTCCCACGCCAGAGTTTCTTCAGATAAATGGATTAACGAATCCAGGTTTAAAAGCGACAGGGTCGAGAAATTTCCGTGCACGGCAATTAACTTTGGCGAATCTTTTTTAATCTCAGAAATAATATCTTTTAACAACGACGATTTACCCTGGCCGCGCTGGCCGGTCACAATAAATAAACCACTGGTTTTTTTTAAAGAATCCCAGAAAACCGGCGACTGGATATACTGGCTTAATTCAAAATTCGGAATCACACTGAAATAAGCCTTTAAACAATCTTTGTGCTCGGTAAATGAAAACAACCACTGCTGGTCAGACGATTTATAAACACCTCTGACAAAACCTTTGGTTTCCAAAGTCAGTTTGTCATTATTCTGCAGGCATAGGTCTTTAAGATCTTCCCACTCGGAAAAACCCAGACTTTCTTTGTCGATTTCAATCCATTCATTTTTTACTTTAGCAATGGTTTTATGCCCCAGGCGAAACTGCACTTCTAAAGCTGATGAATCTTTAACTTTGGTTAAAATCTTTTCAATCATGATGGTTATCCTCTAGTCGTCTCTCACCGATGTATTTAAAACTTCATCAATCGTTGTTTGTCCTCGGGCTAATTTTAACAAACCGCTTCGACGTAACGTGCGGTAACCGAGATCTTTGGTTAACTTACGCAGCTCGGCCGCCGATGCATTTCGTAAAATAGCGTCCTTGATCGCCCCCACCACCGGCATTAACTCGTAGATCGCCAGACGCCCGCGGATTCCGGTGTTGTTGCAATTACTGCAACCACGGCCGCGCATGAGCTGAAATCTCGGGATATCAGCTTTGCTGACGCCTAAGTTTGTCAGCGTTGTTTCCGGCACCTGAATCGGCTCTTTGCACGACTCACAGATCTTACCGACTAGACGCTGGGCTACGATAAGATTAACGGTCGAAGAAATTAAGTACGGGGCAACGCCCATTTCTGTCAGACGAATAACTGTCGATGGGGCATCATTCGTATGCAGGGTACTTAACACCAAGTGACCTGTTGAGGCGGCTTTAAACGCAATCTCGGCCGTTTCTAAGTCACGAATCTCACCCACCATAATGATGTCCGGATCCTGACGTAAGAAGGCACGTAAGGCACTGCTGAAATTAAGATCGATATCAGGATTCATCTGAACCTGATTGATCCCTTCAAGATTAAACTCGATCGGATCTTCCGCTGTAGAAATATTCACATCAGACTTGTTAAGCTCGGATAACGCCGAGTAAATTGTGGTGGTCTTACCGGAACCCGTAGGGCCCGTGATCAGAACCATCCCTTGCGGAAGATTCACACAACTTTTGAATAATTTTAAATCGTCTTCTTCAAAACCAAGTTTGGTCATATCGAGCTGAAGATTCGATTTATCTAAAAGACGCATAACCACTTTCTCGCCCCACATGGTCGGAACAGTGTTCACACGAAAATCCATTTCTTTGTTTTCTTTAGCGATATTGATTTTTAAGCGACCGTCTTGGGGTCGGCGCTTTTCGGCAATATCCATTTTCGACATAATTTTAATACGGGCCGCTATGGCAGGCCCAGAAGAAGCCGCCGGCGCCGCTACTTCCAGTAACGAACCATCGATACGAAAACGCACTCGGAAATTTTTCTCGTATGGTTCTAAGTGAATATCTGAAGCACGTCTGCGCATCGCTTCGATTAAAATACCGTTTACGAATTTTACAATCGGTGCTGAGCCGATTTTATTATCGGCCTCTTCATTCACTTCTGTTGAACTAGCGGTTTGCGCAAGTTCGGCTTCGCCGCCTAATTCACCGAACTGTTCTTCGCTGGCAGTGAAATCTTTTTCGTTCTGCTTGAAGGTTCCGTAAAATTTTTCAATCGCAGAGGCAATTGATAAATCCGTGGCCAACACAGGTTGAACTTTACACTTCGTTAAAAAGCGGATCTGGTCACGGATTTCGATATTTGCAGGGTCAGAAAAGGCCACGACAAGTGTTGTTCCCGCCTTGGATACAGGAATAACGTTATTCTTGTCACAGAACTCGCGCGGCACAAGTGATAATGCTGAAGACTCAATATCGATCTGGCCTAAATCAACACCGGGAATGCCATATTGTTTTTCTAAGGCTCTGAGGATTTGTGCATCTTTTAGAACACCGGAATTAACGAGGAGAGTTCCAAGTCGCGCCTTGGTCTTGGCCGATTCGGCCAAAGCCGCCTGCAACTGATCCGGACGGATCAGGCCTTGACGTGTTAGAATTTCCCCAAGCTTCGACATAGTATAAGTCTACTAAGAGTGACGTTTTTTGTAACTGGACCTAGGAACGGTTATTTGTGTTTTTTTTGAAATAAACGGTATTTGTGTAAATGAAATTCGACTGAATCCAAAACTCTTAACGAGGCTTTTTCTGCCTCTGAAGAAAGGGCATCATTTAGGTAATTCTGCAGGTCGAAAAAAATCGCGTTTTCAGCCAGAAAATTGAAGTAAGTCAGAGTCTCAACCATATCCGGATATTCGGACTGGTCAAAATCCATCACCAGTAAACTCGAAAGTTCTGAAATATTAGCCATCTCATCAAGCGTCAGCTGCTGTAACTGCACATTGAACAGGTACTTCTGCACCTTTGCGATCTCTTCTTTGTAAGAAACATTTCCCGGAGAAACTAAATAAATTCTATTAAACCCGATTTTGGCCAGCGCAACCGCATAGGTCATTAAAAATGAATAGGTACCGACCAGAACCGCATTCTTAGAGATATCAAGATAAATGTGTTTGGTTTCTAAAAAATTTCCAAAACTTGAAGCACTCAAATGAATGGGATTAAAACCGCTTTTATCTTTGCCAAATGCATCTGCTGCCCCGGTCGACTGGATCTGCCAATCAAGCATTGGCATCTTCTGTAAAATCGACTGACTCTGGTGTTCAGAAAGTTCAATCAGGTCAAAATCCGAATGAAAAAGTTCATCATCGGTCATCGGATCAAAGTGAATTTCGATGTCTGGCTCATGCAGTAATTTTTCGCTCAGCTCGGCCGCACCTAATTCAATTGATCGGTAAATTTTCATAGCTGAAAATACTTTCTCGCCTCGGCGATGTCGTTTTGAATCTGATGTTTAAGCGAATCGACACTTGAAAATTTCATTTCATCGCGGTGAAAATGCTGCAGCTCAACTTTAATCTGTTCGCCGTAAATTTCCTGGTTAAAATCAAAAATATGCGTCTCAACTTTTAAGTATGAATTCGTACTTTCAAAGGTTGGATTAAAACCGATGTTAGTGATCGATTTAAAAATTTTATCATTCCAGAACACCAATGAAAAATACACACCTTTACGCGGAACAAAATCGATATCAGGGCTCACGTTCGCGGTCGGCACACCTAACTGGCGGCCGCGCTTAAAACCAACACGCACCGGCCCGCGGATATAGTATTTGCGGCCCAGAAACTTTTCAGCCAGCTCAAGGTTTCCGTGCTCTAATAGTTTACGGATCACAGATGAAGACACCACCTGACCATTTTGCTCAAGTGCACTGACCACGGTTAAACCAATCTGATTTTTTTGACAGTATTCGCGTAAGAAATCGATACCGCCGGAACGGTCTTTACCGAAGTTAAAATCGTAGCCGACAACAAGGTGTTTAGGCTTAAAATAGCGTGAAATGTACAGGTCCATAAACTCATCGGCCTGCATTAGCGAAAAATCCTTTGTAAATTTTTCTTCAATAAGAAAGTCGACCCCTAAAGCCTCCATGCGCTCAGCCTGGTCTTTGTAGTCAAAAAGCCGGTGCACCGGTGTACCCGGATTGAGCAATACGCGGGGGTGTGGCTTAAAAGTACAAACCACGGATGGTACTTTGTACTCTTTACCCTGAAAAACGAGCTCTTTCAGCAATTTCTGATGCCCTAAGTGCACACCATCAAAGTTTCCGACGGTTAGTACCGAACCGGTTAAATGCGGGAGTGATTGATCGACAGTACGGATCCATTTCATGGTTACAATATAAGCCGAATTATGCTAGTTTTGCAACGCTGTGAAAAACAATATCATCAATTGGCTAAAATGGACGAATAGCAAGAAAGGCTTCTGGAGCAGAGCTTTGCTTTGCTGGCTGTTCTCTATCATCCTGCTTAAATTTGATGAAGTTGACCTGTACGATAGTCGGTTTAAAATTCGCGGGGCGCAACCGGTCAACAAAGAAATCGTTTTGGTCACCATTAAGCCCAGTGACTTTGTTAAAATTTTTGACCTTAAAACCAACTCGCTCATCAACATGAACGAGTCACAGGACGTCACCGATAGTTTTTTCTGGGACCAGAAAATCTGGTTTCAGATGCTTTCACAAATCCTCAATCAAAAACCGAAATCAATAGGGGTCACACTTTTCTTCGGCGAAAACATCGGCGTCACCCGCCTCAACTCGCAGGAGATCATTGTCTTCAAAGACCCGAAAATCACCTGGGCCACAAATACCAGCTTACTGGAAAACATGTCGCTCCCGTTTGCGACACTGCCCGACCGCTCTAACATTGCCCATGTCGAAGTGTTACGCGACGAAGACGGTATCGTGCGCAGACTGCATGACCACCGCGGCTTCTTACAGGATATCGCCCACGCCACCGTAGATCAGGGCCGCCAAAGCAAAGACCCGTTATCAGTCATCAACTACCGCGGAGTTAACCGCTTTAAAACCATTGGCCTACAACGGGTGTTACGTGGTGATTACCCGAAAGATTTTTTTCGCGGCAAGAACGTATTTATCGGCACCGAACGAACACTTAATTCGCAGATTCTGACCCCCCTCGGAGCCATGACAAAACACGAGTTCTGGGCGCAGGTCACCGACAACATTCTAGAAAAACGCTTTATCAAAAAAGGTTACACCTGGATCAATTCTCTACTGCTCCTGATTCTGACTATCATCGCCGTGCTGGTGATTACCCACTTTCCACAGGCGGTCTCGCTGTTTTTATTTTTCTGGATCGGCACGATCTGGGCGGCCTTTTCAATCTGGGTCTTTGACACGTTTAACCTTTGGATTCCGATGGTGAGCCCGCTGGTATTACTGATTCTGATCTGGGTGTTATACATTGGCTACCATGCCCTGCGGATCGAAAAAGCCCATGCTGAGCTTCAGCAGGAACAACGTTACCTATCTGATCTTGAACAGCTTAAAAATAATTTTATCAGCTTAATTTCGCACGACTTAAAAACCCCGATTGCCAAAATTCAGGCCGTGGTCGACCGCCTGGATGCCGAAAAGAATATTCCAGCCCATATGCACGAAGATTTTGGCAACCTTAAAGTTTACAGCGAAGAGCTGAACCGTTATATCCAATCGATCCTAAAGGTATTACGGGTTGAATCGCGTGACTTCCAAATCCTAAAAGAAGTGGCTGATTTAAACGAAGTGATCGAAAACGTGGTTGAACGGTTAAAACCGGTGGCAAAAACCAAAAATGTCAGCATTGATCTTACCTTAGAGCCGATGTTTTTAATTGAGTTCGACGTAACTTTAATGACCGAAGTCTTTTTAAACCTGGTCGAAAATGCCATTAAGTACACGCCGGCAAACGGACAGGTTTCTATCCGCACCAAAGAGACTGACACCGAAATTCTTATTGAAATCCAGGATACCGGTGAAGGCATTGCCAGTGAGGACCAGTTGCATATCTGGAAAAAATTCGTGCGCGGCAAAAACCAGGACCAAAAAACCAAAGGAACCGGCCTTGGCTTGTACTTAGTTAAATATTTTATTGAGCTGCACGGCGGAAATATTACGTTAAAATCCGACGTCGGCGTCGGCACGACGTTTTATGTTCGACTGCCGATTGATCCGGTATTATAGTTGCGTTAAACGCAGGAAGTGAACTGGGCTGAAAGTCCAAAGGAAATAAACTATGAATCTGAACACACTTATCGTTGATGATGAACAAGAGCTACGCAAATCAGTTGCAAGTATTTTGCAAAATTCTATTCCTGATGTGACTTTTAACATCACCGAAGCTTCAAATGGCCGCGAAGCCATCGACTTAGCCAAAAAAGAATTCTGGGATTTAATTTTAATGGATGTAAGAATGCCCGAGGTTGATGGCCTAGAAGCATTACGTCAGATCAAAGAACACGATCCACGCACTTTTGTGGTTATTATGACTGCGCATTCAAACTTAAATGATGCCGTAATCGCCATCAAAGACGGCGCCTATGACTATGTTGAAAAACCAGTAAGCCCCGAAAAACTTACGGCGATCGTACGCAAAAGTATCGAAGCACATGAGATGATCACCGAACTTACAGCATCGAATCCGATTTTTGACGACGATATCGAAAGTGAGATCGTTGGCCAGAACACAAAAATGAAAGAAGTTTTTAACCTGATCTACAAACTGTGCAAAGTAGATACAACGGTTCTTATCCGCGGTGAAAACGGAACAGGCAAAGAGTTAGTGGCAAAAGCCATCCACTTCAACTCCCCTCGTAAATCAGGCGCTTTTGTCGCGATCAACTGCGGTGCGATCCCTGAACACCTGATGGAGTCAGAATTATTCGGTCACGAAAAAGGCGCATTTACCGGCGCGATCGAACGTAAAATCGGTAAATTTCAGTTAGCTAACAACGGCACACTGTTCTTAGATGAAATCGCCGAACTTAAACCTGAAATGCAGGTTAAATTACTGCGCGCCCTGCAAGAAAAGAAATTTACGCCGGTTGGCTCAAATCGCGAAGTTAAAACCAATGCGCGCATTATCGCCGCCACTAACCGTAACTTAGAAAAAATGATGGAAGATCAGGAATTCCGTGAAGATTTATTCTATCGCCTGAACGTGATGCCGATCTTCTTACCGCCATTACGTGAGCGTTCGGATGATATCCCGGAACTCGCTGTTAACTTTTTAGAGAAGTTTTCTAAAACCCACGCCAAACAGATTCACAGCATTGCACCAGATGTATTAGACTTAATGAAAACTTACCGTTGGCCAGGAAACATCCGCGAACTTGAAAACGTGATTGAACGTGCATTTATTGTCGAATCAAGCCAGGTGATGACCACAGCAAGCCTTCCGGAAAATATCCGCAATGCCACAAAACCTGCGGCGACACCTGCTGCAACAGCGACTGCCGGCAAAGCTGATACGGCACCGACAGGCGGTGCACTAGATTTTGAATTATTCAAAGAACAGGCTGAAAAAGATTTTATCATCAGTGCGCTTAAAGCCAACAAAGGAAAAATCAATCAGACCGTGGCACAGGCAAATATTCCGAAAAATACGCTGTTACGTAAGATCCGTAAGTACAACATCAACGTTAAAGATTTTTCGTAGTGCGTGTTATTTTTGTCGTTGCAAAAGTGTTTTTGCCGAATGAAAGACCTGTTCAGGCAGAATTTCTTTCATGCATTTATGATGGCCGAGCGGGCATTTATGGTGGCCGTGCAAGCCGCAGGGACGGCACGGCAGCGCACGGTTTTCAACCACGACACTGTCATTGTTCCACGGTCTAAAGCCTAAATGCAGCGTGGTCGGACCAAAAATCGCAACCACGGGTGTCCCGACACTTGCACCCAGATGTGATGGTGATGAATCATTTCCGATAATCAGATCACAGGTCTTTAAAAACTCGATTGATTCAACCAGCTTCATCTTTCCCGCAAGTAACTCTGCCTGTGGGTTATGGCTTTGAATTTCCTGGCATAACAAGGCTTCATCCGGCCCGCCCATCAGACAGACCTGATAACCTTCAGCTAAAAGTTTGGCCGTTAATTCAGAGTAATAATTAACCGGCCATTTTTTTGTTTCCCAGACCGAGCCCGGAAACAACGCGATTTTTTTCTTAAAATTAAAACTGTGCGCCGGCGCCTGCATCGAAAAAAACTCAGGGATGGCTTTAAACTTCCCGTCATGATCAGAAAAATTTAAATAACTCCAATCCTGTTCATTGATCTTGGCTGTTACCTGCGGATCAACCGGTGCAAGCAATGCCATCTGCCTGATCGCATCCGGCAATGTTTTAAGATATTTTACGCTTTCAGAAAAAAATAAAAAATTAAGTCCCTGCGAGAAGCCGAATTTCTTTCTGGCTTTTAATTTCCAGGTAAACAGCGCCGATCGAAGTGAGCGGTGCAAACAAAAGACATTTTCAATCTGGTGCTGGTTAATTTTTTTAACCGCGTCGTTGTACGAAGCTTTATCGCCTTTATTTACCGTGATCAACTCATCAATGACATTTAATTTTAGAAGGTAATCGCCCACACCTTTTTTCGCGACAAAGATTATCTTATCATGCGGATACAGTGCTTTGAGCCTTTTCAAAAAAGGAATTGATAAAAACACATCCCCGATAAAGGCGGTCTGTACGACCACGTGATAGTTTGCCAAGGTTAGCTTCCCGGCTCGATCTCTGTCACTTCCGACACCAGAGTACCGATTTTGATTTTAGCTTCGATTCTTAAGATGTACTTACGGTCATCGTCAGATAGCCAGATAAAAATATCACCGGTCTGCGAAAGAGCGCCGCGGGTTACGATACTCGCTTTGATCTTGATCGCATTAAACTCGCCGGCTTCGGTGGTTAACTTTTCTTTGGCAACAGCTGTACCGGTAAAAACGATATTCTTTTTATCTTCAGCCACACGGAAAGAAACCTGTTTACCTTCTTTCCAGTTAAAGATACGCATGTAGAAAAGACCACTAAACGCATTTTGTGAAAATGGCAGGATATCCCAAGTGTACTTCTTTTCCTCTTCACCGTGCTTTTCGGTGTATTTTTTCTCCCAAAAACTGGCCTTTAAGGTCTCGTTGTTAAAGTACGACTGTGACTGGGCAAGCTTTCCGGTCTCTTTGATATTTAATTTTAAGACATGGGGAACAAGGGTCTCGTAGTCTAAAAAGGTGTTTACTCTATCTTCGACCGAATAAAAGCTTGAAAATACACGGCTTGATTCTAAAGCAACCGAAAAATTGTAACTCTTACGATCGTTCACCTGAGCAAATGGTTTTACCTGCATGGTTAGATTGCCGGCTTTCGCCGAAAAGTAGCTGACCTCGTGAATCACTTTTTCGCCTACACGGAAAGGATCCTTGATCGGACGACGTGAACCTGGTTCAAAGCCTTCACTGTCTTCGATCTCGGGTTGGCGTTTACCGGGCTTAGCTGCGGCCACACTGGCTTCAGCTTTAGGTGCTTTAATCTTTTTAGGTTCTTTTTTTGCGGCAGTTTTCTTAACTTCTTTGGCCGCTACCGGTGCTGACACCGCTGTTGTTGCCGATACCGTGTCTAACTTGGCCACTTCGGCTTTCGGCGTTTCGACTTTGGCTTCTTCCTGAATTTTAACTTCGCGTTCAAACTCTTCATTTTTAAAGAATTTATCCTGCTTATCGTATTTCAAAAAATTACTCGAGCAGCTCGTTACACTTAGTAATAAAATTAAACTGATGATTTTATTCAAATTGCTTCCATCTTCTGTGAACCCACATCCACTGGTCCGGCCAACGTTTGATAATTCTTTCTAAAGTCGCGTTAAAACGATTGGTTAAAATGCGCTGTGCTTCCAGTTTATCGTCTGTCGCGACATCGTCAATTTTTACTGCGGTTTCTACACTAATATGCAGTTTATTATTCTCATCCCAGTAGGTATAAAGCGGTATAACCGGCGCTTTAGTCTTTTGCGCAAACACAGCTAGACCATAGGCGGTACCGGTTTTTCTGCCGAAAAACTCGGTTTCGATACCGTACGGTTTACCCATAAACTGATCGAGCACGAAAACAACCGCACGTTTTAGCCGCAGGGCCTTTAAAATTTCAAAGGCATTATTTTTACTGTGGGCATCAATAAATTCAGTCTTTGATTGCGTACGCAGCGAAAACCAGAACTCGTCGGCAAATTCGTTGCTGAATCGTTTGGTGATCAGGCTTAACGGTGCAACTTTTTCGCTGATAATCGCCGCAGCAAGATCTCCGCCCCCAAGATGCAAAGTTAAAAAGAAAAACCCCTGGTCACGCGGCACATTCTCCATACCGTGCACCACCACATTGTCTCGGATCCACTCTTCATTGAGATACGGAATTCGACCCATATCGACCAGATTACGCCCTAACACGTAAATACTTTTACGCATCCAGTTCTTCTTGGTCTCTTCCTTTGTGCCTGGAAATGCGATGTCGATGTTGTCATAGACTACTTTTTTACGCAGTTTTAAGACATCAACCCACAACCAGGCAAAAAATCTGGCAAACAGATCGTTAAAAAACCACGGCAGTAGATTTACAAAAAAAGCAAAGACGGCACTAACTAATCTGGCTAATTTTCGCATTTAATAATTCCTTATCCGCCGGAGGAAACTGTAATTTTAATTCAATGGTCTGGGTAGACGAACGCAGTTCTTCATTGGTTACTTTAACCAGATCCTTGGCCGTTGCACACAAGACGCTGTCTTTATTGCCAGTCTGCCACTGGTGCAAAATATCTTTTTGCTCACTTGCTGTGAACTGGTGGTGGTCAGCAAACTCAAGATGCTTAACCACGGTAAAACCGGATTTCTGTAAGTTGGCTTTAAGTTGTTGCGGGTTACCGATCGCCGAATAAACGAAGAGTTTTTTGACTGTCGCCAAGACCGACGATACCGCTTCAGAGCGGATGCACGGATGATTTTTTTGGGCCAGAAAGTTTTCAAAAAACTTAAGCGTTTCTGCGTTGGCGTTATTGGTTTTGGTCAAAATAACCAGCTGCGAGCGAAACACCTGTTCTAAATCTTCACGCAGGTGGCCTAACGGCAAAAGCTGGTAATGCGATAAGGGCTGCGAAGTATCGATCAGCACAATATCTAAATCTCTCTTTAAGGCCCGATGTGAAAACGCATCGTCAACGATCACGATATCGATTTTAATTTTATTAAACTCGCAGTATTCAAGCGCAAACTCAACCGTATCGGTTTTATGCGGCCCGCTCCACACCTTCACATGGGGAGCCATTGTTTTAATTAAACACGGCTCATCACCGTACATAAAGGTGTGCTTTAGGTTTTCTAGCGTAACTTCCGCCGGTTGTGGCAGTTTGGCTTTATAGCTTTTTGAAACAACGAGAATAGATTTGCCTTTAAGCATGGAAATTAATTCCAGCACCACCGGAGTTTTTCCGGTGCCGCCGGTGGTAAGATTGCCAACAGAAATCACCGGCACATTAAAACGGGCCGGCTTTAACCAGCCTTTGTCATAAAAAAGATTCTTAGTATCTACAGCAATGCGGTAGGGATTGAGATATTTCATAAATACTTGGCTAACGCCTGCCCTACGCGCGCTGTCGCCCCGACATCGCCCAGTTTGTACTGTAACTGCGACAATTTTTCGATGGTAGCTTTTGTATAGGCCTCATCGTTGATATATCTTTCGATTAACGGGATAAGTTTATCGCTGTCGGCTTCGCTTTGCAGACGCTCAGGCACAACTTCTTCGTTCATGATCAGATTTACTAAACCGAAAAACTTAATCCCGCGCACCAGCAGTTTACCTAAAACACCGGTGATCCACTTTAAACGGTACATGATCACCATCGGTTTTTGCAGTAAACCAACCATTAACGTCGCGGTACCCGATGTCGCCAGTACATAATGTGCAAGCGAGATCATTTTGTTCGGATCATCCTGCACCAGAATGTAAGGCATCTTGTAATCAAGTTTTTCGACAATAAAATCATTTAAATAATCTTTTGATAATGTCGGTGCGGCCAAGATCATAACACGTAAAAAATCGTATTTTTTGGCAAGTGCACGTGCAACTTCTAATTGCACCCCGAAATTAAGTTCGATCTCGCCCTTGCGTGAGCCAGGCATAAGTGCCAGCACCCGCTCCTGCGGACTGATCCCGTATTTTTGCCGGGCCATTTCGAGCTGTTTTGCATCAAGTAAATTCGGGTCTAAATCTTCTAAGAGCGGATGACCGACAAATTCATACGGCACCTGATGCAGATCATAGAATTCACGTTCAAACGGAAACAACAGAAAAACTTTATCGCAGTATTTTTTAATATCAAAAATACGCCCTTTTCTCCAGGCCCAGACCTGCGGCGAAATATAATAAAACACTTTAATACCGTGTTCGCCCAGTTTCTGTTTTAAAGTCTTGGCCAGCTTTAAATTAAAATCGGGATAATCAAGTAACAGTAAAAATTTAGGTTTAATGCGGATTGCTTCTGCGACAAGGTTTTCAAACACAGCTTTTAGGTCTTTGTAATGGGCGATCACTTCGGCAATACCGACCACGGCCATTTCTTCAGATTTACCTAATCTGCGCATGCCGAAGTCTTCCATGGCTTTAGATCCGACGCCGGTAATTTCGACGTCGATATTGTTCTGCTTCCAGTACTTCATGAGCTTTAGCGCATAATAGGCGCTCGACGCTTCGGCGGCCACCATCATAATCTGGGGCTTCGAGCTAAACTCGCTCACTACTTAATCTCCGCTAAGATCTTCTCGATATTTGCCAGAGCAAGACTTGCTTCGTCGCCGGTAATGGCAACCGGCACTTCTTTTTTAACGGCACGGATAAAGTGGTTAATTTCAAGATTTAAAGCATCAACTTTTTCGACATTAAATTTTTCAGTTTTATAAAACGGGTCATTTTTATCGCCGGTTAAGATTTCACCTTCAAGTGTGGCGGTGTTCACAAAAATCGTACGTTCATCCTGTACCGCCCGAAAGTTACGGACAATCGTCGGATTTAAACGTGAATTGTTGATTGTAACCTGCACGCCGGATTTTAACTGCAAGCGAACCGACACATCATCGATGGTGTCTTTTATAAACTTGTGGCCATAGACCATAAATTTTTCGATATCAGAATTAAATAAGTACTGCACCAGATCCAGGTCATGAATCATCAGATCATGCAACACACTCACATCCGCACCACGGGCACGAAACGGAGCTAATCGGTTAATTTCGAAATATTTGGTTTTCGCCGCCGATTCTTTAACAATCTTATATGACGGATTAAAACGTTCAATGTGGCCTACCGAAAACACCACATTGTTCTTTTTGGCCAAGGCCGACAGTTCATAGCCTTGCGCACTGGTTGCCGCAATCGGTTTTTCGACCAGCGTCGGGATATTATTTTTTAAGAAAAAAGCGGCTAAATCATAGTGAGCCTGAGTTGCGGCCGCAATCGTTACAAAATCCACCTGTGAAGGAATCTCTTCTAACGTTTTAAAAGCTTTAACACCTAACTCACCGGCGATTTTTTCAGCTTGCGGGGCGAATTGGTCAAACACACCCACTAATGAGGCGTGTTCTGAACCTTTTACTTTCTGGGCGTGAAAGTTACCTAAATAACCAACACCAATTACTGCACCCTTAAGCTTACTCATACTAATCTTCCATCCCCGCACTTGAAGCGTTGTGACGGTGAATCGCAATACCGCGTTTCGATGATTTAACAAAATGAGTTAATACCGCAATGTTTTCTGACGGTGTACACTCACTCTGAATACGCGCAAGCGCCTCATCGACAGTGCCGTGACCCATAATAATGATTCGGATTGCTTTATGAATATTGGCTACTTCTTCTTTTGAAAATCCTTTACGTAAAAGACCGACTTTATTTGTCGCGCGTACAACAGCGTAGTTACCCTGTGCACGTGAAAACGGAAGAATGTCTTTATTTACGATTGAAGATCCCGCAACAAATGAATAACGGCCGATTTTTGAAAACTGGTTAAAAGCACAAACCCCACCGATCACCACATTGTCTTCTACTTCGCAGTGACCACCAAAGTGAGAGTTATTGGCTACGATCACGTTGTTGCCGATTTTACAATCGTGACCAACGTGCGAGTAAGCCATAAAATAACAGTTATTACCGATCTGGGTAATACCGTCCCCCTTTGAGGTTGCTAAGTTAAAAGTCGTAAACTCACGGATCACGTTATTATCGCCAATGATCAGCTTGGTTGGTTCAGATTTATAACTGATATCCTGAGGAGGTCCGCCGATCACCGCACCGGGAAGAATATGGTTATTCTTCCCGATTTCTACGATGCCGTAGCGCGAACCGATCGTGCAATGGCCTTCAACAAAAGTGCCTTTGCCGATTTTTACATGGCCCTGGATATTGCAATAGGGCCCAATCTCTACATCTTCTTCTAACTTCACGTCGGCCGAAATAACCGACGATGGATGAATCTTCATAACAAACTCTTTAATCTAACTGATAAAACCTATGACTATTTTTCTTTATCGAAAGCCGTTAACACATCAGAAGTGATATTTACCTCTGACACTGCGTAAACAACGATAGGCGTAGCCTGGCTAGATTGGATAACCATTTGTAAACCTTTGTCTTTGGCTACTTTTTCGATAGTTTTTTTGATTTTTTCAACAATCGGCGCCACTAAATCATTTTCTTTTTTAGCTAAGTCCGCTTGTGCTTTTTGTGCGTTTTGGTTGAACTTCATCATTTCTTCCTGAAGTTCCTGAGCTTTTTTGCCGAAAGCTTCTTCAGATAAAACAGAACGTTTTTTCTCGATGTCCTCACGCATTTTTTCGACATCGGATTTTTTCTTTTCTAATTCTTTATTTTTCTTTTCCTGGTCTTTTTTTAATTCTTCAAAAGCTTTTTTACCGGCTTTAGAGTTTTTAATAACTTCTTGCACATCCACATAACCCATTTTGAATTGGGCGTTGGCCGAAAGAGCAAACATCATTACGATTGTAGCGATCATTGTTGTTAACATGTTTTTTTTCATTTTATCTCCTTTAAAAATAAAAAGTTTAAATTATCACTAAAAAATTAGAACGGAGGTCCGATCGAGAATTCAAAGTTGACCGAATCATCGTTGAATTCATCAGTTTGAATTGGCCAGCCCCACTCAAAACGTAAAATACCCAGCGGCGATTTCCATCTAAAACCGATACCCACGTCACTTAAGAATTTTGTTGATACGATCTCATCTTCGGCCTGACCGATATCGTAGAAAGCCACACCCGTTAAGCCGGCTTCTTTGATTAACGGAAACTGAAGTTCAGTCTGGAATAATAACTGCTTCGTACCGCCGACAATTAAGTTTGAAGCTTTCTGACGGTCGGCCTCTGAAATACCTTCACGGTAAAACGGCGACCCTGGCGTTCCGATCTGTTGGTAACGTAAGGCAGAGTAAACACGCTTACCGACGCCCGATGAACCGAAACCACGTAACGTGTACGGACCACCTAATTGGTAAGTCTCAGAGAACGGCACTGTGCCGCCTTTTTCGATCGGCTGGATATTTGAGTAAGAAATATTATTTCTCCACACCACATCCCAGAATAAATTATGGAAAAATTTAAAACGTGTTGAGATTTCCTGATATTTTAAATCGCCGCCAAAACCGGTGCGCTCGTAGCTGATATCAGTGTAGATACCTTTAGATGGCTCGGCACGGTCATTACGGGTATCAAACTCTAAGGTCGTCTGAATCGCCGATGTCACACCACGGGCGGTGTCTAACGGGAAAATCAATGGATCAGTATTTTCGTTATCAAATAGCTCTGTTTTATCCAGACGGTATCGAACATAGGCACGCGTGTAATCACCGTACACCGGGTGACCGAATCTTAAATTACCACCGGTTTTACGGATATCGTAATTGATACGGGCTTTATTTTCGATGTAGAACACATCAAAGCCTGACGACCACTTCGTGTCTAAGAAATAAGGGTCAGTTAAACCTAATTTATAATCCTGGCGGTTTTTCGAAGCATCAATACGCGCTTCTAACGACTGACCAAGACCACGGAAGTTGTTCTGCTGAACCGAACCACCTAAACTGAAGCCCTGGGTATTACCATAAGCAGCCGTTAACTGGATCTGTCCGGTGTTACGCTCTTTAACTACGATTTCGATGTTTAACTGATCTGGTTTTTCCGGTGGGGTGCTGGTTTTAAAGTTAACTTCTTCAAAGAAGCCCAGACGCTGGATATTTTCCTGCGATAAACGTTTACGGGTTTCGTTATATAGCTCACCCTCTTCAATTTTTAATTCGCGGCGAAGAACTTTATCGCGGGTTTTGCTGTTACCGGTGACAGTAATATCACCAAAGTAAACCTTATTACCTTTTTCAAATTCAAACACCAGATCGACTTTGCGGTCGGAGTCGCGGAAGTTATAACGAGGAATCACGTTGGCAAAAGCATACCCCAGATCACCGTACTTCGCCTGAAGATCGGTAATATCTTTACGCATCACCTCGACTGAAAAAATACCGTTATCTTTGATTTTTACTGCATCAAAAAGTTCTGATTTTGGAAACAACAAATCACCGGCAAAATCAACTTCGCCGACAAAGTACTGCTCGCCCTCTTCGATATGGTAAGTAATGTAGATTGATTTTTTGTCAGGAGTTACCGTCACTAACGGACGGTCAATTTTAACCTGTAAAAAACCCTGATTCCAGTAAACATATTTTAAGACCTGAAGATCCTGATCAAAAGCCTCTTGTTTAAAAGAGCCCGAATTCGACATGCCCGAGAAAAAACCTGCTTCTTTGGTAAATAAGCGGTCTTTTAGCTGGTTATCTTTTAACTGCTTATTGCCGA
The DNA here is from genome assembly GCF_056175625.1 of Bdellovibrio sp. SBM16. Taxonomy (NCBI): domain Bacteria; kingdom Pseudomonadati; phylum Bdellovibrionota; class Bdellovibrionia; order Bdellovibrionales; family Pseudobdellovibrionaceae; genus Bdellovibrio; species Bdellovibrio sp. SBM16. Next base: position 529,062 of record NZ_JBJKJG010000001.1, on the reverse strand, counting down.
TAAATGTGATTTTTTTAACTTTCACTTTATCATTTTCAGTAATTACGAATTTAACACGCGCGGTTTCGCCGGCTGTGATATCTTCAATCACCGGCTCGATCTTAACCAGGTAGTAACCTTTTTCTTCGTAGTACTTTAAGAGTTTATCAACGGCCGACTGAATTTTGGCGTTATTTACAACTTCAAAAGTTTTTAAGCCTGACTGAGTTTCCAAATCTTCCGATTTAATTTCAGAGTGGCCTTCAAAAACGATTTCAGCCACCACCGGTTTTTCGACGATTTTATAAATTAATTTTAAACCTTTAGGTGTATTTTCTTTTAAAACTTCGACCTGGATAAAGTAAGTCATCCCGAATAAATTCTGGATATCTTGTTTTACGTCTTGTGGATCAAAGCCTGCGCCGACTTTTGAAATAAGCTTTGCTAAAACCGCATCTTTCTCGATTTTTTTCAAACCAAGAACTTCGATTTCGCTGATTGTCTGTTTGCCGATCTGTTTGCCTGCCGGCTTGGATTGCGCAGAGGCCACCTGAACCGTAAAAACGCCCACGGTGATAAACATGATGAAGAATAAAAAGTTCAGTTGTTTTAATGAGTTATTTAACACCAGAAAAGGCTAGCTAGACTTTAGTTTGATGTCAAATAGCCATCCTTCATGCGGTAGATTTTCGAAAACGCCTGCGCAAATTGCAGATCGTGAGTTACGACGATCAAAGTCAATCCGAGCTTTTTTTGCAACTCAAAGAACAGCCCCTGGATCTTAGCTGAATTCTCGGAATCCAGATTACCGGTAGGCTCATCTGCCAATAAAATGCGCGGATTACGAATCAATGCTCTGGCAATAGCCACTCTTTGCAGCTCACCACCGCTTAATTGGTTCGGATAGTGTTCGGCACGCTCGGCTAAACCCATAAACTCAAGCCACTCTAATGCTTTTTGACGAGTCTCTTCTTTGGGTTGTTTTGCCAATAACCCCGGCAACATGACGTTTTCTAAAGCACTTAACTCATGAATGAGATGATGAAACTGAAACACAAAGCCCATTGTCTCGTTGCGAAATAATGCCAGGTCATCGTCAGATTTATCAAACAGCGACGCCCCTTCAAACAGCACTTCCCCCTCAGTGGGACGGTCTAAGGTTCCGAGAATCTGCAAAAGCGTCGATTTTCCCGCTCCCGATGAACCTAACAAACATACCGCCTCGCCCGCCTGAATAGTTAAATCCACTCCGCGTAAAACCGAAACCTGCGAAGCTCCCGTAATATAGTTTTTTCTTAATCCCTGAACTACAATCATCTAGTCCTCCCGTAATCCTTCAACAACCGTAAGTTGACTGCCCTTACGTGCCGGCGGATACGTTGCAAGTAAACACGCAAACGTTGTTGCGACAAAAATTAAAAAGAAATCAATCCAGCTTAGGCGGATATCAATACGGTCGATCTTATAAACCGAACCAGAAATCAGCGGAAACTGCGACTGTAAAAACATAAATCCCTGCGACAACAGATAGCCGGTAAAAAAACCGCACAAACAACCTAAGGTCGCCACAAACAATCCCTGCATGACAAAAATAATCTGGATATTTTTTTGGGTTGAACCTAAGGCTTTAAGAATCGCGATATCCTGATAACGCTGGCGGATTAACACATACAGGGTGCTCGAAATGTTAAATGCAGCCACGACGACGATCAAAAATACCACAAAAAAGATCACAACCATCTCGTATTTTACGGCCTTAAAAAGATTTTTATTCACTTCGTACCAGTTTAAAACAGCATAGCGTGAACCCAATTCGTTTTCGATTTTGCCTGAAAGATCCGGAGCCTTATCTGAATCTGCGATCTTTACAAACGCTCCGGTATAACGATCCCCTATCTGGGTCAGTTCCTGAAAATCCGGCAGATGCGACAGCACCAATCTTTCATTCCAGTCATTTTTGCCAAAATCCAAAATAGCGGCGACTTTAAACGGCCGCGCCTGACGCTTAAAATTATCGTCTTCAAATGGCGTAGCTAATGAGACCGCCAGATAAACTTCGTCATTTAATTTTAAGTTGTAACGCTTGGCCAGCCCCTGGCCTACCGCCACACTACCGGACGGCGAGGCAAGACTTCCTTCGCGAACACGTGAATCTAAGCTTAATATTTCACCGACCTGCTCAAAATCAAAACCCTGAATCAACACACCTGAAACTTTGCCTTTAGCGGCAATCACAGCCTCGGTGTAGGCAAAACGCGCCATCTTTTGAATGCTCGGGTCGATACTTTTAATTTCTGCCGCAAACTCATCCCAGCTTTCGATCAGTTTACCTTTTTTGATAATCTGAATATCGCTGGTCACATCGATCATCGCTTTTTTGAGTGAACTTTCAAAGCCGCGCATCACCGACATACTGGCCACAAGGGCTGCAACACCTAACACTAATCCCAGAAACGACAGCGGTGCAGATCCGCCAAATAAAATTTGTTTGTTAAATAATAAACGCCCCGATAGCCAAAACTTAAACTTTAAATTGCTAAACATCGGCATCTCCGTCAGCCGCTTGCCCAAGAGTTCCGTGAATCTGCGCTTTTAAATAGGCCATGATAAAATCACCGAATTCACCGTTCATTACCTTATCAACCTGATTAGTGCTGTAACCGGTGCGGTGATCTTTAACCATCTGATACGGGTGCATCACGTAAGAGCGGATTTGCGAGCCCCACTCATTGGCCTTTTTAGTTGAGTTTAAAGCATCTTTTTCTTTATTACGTTTTTCGATTTCTTTTTCGTAAAGCGCGGCTTTTAACATCTTCATCGCTTTTTCACGGTTCTGAACCTGTGAGCGCTGCTGTTGCGAAGCGACTACGATGCCCGTAGGTTTATGGCGGATACGCACTGCCGAATCGGTTTTATTGACGTGCTGGCCACCGGCCCCGCTGGAGCGATAGGTTTCAACTTCGATATCTTCGGGTCTAACCTCGATCTGGATATCGTCATCAACTTCAGCCCATACAAAAACCGAGGCAAACGAAGTGTGGCGTCTGGCATTGGAGTCAAACGGCGAAATTCGCACCAACCGATGTACACCGGCTTCGGCTTTTAGATAGCCGTAAGCATACTCGCCAGAGATTAACAGCGTACAGGATTTGATACCGGCACCTTCGCCCTCGGTCATATCTAAAATTTCGCAGCGATAACCGTTTTGTTCGGCATAACGGGTGTACATGCGCAGCAACATCTCAGCCCAGTCACAACTTTCGGTGCCGCCGGCGCCGGCATTAATAGATAAATAGGTGCTGTTGGCATCGAGCTCGCCACCTAAGACTTTTTGCAGCTCTAATTGTTCGCCGATCTTACGCACTTCGGTCAGCTCGGATTTAACTTCTTTGAATGAGCCTTCATCATGCCCGTCGACGGCCATTTCCAATAAGACCTTGGCATCTTCAAGACGGTTAAAAAACTGATTCCACTCGTTGAAGGCTTTTTCTAAAAGGGTTTTTTCTTTATTGAGTTTTTGCATTTCGGCAGGCTTTGTCCAGAGATCTGGGTTTTCTGCCGCCATAGCTAGTTCTTCAAGACGTTTTTTCTTACGATCAAGGTCAAAGATACCCCCGAAGCTCTACAGAAAACTGATCCAGCTCTGCAATTTGTTTTTTTACTTCGGATAATTCTGTGACTATAGACATGCCACTTAGTCTAGGTTTACTTGGTCTTTGCGGTCAACTGTTCAAACAGCTTATCTTGAATGCGAAACATCAGCTTTTCTTCAGTGGCTGAAAGCTCATGGTCGTAGCCCAAAAGGTGCAATACGCCATGAATCAGCATATATAAAAACTCATGTTCTAAAGAGTGCCCGTGCTGCTTCGCTTGTTTTTTTAGCACATCAAGACAAAAAAGAAGTTCACCCATTGAACCGGGCTCTATGGGTGCAAAACTTAAAACATCGGTTGGCTTATTTTTACCACGAAACCGTTTGTTAATTTTTTTCATCTGCGCTGTATCTAAAAACACCAGGGTGATCGTTTTAGATTTTAAAAGCTTTTGCCTACGCAGTTTTACTTTGTTTAGCCCACGAATCACCGCCTCCAGATTTTTCTGGATCTTTTTCGCGTGAGTTAGGTTTTTTGACTGATTGACAACCTGAGCTTTCATAATTTCAAATACAGCATGCCAATTCCGCCAAAAAATCTCAATGAATTTTCAAGTCTTCTGCAACTTATGCGTGATTTACGCGGCCCGGACGGCTGCCCCTGGGATAAAGAACAAACCCATTTATCTTTAGCCCCCTATGCCATCGAAGAAACCTTTGAAATGGTTGAAGCACTGGAAAAACAAGATGATGCCGAATTCTGCGAAGAGCTGGGGGATGTACTGTTTCAGGTGGTGCTGCATGCGCAACTGGCCAGCGAACGTAAAGCCTTTGATATTCATGATGTGATTAAAAACATCGGTGAAAAACTGGTGCGCCGTCACCCGCATGTGTTTTCAGAAGTAAAAGTTTCGGGCGCCGATGAAGTGATTAAAAACTGGAACGACATTAAGGCCAAAGAAAAACTGGGCAAAGTAAAACCGGTTTTCAGTATCCCGAAAGGACTGCCCGCTTTACCTACTGCCGAGAAAATCGGATCTAAAACCGAAAAACTCAAATTTGACTGGAATAATGCCCGCCAGGTATTAGCGCAGCTAAAATCAGAAATTGCCGAACTGGAAATCGAAATGAACCGGGCCGAACAAGACAACGGCAGCTTAGATCACGAGATGGGTGATGTGTTGTTTACTGCCGCGCAATTAGCGCGTCACTTAAACTTAGATGCAGAGTCTTCATTACGCCGCACCAATTTACGTTTTCAAAAACGATTTAATGCCATGTTGGGTTACTGCGATAATAACATCGAAAAATTCACTGCACTTGCACCCGAACAAAAAGAAGAACTGTGGAAAAAAGTCAAAAAAGACTTAGCTTAAGATGACTTTTTGCTTTTACTTTTTTTAGCCGGTGCCGCCGCAGGTTTTGACAGGCGCTCTTTCATCTGTGCATCTGATTCGTAATAGATAAATTTAGCGCTCAAGCCCTCTAACATTTTATGCAGCGTTTTAGCGTAGGCATTTTTGGTCTGGTTTCGGCAGGCCTGGTACTCACCGGTCAGGGCATTAAATTTTTTGCAGGGGTCAATCGCCGCCACACATTTTAACGTCAATTCTGAATCGATATCGCCTTTATCTTTGCCGTTGTATTTTTCTGCGTATTCGTCAAAGCCGTCTTTTTCGCGGTTAAACCATTGGCGGTCAGCTAAAGTCCAATCGTGTTTGTCTGTAAAAAAGAAGTTACCTAACTTTTTCTGCGGATCGGTGTATTTCACACTGGCGCCACAGATAAATTTAACCTGCTCATCCATAACCTTCATCGAATTCTTTACACTGACAGAAACTGTTTTCTTTTTTCTGTCATATGGAAAATACATTTCTTTACCGGGAAGAATTTTGATCACTGTATCATGATTTAAGATATCGTACTTCTCTAAAGCTTCGGGAAGAATAACGGCTTGCTTCTCCTGAGCCCAGAGTTGAATTTGCGCAAATAAGATGGTCGTCATTAGTAGGTTTTTCATATTCGCCTCTCTCCCTTGTATTGTTCGGAGTGCAAAACACCTGTATTAAGTCTAGCTTCATAAAATATCAGATTTTTTGGTTGCAGAGATTAAGTGGTTGCTCCCGCCAAAACACCAAAAATAATTTTACCGAATTCTGTCTAATGTTTTTGCGAAAAAACCGACTCTGTTTTTCAGCAAATTCCAAGTTGTGTTGTTTTCCAAGTATACTGTTGAAAGAATTGACGCATTAAAAATTTTTTTTCATTAAAAAAATTATTTTTTCGAGTGTTTTTAAGCCCTTAGCGTGTCTCATTTTAACCCGGCAGCATTTATTCATGAGAGAAAATCACTACTTACACGCCCGCTCGCGCTTCGCTTACGGCTCTTTTATTCTGATTTCGTTAATTTAACTTATTTTAATCACTGGACGATAATTTTACTGTAAGGAGAACAAAATGTTCTTAAGCCAAACGAAACTGAAGATTACAAAAACACTGGCGTTAACCGCTCTGGCAATGACTGCTGTCGCGTGTGACAAAGGCGCCGGGTCTTTCTCAATTCTTTCTGACAATTCACAGTTCCAACAGGCTGTGACTTTCACACCACGTAAGTTAGACGTGTTATTCGTAGTCGATAATTCTGGTTCGATGGCTTCTTCACAAAACAACCTAGCTAACAACTTTCCGTCTTTTATCGATAAGTTTATTGATAAAGGCTACGACTTCCGTATTGCGGTAACAACAACTGACGCTTTCTATGGTGATCAGTTTATCGCAAGCGGTTGTTCATTATGTAATACTCAACAAACCCGCTTCAGATCTGGCGTAAACCCACCGGTGTACGTGATCGACCGCGCGGATTACGATTTAAGCCAGGCTTCAGAAGAAGCGCGTTTAAAATCTGATTTTACTTTAAACGTAAAAGTCGGAACTAACGGTTCTGGTGATGAACGTGCCTTTTCAAGCTTTAAAGCGGCTTTAACTTCAAGCTTAAATGTGGGCTTTCACAGACCAGATGCTTTCTTGGCAATTGTCATTGTATCTGACGAAGAAGACTTCTCACAATCTGAGTACACAATGAATGAAAGCTATTCAAACCCTAACTTACATACAGTGGCTTCATATAAAACCTTCTTAGACAGCTTTACCGGCGGCGCATCTTCTGAAGATTACTCGGTATCAGCAATCTCTATCTCTGACCAGGCTTGCCGTGACCAGCTGGCCGGCGGCAGTGGTGGGGCACAAAAAATCGCTACCCGCTACAACGCTTTAGTGGATTTAACAGGTGGTACCAAAAATTCGATCTGTAGTCCGTTTGACCAAACCCTTGATAATATCTCGACTCAAATCATGACTGAGCAAAAGCCGGTGTACACTTTGGATAAAAAGCCGATTATTGCCTCTATCCGCGTAGTTATTGACGGTGTACAGGTTCCACAAAGTTCAACAGATGGCTGGTCATACGATGCTGCTGACAACACAATCACCATCAACGGTGCAACTTACAAACCGGGCCCCGGCTCGAGCATTGCGATCAACTTTGACCCGGATTTAACTTAATTAAATTTTAGAAGATTAATTTTAAAGAAATAAAAAGGAATTACGAAAATGGCGCAAAACGAAAATAACTGGTATGTGTTAATGGGCGAACAAAAATACGGCCCCTATGAATACAAGTCGATCATCAATATGATTCAGACAAACCAGCTTATGGATTATAACTACGTATGGGCTCCGCACTTAGACTCGTGGACGCAGATCCACCAGTTAGAAGAGTTCGGCAGAGACCGTTTTATTAATTTACTCCAGAAAGAATCAGATCTTTTAAGTGCGTTCATCAAACGCGAACACACCCGCAAAGATATTGACGTTCCTATTTTGGGACACAATCACCAAAGATTCTTCGACGGGCAAATGGTCTCCGTGTCGACCGTAGGTGCTTTATGCCTACTAAACTCGCCTTTAATCCAGGTGGGTGACCGTTTAAAGCTGCACATTAAGTCTGGTTCTGAGAATTCAGCACCATTCAATGTGGAGTGCGAAGTAATCAGAAAAAACTTTTCAAAACAGCGACTTAACTCAAAATCTGGCCTCTATTATGCGGTACGTTTTCACGATATTCAACCAGTGGGAGTGCAGACTATCAAGACCTGGATACAAGCACCAGCGAAGGCCGCATGATATCGCTCGGAATTAACTGAAGCGACTTAAATTTAAAAATTAAACGAAAGAAATTTACGGAGGATTTATGGTTACAGAAATTTTAGGCTTTATTAAGGATTCAGGATTTGTCGGTTGGACTATTTTAGGTACCGGCGTAGCAGTGGGAGCATTAGTTGTAGAGCGTGCCCGCACTCTTTACTTTCACTACGGCATGAATGTCGAAGCTTTTACCGGCAAAATCCAAACATTGGTTTTATCAAAAAAAGTTGATGAGGCTATCGTTACCTGCGCACAAATGGAAGATAAACCATTGGCCCGCGCTTTTAAAACAATCTTAGAAAAAGCTGATCGCGACGATGAAACAATTTTCCAGGCGCAAGACATCGCGATGTCAGAAGCCGTACCACTTTACACTAAACGTTTACACTACCTTTCAATGTTAGCCAACGTGGCAACTTTACTTGGTCTATTAGGTACGATCCACGGTCTTATCTTATCGTTCCAGGCGGTCGCACAAGCTGATCCAGCAACCAAACAAGCGATGTTAGCTAACGGTATCGCGGTATCGATGTATACAACGGCATTAGGTCTTGCGGTGGCGATTCCAGCCATGGTTCTGTACTCGTTCTTAGTTTCCCGTCAAAACGAGTTACTTGAGCAGTTACAAGAAAAATGTTCGAAGTTAACTGAAACACTGACTAGCAGTTCAATCCCAGGTCTTGGTAAAGGCCATGTGTACCCGGATGTCGCTAATGCTCCGGCGGGCACATCGGTACCGCCATCTCACAACTCTAAAGCGTCGTAATTAAGACGCTTTTACGAAGGAGAATACCTTATGGGTAAACGTTTTAAACTACACATTGACCGCAACGCTGAGTTCGAACTGGACTTAGCGCCATTATTAGCGGTGATGGTTAAACTTGTACCGGTTCTGTTAGTTTCATCTGCCTTCGTGCAAATGATGATTATCGAAACCGAGCTTCCGCAAGTTGTCCAAGAGGCCATTAAAAAACAAGAAGCAGACCCAAATGCGGCTTCAATTTCAGTAGCCGTGACTAAAGCCGAAGGCGTAAAAATCACATTAACTGAAAAAGGTCAGGCGCACGTTGAAGTTGTCGGCTTAAACCAAGAAAAACAAATCGACTACCCTGCACTACATGCTAAGTTCGTAGAGCTTAAAAAGAGCCACCCGGCTATTTTTAAAATTGATATCCAACCGGATGGCGATGTGGCCTACAAAGATGTGGTCAAAGTAATGGATGAAGCCCGCAAAGCGCGCGAAAAAGGTCTCGCATTTCCGGTTAAAGACGAAAAGTCAGGAAAAGAAACTACGACTGAGTACATGTTTCCTGAAATCGTTTTTGGCAACACGATGGATGGTTAATTATGGCTGAAAGAAAAAGATTTCAAATTCCGATAAAAAAGAATCAATCGTTCGGTCTGAATATCACGTCAATGACGGATATGTTCACGATCCTACTGGTGTTCTTATTACAAAGCTTTGCTGCCAGCGAAGTACAAATCGACCCGGTTGAAGGTTTACGCCTGCCGCAATCTTCAACCGAAAAAAATCCGGTTGATGGTGCGAAATTATCTGTTTCGGCCAAAGAAATCAGATTCGACCAAAAAGTGGTGGCGTTAATAAAAGATAACCAGGTCGACACAGCCGCTCTTGATCAAAACGACAAACAATTTATTAAGCCGCTGTTTGACGAGTTAAAGAAGTTAAATACGGACAATGAAAAACTGGCAAAAACCGGCAAGGTCTTACTACAGGCAGACCAGGATATCCCTTATGCGACTTTACGTAAAATCATGTATACCGCATCAATGGCCGGCTTTCCAAATCTTAAACTAGTCACAACTGTGGGTAACTAACAATGACGACACAATTAATTTCACAAAAAAAGGATGAAGTAAACATGATGTCAGATGAATAAATTTTCATTGATTATTGCTCTTCTGTTCGCGGCGCAAATCACTCAAGCTGCCCAAGAAGAAGCCAAAGGCCTTTTACCTGAAGTTAAGCTTAATTCTGATAACGAAGAAGTTAACACCGAGAAAGCTTTCAAGTCTGAAGTATTGATTACTAAGGCTGAAAATAAAGCGATCGATTCACTAAAAAAAATTATTGCTAAGAAAAAAGGAACCCCCGAAGAAGCGGATCTGCAATACCGTTTAGCCGAGCTTTACATGCGCCGTGCTAAATCTGGTCGTTTTTTCGATTTAAACGAAGGGGCCAACGGTAAGCTGGAACGAATCGGCATTACCAGCCAGAAATCAATCGAGTCATTAAAACTGGCCATTGAAATCTACAACCGCATTGAAAAGCAGTTTCCTAACTACAAGCAGTTAGATGAAGTCCTGTTCAACAATGCCATGGCGCACTCGCAGACCAAACAGATGTCGCGCGCCCAGGAATTATATAACAAACTTACCAGCCAGTTTCCGAAGTCGGCATTGATCCCTGACGCCCTGTTAGAGGTTGGTGAATTATATTATAACCAACAGAATTTTTCGACGTCTCTGGATAAATTCAAAGCTATCGAAAAATACCCGAAATCAAAGGCCTACCCGTACGGTTTATATAAATCGGCGTGGTCTTTATATAACTTAAAACGCACAGATGAGGGCGTGTTACAGTTGGTTCAGGTTGTAAAAATCAACCCGGCTGATTCTCAGGATGAAAAAAAGTACAACCTGCGTAAAGAGGCTTTACGTGATTTAACCTTATTCGTCGGTGAAACTACGCCGGCAGCTGAGCTTTACAGTTTTTTCAAGAAAATTTGCACCGATAACGAATTGGGCGAAGTGGTCGTGAACCTGGCGACGCTATTTGAATCGCACTCCCGTTATAAAGAGATTGCAATTTTTGCCAATGAGTATATCAGCGAATTCCCGTCTAGCGAGCAATCTTCAAAAGTTTACACCAAACTGATCGATGCCGAAGAAACACTTAAAAACCGCCCGCAGGTTATTTCTCACTTAAAAAAATTCGGTACCCACTGCAGCTCTTTAGCCGCCGAGGCGCAAAAACCTTGTAAAGATGAATTTCGCAAAATCAGCCTGGAAATTTCTAAAAAATGGTGGGAAATCTGGCTGAAAAACAAAAAACACGTCGAATTTTCGCAGTTAACCGAACAGTCATTTGAGATCCTGTTATCGCAGGAAGATACCCAGTCCCCGGATTCAACATCGCGCTACGCGTACGCCGAGTTATTGTTCCAGCTGGAAAAATACGAACTGGCTCAGAGCAACTATTTAACGGTATCTAACCACAAAGGTCTGGATAAGACCCGTGCCCACGATGCTTTATATGGCGCTTTATTCAGTATCGAAAAACAATTAGAAAAAAACAGCAAAGACGAAGTTTTACTTGAACAGTTAACGGCGCAGCAAAAAGAGCTGGCCCAGCGTTATGTTAAAGACTTTCCAAACGGTGAACACTTTGAAAGTTTACAGTTTAAACTGGGTTTTATCGCGTACCAACAAAAAGAGTATGACAAATCTTTAGAAATTTTAACGCCGTTTACGACTAAGTCTAAAAACGCCCAGTTAAAGAATAAAGCTGAAGATATCGTACTTGATATCTATAACGTTAAAAAAGATTTTAAAAAAATCATGGCGTTTTCGTCACAGGTCGGTAAAGCGACTAGCGATGAAAAACGTAAAAAATATTTAAACCAGATCAACGAAGAGGCCAATTTTGCACAGGTTCAGGTCGATTCTGAAAGTTTAAAAGTTGAAGCTAAAATCAAACTTTTAAAAGAATTTGCATTAAACCACAAAAATTCAAAATTAGGCCAGGATTCCCTATGGCAGTGTGTATCGTTAGCCTATGCTAACGGATTAGATGTGATGGGTGCAGAATTATCATTAGAATATGCCCAAACCTACCCGGCGGATAAAAAATCATTGGACGCCGTCAAAGACGCGGCAAAATCATTTGTTGAAGCCGGCCACCTTAAAAAGGCGATTTCAACCTTCCGCGAACTTGCCCGTTTAGAACAAAATAAAGGTTTCGCGCATTTAGAAACATCATGCGATCTATTGCGCGTAAATTCGCAGTTACCGGAAGCACGTGGCTGTTACAAAGCCCTGTTTGAAAAAGCTGATAAAACCAAAAAGATCGAGCTGTTAACAAAAATGATGCGTGCATTCGGCGACAAGAAAAATCATGCCGAACTTGAGTCTATCGAAAACCAGATCTTACGTGACAATATCGAGCCATATGCAACGCAGGTGTTAATTTCTAAAGCCAGAGGCTTATTAGAAGCCAAAAAATACACAGATGCATTTTCTTTGGCGATGAAGATCAATTCCCGTCCGGTAGACGCTGATGCCCGTGCCGAAGCCCGCCTGATCCAGGCAGCCGTGTTAGAATCAGAGTTTATCGCACAAAGTGTTAAAGCCCGCGAATCAAAGTTTGCGATGGTCTTAGCTATGAAAACCGAAAAATTCGATAAGGCATTCACGGCTTATTCATCTACGATCAAGATGTCTAAATCTGATAAAATCCAGTCAGAAGCTTTACAGGGTATCGACCGTTTATACGCCCATTTCATCGAGGCGTTAACAACAATGCCGGTACCTCAAAGTTTAACTCCGGCTGAGCGCGACGCTTTAAAAGGCGAACTGGTAAAAATGGCCGGCCCGTTCCAGGAAAAGCGTAAGGATAATCTGGCGAAGTTACGTCAGGTCTCAAAATTATCGGCGACGAACTCTGAACTGATCAACTGGGCTGACTATAGCATCGAAAAAACGGTAGAGCCGCGTTTATTGTTTCCGTCACACCAGAAACTTTCACACTACTTACCGTCGTCACTGACTGATTACAAAGAGTATTCGCGTTTGCCGGCTTCGGACAAAAAATGTGACAAAGAAAAAGTTTCAGCTTCGTCTGTGGGTGGCTGTATCCAGGCTAAAAAATTTGCTGATGCAGAAAAACTGGCTTTAAAACTTACCGAGACCAAAGAGCAACGTGCGATCGGCTTATACTATTTAAGCGTAATTGCTGATAGCAACGATGAATCCGACAAGGCTCTATGGATGGTTGAAAAGGCCGAGACATTAGAACCGCAGGTCGCTTTCTTTCATTTCCAGAAAGGTAAAGTTCTTTATTCTGTCGAAGGAATTAACAGTGCTTTACCGAATTTTGAAAAGGCTTTTGACATCAAAAAATCGTCTCGCGAAATCACTGTTATGAACGCTTTAAAGTCGTTCTCAGATAGAGATTTTATCACTGCCTCGACTGAATTTTCACAACTCTCGACTGAAGACCTGTATAATTTCAATGTAGCGGTATTATTTGTGGAATCGATTTTACAAAAAGGAGAAACGGCAGAAGCTGCAAGCCTGGCCCAAAGACTTGTGAATGCCCAGCCTAAAAATGTCGATATGTTACTAGAGCAAGCCCGTATTTTTGAAGAGTTTTCTTCGAAGAAAGATGAAGCCATCCAAGCTTATATTAAAGCTGCCGGCATTACTCAATCTCCGGACCAAAAAGACTGGCTTAAAAAGAAAATTGAGTTTTTAAAAACGAATAAAAACAGTCAGATCTCAATGAACGTTGGTGGTGAATAATGGCTTGGATTAAAAAAGGAAATATGAAGATGAGCTTAAACTTACTGGCTTCGTTGACATTGGGACTGATCATTACTTTTGCTCCCTTTGTCGTATCTGCAAAAGGTACTAAAAAAACGAAAACTCGCGATGTACAAGAGGTTAATTTCGGTGAAATGAACCTTAAAGGCACGATCAGAAACCCTGACGGTGCTTATCTCGTGCAAAAGAAAGGTATTAAATTTATGCCTTTACACGATATCCAGAAAGATATGGATAAAAAAATTCGCGAAACTTCATTGTATATTGAATAGAGGGTGGCATGGGTATTTTAAAAATTACACAAACGACACATGATGGTCGCACAAAGGTATGGAAAGTAGACGCTAAAAAGTCTATGCTCACCTTTGGTGCTTCACGCAAATCTGACTTTGGCTCTATTGACCGTATGAGTACACCATTCGATGCTGTGGTTGAAAAGAGACCGGATGGCTGGCACTTTATCAGCTTCGACATGAAGAACACATCTCCGGATTTTAAAATTTCGGATAATTCTTCGTTAGAGTTCGGAGAATCAAAATTAATATTTAACGTTGTTAACAAAGAAGAGTATGTATTACGTAGTCTTGAAAATGTGAACCCCCAAGTAACTTCAAAGCCTACGCAAAAGAAACTTCTTATCGTCTCTAAAAACAACAAGGTCCTAAAAACCCAGGTTAAAGACGTAAGTCATACGCTAACCTACTCGATCGGCGGCGTTATGCACACTTTACCGTTCACCGGTAAAGACGTGTGGGAACATCACGAGATCGATGGTTTTACCTTTAAATCCAAGTTAGTCACGTTAAACGAATTATCAGACATCGAAAAAATGCCGACAGCCGGTATGGTGGATAAAGAAAGTAAAAAAATGCTTATCGCCACCCTTTCTGCGATGTTCTTATTCGTGGCCATTGGTATTTTCACACCTGGTAAAGAGATCGTTGAAGAACTTACGGTTCCAAAATCAAGCTCTACCCTGGTGATGAAAATGGAAATGAAAAAACCTAAAGAAAAATCAGCAGGCCAGGTATCTCCGGTCAAAAATAAAACAGCTCCGGCACAGGCCCAGAATAACGCCTCTCCTGGCGGCGGTAAGGTTTCTGCCCTGTTAAAAGGGGCCGTTGGTGTGCGTATTTCACAGTTGATGGGTAAAGTTTCTGCTACTGAAGCGCGTACGGCGCAGGTGTTGGTCACCACTTCTGGTGTAAAAGCCGGCGAAGCAGCCGCAGGACGTGCCTTAGCTGCCGTTGGTAAATTTGATTCATCAGGCCGTAACTGGAGTGGTGAAGCTACTGCAAACGGCGGTGGTAAAGGCGTATCGACCGGTGGTGTCGGTGCAGGTAAAGGTGCCGGCGGCCTGGGTACAGGTTTGAGCGCTGGTAAAACCGGTAACGGCGGCGTTGGTTTAATCGAAGAAGAATCTGAAGTTGTTGGTGGTCTGGACCGCGAAGTGATCGCACAATATATCAAATCACAACTAGGTCAGATCCTTTACTGCTATGAACGTCAATTATCAGCTAATCCTGATTTATACGGTAAAGTCGCGGTAAAATTCACAATCTCTGGTACTGGCCAGGTTGAAACGCAGGCGATCAACCAAACAACATTAAAAAGTGTTCCGGTTGAAGGCTGTATCTTAAATAAAATCGCTAAATGGAAGTTTCCAGAACCAAAAGGCGGAACGAAAGTCGTTGTGACCTACCCGTTCTTATTTAAGAGCACAAACTAAAATATAAATTTAAAAAGGGTTTAAAAATAATTACTAAGTTTAGGACAGAAGGCCTAAGTAAAAGATAAAGAGGAAATGAAGAAGACAAACTTACTACTAGCTACCGCAACAATGATGTTACTTACCGCACAACACACATTTGCCCAATCCGCTTCCGGAACTGTCAGAAGCTCTGACAAAGTCGATCTTAAAAAACTAGAAGACAAATACTGGTCTGCCAAAGATGAAGACTACGGTGTTATTCAAAACCGTACCTACTCTAAAGCCGAAAAATTTTATGGTTCAGTGGTATGGGGTACTTTAATCAATGACCCGTTTGCAGAAGCTAAACCAACAGGGGCTATGCTTGGTTATTACTTCACAGAAGATTTTGGTCTTGAGTTAAGCTTTTTTAACCACGATGCCAAAAAGAACGAAACCGTAGAAAAGTTAAATTCAGTTAACGTGGCCGTTTCACCTAACTATAACCTGGTTAAAAGTTCGCTATCGGCTTCAGTTACCTATACCCCGTTCTACGCTAAAATGGCTTTTATGAATAAGGCCATTTTATACTTCGACATGGGCTTTACAGCCGGTGTGGGTATGACGACGTACAACCAGGTATCAACACCTTCCCAAGGTGCCGCTGAACAGCTAAATGAAAAATCAGCACCGCATGTTGAGCTAGGTTTTATGCAGCAGCTTTTCGTCAGTAAAAACGTGGCTTTCCGTCTGGATTTAAAAAACACGTTCTACTCACAAAAAGTAGTACCTTATCAATCAAACTTTAATACCACGACCGGCGAAGAAACAAAGTCAGCTAATGACACCACTCTGACTTTTGGTATCACGCTATTTACGAACTAAAAGGGATTTTAAAAATGGCTCTATTTTCACTTAAAAAGGATGAAGTAAATATGAAGTTTCATGGCTAAAAACAGAATCATTCTTGCCTGTACTTTTACCGTAGCAACACTGGCGTTAGTGACTGCTCACGCACAAAAAGCGGCCCCGAAAAAAGCAGCTCAACCTGCCGGCCCTAAGATCACAACACTTAACCGCGTAAACTTACCAACGGAAAAAACGTTTCAGCCTAAAGACGTCAGCATTCAGATGCCTTCAGCCAAAACCTTTGTTGAAATCAAAGCCAAAGCCGGAAAATCACCGGATTTAGTTGTGATTCCGAAATTTCAGCCGCTGCCGATTCTTGAGCAGGCTAAAGCCGTTGTAAAACCTGACCATATCGCCCAGATCCCGGTTGTTAAGCCGCTGGATTTAGGACCCGAACCCTTGTTAAACGAGCCAGAGTCTGATGTTAAAAACCTGGTAGAAATTAAGCCCGAAGAATACAAAATGATTCAGGCCTTAATTTTTATGGAGTACAACAAACGCTACGATTTAGCGATGCCACTGTTTGTCGAATTAATGGAAGTGCCGGCGTACACGCAGCAGGCCACTTACCATTACGCCGAAACAGCTTTAGGCTTAAAGCTTTACTCTGAGTTCCGCGAAAAAATGTTACAGGTCGCCAAAGAAGCCAAAGATCCAATGATTAAAAAAATGGCCGTTGAATCATTGGTAAAAAATATGCAATACCTACAGGTCTCTGATATTGAATTAATTGATCCGGTAGCGAAATCTTTGGACGTAGATACGGTAAATCATCCGCAGTATTTACTTAAAAAAGCCAAATACTTTTCTGAAAAAGGTGATTTAAAAGAATTTGAAAATGCCTTGTTAATGATTCCGACCGACGCCCCTGAATACAAAGAAGGAACCTTGCTTAAGGCGATTTTAAATTACCGCCGTGGCCAGCTTGACGAAGGCATCACTGAACTTGAAGTCTTATGGCCACTAGTTGAAGAAAAGAAAAAAGATACAATCAGAAACTTAACGGCTTTAACCCTGGCACGTTTATATTTCCAGAAAGGCGAATATAAATCTGCTTACAAATATTACCTGTTAGTAGACAAAACTTCGGGCCAATGGTTACAAAGTATGGTTGAACAGGCCTGGACACAGATCTTAGCCAACGACAACATCGGTGCTGCCGGTAACATGTTTACCCTGCATACTGAATTTTTCTCGAAAGCCTATGCCCCGGAGACGTACGTAGTGCGCACGGTGGGCTATTTAAATCTTTGCCAGTACGGTGACGGTGTGCACGTCCTAGAAGATTTAAATAAACGTTATAAACAGATCCAGCAGGACTTAGAATCCTACCAAAAGTCAAACTCACAAGGTATGGCTTACTACGACCTGGTAAAGGCATTCTTAAAAAATCCGAAACAGGAAATCTTTGACGGTGTACCGCGTTCGTTCGTTGTCGAACTTGGCCGCCACCCGACTTACATGAATATTCAGGCACAAATTAACGCTTACGAAGATGAAAACTCACGCTTTAATAAAGTGACGATTGATCTGATCCGTAAAGAGCGTGAAGCCCGCTTAGAAATGTTAAAAGCAAAGAACGAATTTACCCAGGCGCAACGTGACGGTAAAAAAGGCGATAGTCTTCGTAAATTAGAGAAAAAGTATCTTTCCCGCGGCGTTGAGCACTTAATCTATTCACGCGCAAGAAACGGTATCAAAAAAATGCGTGAAGCTGCTTTAAACCGTTTGGTTAAAGAAGAAAACGTTCTGCGTGAAAAAGCCGGCAAAAACTTACAAGTACGCTTTGGCGAACTGGTTGCTTCGCTTGACCGTTTGATCGACCAGCAGGAAGTATTAAGTTATGAAATTTATTCTGGTGCCGGTGAACATATCCGTTACCAAATGGCCGGTGGCGAAGTTAAACCAGGCGATAAAGCGCCAGCTTCTTTAACACCGGACGATAAGGATAACTATGCCTGGAAATTTAAAGGTGAAGTCTGGGATGACGAGATCGGCCATTACCGCTCATCATTAAAAAACGTCTGTCCACAGGATGAAGAGCGCACCCCGAGCTCTGAAAATGCTTCAACAGATGCCGGCAAAGACAGCGACGGCTAATTAATTTAATTTTTTAATAAAGGAATAACTTATGAAACAGAATAAAAACAAATTGATCGCAGCTTTAATTACCCTGGCCTCTTTACAGACATTGGCTGATCCGTACACGGCCCAGCAAGGTCTTGATAAAATCAAAATCAATGTTGAAACCGCTAAGGCCAACAAAGTTGATTACGAAAAAAACCTAAGCATTATCAACGGCAATATGACCGAAATCGGTAAAGCCAAAGGTCAGGCACAAAAACAAAAAGATACAGTAAATACTGAAATTTTAAACAACAACGAAGCTCTTAAAAAAGTGGTTCTGCAAGAAAAAGAACTACTGGCTTTAATCGCAGCCGAAGAGCAAAAACGTGCTGAAGAAGAAAAGCAGTTAAAAGAGCTTTTAGCATTAACGACTAAAATCACTGACAACCAGAAAAAACGCGAGCAGCTGATTGCTGACTACAAAAAACAGATGGAAATGGTGGCTGACGAGAAAAAATCATGGAAAAGCCGTGAATCAGAATTACGTGCGCAGGAAAGCAAGGCCATCGAAGCTTTACGCGGTTTAGCTTCTCAGGAAGTAGCCTGGAACAGCAAAAAGAAATCTTACGAAGGCGAAGCCAAAAAGTGGTCAGCTGAAGTCGATAAGCAGGAAAAAATTTCCGAAACCTACCAAGGCTTAAAAGAAAACAAGTAATCGGTAGGCCGTACCCAACTATAAAAGCCGCGTCTGCCGCGGCTTTTTTTATTTTTGTGAAGCAACGCCGCGCTTACACCAGTTGATTTTTTCTTTGGTCGCCCCTTCGTAGGCATAGGCTAAATTATTCTTAATCAAAGTCTCGGCAATGTCTTTACCGTCTACTTTCACATCGGCCAAGATACGAAAATATTTATCGCGCTCGATATTTACCAGATCAATACGCTTGGCATTTTTTAGCATGTTCTCGATTAAACGCTTTGACGTGCGGGCCACATCTTTTTCGCACGGCTGTTTTCCTTTGATCTCGGGCGAGTCGATATGCTTAACCCGCACACTGATCTTCTCCCCGATCAGCGGGTGCACATTCGGGATGTGAAACGTGATCGTGTCGGCATCGTAATTTTTAAGGTATTTAACACAGTTAAATGCGGTCGCCGTATGGGTGCACTGGTCAGAATAAGAAGTTAACGAGAAAAAAACAATCAAGGCTGCAATACTTAGTTTCATAGTTAAAGCATAGCATGCAGCCGTTATTTGCAAAGAAAAATCTATTGCTCAGACTGCGCCTTTTGCTGCTTGAGCTGTTGGTAAACACCGTCCGGAGAAAGACCCGGCAGACCATTTAAATCCTGGTATGACTTAGGCCAGGAATCAGAAAACACCATTGGCTTCGTCGGCAAATCCAGAAGTTTAGCGATTAATTCAGAGCAATAGATTTTCTCGTCGTCCCAGATATAACCATGATCAAATGGCTTACCTAAAAGAGAACTTACTTTATCGTCATCAAGTTCTTCAAGATTTGGCACATCAACAAATTCTTTGATCTCACCCATTTTACGGATTTGTTCGATCGACACCAACTCAACACCACGAACCGGATGTGCCTGCAGCCAAAGTCCTTTATATGAAATCGCTGAGTGGGCAAAACGTCCACCCGGTTCAAGCTGAATGACTTGCCCGTGCCAATTACGCATTTCGATAAAGGCCACTGTTACGCGGGCCTTAACTGATAGTGAAAATAATAAGACGATCGCAAAATGCTTCATAGCCAATGACCTAACACTGGCCTTTTAAGGTGTCCATGAATTACTTACGGCTGATACGGCCCATGACTTTTTTAGCCAGACGCCCGAATTCCGCAGGAAAAATTTGCATCGCCACGGCAAAAAATCCGGCAATAACCAGCGCGATGGTCAGTGCCAGCGCCAGATAGCTCGGCATATGCGGCTTGAATATAAAATACACCTGCGCCACAAAAATAACCGCTACACCGACAAAGGCAAATTTAACCAGGCTTGCCAGAAATTTTAAGTACGGAAAATCAAAGATTAAAAAGCGGTAGAAAAATAATAACATGGTTAAATTCACAGCCGCTGAGGTTATCGTAGAAACCATTAACCCCTGCACGCCCCACTTAGCCATCAATACCGGCGCCAGAAAAATGTGAATCACTAAACAACCAGCAGATAACATAGCCGGAAACCAGGTGTTTTTAATCGCATAGTAAGCCGGTGTTAACACACGCACCCCGCTTGAAAACACCATAATCCAGCAATAGGTTTTTAAAATCAGACTCGCCGTCTGCACATCACCGGCGGTAAAACGTCCGCGACCAAATAATAAATCCATGATCGGTTCAGCCAATACAAATAAGCCGCAGGCCGCAGCGATTGAAACGAATAAATTTAATTCCAAATAATGTCTGGTCTGCTCAGCCATTTCCTGCTTTTTATTCTGCACCCAGAACTTTGATAACACCGGAAGCAATGCCGTACCGAGACTCACTGAAATTAATGACAATGGCAATTCGATCAAACGATCAACATAGTTGATATAAGAAATTGTTCCCTCTTGTAAACTGGAAGCAAAACGCAGGTTCACGATGGTTGTAAACTGCAACAAACCAAGCCCAATTAACCCCGGCCCCATATTGCGAAACACTTTAAGCACATCGCGGTTTTTAAAATCAAAAGAAAGCTTAGGTAAAAATCCCGCTTTACGAAGCGCCGGGATAAGAACTGCGGCCTGCAAAATACCGCCGATCAATACACCCCACGCCAGTTGCGACCCGTTTTTTCTGGCCGCTTCAGATAACCAGGACTGTGGCCACAACGTGGAAACCACCATGGCAATATTCCAGAACGTCGGCGCCAGCGCCGGCCAGAAAAATTCACCCAGCGCATTTAATATCCCCATAAAAAACGCAAAACTTGAAATAAAAAACACAAACCCGAACATGATCTGCGCCATCTGTTTGGTGATCAGGAACTTTTCGGTATTGGCGATATAGTCAGGGTCTAACACCAGGTTTAACAAAGGATCCGGGTAGACAACGCCAGCTACGGTGATGACCGAAAGCACTAAGAGCAGCAGCGTGTAGAAGGAATTGACCAGATTTTGGGCTCTTTCGCGACCCTCATGGTGAGCCTCAACAAAAATTGGGATAAAACTGACCGATAACGAACCTTCACCTAACAAGCGGCGAAACATATTAGGAATACGAAACGCTGCCGCCCAGGCATCGGTAATTTGCTTATCAAATAGCGCCGCCAGCAGACTTTCACGAACTAACCCTAATGCCCGGCTAGTCATGGTCCCGAAGGCCATTTTAAGAGCATTTTTTAGAATACCTGCTTGCTTCGACTGATCTGGTGTGTTAGCTATTTGTGTTCGTTCTGAAATGTCAGACATATTACTTGGAGGTTATACCTTGGCACAACATAAGTCAGCAGCTAAAAGAGCTCGTCAAGCCGTTAAGAAAAACGCTATCAATACAGCTCGTAAATCTGTAGTTCGTACAGCTGAAAAAGCATTAGCATCAGCTTTAAAAAATAAAGACGTAAAAGCTGCGCAAACTTTATTATCTGCATATGTTTCTAAAATCATGAAAGCAGCTCAAAAAGGTGTTTTCACTAAAGCTACAGCTTCTCGTAAAGTTGGTCGCTTAACTTCTCAAGTTCAAAAAGCTGCGGGCAAGTAATTAGCTTAAGCCCCTGGCTGGCTAATCCCCATAGCTATTTGAACCTTAAGGGTTTAGATTAAAACTTTGAACTTTTCTTGTTCATGACTGGTCCGAGCTACATAGGCTCGGATTTGTCGTTTTAACGACAAACTCACATCGGTAAAGCTTAAGCCGTAAACGGTGTGACCTGGTTTTGTAGCCTGCCCGTCGACGGTGTTACGCACGATCGCTCTTAAGCAAAAGAATCCCCCGTTCGGGATATAGAAATTCACAACAATCGCACTGTTTAGATCCAGGGTCATTTCAGTCTGAAGTGAAATACCGCCTTCACCGATCTCAACTCCGCTCGTGACTTCTGAATACCCTTTACAGGTAAATGCCACCGGCTTTTTAAAATGGGTTCGGGGATATTTTCTTTTTGGGCCTTCGTTATGTATTTCCATAGCTTCTTTATCGGCTGCCTAAGAACAAATCCAAACTAGACCTTGGCCCAGCGTTGGCGCTTTAAGCGAATTCCCTTTTAGGCTAATTTCGATATGATTGACGCATGAAAAAACACACTTTGATTTCAGCGCTAATCACATCAACTTTAATCGCCGGCTGTGCTGGCACTTCCATCCTTAACAGCAACAGCACTAACAACAACAAAGCTAAAAACCGCCCGATGGTGGATAGCTCAAAAGAGGCACTGTTAAATATTCCTTACCGCAGTCTGGACACCAGTAAAGAACTTACTTTAATCGGTCTTGGTTCATGTTCGGATCAGAACCAACCGCAACCGATCTGGAAAACCATCAAACAGGCTAACCCTCAGTTATTTATTATGATGGGCGACAATGTTTATGCTTCGAAAAAAGATGATAAACCGATCGTCGACCAGTACATCAAAATGAACCAGATTGCCGAATATAAAGAATTGCGTGAAGCGATCCCGTTTTTAGCGATGTGGGATGACCATGACTACGGGCAAAACGACGGCGGCGGCGACAACCCGGAAAAAGATGAAGCCCGCAGAGTGTTTTTAAATTACTGGAGCTATTTAAAATTTACGATGCCGAAGGATCAGCAGGGCATTTACCACAGCCGTATGATCGGCAGTAATAAACGCAAAGTGCAGATCATTCTGCTGGATACCCGCTGGGATCGCTCACCACTGGTCAAAAACCCGAACTACAATCCGGAGACCAACACCGAACAACCGCCAAAGATTTTTTTACCCAGCGAAGACCCGAAAGCGCGCATCCTATCTGATGAACAATGGAAATGGTTAGATCAGGAACTGGCAAAACCTGCCAACTTGCGTTTAATCGTATCATCGATTCAGCTGATCCCGAATGATCACTACTTTGAAAAATGGGGTAACTTTCCAAAAGAGCGTGAGAGATTTTTTAACTTACTAAAAAAACGTAAAGCAAAAAACACGGTGATTCTGTCAGGCGACCGCCACCTGGCTTCGATTGCCAAAGAAGAGGTCAAGGGCCTGGGTACAATCTATGAAGTGACTGCGAGCTCACTGAATAAACCGTCACGCAATTCAACTCCGGAAATCGACAAATCATACACCGCACCGAGCTTTTTAAAAACCAACTTCGGCACGCTTTTGATCGACTGGAGCAAACGCACCCTATCGGCAAAAATCGTCGACATCGACAACAAAACACAGCTTGAACAGGATATTAAGTTCTAATTACTTACGGTAATTTATATTCGTATCTACTGGGCCTAACCAGCCTTTAACGGCGATATAACCAAAGAGGGCAATTGATATACAAACCATAATGCCGATAGAAACCCAGAATCCCCACTCAGTTTGCAGTCCGGGGATATGGGCAAAGTTCATTCCAAAAACGCCGGCAATAAAATTTAACGGCAAGAAAAAAATAGTTAAAACCGTTAAGACACGCATAATTTCATTGGTGCGAAACGATGCTTCGTTGGTGCGCTGTGAAGCAATTGATAAATGTAAACTCAATAAACCCTGCGTGTTTTCAAACACGTCATCTGCGTAGAACAAATTGCGCTCTAATTTATCGCGGCTATCCTGCCACAGTTCTTGTTTGGCCGCGAGTTTAGTTAAAATATCGATCGAGTACTTTAAAACTTTACGGTACGCCGAAGCTTTGCGTTTAATGTAGTAACCTTCTTGCAACAGCGCTTTAGAACGTTTGTGGTTGAAGATGTTTTCTTCAAATTTTTCCATGCTGGCTTCCAGCTGATTTAACGGCTGCTCAAAACCATCGGCCATTTCTTCAAAGAGCAGCCCTAAGAGATTATTTAACCCCATGCTTTCAGCCTGCCCCATACGCTGAACTTCATTTAAGGTGGTCGCAATGCGAGATAGACACGCTAAATGGGCAATACGGTGAACCGTATAGACCTTGTCAGCGGTGATAAAAAGCGCCACTTTAGTAGTCAACTCCTGCACAGAATCGGCCTTAACATTGGAATTCGGCTCTGGCAGCCGCATAATAACAAAGCGAGTCGACCCATAGTTTTCAACGTGCGGAAGGTAATCCGGGTTTAAACAATTTTCGATGATAGCCTGAGGCAGGTCTAAATCGCTTGCCAGCGCGTGAAACTGCTCGCCCCCTGGCGAGGCGACGTCGGTCCATTGAAAATGTCTATTCGAAAATAAAATTTGCCCTATAGCCATAGCTCCACTCTTGAGAAAATCCTACGATAGGGTTACTTTACTGGGCGTATTCTAGACACGCAAGAGGTAACATTTATGAAACAAGATCAGCACTCTAACTCGCCGACCCGTATTTATCTAACCGACTACAAAGCCCCGGAATTTACCATCAAAGATACTCATCTTTATTTTAATTTACATGAAACCAAAACCATCGTGACCGCTAAGATTAATTTCGTGCGCGTCAGTCAAGCCAAAGACCTGGTTCTGGCCGGTGGCGAACACGTTAAACTTTTAAGTCTGGCGATCAACGGCGAAAAACTGCCGGCTTCGCGTTTTCAGATTGAAGGCGAAACTCTCACCATCAAAGATGTACCGGCTGAGTTTTTGCTGCAATCAGAAGTTGAAATTAATCCTGAAGCCAATAAATCCTGCGAAGGCTTATACTTATCCGGCGGTATTTTCTGCACCCAGTGCGAAGCCGAAAGTTTTAGAAAAATCACTTACTTTCTTGACCGTCCGGATGTGATGACCAGCTACACGGTTGAAATCGAAGCTGACGAAAAAAAATACCCGCACCTTTTATCGAACGGCGATTGTATCAGCAAAAAATCACTGGGTAACGGCCGTCACCATGCGATGTGGAAAGACCCATTTAAAAAACCTAGTTATCTATTTGCGCTGGTTGCCGGCGATATGGGCGTGATCACTGACACGTTTAAAACCAAATCCGGCAAAACCGTTAAACTGGAAGTGTATGCCCCACACGGAAAACAAGAGCGCTGCAAACATGCCATGGTGTCATTACAAAAATCGATGCAATGGGATGAAGAGCGCTGGGGCTTAGAGTACGACTTAAACCAGTACATGATCGTCTCAATCGATGATTTTAATATGGGCGCCATGGAGAACAAAGGCTTAAACGTGTTTAATTCACGTTTAGTCTTAGCTGACGAAAAATCAGCAACCGATACAGACTTTGAATTAATTGAATCAGTTGTCGGCCATGAATACTTCCATAACTGGACCGGTAACCGTGTCACTTGCCGTAACTGGTTTGAACTATCGCTAAAAGAAGGCTTAACTGTTTTCCGCGACCAGGAATTTTCGGCAGATATGAACTCACGCCCGGTGCAAAGAATTAAAGACGTTGATTCACTTCGCACCCGCCAGTTTTCTGAAGATGCCGGCCCTAATGCGCACCCGGTGCGCCCTGAATCATGTTTAGCCGTTGATAACTTCTACACCGCAACCATTTACGAAAAAGGCGCCGAAGTCATCCGCATGATGCAGACAATTGTTGGCCGTGACGGCTTCAGAAAAGGGATGGATGAATACTTTAAACGTCACGATGGCCAAGCGGTTACGATCATTGATTTTGCCGATGCGATCGCAGCGCCGAACAAGGCTGATTTTACGCAGTTTAAACTGTGGTACTCGCAGGCCGGCACCCCGCACGTGAGCGTTAACGAAAAATATGACCCGGCTAGCGGCACTTTAACTTTAACGTTAAGTCAGGATTGCGAATTAACCGTAGCTGAAAAACAGGACGGCAAAACCAAATTGCCTTTTCATATCCCGCTGGCGTTTGGCTTAATCGATGCTGAAGGCAAAGAAATATCGGCGCACAACCAAGTGCTGCACCTGAAAGAAAAATCACAGACGTGGACCTTCAACGGCTTAACAACACGTCCGGTAGTTTCACTGAACCGTGAATTCTCTGCACCGGTTAAATTAAGATGGAGCCGTTCCAATGCAGACCTTTTACATTTAATTAAATTTGATACCGATGCCTTTAACCGCCGCGAATCGTGCAGCAAAATGTTGTTCGATGAAACTCAGCGTTTAATCGCTGACTTTCAGGCTAAAAAAGATCTGGTCCCTCAGGCTGAGATCATTAATGCCTTGGGATACGTATTAAACGACCAGGCAATTGATCCGCAGTTTAAAGCCCTGATCTTATCAATGCCATCCGATTCACAGTTGGCGCAAGAGCAAGCACTACTAGACCCGCAGGCGTTCTTTCAGGCCAAACTGGCGATCAGAAAAGCTTTTGCCAACACCTTTCACAGCGACCTGATGGCAACCTATAATAAACATAACGATAAAAACACGATTGGCGACCGCGCTTTAAAAAATAAAGTCTTAGGTTTTGGTATTGCGACTGAAAAATCAGAATGGATTACGCTGGCCGAAACCCAGTACAACAAGGCCAAAAACATGACCGATAAAATTTCAGCTTTAAGTATTTTATGCGAAGTACAGACGGCGGCCACCGAATCAGCGCTTAAAGACTTTCATGCTGCTTGGCACACCGACAGCGTGGTCTTTAATAAATGGTTATCGGTGCAGGCATCAAGCTCTTCGCCGTTAACGTTTGAACGTATTCAGGCCGCAACAGTTGCTAAAGGCTATGATGCGACTAACCCGAATAACATCTACAGCCTGCATGGGGCTTTCGGCGGCAATTATTTAAATTTCCACACTGACAAGTTTGAGACGTATAAATGGTTTGCCGATGAACTGATCCGAATTGATAAGTTAAACCCGCAGGTCGCAGCCCGAATGGCTCAGGCTTTTGCTTTTACCAAAAAATTACCGGCAGAACTTAAGGCTTTAGCACAAACTGAAATTCAGAGAATTCTTGCAACTGATGGCTTATCGAAGAACGCGCGCGAATTATTAGAAAAAACTTTATAGTCCTGGGCGAGCTTCGCATCTTTGTGCGCAGCTCAAAAACCCACACCCCAAGCAATGAGGTGTGGGTAAAAAACAAAATTTCCGCTAAGGTTTAGCGCCCTTGGAGTACATTTCGTTCATTTTTTGTTTCATTAATTCCATCGGCACATCTTCGATGTGCGTTGCCAGTGTCCAGATATGGCCAAACGGATCTTTAAAAGTTCCGCTGCGGTCGCCGTAAAACTGGTTTTCAACCGGCATCAGTGTTTGCATCCCCGCTTCACTGGCTTTTTTGGCGGCAGCATCAACATCTTCAACATAAAGCATAAATGAGACCGGCGTGCCTTTTAAGGCCATCGGCCCCTGCCATTTCATGCCCGGTTTTTCTGACTCCATTTCTGAGGTCAGCATTAAAACTGAATTTCCGATTTTAATTTCAGCATGCATTACTTTGCCGTCCGGGCCGTCCAGACGAAACAATTCTTCAGCACCGAAAGCGCGTTTATAAAACTCAATCGCTGTGGGGGCATCATTAACTACCAAGTAAGGGGTTACAGAATTGTAACCTTCTGGGATTTTTTTTGCCATTACGTTCTCCTTTTTATGTACACGATTATTCGAGCACAAAATTTGAGAGACGCAGATCGACTTATGCCAGTCGTTATTGAATTAAATTTGGTTACGGCACTGCTTCAGAAACTCAGAGCGCGTATCGCCGCTGACTTTAAATTCACCGCGTAAATCAGCGGTCGTAGTCGAGCTGTGCGAATCACGGATACCGCGGGCAATCACGCAGTAATGTCTTGCATTGATATGCACTGCGATGTCTTCAGTTTCTAAGATATACTGTAAGCAGTCAGCAATCTGTTTGGTCAGACGCTCTTGTACCTGCGGGCGACGCGAGAAAAATTCAACAATCCGGTTAATTTTTGATAAACCGATCACTTTCTTTTTCGGGATATAAGCCACCGTGGCAAAACCATCAATCGGCTGAAAATGGTGTTCACACATCGACATCACTTCGATGTTTTGTACACACACCATCTGATCATACTTCATTTTATTTTCGATCACGGTCATCGAAGGAAAGTTTTCAACATGCAGGCCGGCAAAGATTTCATTAACGTACATTTTTGCCAGGCGTTTTGGCGTATCCTGCAGACTGTCGTCATTAAGATCAAGACCAAGCACATTCATGATCTGCGAAAAATGGAATTTAATTTCTTCGATTTTTTGATCCGTGGTCATATTGGTTTCAACCGTTGGAGAAGCCAATACGTTTTCTAAGACCTTATGAGCATGAGATTGTTTTCTGGATTTTGCTGATTTAACAGTTTTTTTCTTTGCCGCCATGGAGCTAGATATAGTCTATCTTGGCTATATATCCAATTTAAAAAACTGCACTTCTTGATCCACCAGATGCAATAGGTTCTCGATTGATGACTTATTTGCCAAAGACATCGGCATTTCTGTCACCGGTACAAACGACTCGCAGACGATACGTAATTTACCCGAAGGAACGGCAATCGAACGCACATCAATTTCCTGCAACGAACGTGAATCCAGGGCATCCATTCCCCAGTCTTTGGTGTTATCGGCATTTAACGCAAAATCTGCAGAAGTTACCTTTTGCATATAGCCTTCTAAATGCTGAATCGGACGCAGCGGATGATCCAAAGCCATGCGAAAGGTAAATAACACCTGTTCGCCGCGGCGTTGAGCAGCGATCTGGGCTGTCTGTTGTGATGTCATTTTATAAAACACCTGTTCGACCAGATCTGTATTTACGCGCAGCCCTTTTTTAAAGTTAGCGCTGATCTGCTTAGCCGGCACCACCACGCGGATATTGGCCCAGTTCCGGGCTTGGGCCAATTGATTTAAGATCGGCTTAATCTCTTTGATCTCCTGGATCTGGCGCAGTTTCATCAAACCTGACTGCGGCAGCGCCAGAATCACTTTGCGCGCAAAGTACATTCTCTCACGCTGACCGGTCTGAAAAATCAATTGATAACGGGATCCCAGTTTACGCACCGATACCAGCTGATGCTGCAAACGGATCTGCTTTTCCGGGATCAGTCCCTGCACAATCTCTGACAGTTCTTCAACCAGGGCGGAAGCACCGCGCTTTAGCGTCCATGTTTTGGCATCCAGATCCATACGCTGTAAATTGAGCTCTTTGGTTAAGCCGGTAAGGATCGTGTCATTTTTACGGAATTCAAAAGCGCCCCACTCTGTTTTGTCGATGGTTTGGATTTTTCCGCCCAAACGCGATGACGCTTCGAAAATTTTAAATGGAATTTTATTTTTTTTAAGTTCGTAGGCAGCATAAAGGCCGGCAATACCGCCGCCGATAATGACGACTTCATTCTCAAAATCAAACTGGTCTTCGATGAGATATTCATCCAATGTCGAACAAGACGATAAAAGCGGCAATAATGAAAGCCCCGCCGATCCCCACAATGCTGTGGTGAGAAACTGACGACGGTTAATTCCAGAGCGACATTTCAAACGACTAGGCTTCGACATAAAGTTATGCTAGCGTGAAAAAATGTTCCGCACAAACGATCTTGAGCAATTAATGCAAAAAGTTGATGAAGCAGGCTGGGGGACAATTTCTCTCCCCCCCGATATCTGCAGCGATTTGCTTGCGCGTTTAAAAGACGTTGAACAACAGGGCTTATTAAAATCAGCCACCATCACACAGAGCACTGATCAGGCCAAGACCATTCGCAACGACTACACCTACTGGTTAGAAAAGAGTCAAAGCCCCACCGAAAAGCTGCTGCTTGAAAACCTTGAACAACTGCTTATGCAGTTAAAAAATTATTTCCGCATCGGCCTGACTCATCTTGAATGCCATTTTGCTTTATATCCCAAAGGCCATTTTTATAAAAAACACATCGACCAGACCGCTGATCATAATAGGCGTTTTTTTTCGTTTGTGATCTACCTTAACCACGACTGGAATGAACACTTAGGCGGAAAGCTGATTGGCTTTAACGGTGAACAGAAAATTTTTGAACTGCTGCCGAACTTTGGCCAGATGATCGTCTTTCGCAGTGATATTCCGCACGAAGTTGAACCAAGCGCGAGTTCACGCAGATCCATCGCCGGATGGTTTCGCGTATGAAAAATCTGAACTCACAAAAAGATGTAGTTTATTTTATCTTATTTGACCGACTGGCGGTGCGAATCGGGATTATGGTGCTGGCCTTTTTAGCCACCTTGGCCGGTTTAGCGGTGCCTTATTATCAGCGTGATTTTATGACGCAACTAACAGCTTCACCCCTGTTGATCTGTACCCTGCTGGCGCTGGTTTCATTTATCTTCCTGCAGCTGACTAACTTTTTAGGCCAGCGCGAAGCCTTAATCACGCAAAAAGAACTGGCCGAAAAACTCTATCACCATATCTTACGTTTAAAGCCGTTAACCACCAGTCATAAAACCGTCGGCGAGATGGTCGCACTTTACACCACTGATATTCCAAGCTGTACAATGTGGCTCGAGCAAACAATCCCCTACGCCCTGACGACAGCTTTTCCGCTGATCTTAGCGCCGATCTTTCTGAATCTGGTGTATCACATTCCGTACAGTTTAACTCTGATACTGATCCTTGCCATCGTGGTGATCAATCTGCTGCTGGCCCGCAGGCAGTCTGGTTTTTTCTATCAGTTTAAAGTTTTAGCCGGCCAGCGCATGGGTCTGGTTAACGAGTGGATCCAGAACATTAAAAGTTTAAAATCATTAAACTGGGTTCAGGGCTTTGAATCTAAGATCATAAAAAAACGCGTCGAAGAAACCAATAACCGTATTGCGATGGTGACTAATGGTCAGATCATGAACTCGATTTCATCGAGCGTGACCTTCTGGCTAAATTTAGCTGTACTGTTTTTTATCGCTTACCTGCATAACGAACTTATCGGACATATTGATCTGATTGCGGTGATGTGGGTAATGGGCGTGTTTTTGGCTAAACCGCTGCGCCAGCTACCGTGGTTTTTCACCATGATGTTTGATGCCTGGACCTCGATCCGCCGCACCGGAGAATTTTTCAGTTTAAAAAATGCCACTTATCATATTGATAACCCAAATATCCCGCTTAAAGATGATGAAACCCTGGTTGTGAATCAATTGAATTTAATCATTCAGGATAAACCCGTTTTAAAAAATATAAACCTGTCGATTAAAAAGCACGAAGTCGTGGCCCTTATCGGCCCAATCGGCTCTGGTAAATCGGTGCTGTTAAAATCCATCATGAAAGAAACCCCATTTACGGCGAAACGATTAGATAAGCTGGCGCATAATTATCTTCCGCAAGAGCCGTTTATTTTAAGTGCGACATTAAATGAAAATATCGTACTCGAATATCACGAAGACGAACGACAGCAGCAAGAAACTTCAGTGCGGGCGCACAAGGCCCTGACCCAGGCACAGTTTGATATGACCGGTGACCGTATTGCGGACGGACTTAAAACCGTGATCGGCGAACGGGGGTTAAATATTTCCGGCGGTCAGAAACAGCGTTTGAATTTAGCGCGGCTTTTTTATAACCCGCAGCCGATTTTTTTACTAGACGACCCGTTCAGCGCCGTTGATGTCGGTACCGAGAAAAAATTAATCCAAGCGCTTTTTACGCTACGTAAAGACGGGCATAGCTTTCTGGTGATCACCCAACGTTATGAATTTTTAAAACACTGTGACCGCGTCATTTACCTTGAACAGGGCGAGATCAAGTTTGATGGTGCCTATGCCGAATTTATTACGCACACGAAGTACCAGAAATTTATCGCCGGAGATGTGCAGTGACCGCCGGCAAAACCAAGAAAGCTTTTTCAAAATCAATCTTTGATACGCTTCTTCAGGCGTACCGCCCTTTTTTAGTGCGCATTATCGCGGTGGTCTTACTGGGATTTGTCGGACGTTTAATCTTTTTATCGAATGCTCAACTGATTGCAAAGTTTTATGATTCACATCCAGTTATAGTGCGCGAAGATTTGGTTAATCTGACAACAACTCTGTTATTCGTGCTTGCAGTTTCATCGGTCTTCACGGTTTTGTACCGCACGGTCTTTTCGCGCCTTTCAGCCCTGGCGGTTTCGCGCATTTACGATGAGACGACTTACCGAGTATCGCGCTACCCGCTATCCTATTTTGACCATACCCCGGTCGGTAAGATCACCACCCGTTTTTCGAGTGACTACGGCAATGTCTTTCGTTTATTCGGAGGGCCACTGGCCGAGTTTTTATCGATTATTTTTGACCTGATCGGTATTTCGCTTTTGATTTTACTGACGCACCCTTATTTTGTGATCAATCTGGCGTTGGCAGGGCTTGGATTTTACCTGATCTTAAAACGTAACCAATTGCGACTGCGCGGCCATCGCCGCGAAGTTTCCATCCTGCGCGGCCCGTCAGTTGCACATTTTTCCGAAACTGTGCAAGGCAGTCTATCTATTCGCCAGAATGCCAAAGTTAAAACCTTTATCAGCCGATTTTTAAAATTAGATGATCTGTATATCGCGAGCAAATTTAACATCATTAAAAGCATTATGCGCTTTTCGACCGAGTTAAATATTATTTCGACCTTACTGTTTTTAGCTAACGGTCTGTTGGGAATGTATCTGGTGCAAGAAGGTAAACTCGGTGCCGGCCAGGTGGCGGTGATCTTAGGGTTTACTATCTTAGCCACCAACACCCTGCAGATGTTTTTCGAGTGGTATTCACAGTTTGAAGAGGCCTTAGTCGGCGTTGAACGTATGGATGAGTTTATCAGAAATCCGATCGAAGAAGGGGCTCTGCTTCCTGCGCATGCGGACTTTGAAACCCATCACCCGAAAAAGGTAAAGGCAAAATCTCAGCCTGAGACTTCCGCCGTCAAAGTCCCCGCAGAATTTAAGTTAAGTGTCGAGAATCTGTCGCTGACTTATCCTGGCCAAAGCCAGCCAACGCTATCAAATGTTTCTTTCAAACTTCAGCCCTCGGAAAAGCTGGGCATCATTGGCCGCACCGGCGCCGGAAAATCAACTTTGATTGCAGCTCTGTTACGCCTGTACCCGTTCAATCAGGGGGTGATCCTGATTGATAATGCCTATAAAACAGATATCGAAGAACACCGTGGGCAGTTTTCGCTGATTTCGCAGGATCAGTTTTTCATTAAAGGCACCATCAAAGACAATTTAGACCTGTTTAACCAGTTTTCAAACGAACGCTTAACCGAAACGCTCAAACTCGTCGGATTACAGTTTCAATTAAATTTTATGCTGGAAGAGAAAGGACAAAACCTTTCACAGGGTGAAAAACAACTCCTAAGTCTAGCCCGCGGACTTCTGCAAAATGCCGAGATTTTCATTTTCGATGAGGCCACAGCCAACATCGATCCCCAATCAGAAAAATTAATCGAATTAGCTCTGAAAAAGACTTTAGCCGATAAAACACAAATCCGAATAGCACATAGACTGCAGACAGTTTTGGATTGCGATAGAATTTTATGGCTTGAAAACGGACAGGTAAAAATGTTAGGTTCAACGCCGGAAGTTTTACGCGCATTCGAAGCAACGCGATAATGACTTGGTCGTGTCGAAGACACGAAAAAAACAACTTGGATTGGGCGACCTATGTCGGAAGAAGAAAAACCACTAACTCCCGAAGCGGAATTAGCAGAAAACGAAGGCGATCAAAACGCTGTTGATGAAAACAGTGTTGAGTATCTTCGTACGCATTGGTCACAGCTTCCACCGGCCCAGTCACACGAGGCGTTTTTTCGCCTATCCCGCACAGATGCAGAAGAGCTGTTCTTGTCTCTTACGGCACAGGATCAATATCCTCTTATCAAAGAATGTTCGACACTGGAAAAACGCTCTTGGGTGCGCTTACTTGCTCCCGATGACGTGGCCGATTTAATCCAGGAAGAAGATGCCGAACACCGCGAAGAGTGGTTAAGCCTGCTTGACCCGCAGACCAAACGTGAAGTCGGCGTGTTACTGGCTTACGCGGAAGATAACGCCGGGGGGATCATGTCCTCGCGCTTTATTCGCTTACGCCCGACCATGAACGTTGATGAAGCGATCAGCTACATCCGTTTACAGGCCAAAACCCAGGTTGAAACGATTTACTATGCTTATGTCTTAACGACCGATCAGAAACTTTTAGGCGTTGTCTCATTTCGAGAATTATTCGCATCGGCTCCGAACAAAAAAGTCGATGAAATCATGCATACAGATATTATCCGCGTACCGGTTGATATGGACCAGGAGCAAATCGGTCAGATCTTCAGTAAAAATAACTTAATGGCCTTGCCCGTTGTTGATACCGATGAAAAAATGGTCGGTATCGTTACTTTCGATGACGTGGCCGAAGCGGTGCAAGAAGAAGCCACCGAAGATATTCACAAGATCGCTGGTATGGAAAGCTTAGAGGCACCGTATTTACAAATCGGTTTTGGCGAGATGTTAAAAAAACGCGCCGGCTGGCTG
Organism: Bdellovibrio sp. SBM16; assembly: GCF_056175625.1. Taxonomy (NCBI): domain Bacteria; kingdom Pseudomonadati; phylum Bdellovibrionota; class Bdellovibrionia; order Bdellovibrionales; family Pseudobdellovibrionaceae; genus Bdellovibrio; species Bdellovibrio sp. SBM16. The sequence goes on along the minus strand of NZ_JBJKJG010000001.1, from coordinate 494,594 downwards.
GTTGTTCTCTTGGTCGGTGAAATGTTCACCGCCACGGCTCTTGGTTATTACGAACACGAAATTCAGCGTGCCGTTGTATTATCAATGTTTTTACCGTTAATTATTTCTTCAGGTGGTAATACGGGTTCACAGGCTTCGACCCTGGTGATCCGTGCGATGGCCTTAGGCGAAGTCCGCTTAAAAGACTGGTGGCGTGTGTTGATCCGCGAGCTAAGCACAGGATTGTGTTTAGGATTAATCTTAGGGGCTATTGCGTTACTGCGCGTGTATCTATGGCCATGGGCAGAACAAATGTACGGTCCGCACTACAAACATATTGCCTACACCGTCGGTGCATCAATTATCGGCGTAGTGTTATGGGGCACGATCTCGGGATCGATGTTGCCGTTTATGCTACGAAAATTCAAACTCGACCCTGCGTCAGCCTCTGCTCCGGCAGTTGCGACGATCGTAGATGTTACCGGGGTTATTATTTATTTTACTGCAGCAAGTTTAATTCTAAAAGGCATTCTGCTGTAATGGCATTAATTCTGCTTCGTTGAAGGCATGTATCAAGGGATTGATACAGCACTAAACTAAGGAGAGTTCAATGCGAAGTAAGTCACACCTTGCGACAACGCAAAACAAAAATTTCTTATCAGCTGTAACAGCCATCATCATCACCACAGCCATTTTTTTAACTCAGCCCGCAGCGGCCAACGACATGACTCCTGAGGATGAAGCGATCTTAAACGAATTTCTCGAAGACGTGTATGCCACAGACTCGGTCGCCAAAAACAAGGCCACAGAAATCAAACAGTGGGTGCAGCATATCTATGGCGAACTTCCGATTCTGGGAACTAACCTGTTAACAGTGCAACCCGTCGACTATAAAACCTTCTGTCCGAAATACAACGCCTTGAATGAATCGCGCAAAAAACAATTCTGGGCCTTGTTTACGCTAGCCATTGCCAGATATGAAAGTGCGCTCGATCCCAAAACCGCTTATAAAGAAAGTTTCACCGACAACACCGGTAAACGTGTGATCAGCCGTGGGCTCTTACAAATTTCTTTTGAAAGCAGTAAAGGTTATTACTGCGGGTTTACCACCGCACAAGAGATTCACCACCCGACCAAAAACTTAAGTTGCGGTATCAGAATTTTAAATAAATGGATGAAAACTGATTCACGCATTGCAAGCAAAGTCGGATCTAAATGGAAAGGCGGCGCACGCTACTGGGCCGTATTACGCGCAGGCAAAAGTAATTCCTACAAAAACATCGTCAAAGCGACAAACGCAATTCCATTTTGTAAATAACACCAATCCTTAAAACGATGCCCTTATGCAGCCCCCCTGCATAGGGGCATTTTGGCATTGTCCATGCTTAGTTAAACAGTATGTATTGAGGGAATGATACACAGTTTTTTAAATCAACTAGGGGGATTTAAATGTTACCGGAACCACAAATTGCGGCGAAACAAGATAAAAATTACTTAAAAGCGCTCACACCACTGATATTTACAGCAGCAATTTTTTGCCATGAGAATATTTATGCAATGGCTATGCGACCTTATTATATTGAATATGTAAGTCAGCAAAATCATCCACCACAACAAAGAACCTGGAGTGCAAAAACTCCTGCACCGACGGAAGATGCGCCCGCAGAAGATGATCAGGCAGCGAAAAAAGCTGAAGATAAAAATATCGATCCTGATGATCATGACAGCGCTGATTTTGTGCGGGAAGTGATCCCTCTCTGGGAGAAAAAATCAGTTAATCACCGTTCATGGAGCGAACATGTCTACGATCAACTTCCTGAATTAGGGCCAGACTTGCTTACGGCTAATCCATCTGATGCAAAAATCTTCTGTCCTAATTATGCGAATTTAAGCGAATCAAAACGAAAACAGTTCTGGGCATTTTTTATTTCTTCGATGGCCAAATTTGAAAGTAATTTTGATCCCAAAGAAGCTTACACCGAAGGATTCAGAGACAAAAACGGTAAATACATTATAAGCCGCGGCTTACTGCAGATTTCGATTGAAAGTTCGCATAGCTATCGCTGCGGCTTTAAATCAACAGCTGAAATGCACAGCCCGACCAGAAATTTAAGCTGCGGCATCCGTATTTTAAATCACTGGATGAAAAAAGACAGACGGATCGCCAGTAAATACGGCGCCGGATGGAGAGGCGGAGCCCGCTACTGGTCGGTGTTACGCGCCGGCAAAAAAACATCGTATCAATCCATTGTAAAATGGACTAACGCCTTACCGTTTTGTCAGTTATAGATTTGTTGTAAGTAAAGCTTACGTAGGCACCAGACCCTGCGTAAGCCCCTGCACTTGTGATTTCAGACTATCGGTGATGTTTAAAAACTTCACCCCGAAAGAGTTAAGTTCACTTGACCAGACAATTTCGCCTTCGATCTCATCAACCACATCAGAAATTTTTAATTTGATTTTCTGACCTTTAGCAAACTGCTGTTCGGATTTAAATGACAAACCGCCGACCGCTAATGTTTGCGAAGCCGCATTCACGACCTGGTCGCCGATCTGGATCATGACCTCTTTAGCCACGTTGAAACGCTCGTATTGGCGCATTGACTTAGCCGGCTGTAAATGTCTGCGGCGCAAGCGATAGGCTACAGCCAACGGTAACCAGATCATAAAAACAATCGCTAACGTCTGACCAACATTGCCGCCCGGAGGTGGTCCTTGTTGCAATTCCTCAGCTAACGTTTTAACCATACCACAGCCACCGGCTTTACCACCTGATTCAGGAGCGGCTGATGAAAATTCAGATTTATAAACCGGAGAATAACTTGGCGACCAGGCCTGTGCAGAAACCTGCGCCTGTGCAATTTGCGTGACTTTAAGTGCATTTACGCGCCCGCCAGTCTGCGAATAACCATTTAAGTACGGCGACACATCAATTGCCGACATAATTACACCGCGAATCTGATACGCAGATAACTGCGGAGCTTCACGCAGGGCCAAGGCTGCAAGGCCGGCAACAAAAGGAGCCGCCATCGAAGTACCACTGAGTGAATTAATGCAATAGTTGATATTTGCCGGGTTAGAACAATGGCTTCCAGGAACAGTACTCATGATAGACGATCCCGGTGCAAACACATGCACTAACGATGATGAGTAATTTGAAAAACCTGATCGGCGGTCACTGCCGGTTGAAGAACCGACAGAGATATTATTGGGCGTATCTAACGCCGCCGGATACATCGGGTATTGATTTAAGTTATAACCCGAATTTCCGGCTGCGGTGACAATGACTACGTTTTGTGTGTACGCATAGGCGTAAGCATCATGTAACGAGCGCGAATAAGAAGGACCACCCCAAGAGTTGTTAATAACTTTTGCCCCGTTGGCGATGGCGTAATACATGGCATTGATCGCACTTGCTGTCGTGCCTGAGCCGTTTCCGTCCAAAAATTTAAGCGGCATAATGCGGATTTTGGATTCGCGCACTTCTTCTTCAAAAATATCCTGGCCGGCACCTAACACAATACCTGCCACATGTGTTCCGTGATCGGCATCGTCGTACATGTACGGTGAATTATCGACAAAGTTCCAGCCGTTGATATCATCGACATAACCGTTACCGTCGTCATCAACTCCGGCAGAACCGAATACTTCGGCCATGTTCTGATAAATGGCGCCTGAATCTTTAAATACAGCGTGATTAATATCAAGGCCGGTGTCGATAACGGCCACAATAGTTTTTGTTGCCGACGCCGGTAATTTTTGTAACCCCCACGACTCACTCACCTGTACCGGCGCACCCGACTGGGAATAGCGGTCAGTTGAACTTGCCGCTACACCCATCTGGGTGAACGAATCATCGCCTTCATTTTGTTTATAACTTGGATCTAAACTTAGAATATAATTTGGCTCAACAAACTCCACATCAGGATTGGCCTGCAGAGCTTTTAAGTTAGTCGACGTCACATCACTGATATGCATCATGCCAGCAGCTTCAAACTTACGTTGCACGGCTACGCCCTTTAAGGCCGCCATAATACGCACGCCTCTATCAACGGCAAGTTTATTGGCCACAGCCATACCGGCTACGCCACCTTTACCAGCCGAACGAACTGCGTTTATTTGCGGTTTAAATTTTACAATGTACTCGCCGGACACGGCCACACCTGAAGCCCCAACGACCTGCGAAGAGAAAATGAATGCGAGAGCAAGTAAAAGCCTACGTGCCAGAAAGTTAAATGACATACTTAGATTATCGTCTGGTTGCCACCTATTCTAAAGGCCAACACCCGTAAGTCTCACTTTAAGACAACAAAGTGATTGTCCAATTTAGAGAACTGTTTATAAAATAGATGTAAGATGTCTCGATTGCAGAAATTATTTATTAGTGGTTTAGTTGCGTTTTTACCTATAGCTTTGTCGATCTATGTGATCACCTCAGGCATCGCCCTTATCGAAAATTTATTGGGAAATTATTTGCGCCAGATTTTACCGGACGGCACCTACATTCCGGGATTTGGCTTCATGGCCACAATCGGTCTGATTTTATTTTTAGGTTTTTTAGTTGATAACTTTGTCACCGCTACGTTCTTTCGCCGCGTTCAGGAAAAATTGCGGGAAGTGCCGTTGATCAAAATCGTTTACTCACCGCTTCGCGATTTAATGCACCTGTTTGCCAAAGGCCAGGAACAACAAACCATGCAGAAAGTAGTGCTGGTGCATTTTACCAGATCGCACTCGGTGCTGGGGCTTGTAACCCGTGAATCGTTTAACGACCTTGGACTTAAAATGATTTTACCGACTGACCGGATCGCCGTTTACATCCCGATGAGTTACGGTCTTGGCGGCTACACGGTTTTAGTCAATAAAGCAGATGTTGAAGCTGTCGATATGCCAATCGAAAAAGCGATGAGCTTGGCTCTTACCGGCTGGATTAAGACCGACACCGAACCTCCAACAAAACAGGAAAATCAATAACGTGAGCACACCAAGAACACAATCGATCACTGAAAAAGCATTAGATATTAATTTGGATAATTCACGTTACGGGTCATTTGCCGAAATCGGTGCCGGCCAGGAAGTGGCGCGCCAGTTTTTTCAGGCCGGCAAAGCCTCGCAGACCATCGCCTTAACAATCTCAGCTTACGATATGACTTTCAGTGATATCATTTACGGCAAAGAAAAATCCGGCAGATACGTGTGCGAATCCCGCGTGCGCAAAATGCTGGACCGCGAATACGATAAGTTAGTTGAGCGCTTAGGCTCGGTACGCGGAAAAAACACTGCATTTTTTGCTTTCGCTGATACAGTTGCTACCAGCTCTGAAGGCAAAAAAAACTCGCACGGCTGGATGGGATTAAAGTTCCAGCACAAACCGGGTGCCCAGCCCTCAGAAGTCGTTTTACATATGCGACTGCTCGACCGCCACAGATTACAACAGCAGGAAACGCTGTCGGTTTTAGGGGTAAACTTACTGCACTCGTCTTTTTATAAAACCGCGCACCCGCAGGAATTTATTGAAAGTTTATTTGATAAAATCAAAACCGGCTCCATTGCCTGTGATGCGATCCATTTCAGCGGCGAAGCGTTTAAAAAATTTGACGAAGTAGCGGTTAACCTGCAGATGGTAGAACAGGGCTTCAGCGAAGCCATCTTTATCAATGCCGAGGGCAAAGTGCAAAACGCCTCGGACGCTTTGTGGGGTAAGGATATTTTAGTACAACGTGCTTTTTTTAACCCGGTGACCAACACCCACCTTGATGTTATGGAAAAAGGCACGAAACACTTTTCTAAAGAATTCGGCACGAAAGCCAGTGACATCGTAAATATTTTTGAATTCACGATGAATAACCGTATTAAAAATACCAAAATTTCAGTCGACGAAGCCCTGACTAAAGTAAAAATGATTTCGTCACTTAAAAAGCCGGTTCTGGTAAGCAGTTTTTCTTTGTTTTACAAACTTAAAGAGCACTTACGTTTAATGTCAGACCGTCCACTGGGAATCGTGATCGGCGCTACTAACTTAGAAAAGCTTTTAGATGAGAAGTTTTACTTTGATTTGCCGGGCGGAATTTTAGAGGGCATGGGAAAACTTGTAGACGAAAAAACCCGTCTTTACATCTACCCGCACAAAACCGAAATGATGTGTTTACAGGTAAAAAGTTTCTTTCCGAAACCGAATATCAAAAACCTGTATACACACTTTGTAGAAAATAAATTTATCCAGGATATCGCGGGCTGTGATGAAATTCAGGAATTCGTGCATTCAGATGACATCTTAAAGCTGGTTAAAAAGAAAGATAACCGCTGGAAAAAACTGGTTCCCGAATCGGTCCAGTCAATCTATATGGAGCAGGTCAAACACGAAGCGCGCAAATAGCGCGCTTTTTTAGATTCAAAAAAACAACTATGATAACGACTCAAGCCACTCGACAACTGACTGCACCGGCTGTCCGGTAGCTGCACCGGCATGTAAGGCGCCGGTTGCTTTATCAGTCCACGAGTACACATCAAGATGCGCCCATTTTTTACCATTAGTAAACTTCTGTAAAAATAAAGCCGCTGTGATGGCACCACCAAAACCGCCGCCCGAGTTTTTAAAATCCGCAAACTGCGAACTTAAATCACCCCAGAGCCTTTGATTTAACGGCATACGCCAGTTCGGTTCACCGGAACGCTGGCCTGCTGTCATAAAACCTTGCGCCATTTTATCGTCATTTGAAAACAAACCTGCAGTTTCACCGCCAAGAGCTACTTTAATCGCTCCGGTAAGAGTTGCGATATCAACCAGGTACTCTGGCTCGTCATGGCCCGTTTGTTTTGCGGCAACATCCATCACATCTGATAACACTAAACGGCCTTCGGCATCGGTGTTATCAATTTCTACCAAAAAGCCGGCGCGTGATTTGTACACATCACCCGGACGCATAGAAAATCCATCTACAGAGTTTTCGGCTAACGCTAAATAAAAATCACAAGGTCTGTCATAGCCGGCGCTGTCAGCCCAGAAAGCCAATGCCAGAACTGATGCGGCTCCGCCCATATCTTTTTTCATTAAGCGCATGGCGCCTGAAGGTTTGATATCAAGCCCTCCGGTATCAAAGGTGATCCCTTTACCAACAAAAGCGATCGGTTTTTTGTTTTTCGCTTTAGCTTTCGGGCGGTATTTAAAACGGATCATGCGCGGGGCTGTTGGCGAACCCGCTCCGGTCGCACAAAGTAACCCCATACCTTCGGCTTCACATTTTTTCTCATCCCAGACGATGATTTCTGTGTTTTTTGAAAATGGCAGATCATAAGCCAGCTGCTCAACAGTTGCCGGATTGATAACATTCGGCGGTAGATTAGTTAAATGGCGCGCAATCTGCACCGCCACCACTTTTTTAAGGGCTGCTTGCAGGCTTTCGTTTTTAATATTTAGCTGAACCTTTAAAGCCTCGGTTTTTTCAGCCGCATTTTTGAAATGGGTTAAAAAGCTATAGCTGGCTAACTCAAGACCAACGACCGCACCTTCAGTCACCGTATTATCAGCGCCCTGAAAATAGACTGATACGCTCTTTAATTTTAACGCTTTGATCTGCCCCAGAACTGCGCCGAACTGGTCGCGCGCAAACGCGTAAGCCGATTCATTTAACAGGCCGTCATGGTCAGAAGCCATACCTGCAGCTTCAAAGATGATCCAAACCGGACCGTTTCGGCCGATAAAATGGATGTTTTTTTTGTCAGATTTTTTTAATTCTTCGATCTGAAAATCAAGGGCGTGGGTTTCAACCAGAGCTTCCAGGTTTTTGACTTTATTCTTCGCTTCTTTGGCGCCAAAGTAATAGATAATCGCATCACACTCTGACAACTTGTTAAAGTTAGTCACAATTTGAAAGTTAATGTGCGGCTCTAGAATTGAGCTAAACGATTTTTTGGTTTTTGAAGCAGTTTTTTTCATATTTTCTCCGATAGACCTTCACTTTACTCGCTCGTCTGTTAAAATCAATACGAGATGTTTGATTCCGTAAACCTTAAATTCTGCCTGCTCAACGCTGAAAACCTGTTTTTGCTGTTTGACCAGCCTTTGCCTAAAAACTTCGAGAAGATGGAAGAAATCCAGTGGCAAAAACTGTCGACGTCGATCTATGAGAACAAGCCTCTTTTTAAATTAAAACACCTGGCGCGCACCATTCAGGACACCAATTCGGATATCGTTATGCTGTGTGAAGTCGGCGGCCTGGAATCACTGAAGAACTTTAACACCCTATTTTTAAACAGCGAGTATTCACCGATTCTGATCGAGGGTAACTCGGACCGCAATATCGATGTAGGTTTTTTAATCAGAAAAAACCAGAGTTTTTATTTTGATCTTCTGACCCATAAAAACCGGGATTTGAATTTTCTTTACCCGCATGAGGTAAAGTCTAAAAACGAAAACTACCCGTTAAAAATCACCAGCCATAAATTTTCACGCGATTGCGCCGAACTGAGACTCTTCACACGCGAACTTGAAAAGCCGTTTTTGATTGTTTTACTGACACATTTAAAATCGCCGCTGGACCCCGAACGCATTGATCCAAATGGCACTGAACGCCGTGGCGCAGAGCTGAAAACCTGCCTCGAAATTTATTCTGAGCTTAATAATCAGTTTCCTGAGACGCCAATTATTTTTGCTGGCGACTTCAATGGCACAGCCAGCAGCGTAAATACCGATCCGGAATTTCTGCCTCTCCATCAGACAACTCAGCTTAAAGATATTTTTGAGATCGCAAATGTAAATAGTGACAATCGCTACACTTTTTACCAGGTACGCTCCGGACTTCGCTCGGAAGGACGACAAATCGATTACTGCTTTATCGACGAAAAATTTAAGCATCTATTAAATCTGCAAAGCGTTGCAGTAAGTGACTTTAAAGATGAGTACGGAAGCCCGATTAAAAAACCGGAAACTCTCGAACAAAAAATGGCACTGCCATCGGATCATTACCCTATCGTATTTGCTCTTGATAACATAAAAATTTAGTGTCAGCATTATCTTGTGAGCCTGAAGAAACAACCGCTGCATGCGAATTTTCAAGTGAGTGCTTTAAGTGTCTATGTGCCAAATGAGTCACAGCCGGACAAGCGCTTACATTTATTTGCCTACAAGGTCACAATCAAAAATATCGGAAACTCGCCGGCACAACTCGTATCGCGTCACTGGACAATCACAGATGGCTTAGGCCACCAAGAAGATGTGCGTGGCCCGGGTGTTGTAGGCTTACAGCCGCGCATTATGCCCAATCAAACTTTTGAATATGAAAGTGCCTGCCCCCTGACAACAAGTTCAGGTAGCATGAAAGGCACTTATCAGTTTATGTCGGATGAAGGCGAACCCTTCAACGTTGAAATCCCCGAGTTCTATTTAGTCGCGCCTCAGGCCGTACACTAAAAATAAGTCAGGCATTTTTAGCTACACATAAATTTACACGCTTAGCTTTTCCCTCTTGATTTCGGTTTACACCTTTCACCCAACCTAATCGTTAAATGCCAAAACCCGCTTATGACAACTCTTCAAAAAAAATTGTAAACCCAAATCAAGAGCAAAAAAAATATCAAGTCTGAAGGCACGATGCCGTCAGCAAGGCCGCCCCAGGAAGGCGACTTCTAGCGCAGCGGCCGATCAAAGCCGCGTACGCACGAAGTTGATAATCTCACAGGCCGTTGTAAACATCAGTTCAAAATCCATTTTCGGATGATGAGCTTCACCCTGCTCGGGTAAAAATGGCACATGGACAAAGATCGCCGGAATCAAAGCATTATGTTTTAAGACTTTAAAGTACAAATTATTGCAGACAAAGGCTCCTGCCGAAAACGAAGTTTCAACACGCAGCTTACGCTCAGCTAGAAACTCGGCTAATTCATCTACCGGAAAATTCGACATCACCGCAAGCTCACCATCACCGATCCGACCCACTCCGGGGTTAAACCCTTTTTCGTCAGAAGCTTTGGTTTGATTCCAGTTGAGCGCAATTTTTTCTAAACACACATTCGGTCTCCCGCCCGCCTGCCCGAACATAATGACAAACTTCGGATGAACAGTATCAATCTGTTTCTGCAACTCCAGATAGGCGCGCTCGAATTCAACCGGCAAAATCACGGTTATCAGGTCTTGATATTTTACTTTAAGTTTCTCGACCAAAAGCTCGCTGGGGTTAATTTTTTCATTTAAGAATGGTTTAAAACCCGAAACTAAAATCATGGAAATCTCAAAGAGGTCTTCCACTTATAATCTTGCGGATCGTTGATCTTATCAAAGCCATTGGTCGCCGTATAAACATAGCGTTCATGCAAGCGGCCGGTCTTACCAAACCAGAATTCGATCTCACGCGGAAGTATTCTATAGCCACCCCAATGCGGCGGGCGCGGTACTTTTTGACCTGCGAATTGTTTTTCAATCTCGGCCATACGGCTATGAAACTGATCAAAGCTTTGCAATTCTTCTGACTGCAGGGACGCCCACGCCCCTAATTGGCTTAAACGCGGTCGCGTTGCAAAGTATTGATCAGATTCACTGTCTGTTAATTTTTCGACGATTCCAGAAATTCGGATTTGTTCATCTATATGCGGCCAGTAGAAATTGGCACAGATGTTTGGATTCTTTTCAAGATCATGACCTTTACGGCCAAGATAATTGGTATAAAAAGAAAACCCACCGCGAATCATTCCTTTAAAGTACACGATTCGTACAGTGGGTTCATTCTTATCGTTCACCGTGGCGATCGACATCGCCTGGTGTTCAGGTATCCCCTTGATCTGAGCCGCCTTAAATAAACTTTGAAAATTCAAAAAAGGATCTTTTTTAAAATCAAAACTCATAAGAACCTCAGATTCTCCAGTAGATCTGACGGCACGATGCCGTCAAAAAGCCAGCCAGGATGGTAATCTCGCGACTACTTTTTACCTTTTTTAGCTGGAGCTGCTGGAGCAGCTGCTGCTTTAACGATATCTAATAATTCAACTTCGAATACTAAAGCTGAATTTGGTGGGATGCCTGGACGACCAGAAGCACCGTAAGCTAACTCAGGTGGAATGAAAAGTTTGTATTTAGAACCAACTTTCATCATTTGTAATGCTTCTGTCCAACCTGGGATTACACCGCCAACTGGAAATTCAGCTGGTTGACCACGGTCGTAAGAAGAATCAAATTGTTCGCCAGTGATTAAAGTACCTTTGTAGTGACATTTAACAGTGTCAGTTTTAGTTGGCATAGCGCCAGTACCTTCAGACACAACGATGTATTGAAGACCAGAAGCTGTAACTTTAACACCTTCAGCAGTTTTGTTTTTTTCTAAAAACTCAGCTGATTTAGCTTTGTTTTTATCTGCTTCTTCAGTTTGTTTTTTCATAGCCATTTCTTGTAACTTCATCATGGCTTTTTGGATCTCGTCTTCTTTTAATTCAGACTTGCCAGCCATAGCGTCAGTTAAAGATGCCGCTAAAGTTTTTGCATCGATTTCGATGTTTTGCGCTTTTAAGTTACGACCGATCTGTTGACCGATAGCGTAGCTCGCCTGACCTTTGTCAGATTTTAGATCTGGCTTGTTACAGCCAACAAGTCCAATAACTGCAACCGCAGTTACTAACATGATTTTGTTCATAGGTGTCTCCTGTTAATGTTGTTTTTGTATTTCTTAGTTGAATCTGTGTTAGCAGAATTCTTGTTAAAAAATAAAATTCGTTTACACTAAAAAGCATGATCGAATTCCTAAACATTTCAAAGATTTAACATGCTGCACATAAGCCTTTATTTTTTAGCCTTAGTTTCACTTTCAACGTCACCAAATTGGGCAAAACTTAATCAAATGCCTGCAGCCACTTTGGGTTTTTACCGTTTAACCGGGGCAACCCTCCTGCTTTTGCTCTATCTTGTGGTAACTAAGAAATTAAAAAAGATTAATTTTGACCGAAATTTTGTCTGGGCTTTGTTTTCCGGACTGTTTTTCTTCTTACACCTATGGACCTACAAGTTTGCCTCCAAACACACCCTGGTCTCAAATACCATGATCCTCTTTGCCACCAACCCGGTGTGGGCCACCTTAGGCGGACAGGTGTTCTTTAAAGAATACATCAAACCACGGGTGATCTTCTCCTATATGCTGGCACTGATCGGTATCTTTATGCTGGTCGCACAGAACTTAAAACTTACCCCGGAAAACCATATCGGCAATGTTTCAGCCCTGGTTTCCGCCCTGTTTTACGCTTTATATATGCTCTCCGGCAAAAAGGCCCGTTTACATATGCATAACAGCGATTTTTCGGTCGTACTCTATGGCAGCTGCGCGGCGATGTTTGCCATCGCCGTACTGTCCACTAACTCACCGCTGACCGGCTTTTCTGATGTTTCGTGGTGGGCAGTTATCGGTTTGATCGCGTTTCCGACTTTTTTAGGCCATATGAGTTTTACTTACCTGGTTAAACACATGAACCTGGGCTTAATGACCTGTGGCAAACTGATCGAGCCGATTCTAGCCAGCTTATTTGCCTATTTTTTATTTAACGAACACCTGGGAAGTAATGCAATCTACGCCTTTATTTTGACAGGTATTTCCGTACTTATTTTATTCTGGCCAACAATTAACAAACGCGCAAATATGTAAGCGCTATGCGCATTTTAGTTATTGAAGACCAAGCTAAAACCGCCCAGTTTCTAAAACGTGGGCTTAACGAAGTCGGCTACTCAGTCGATATCGCCGAAACCGGCTCGGCCGGCGAAAGCTATATCGCAAGTTCAGAATACGACCTGATTATCTTGGATGTGATGCTTCCCGATCAAAACGGAATGGATACCGCCCGTCATATCAGACGCGATGGTTTTCAGGGCCCGATTCTGATGTTAACGGCTCTTTCAACAACTAAAGACAAAGTGCACGGGCTAGATGCCGGCGCCGACGACTATTTAACCAAACCGTTTGCGTTTGATGAATTATTGGCCCGCGTGCGCGCCCTGCTTCGCCGCAACTCTTCAGGTTCAAGTGTAACTTCGGTTTTAAAATACTCTGATCTAGAAGTTGACCTGATCCACCGCCGCGTCACCCGCGAGGGCAAAGAAATCACACTGACCGCCAAGGAATTTTCGCTGCTCGAGTACTTTATGCGTAACCCTGAACGCCCGCTTGGCCGTGTTTCGATTGCCGAGCATGTGTGGGATATATCGTTTGATTCTGAAAGCAACGTGATTGATGTCTACATCAATCTGTTACGAAAAAAAATCGATGCCGGATTTTCAAAAAAACTGATCCAGACCGTGGTCGGCGTAGGTTACGTCTTAAAAGACAGCCATGAAAAGACTTAGCTTACGTGTTCGCTTAACCGCACTTTTTGTTTTAATTTACGGGACAACCACGATTTTATTCTCGCTGTTTGCTTACTACGAACTGGACGAATCACTCTTAGAAGACTTTGATATCGCTCTTTACAACTACTCAGTCGACATCTCCCAGACGATCGAATTTAACCCGACTTTTGATTTAACGTTACCGCAGTTATACATGGAAGAAGGTAAGATCTTTCCGTTTCCGTCGGGAACAGCACTTATTCTAGTGCGCCATATCTCAGGCGAGATCTTAAGCCGTAGCGGCGAATTTGGGTTATTTCTTCCGCCATTTCAGAGCGAGGTTAAAAAAATTTTACGTGGCGCTGATTCAGCCTACACCACAATCGCCGATACGGATCTGATCCCCAACGCGGAGGCTTCTACTTACCGTGTGATCACTTTTCCGCTCGATAGCGAAACTAACCCGCGCCTGTTTTTACAGATCGCAGCCCCGCGGGTGTATAACGAAACCCAGACCCGCCAGATGAAAAACATCATCACGTTTGGCTTTCCGGCGGTGTTATTGATCGCCATTTTTGCCGGTTTATTCTTTGCTTCGCGGGCGCTTAAGCCGGTGCAGGAAATGATATCCTTTACCAACCGCTTACGCCCCGAAGATTTACATGAGCGTATCCCGCTACCGACTTCGCGTGATGAAATCCGAAAACTGGCCGAGACCTTAAATGCCATGCTGGCGCGGATTGAGCGCGCCTTTACTTCGCAGGAGCGTTTCGTTGCCGATGCCTCACATCAGTTACTTACGCCGCTCACAATTTTAAAAGGCGAAATTGAAACCAACGCCCGCACAAGCAAAGATGATCAGCAGCAGCTGGTGTACAAAAGTTTACTGCAAGAGGTAGATAATTTATCCCGGATTGTAAAAGACATGCTGTTACTTGCGCGCATTGACGCCGGCGAAAGCGCCATGCAATCCGAAGAAATTTATTTAGACGAAACCTTACTGGATGTGATCGCACGCCTACAGCGCCTGGCAAAAACCAAAAATATCCAGATTTCTTTTGATCTGTTAAACCAAGAGCTGCGGGCCCCGATTTTAGGTGATGCCGACTTACTTTCTAATCTTGCAACCAACTTAATTGAAAACGCAATTAAGTACTCAACCGAGGGTCAGCAAATTTTGGTTAAACTCGAATGGCACCCCTCATACAACAGACTTGCAATCGAAGATTTCGGCCAGGGGATCCCAGACGAGTTAAAACCACAGGTTTTTAACCGCTTTAGCCGTGCTGATACTTCAAGTAAAACCAAGGGCTTTGGTTTAGGCCTTGCGATTGCGCAGAAAATTGCACTGCTTCATAAAAGCGAAATTCAATTTATTGATAAGACCACTCCGGGAACCCTAATTGAATTAAAGTTCCCGAATAAATAATCTAGAAATTGCCCAGAATCATAAAAAAGAAAATCGCAACCGTGGTTGGGATCAGGGAGGCCAGCAAAAGTTTACCGGCATTTAAACTCGCATTCGGAAAACGCGATGCTAAAATCGAAAAACCCGCAGGATTTGGTGCATTGGCTAAAATCGTTAGACCACCACCGGTAATTGCACCTGACACTAACGCCCACTTAGAGGCCTCAGATAAAGTCTCGACCTGCGAACCCAAGTAAGTTAAGGCGGCATTATCCGTGATCGCCGTTAACCCGGTAGCGGCAAAGAATAAAGTTTTATCGGTGATCACCTGTAAAATCGGCGTTAACCACCATTTTTGCATTGATCCGAAAACAATTAAACCCGCCAAGAAAAAGCCGACTAAAAATGCTTCTTTAAATTTTAAACCGTCCTGGTATTTCTTGGTCACTGTCGTAAGCCCGATAAAAGCCATAAATAAGCTCATAAATACAATTTGATAATGCGAACTCATCACCACTAACACCATTAAAAGAAGATGCGAAATAACTACCCACCACGGCATCGGATAATGTTCTTCTTCCAGGCGACTGATCTGGGCCACGATTTTCTTTTTGAAGATCAAACAGAATAAAAAGGCATTGGTAAAAACTGCACAGATCACCGCTTCACCGAGGTTGATGAACACATCTTTTAAACCCCAGCCAAATTTTTGGGCCACAATTAAAATCGGAGGTGCGGCAAAATGTGTGAGACCGCCACCTATAGATACGTTTACAAATAACAGCGCCAGTGTCGCGTACAACAGTTTTTCGTCGGCTTTATCCAGCATGCGGTACAAAAGTAGCGCGATAATAGTGATCGCCGCAGGCTCAGTGATTAATGACCCAAGTAACGGGCCAAAACTTAACAACACGAACACCTGTATCACTTTTTCGTTGGCTGGAACTATTTTACCTAGTAAGTGAACGATCGAGAGTAAAAACTTACGCGCCACTGTAACTACTGGCCGGGTTGATGCCAAAATCATAATACAGAACACAAACAACGGTTCTGTCATATTTAATGATTGTTGGTAGGCAATCACTTTTGCCGGGCCCTCAAGTATTGCCCAGAACACAAGAAAAATCCCGGCCCAGAAACCGAACACGACTTCGACTTCGGCTAACAAATGAAAAAAGGCTTCTTGGCTTGAACCTTCGGGATAACGTTTGCTTAATTTGGCAAAGACCGGTGTTGCAAAGCTGTGGACTAATGCCGCAGCCAGAAACACCGTAGATAGCACTTCTATTGACATAAATTCTTGTTCACTTCCATATACTGGCGCTGCTCATTAATTTCCTGGGCAGACACCGTCATATCGTCAGTAGAACATTGGTTGGCTTTAATTTCATTTTCAATCGCATTTACTTCGCGCGGAGTTAAATTTAATTGCCACACAAATTTGATCTGTAACCAGTAACGCAAATACTCACAGACAAAAGCGCGATTAGGCGGTGTCCATTCAAGCGGAGATTTATCCGATTTACGCATATTTTCAGGACCATTTACCGCTAAAAGGTGAAAATCATTTCCTAAAAAGTTTGCATATAAACAGCGTTTCGCATTTGTCCAGGAATGGGCACCGGTCATGTAAGCATTTTTTAATGCCACCACGTGATCGATCTGAATATCATCGGCATCGTTGTAATTCTGATTGGTGTACGGATCGTACCAGTCACCGCTGATCACCGTGCAGTTATCGTTTAGCTTAACGGCCACTTTAGAATCGCGCTGTAAAACAAGTGCACGCGTGTTCATGCATGAGGTTTTAATCGGCTTGATCCATTCACCGAACTGATCGTCGCGATCATAGTCACGCGCCGGTTGCGGAAAATTGGCCGATACACGGCGGAATGCCGCCAAATTAACCTTCTCTGGCATTGAAACTACCGCAGCGGAAAATACGAAATAATGATTATATTTAAAAGTTTCTGAAGAGGCTTGTGTCAGCTCTTCGTAGGCCGATGAATTGGCTACGGATGTATGCAGAGCTTTGGCGTGTGTTTGCACGGCAAAAAATAACAGCCCTGATAAAAATAGATCCCTCATCATCATCCTTCAACCCCTTCCTTGAAGTTTGAATTCAACTTGGCTACATTTCATAAAATTAAAACAAAGAAGACAACTAGAAAAATGAGAGATTCATTCAAACCCCTATTCTGCGCGCCGTCTTTTTACTCACAATATCAAGATTCGTTTAGGATCATTGATACGGCATTAGCCAAAATGCACTGGGATAAGACATCCGAGGTTATGCTTTGGGCAGCGCTTCTGTGTATGTTGCGCAGGCCCGATGATTGGTTTGGCGGAATCAGCACTAATCTGCATCAAAATCTTTCTGCCAATACTCGCCATTTTTTACCTTATGAGTTAACGCAAGAACTTAACATCGCATGGCCGAAAAAAATCGCCCGCGAAATAACATTTGCTGAGTTTTTACGAACGGTAAAAATAAAGCCACTGCCTGAGGTTTTACAAAAGGCGATGTATTTTATTTTTACCAAAAAATATCCGATCACAGTCCTGGATTACGAACCTAGCCCTTCAGAACTCTTGCAGATCCAGTGCGAAGGACGCCGGATTATCACCTTTGCCAACGACTACCAAAACTGGCCGGAGCAAAAATTCGGAAAACGTGACCCGTTAAGCTTCTGGCTGCACGACTGCATCCATGCCGAGCACTATTTCTCTCAGCCCGAACACTTTATCAGTCAGCTGGGGTTTTATAAATTTGTAGCAAACGCCTACACCGCCCGATGTTGGCCCGAACTTTCAAAGGTTCCCCCATTTGCGGGAGATTTTTCTTACCTGATTTCGGATATGAACTCGCACCCATTACATTTGTTTAAGACACTGAAAGCGATTACCGACATTCACTTTGCTGCTGAGGCAAAAGGCATCTGGGACCGAGTCATAGCGACCTGTTCGGGGTCAAATGAAGAGTTGAATGCTCTGCGTAATCTGAACACCGCTTTATTCGCCTCTGGCGATTGCGACGCTTTGCTTCAATTCACAAAACGTCTGGGAGCACAGAGCTATTCCACTTAGACCTAGGTTATAACCGCGCCCCTTGGTATACTCAGTGTGTGTCGAAATACACACAAGAAAGGAGGCAAAATGGAAGTTAACACCACGAAAAATTCAAACACTAAATCTGAAGTTCAAAATACAGTAAATACTTCTTCTGCAAATCACTCGGCGCCTCAAATGGCTAAGCCGTTTAACCTTAAAAAACGCAAACGCAAAGCCCCTGCTGGCTGGTAGTTGGCGTAGGTAGTGCTTCCGCCAGGGTTCCTGGCGTGATAGCTTACCGATCATGAAACTTTACTACTCACATATTTCTCCGTTCACCCGCAAAGTTCTGGCAACTGCATTGATTTGTGGCCTTTTTGATAAAATCGAAATTATCGACCTAATGGCCTCTGGCAGTTTTCAGCCAACCGATGCGTTTAAAAAAGCTAACCCGTTAGCCAAGATCCCTACCCTGGTTTTGGATAATGGCGAAGCGGTGGTGGATTCGCCGGTGATCTGCGAATACCTAGATGCTAAGTCGGTAAGTGGCTCTATCTACCCACAAGACGAAAACGCTTACTTTTTACAGAAGAAGTTCGAGGCGATCGCTGATGGCTGTATGGACGCTGCGGTTTTAAGACGTTATGAATCCCTGCGCCCGGTGGCCCTGCAGAGTGCCGAGTTTGACCACAAACAAAAAGAGAAAATGCAGTTAAGTTTTAAGTACTTTGAATCCATGGTTTCAAAGCTTGGTACAGATAAGTTCTATATCGGTGAAGTCAGCATCGTTTCGATGATTGGCTATGCAGACTACCGATTTGCCACAGAAAACTGGCTGGCTGAAACACCGAACCTGAAAAAATGGTATGATCAAGTACGCTTAAAACCATTGTTTGTTCAAACTGAGCCTAAAAAATAGGAATTTCCGGCGCCCGACCCGCTTTCGTGCCAGGTCCGCAAATTAGTTTTGACTAAGTGACCCTGAAACTTTAAAACAAGTGTTCACGTTTTTAATATCTTTGACGGTGGTGGGGTAGCTCAGCTGGTTAGAGCAACGGAATCATAATCCGTAGGTCGGCGGTTCAAGTCCGCCTCTCACTACCAATTTTTCTTTCGTCAAAGACGAATATTTGATTTTTTAAAAAATAGTACTTCGGTTGCGACTGAAGTAAGTTTCTCGGGAAATGAGCCTCTTGGAGAAATATTAAACCCGCCTAAAAGCGGGTTTTTTACTTTTATTACGTGCTGGCCCCTTGATATAAGCCTTATTCTAAAAATTATAGCGGCAGCTCAATCGAAAATTTACTGCCTGAGCCGGGTTCACTCTCTACCGAAATTCGACCGGCATGGGTATCAACAATCTGTCTCACGATGTAAAGCCCAAGGCCAAGGCCAGAGATTGAACTTTTTTCGGTCACTCTTTCAAAGCGGTCAAATATTCTTGTTTGGTCTTCTTTACTGATACCCGGCCCGTAGTCTTGCACCTCTATCACAGCTCTGCCATCACGTTTATAAATGTTAATATCTATAGGTGATTTCGGAGCGTATTTTTTTGCGTTAGTCAGCAAATTTACAAAGACTTGTTCGAGTCGATGCGCATCCCAATGACCCACGACATCTTCTTTATTATTCACTTTAACTTCGGTGTTTGTTTTTTTAAAATCTTCCTTTAACGTCTCTAAAACGGCGTTAACAACATTGACCTGCTCCCAAAGCCAGGGCCATAGTCACAATGGCGGGCATTCCCTCTGGCACGGCCGCGACCGCTAATGAAACCGCAAACACCACTAAATCAACCCAACTTCGGCCCTGCCATAGCCCGGTTAACATGACGATGCCTACGACGACCAGACAAATATATAACAGCATTCTTCCGAGCTGCTTAATCTGCAGCTGCAGCGGAGTTAAACTGTCTTCAGCAGTTGCAATAAGATGAGCGATGCGGCCAAGTTCGGTCTTCATTCCGGTTTCTGTCACTTCGATAAGGCCTGTACCATGCACCACCGTTGTTCCCGTAAAAACTTTGTTAACTGCAGAATCTTGCGATTTTTCCACCGGCAGACTTTCACCGGTAAGCAGCGATTCATTAATGCGAAGTTCTGCAGCCTCAAGAATTTTTCCATCAGCCGCTATTAAATCGCCGGCTTCCAGAAACACCAGATCCTCTTTAACAACTTCGCGCGAGGGAATTACCCGCCGCTGTCCGTTGCGTATCACTACTGCCTTTGGTGCCGTAATCTGTTTGAGCGCCGCGATGGAATTTTCAGCCCGATACTCCTGGATAAAGCCGACTGCGGCATTCACAAAAATAATGGCAACGATTGCTAAGGATTCTAAACCTTCACCTAAAACGAAAGACAGAACACTGGCAAAAATAAGCAAAATAACAAGTGGGCTTTTAAACTGTTCTAAGAATAGAAGAACAAATGACCGCTTTTGGGCTTGTTCAATTTCATTAAATCCGAACTGCTTAAGACGAAATGCAGCTTCGCTTTCAGATAACCCCGTCTTCATTCCTGATTAACAAGCCAAAGTCATGCCAGCAAACTATCTGCGCCAATCAGTTTTTACTTCGCATTGACCCGAACAATTGGAACTTGCATACTTGATAACATGAAACTCATGGGGCACCGTGGAGCGCGTGATCGCGCCCCCGAAAACACATTGCGGTCTTTTATGGCATTACTTGAATCCAAAGTAACTGCGGTCGAATTTGATATTCACCAAAGCGCTGATGGTGTTTGGGTTGTGCATCACGATGACACCTTAGAACGCACGACCACGTCGTCCGGCGAACTGGCTAAAAAAACCTGGAGCGAGCTCTCTTTAGTACGCACTAAAGAAGGCGATCCGCTGCCAAAACTTACCGATGTGCTTTCTCTTTTTAAAGACAGCGCATTTGAACTGCAGATTGAAATTAAATCTGCCGGCGATTTTAAAAACTTAGGCCAGGAAATTCAAAAACATATTACAAAAGATAAAGTGACGGTGATTTCTTTTAATCACAATTGGCTCTTAGAATTTAAAAACCTAAACCCACAGATTAAAACCGCCTGCCTGCTGTTTGGTTTACCGGTTAACCCGGTAGAAATAGTCAAAGCCGCCGGTGCCGATGGCCTCTCGCTCAGTGTAAACTGGATTGATGCAGATTTGGTAAAAAAATGTCACACTGCTGGACTAACCGTCACCGCATGGAATGCGAACGATAAAAAAACTTTTGAAAAGATGAAAGCCCTAGGTGTTGATTACCTAGGGACCGATGTACCGTTTACGGCGGTCGAGTGGAGCATTGTCATCAATATTGATATGTCTTAATCTCAGTGAATTTGCAATAACTGAAACAGAACTTAAACTCATCGCAAGACTTGCAATCATCGGGCTTAGCAATAACCCAAATGCAGGATAAAGTACACCTGCAGCTACCGGTACACCTAGTGTGTTATAACCAAATGCAAACAGTAAATTCTGTCTGATGTTTTTCATTGTCGCTTGACTCAACTTATGCGCTCTGACAATTCCGGATAAGTCACCTTTAACCAGCGTGACTCCGGCACTTTCAATGGCCACATCAGTTCCGGTTCCCATAGCGATACCGATATCTGCCTGCGCCAATGCCGGAGCATCGTTAATGCCGTCACCGGCCATAGCCACACGCTTGCCACTGCTTTGTAATTTACGAATGATTTCACCTTTTTGGTGAGGCAACACATCCGCTTCTACTTTATCAATACCAAGTTCCTGGGCAACAACGCTTGCAGTATTCAGATTATCTCCTGTCAACATCACAACTTCGATGCCTTTATTATGAAAATACTGAATTGCCGGTTTTGAAGATTCTTTTATTGGATCTTTAACGGCGATAACTCCGGCTGGCTTGCCATCGATAGCCACAAGCATAACCCCGCTTCCTTTAACCTGCAGATCTTTGGCCATCTGAGAGAGCTCATCTACAGCTACACGATTTTCTTCCAGTAAACGTTTATTTCCCACTAAAATATTACGGCCACCGACAGTGCCTTTGACACCCATTCCGGTTACAGAGTCAAACTGAGCAACAGTCATGAGTTCAACCCCACGCTCTTCTGCACCTGAAACGATAGCTTCGGCCAGAGGATGCTCACTTGATTTTTCGATTGAAGCTGCAATTGCAAGAACTTCATTTTCATTAAATCCTTGCAATGATCTAACTTCAAAAAGCTTTGGTTTGCCTATTGTTAAAGTTCCTGTTTTATCAACAACCAGAGTTGTGATTTTTTCCAGTCTCTCCAGAGCCTCTGCATTTTTAATAAGTACACCATGTGTTGCGCCTTTACCTGTGCCCACCATGATTGACATTGGTGTTGCCAGCCCCAGTGCACACGGACAGGCAATAATTAGAACCGCCACAAAATTAATTAACGAGTGGGTAAGCTTTGGTTCAGGACCTATTAAATACCAAACCACTGCGGTAATGATCGCAATCAAAACGACCGCGGGCACGAAGTACGATGAAACCGTATCCGCAAGTTTTTGAATCGGAGCGCGGCTGCGCTGTGCCTGCGAAACCATTTTTACAATTTGCGAAAGCAATGTATCAGAGCCTACTTTAGTCGCCTTCATCACGAATGAGCCCGTTGAATTCACAGTCGCTCCAGTTACATTATGACCAACTTCTTTCTCGACTGGAATTGGTTCTCCAGAAATCATTGATTCATCAATAACACTTCGTCCTTCAACAACAACTCCATCAACCGGCACTTTCTCACCCGGGCGAACACGTAATAAATCACCTGGTTGTATATTTTCAATTCCGACATCTTCTTCTTTACCGTCGGCGCTGACTCGTCTTGCCGTTTTAGCCGCCAAGCCCAGGAGTGCCCGAATAGCATTACCTGTCTGGCTGCGCGCTCTAAGTTCTAAAACCTGGCCAAGCAGAACTAAAGCGGTGATAATGGCTGCTGCTTCGAAATAAAGTGGCACCTGACCGCCATGGCTCAATAAACTGTGCGGAACCAATCCCGGAAATAAAGTAACTACCAGACTAAACGCATACGCAACGCCAGTTCCGATCGCAATCAATGTAAACATATTTAAATTTCTGGATTTAATCGAATCCCACCCGCGTTCAAAAAAAGGAAATCCCGCCCACAGCACGACTGGGGTCGCAAGTAATAGCTGAATACCCGCATATAACCAATGAGGCAGATTCGTCTGCACAGGCTGCCCTGGAATTAAATCAGACATTGCCAGGAGCAATAAAGGAATTCCCAGAATAGCGCTCACAATTAATCGCTTCGTAAAATCTGCAAGTTCCGGGTTTTCAACTTCAGTCAGCGATATCTCTTCGGGTTCTAAGGCCATACCACAAATGGGACAATTTCCAGGGCCTTTTTGCCTGATCTCTGGATGCATTGGGCATGTGTAATACTGTTCAGCATCTGCATCAGTTACAACTTTTGGCGCAATCTGTTCATGCTTATGCGAATACCGTCCATCGCTAGAAACACTGCAGCATCCGCCGCTGCTTCCTGTATGTGGTTCAGAATGACCGTGATGGTGACCGTGATTATGTTTGTGTTCCATATATTCCTTTTAGCCTTACTGGGCTTGCTTGCAATTATAAGTCCTTAATTCGACTCTAAACCTTCCAATAATTGGAAGGTCAAGAAAAAGGTTCTAATTAATTGTAATGTTTGCTAATGTATCAATATTATTCACTTTTAGTAAAAAACCAGTGAGGTCTATATGAATATTGGCGAAGCCGCAAAAGCGTCAGGCATAAACTCTAAATTAATTCGTCACTACGAATCAATTGGCCTGATTGCCAAACCATCACGAAGCGAGTCTGGGTACAGAATCTATTCTGAAACCGATATTAATATTTTAATTTTCGTCAAACGCGCACGTGGCCTGGGCTTTTCGATGAAAGAGATTAAAAAATTAGTCAGTCTGTGGAAAAACAAATCAAGAACAAGCGCCGTGGTTAAGTCCCTGGCTCTAACCCACCTGAAAGAATTAGAAACTAAAATTGCAGAACTAGAATCTATGGCAAAAACATTACGGCATCTTGCTAAATGCTGCCATGGTGACAATCGGCCTGATTGCCCGATTTTGGATGAACTTTCACAATAACCCGTAAAAGCCACTGTTGTTCCCGAAAAAGATAAAATGATTAATTATAAAGCTTAATAACTGGCTATAAGGCAAACATGCCCCAGAAAATTCAAAAAATCTTTAATCATTTGTCACATTTTGCATTTACCAATCATAGTATATTTAAATGAAGGTATTGCAGCCATGTTAGATCGTATTATTAAGTTTTCGCTTTCTCACCGACTTTTAGTTATCGCATTTGCCGCACTTGTTGTATCTTATGGCGGCTGGCTAGCCAGTCATCTCCCTGTAGATGTGTTTCCGGATCTTAACAGACCCACTGTAACAGTGATGACCGAGGCCACAGGACTAGCTCCTGAAGAGGTTGAAACTCTTGTTACTTTTCCGTTAGAAACGGCTTTAAATGGGCTACCCGGCGTAGAAAGAGTACGCTCAAACTCAGGCGTTGGCTTAAGTATCGTCTACATTGAATTTGCCTGGGGTACCGACATTTTCAGAAATCGCCAATTAGTTCAGGAAAAACTTTCTTTAGCACAGGAAAAGCTTCCCAAAAACATTACCCCGATTATGGGCCCGATCTCTTCAATCATGGGGGAAATTCAACTTATTGGCTTAACATCGAACGATCCAGATATGAAACCCATGGATCTGCGCACCCTCGCCGACTGGACGATTCGTCCGCGGTTGTTAAGTATTCCGGGTATCGCCCAGGTTATCTCGATTGGTGGCGGCGTGAGGCAATATCAGATCCTGTTATCTGCCGAAAAAATACAAAAAATGCAGCTTTCAATTGAAGACATCGAAAGCAACCTTTCTAAAGTCAGTCTCAATTCAACCGGCGGATTTATAAATATCGAAAAAAATGAGTCGCTGATTCGTGTGATCGGAGCTATCCGCAACAAAGAAGAAATTCTTGATTCAGTGGTAGGTTTTCACTTGGGCCGGCCCGTGGTTGTACGCGATGTGGCCGAAGTGCGCGAAGCGCCACAAACGATGCGTGGTGAAGCCAGCATAAACGCCAAAAGTGGTGTTATTATCAGCGTGCAAAAACAGCCCGGTGCCAGCACCATCGACTTAACTCATGAAGTCGAAAAAGCCCTGGAAGAATTAAAAACCTCTTTACCCGCTACCATAGAATTAAACGGCAATCTTTTTAAACAGGCTCACTTCATAGAGTCTTCAATTGCCAACGTAAAAGAAGCCCTTCGCGACGGGATTATCCTGGTCTTAATCGTACTGTTTTTATTTTTAATGAACTTAAGAACAACGGTTATTACGATGACCGCTATTCCGTTAAGTTTCGTGCTTACGGCCATTGTGTTTCATTTTTTCGGTTTATCAGTAAACACCATGACCTTAGGTGGTTTAGCTATTGCTATCGGTGAGCTCGTCGACGATGCGATCGTAGATGTTGAAAACGTATTTCGCAGGCTTCGTGAAAATAAACAATCTAGTTCACCGCAGAATACATTAAAAGTTATCTATCTGGCGTCAAGCGAAGTCAGAAACTCTATTGTTATTGCAACCATTATCGTCTGCCTTGTGTTTATCCCGCTCTTTACGATGAGCGGAATCGAAGGAAAGTTATTCATTCCATTAGGAGTTGCTTACATTGTTTCATTGTTAGCATCTATGGTTATTTCGTTAACTGTTACTCCGGCTTTATGCTCGTACCTGCTTAACAACAAGAGCCTATTAGAGCACAAAGAAGGAAAACTGGTAACGACCTTAAAAGCCTGGGATACTAAATTATTACACAAAGCCCTTAAGCACCCACGCACCGTCATTGGCGTGACAGCCACCCTGTTTCTGGCTTCACTGATCTTAGCCGCTTTTATGGGCCGTGATTTTTTACCTAAGTTTAATGAAGGCACTGCTACTATTTCTATGATGGCACAGCCTGGTATTTCACTTGAAGAATCCAACAAACTTGGGTTTCAAGCAGAAGAACTAATTTTAAAAACTCCGGAAGTTAAGTCTGTTTCCCGTCGTACGGGCCGCGCAGAACAAGATGAGCACGCCGAAGGTGTTCATTCATCAGAAATTGATGTCGATTTTAAAGAATCCGGACGGCCGCGTGAGGTCGTCCTCGATGAAATCAGAACAAATCTGGCTACGATTGAAAATGTGTTTATTAACATCGGCCAACCGATCTCACATCGACTGGATCACTTGCTTTCAGGTGTTCGTGCACAGATCGCCATTAAAATATTTGGACCGGATCTCACCGTATTGCGCTCAAAGTCAGCTGAGATATATAAAGCCCTTGAAGGTACAAGCGGGCTCACCGATTTACAAATTGAACAGCAGGTGTTAATCCCGCAAGTGAAAATTCAACTGCTACGTGACGAAGCCCTTAAATATGGTATTGTTGTCGGCGAACTATCTGCCCTTATGGAGAAAGCCTTACAAGGCGAAGTGGTCGGCCAGATCTTAGAAGGACAGAAAAGCATAGACCTTATGATGCGATTTGATGAGAAGTCCCGAACCGACTTAGAACTTATCAAACGCACGGCCATCAAAACAATGCCTGATGGAACAAAAATCACCGTCGAAAAAGTAGCTGATGTTTATGAGTCTACGGGCCCTAACATTATAAATCGCGAAAATGCCCAACGAAGAATCGTCGTTCAGGCCAACTCTTCAGGACGTGATTTAGACAGTCTGGTTAAAGAAATACAGAGCAAAATTAAAGAAAAAGTAGAATTACCAGAAACATATTTTGTTACCTATGGCGGGCAATTTGAAAGCCAGCAGCAAGCCGCAAGACTGATGATTGTCTTAGGATTGCTGGCTGTAGCCGGCATATTTTTAGTTTTATATGCTCACTTTAAATCTACGTTTATATCCGTACAGGTGATGTTGAACATCCCGATGGCTTTTATCGGCGGCATAGTCGGCATTTACTTAACAGATAAAACTATTTCGATCGCAAGCCTTGTCGCCTTTGTCACCTTATGCGGTATTGCTTCACGTAACGGTATTATGATGATTTCGCACTACTTACACCTGCTCAAATATGAAGGCGAAAAATTTACCGAAGAAATGGTTATTCGTGGCTCATTAGAAAGACTTGTACCCGTACTTATGACAGCGTTAACGGCTATTCTTGGCCTGATGCCACTGGTCTTTGCCAGCGGCGAACCAGGTAAAGAAATTCTTCATCCGGTAGCTGTCGTCATCGTCAGTGGCCTGATCAGTTCAACACTTCTTGATATTTTTGTGACTCCGACTGTATTTTTTCATTTCGGAAAAAAATCTGCAGAGAAGAGTCTTGAAAGAACCAATGAAACTAATTTATTCGAAGGAGCTTAAAATGTTTAAAAAAATTTTATTCACATCACTGTTTGCTATATCAATGCATGCCATGGCTCACGAGGGTCATAACCAAACACCCGGCTCATTAAAAGCCAATCATGGTGGCACTGTTAAAGCCGGTAAAGAAATTAATCTTGAATTTGTTACATCAGGCAGTGAATTAAAATTATATCCTGCTTCACACGAAGGTGAAGACTTACCGGCTACCGAAGTTAAACTCACTGCAACCGGAAAACTACCAAAAGGAAAAGCTGAAGCCTTAAAAATTGAAGTAAAAAACGGAGTATATACCGCACCGATTGATTTTAAATCAGCGTACCGAGTTGAAGTTGTTGCTACGACTGATTACAAAGGCAAAAAAGATACCTTTAAATTTCAAGTTGAAAAATAGAAAGTTTTTGTATGTATTATTTGTGTAAAGCAAACACCATTTTAATGCTCTTTTTGATATGCGGTAACAGCGTCGCCGGCGCGCAAACACGTGCCGAACTGGAAACCCGTTTAATAGCAGCCAACCAAGAGCTAAAAGCTTTACAAAATGAGATTACAGCCCAGGATAGTTTAAAAAAATCGACGTACTCGGCATTTTTACCGGGATTAAATGCAGTGGGCGGCTTGGCAAGAATCAAAACAGATGAAGAAGATGAAAAAGGCCAAGTCGGTTACCTGCAAGGCTCGGCGAATCTGTTTTCTGGGTTTAAAGACCGATCGAACCTAGATATTCAGGCAAATAACCTGGAACTGGCCCGGGTGAATTACGATATTCGACTACGCAGTATTAAAGAAGAATTAACTGAAGTTTTAACCTCGATGATTCGTATTCACCAGATCGAAAAAATATTAAATGAAGAATATAAACTTACCCAGACCCAAAAACAAATGGCGGCCCGTAAAGTTAATGCCGGCTTAACCAGCCAGGTTGATAATTATGAATTTGAATTGCGTGAAAGCGAAATAGAGATTCAGAGAAAAAATATTGCCCGTGAGCACGAAGAAGTACATCAAAAACTTAATGCCCTGTTTAACCAAGAAATTTTAGATAAAGACTTAGAAGGTCTTACTTTTGCAACAACGGGCTCTCTTGCTAAAGAAGCCAATTTGACATCTTTCGATAATCACCCGTTAATACGTAAAGCAAAAATAGAAGCCCAAATCGCGGACTCAGAAAAAACAGCAGCCAGCTCTGATTTTTTGCCAAAACTTGATTTAGCTTACGCCTTCGGCCGCCTGACGCCGACAGAAGACCAAGTAAAATACAATGAATCTGAAGTGTCGTTATTATTAACGATCCCCCTGTTTTCGGGTTTTGATACTTATCACAAACGAAAATCAGCTGTTGCAAATCTGGCTGCAAAAGAAAGCAGTAAAAGCCAAGCAATCTTAAATATTAAATCTCAGTTTGAACAACTTAAATCACGCGCTCAAGAGCTTACTGAGCTCTACCAGATTATCGACAAAAAACTGCTGGTGGCTGAAAAGTACTATAATTTAACTCTCGCAGAGTATAAACGCGGGGTTAAAAACTCTCCTGACTTAGTCGGTGCCACCGAGAGATATTTTGATTCTAAAAAGAAAAAAATTGAATTACAAAAAGAACTCGAACTGGTTCAAGTTCAACTTAACAATTACAAATAGGAAATCCAATGAAAAAACTATTACCAATTCTACTGTTAGCAGCTACTGTTAAAACCTTAGCCCATGGCGAAGATAAATTAGGTCCTAACGGCGGTTACTTAAAAATGCCCGGGGCATTTCACACTGAAGTTGTACCGCAAAATGATGGTAAAATTAAAATTTACCTTTTAGACATTAATATCAAAACTCCTGTGGTTAAAAACTCACAAATCACTGCAACTATTGTCTCTGGAGGCAGAAAAGACATTACCTGCACAAGCAAACGTGACCACTTTCTGTGTGACACAACAAAATCAGACCTCACTAAGGGCACGTTGAATATTTCTGCTGTCAGAAGCGCGGTTAAAGGCGATGAAGCTATTTATAATTTACCTTTAGCTCTGGCAAAACCGGCTCCCGAAAAAAAAGATGACGACCATGGAGGTCATCACTAGTTAAACCGGTGGGTCGCCTCGGCATAAAATCTGCTTAGAAGTACCAGATATTAACCGGAGGGTCCCTTTATGCCGTCAACGCATAGTTTTATTGTTTTAATTGGTTTTCTGCTGTCCCTATCTGCACAGGCAGCGGAAACAAAGCCCCATTGTTATCTGTTCAAGCCAGGAAGTGTCGAAGCCGTACCGCTTGCGACCGAGTCCACTTTAACCGATGCAGAAACCTGGTGTTATCAAACCGTGACAACACCAAAAGCCGGAACACTTATTTATAATGTAACTGCAGGTTCAGTAAAACCTGAGCTTACGTTATTTGTCGGAAGTGATGGCTTTGTTGTGCATTCATCTTTACTTGACGGTAAACTTACGACTCACCGGGTGAAAGCTTCTGAATACAACCCGTTTTCTGTCCCGCTGGAAGAACCCCATATCGGTCAGCGTATGAGCGTGGGCTTATCTGACTCAACGGTTAAAGCAGCGCAGGCAAATCTTTCGGCGCTGATGGCCAGCGAACAAACCGATACGACTGTGGCCATTTCTGAAGGCCAGTTTAGTGTTCAGGCCTCGGTCTTACCGTGGCGCGGTTACTGGTACCCGCAACGCGGCCAAACGATCGCCCCATCACTTAGAAAATACGACGCTTATGTTAAAGCCCGAACCGGAGTAAATCCCAACACTGTTGGTTATGAACGTAGGCACCACGGCTGGACCGGCGAAGTGTGGGAAGGTCACTGCAACGGCTGG
This sequence comes from Bdellovibrio sp. SBM16, assembly GCF_056175625.1. NCBI lineage: Bacteria > Pseudomonadati > Bdellovibrionota > Bdellovibrionia > Bdellovibrionales > Pseudobdellovibrionaceae > Bdellovibrio > Bdellovibrio sp. SBM16. Next base: position 464,638 of record NZ_JBJKJG010000001.1, on the reverse strand, counting down.
GCTGCTGCTGCGATTTTAAATGTTGAGCCTCAAAAGCCAAAAACAGATCCGATCTCGGGCATCACTTTTTCGGTACTGGATCAAAAAGCTCTATTAATGGAGCGCGATTTCTGTGTCACCCACACCTTTTTCGGTTCTCGTTACCGCGGTGAAGGCGATAACATGAGTGATATCCGCCCGGCTTCATTTCATAAAACACTGGTTTATTATATCGGCCAGTTAAAAAAACCGGTGGCCACGGATTACCGCCGTGATGCTACGGTTGATAACGCTGTTATTTCCGGATACGACATGACAGTTAAAAAAACCGGGTCACGCACTTACCGTGTAACCACTATCGTGCGCCTGCATCACTACGATAAGAAAAAAATCACTTCGACCGGAATTGCCCCTTCGGAGCGAAGAACTTACCGTTACAATCTTAAAGTCAATGACGTCGGTGAAATTATCGGCGGCAGCTGGCTTTCGGGTAACCCTGACTTTTTGTGGGTGCCATTAAGCAGCGTGGCTTGCAGTAAAAACAACCAAAAGCTGCAATCTACGGTGATCGAAGAGATTTTAAACATGCAGTAATTTTTTTAAAAGCCCGGTGGTGTATTCTATCTATATGCCGCCGGGCTGTTCATCCCACGAAAGCCTGTCTAACAGGCGCGGCGTGGGAGCATGGCTGCGGACTTTCAGCAACGGGCTAAAACTTTCAACCGTCTCAACCAATAATGTTGTTGCGTCGTCCAGGCGCTGAACTTTACCGCTAAAAATTAAAAACCGTGATGACCGAAACACAGATTTATATTTATCGTAAACATCAGGTCTAAGTACGGTATCAATGGTGCCTAATTCATCTTCTAAAGTAATAAAACCAAAGCCTTTGGCCGGCGGTGGCCGCTGGTCAACCAATAAGATACCTGCAACCGTGACCATTTTATTTTTCATAACTTTTTTTAACAGCTGCGAATTAAGCGCCGGCAAATGCGCAATTTCAAGACGCAAGTGTTTCATTAAACTTCCGTCTAAACTGTAGCCAAGCATCCGGTAATCTACGTTGGCCGCTTCAAGCGCTGTCATCGGCGTAAAAGTACTGACGTTATTATCTAATTTTGTATCTTCATCAAAGAGCGAAAGCTGCTTTAAATCATTTTTTTTACCCAGCAAATTCTTAAACTCAATCGATTTCCAGAAAGAGTGCCGACGATCCAAACCAAAACATGAAAAAGCATTGGCAATGGATAAATTATCCAGCACATTTCTGTTAAAGCCGCTGCGGGTGACAAAATCTTCGATAGAATCAAAAGGCTTTTGCGCGCGCGAAGACAACATCTGATCAAAATCATCGCGGTTAATCTGCGCCACATTTCGAAATCCCATACGAATAGTTTTTGGCCCTTCTAAAGTGGCATCCCACATAGAGCGGTTCGGGTGAATCGGCAGCACATTAACCCCGCTGTTGCGCTTAGCTTCATTGATTAAAAAATCAATCCGGTAAAACCCCATCGGCTGAGAATTAATCAGCGCACATAAGTACTCGGTCGGGTAATGCGCTTTTAAAAAAGCTGATTTAAACGCCAATGCACCGTAAGATGCCGCATGCGCCTCGGGAAAACCATAGCTTGCAAACCCCTGTGTGCGGTCTAAAATATTTTTGGCCAATTCTTCTTTAATGCCGTTTTTAATCAGCGCATGGTAAAGTTTTTCACCCTCTTGATGAACGCTGTTGGCGCTGCGCTCTTTACCCAGTGAGCGTCTGAGTTTATCGGCCTCAACTGTGGTAAATCCACAGACATCCATCGCCATTTGCATAATTTGATCCGGAAACATCGCCACCCCATGAGTGCGCCCGAGAATCTTATCCATCGCAGCATTGCCGCTGCGAAATGGCTGGCCCTGCTTGGCCGCTCTGCGCCCGTTTAAATAACTGCGGCTCATCCCCCCCTTAGACATGCTCGGCCGGATCAGCGCTACCTGAATGGTCATCTCATAGGGAGTTGACGGCTTAGTGTGCGGGAGCGAGTTCATCTGAGCGCGCGATTCAATCTGAAAACACCCGGCGGTTTCTGCTTTTTGAATAAGTTCGTACGTTCTTTTATCGTTAACCGGAATATCTCGCCAGTCTTTACCGATATAATCGCTGGCTTTTCTGATCACCGTTAAAAAACCGATGGATAAAATATCCATCTTCATCATACCCAGGGTTTCTAAGTCATGTTTATCAAACTGCACGATCGTGCGCCCGTCCATGGCCGCAGGCTCAACAGGCACGGTTTCAACCAACGGCTCATTGGTGATCACAAAGCCACCCGAATGCGTGCCGATATGGCGGGGAAAATCCGCGATATCGGTGAGCAGCTTTTTCAAGTGCACTTCTCTGTGAGCGTACTTTCCGGCTAACTCAGAAAATCTGGATTTAACCACATCTGCTTTTAGTGTGCCGACATCAACGCCGATGGCTTTACAGATTTCGCGGTAGGCGCCTACGGCTTTGTAAGTGTGAACCGCAGCCACCATCGCCGCACGGTCACGGCCATAGCGGCTGTATATGCCTTGAATCACTTCTTCACGACGTTCGTGTTCAAAATCAACGTCGATATCCGGCGGATCAGGTCTGGCATCGTTGGCAAAGCGGTCAAATAATAAATTGGCCGAAATCGGTTCGACCGCTGTGATCCCCAGTGAGTAACACACGATTGAACTGGCCGCCGAACCCCGCCCCTGAAAGACGATCTTTTTTTCGCGCGCCTCTTTTAAAATATCGTGCATCGTCAAAAAATAATCTTCTTCGCCGCGCTTTTTAAAAAAATTTAGTTCTTTTCTGATCTGTGTATCGATCTGCTGGGTAATTAAACCTTTATATTTTTTTTGCGCCCCCGCAAACACCAATTCTTCTAAATACGAACTTTTAGTGTGCCCTGCCGGTACGGCTTCTTCGGGGTAAGTGTATTTAAGTTCGGCCAATGAAAATGTGCAGCTTTCAGCAATCCGCAGGGTGTTGATCAGGGCCTCGGGTAAATCCGAAAACAGCGCCTTCATCTGAAAAGCTGATTTTAAATACCGTTCTTCATTGCGAAATAACTTAAAGCCCGCCGTATCTAAGGTTTTGCCTTCGCGGATGGCGACCAGGCAATCCTGCAAAAAGCGGCGCTCTGGATCGTGGTAATGCACATCATTGGTGGCCACCAGCTTTAAAGCAAACTGTTCACTGATTGTCAGTGCCTGGGCAGAACGCCTGTGATCGTTACCATCTAAATAACGGCAGACCGCCACATAGGTATCAGCAGAAAATAAGTCTTTATAAAAATTAAAATCATTTTTTAAATCGTTTTTTAAAATGCAGACCAGTTCATTCTTATCATAAAACCGGCGCACCAGAAATTTAAGTTCATCCTGGGTAATATAACCTTCACCTTTAAGTTTACCGGCGTGCACCTGGGTGATGATTCGGCAAAGCAGAGCCCAGCCTTTGCGGGTTTTCGCGATTAAATGAATTGATGGTTTATCTTTAACCACAATCTCTGCGCCGCAAATTAATTTTACCGCAGGTGCATGATCGCGCACCCACTCATAGGCCCGCGGTAAACCGTAGACACCGTTAATATCAGACAGGCCTATGGCCGGCATGCCCAGGCTGACTGCGCGGCTGACATATTCTCTGGTATCAGAGGCGCCGCGCAGAAAAGAAAAATTTGATTTACATAAAAGTTCAACAAACATCTGATCACCCGAAATAACCATGCATAAAGTACTGTTGGTCACGGGTTTCAAAAACAAATATTTTCTGGTTGTTTTCCAGTTCCACATGATAATAGTTTCGCTCAAAAGTATTGGTAAATTTAGGATCCGGTTTTTCATACCAGCCACCCGAAATACGCTCGACATCACAATCCCAGTGCAGAATTTTAAATCTTTTCGATTTAATGTACACAAAACCTGCCGTAATTTCTATTTTCACCGGCCGGGGCAAAATATAAGTCGGACGCTCACGCAAAGATTCTAAGATTAATTCTTCATCCTCTGTTTCAATTTGTTTATGTGACCCACCGAAAATCTTTGCAAACGACTTTTCCGGGCGGGCATCCTGCAACAGCTTGGCCTGAAACAAACTGTTTTTACCGCGCAGTTCTGCCAGATAATTATGAAGCGCAGTTAAACCTTCTTTTTTTTCTTCGTCGTTATTAAAAATATTTTTCTGTGCCCCGGTAAAGGCCATCATGCCCACGACCTGGGTTTCGATCTGTTCAATCGGTGATTTGACCGGATCTTTTTCAAAATACCGCATCAACCGCTCTTTAATAATGCGCAACGTGCCTTTGGTTTGTGTCTGCGGCGAATAAAATTCAAATTCGAAGGGCTTAACCGGTTTTGGTTCTTCAGAACTTTTCTCGCAGGTGATAATAACTTTAAGACGCGTTAAACTTTTTTCTCTGGCACGCAGACGTAAAAAAATCTGATCCAGCTGAGTTTTTAGTTCAAATAAAATCGGATCCAGCTCGCCGTAAAATTCAAAATACGGAAACTGCTTAATCTCAGTTATTTTTTCTTCTGGCTTCCACAGCGGCCAGCTGATAAAGGCTTCCTGCCGCACCCGCTGGTAACAATGCCGGCCGGTAACGCCGTATCTGGAGATCAGTTCTGCGACCGGAATTTTTTTAAAATCACCTAAAGTTCTGATTCCTAAGTGAAAAAAGCTATCAATCATTTTTTGCACCTGCTTTGCCAAGGCCGGATCGCGCTCAAACGGATCTGCAAAAATCTGCAGTGCCTGCAAAGGTAAATCATCAATCCGCGCTCTCTGGTACTGAGCCAGCGCCAGCGTATCAGTGATATCTGAACCTAACGTAATACGGCCTTTAAGTTTAAACCGGCGCAAGATAACCTGCGCACGGGCCAGAAAACTTTCTTCTTTAAATAATCGTTTCGACTTTCCAATTTCTATGAAAATCGCTTCATCTTTCTTGGTGCAAATCTGGGGGCTAAATCTTAAAAAATGTTCTGCAATCTTAGAAGCCGGTGCGTCTTTTCCGAAATACACGCAAGCAACCCGCACTTTATGTTCCTCCTCCATATTTTTGCCGAACGATTTCTACTTTAAATTCATCATCTGCATCGTTAATGTCTAATTGCAGTGACACGGGCCAGGCCTGTGAAAACTGCTTTTGCTGCGGCAACAGAAAAACCGTCGCCTGCGCTTTACCTGCCAACAAGTGCAGGCGCTGCAACGACCGAACATCGTTAAATTGCTGTGGCGACACGATAAAGGGGTACTGCGCACTTTCTAAGGTGCGATGCAAGACTTTTTGTAAGTCGTCGCCACAATCTACAAACAGAATTCTTTTTAGATCAATTCCGCGCTGCCTGATCGCCAAGGGGCTTATGCGCTGTTCTTTCTCGCACCAGAAAATATAGTCTGCCGGATGCATGCGAAAAAACGCGAGCAGCCATTCGGTGCGTGCATTACCTAACAGCTCGCAGATAATCCCCTGCGCTACACCGACTTGCATGCCGGGTGCTGCGCGGAGAGTTCTGTCAATCTGGGCATTGCCGCCGATTTCAAGCCGTAACCGATGTAAGACTTCTGCTGTCGCCATAAATTAAGAAATAAATGGGATATTGACGGCAGTCAAAGAATATGTAAATAATATGTAAATATAGACGAAAGGGCTAAGAACTTAAAAGTATTTACCGTTTTCAAAATAATCTGTTTTGGGCAGATCAAAAAAAACAACCGCAATATACTGCGCTTGCGTTAATTCATAAACAAGCTCTGTGGTTTTTTTTGCCGCACCGGCTTTTATCTCGTGGCCACGGTCAAACCAGTGAATCTCAATCATCGGATCACCTTCACCGTCCGGCACAGGCTGGCCATTACGGTAAAACACAGTATTGATTTTTTCGACCGTGAAATTATCTTCTGCAGTCGACATCATCTGCCCCAGTTCTTTTGGTAGACGCTGACTTAAAATTCTAACATTGGCTTCAGTTAAATTACGGGTACGAATATGTGGCATAGCCATTAGAATACATTTAACTGCCAGCAATTCACGAAAAATATGAAAAAAGCATAAAAATCCGATTAAATAAGTTTGTATTTTTTTGCAGACTCGAATTGAAGCAGTCTTAACAATTTATTTATCAGCCCTGCTTTTTCTTTTAAAATAAAAGAAGAAACCAAAGGATGGCTTTTGATGTATTACGAAGAATCCCGGCATTTACTTATTGCAAAGATCAACGTAATTACCGAGGCAAAAAAGCATACTGTATTATCCGAGACTTTTTCCCAGAATGATATGCGGCTTAAATATCCGCTGCCGCAGGAATTTCTGAATCAGAAAAATCCGATTATCTTTCAGATCGTCTATTCAAGTCCTGTAAAGACGTATATTTTTAACGTGCTCGGCACCGCCCGTGCCGACTCTCCGATGACCGTGGTCTTCGCGCCGCAATCCTTAAATGTCATTCACCAGTTTTTGGCTGATGTGATCCCCAAAAAAAAGCTCCCTGCATCGTAAAGCCGGCGCTACGGCTTAGGTCGTAACATCGTGCAATTTATGGTTACACGCTAATTTTATTCGCTGCTTATTTCGATCTGGCAAAAACTGGCCTGCGTCTGTTTAAGAAAATATCTGAAAATTTATAGATAAACTCCGGAGGGTTTCATGACGTCAAGATTGCTGACTGCGATCGCATTGCTAATATTTACTAATACTTCTTTTGCTGAAGAATCCACACGCGAGATCGTGGTGCCGCCACAGATCCAAAACCGCTTAGACTTTAAAGCCAATGTCGCAAACACGCTTAGAGATTACATCACTCCACAAGAAAAAATAGCAGCCAGAGCCAAATACAGTCACATTGATCCGACCAAAATGATTCCAACAAAATTACGCGAAGATGCGCTGGCCTACTTTGATGCCAATAAAAAGAATTTTGCCAATCAAAGTTATATCGCGATTATTAACTTTTCGGCGCACTCGTCTAAGCCCAGATTTTACTTAGTCAATATGACTTCTGGCAAAGTCCAGGCTTATCGTACCGCCCACGGTAAAGGCTCTGATACCAACAACGATGGCTACGCCGAACGTTTCAGCAATACCTCAGGGTCTGAGATGTCGTCGCTTGGGTATTACCGTGTGGCCGAAACTTACAACGGTAAATACGGCTACTCGGTTAGACTTGACGGTTTATCATCAACTAATTCAAAAGCCCGGGCGCGCGCCATCGTAATCCACCCGGCTCCTTATGTCAGTGAATCTAGTGGCCGTGCCGGTCGCAGCTGGGGTTGCCCGGCTTTAGATGGCAAATACAGCGCTGGTATTATTTCAGCGCTAAAAAACGGCGCGATGTTATATGCTAATTTGAATAAGTGATTGCTCTCTATCTTCTTCAAAAAACAACTCAATGTGCTGCTCACGTAATGCAGTAAATACGTCCGCTTGCGTTGCCTGCGGCACAGAGATCTTGGTTTTCCAAGATTTAAAATGGGTTGGTCTGTGAAAATCACTGCTCGCTATCACTGCGAGGCCTGAGCTTAACACATGATCAAAAATTCTCTGGCGGTAATTTACTTCCCACAGGTCAATCAGGTGACCCAGCTCTTTCTGGTTTTCCCATAGCTGTAAAGTCTGAAACTCAAAATCGCCGGTTTTAAACGGATGCGCTGCGATCGTTAGGGCCTGTTGTGTTTTAGCTTGTTGTAAGATTTTAGTAATCTCTAAATCAGGATCAATGTATTCAGTAGTGCCTAACACCAACACATGGGCTCCGTGCGAATTAATAAAAGAGTTTTTCGTGATTTCAAAACCTGGAATCAGCAGCATGCCATACTCTCTTCTGGCACGCGCCTGTTCCCGCATTAAAGTCTCTATATACTGCGGAAATTTTTCCGGGGTGAGGCTTAGTCTAAGTCTTCTGCTGACAAAACCGATAGCACCGCGGCTTTCGCATAGGTGATCGGTCACAGCAATCACGCCATAACCATTTTGCCCGTAAAGATCGACGATCTCAGCTACCGACAACTGCCCGTCGCTAAAATTACTGTGAATATGCAGGTCAGCTTTTAAGGCTTTCATTGTTACGAAAATCTTAAAATATTTTTTTAAATTGTGATTTTAAGATTTGGTTAATAGTCTGGGGTTAACCAAATCCTGACAAAAAACTAAGGATCAATAATCCGCGCAATACCGCCCAGGCCGTTTTGGGTAATCGGAAAAATAATTGAGTTTTGCACCGGATCCCAGGCCATCGAATAACCATCGCAAGCAATCGTATCACTTGGCCAGAATAGCTGGGTCTCATTCGATGTATTTAAATTGTATTTATAAACCCGGCCCCCTGAACAGTAATACACATACGGAACCGTTGCTTTAACGATATAATAAAACGACTGCGCCCCGCGCGGAAGATTTACTAAATCGCCGATATTGCCACCAGTCACCGCGGTGCGGATTAAACTGCTGCCGATGTGGTTGATTAACCAACGGCTATTGGCACTGTCCCATTGCGCTTTGGTGAACGGATTAAAATTCGCAGGGGCACGGCAATTAGCCAGCACACTGCCGGCGGCACAGCTGTTTAATGAAGCCACATTTAACCCCAAAAGGCCGGCAAAGTGCGTTTGCGTTCCGTCACTGACACTAAATAATTTAATCATCGAATTGACTTCGGTAGTGCCGTTCCATTGGTGAAAGGTACGCATGAGCTGAGTGCCGTTATAACCCATTGGTCCTTGGGCATAACCAGAAAGCGATATCTGGTCTCCGGGTAAGCCATCGGCGGTGGTGTAATCTGTACCGCCGCCACCGGCGATATCTGTCCAAAGACCGGTGGCGCGCGTAAGTCGGGCCAGCCTGCCGCCGCCCCGATTATAAAATACATCTCCGGTCGGAGCATCGACGACCATCGGATAGGTGGCGCCCCAGTATTTAACGGTGATCGGCTGGCTGACTGCGGGTTGCGTGGTATTTGGTGCCGCATCTGTCCCGGTACCAGCAACAAGACTGATGTTGCCACCAGGGATAAATTCACGAATACGATATTCATTGTTATCGACTAAAATAATTCTTCCGTCGGAGGCTCGATCAATCCAGAACACACGGCCCAAACGCGCCGACGTAGCCTTAGAGCCATCCCCGTAGGCCATCGACTGCCCAAATAGAGTTTTAACTTTGTTAGAAGCATCAATCACACGAATACGGTTACGATCGATAAAATAGATTTGTCCCACCGGGCTGACATACATATCGTTGGTATCCACAGAACATGCTAAAGCATCAGTGCCATCGTCACACTGCCCTTTGGTTCCGGTCCCAAGTACTCGCACCCACGAGTTCGTGTTGGGGTCATACCGATGAATCCCGTTATTGCCGAAGTGGTCAACGTTGTACATCACGCCACTCATGGCAGTGACCGTGTTATCTTCTGTCCAGTAATTGATAAACGGAATATGTGGCGGATCAACGCCCCCGTGCACCGGATTATAAGTCACACTGCGCGGGCTGTGTCCGCCCGTGGTCGGAATAATCGAACGCGAACGGATTTTTAAAACCGTAGATGTTTCCGGATCAAACATAATCCCGAAATTATAAATCGAATAGGTGGCCGGATCAAAACCGGCATCTTCGAGTGAACCTGTCCCTGAAGGCGTAATGATATAAACTCTTTGATCAGCGGCATTGTAATAACGGACTTTTGCCCCGGCATTACGTGAACGGATAAAATCATCGTTGATCTGAAACCAGATATTACCATTGGGCAGGACAGTAAATAACATATATTCAAAACTGCCACTGATCGGATTGATCTGAAATTGACTTGCCAGCGTACCATTGGCGTTGGAATTACCGCCGCCGATAAGTGTAGATATCTGACCGGTAGTAAAATCAATTTTTCTGATTAAATCATAATCGTAAATAAGTAAATTTTCTGAAGCATCTAACACCATCTTGATCGGGTTTTTTAAGGTTGCTGACTCAACCGGGCCGTTGGTTGCACTTCCGGTGATCGGCATATAGAGTTTTAACAAACCGTCATAGGGATTAATGCGCAACAATCCGCGCGCATCTAAGATATAGACATTACCATCACTGCGAACCACAAAACGCGATACACCGGTGTTATTGGTGCCCACCGCATTACGGGTGTTCAAAATGGCCGTGTTGGCACTGCCGTTTAATCCTAAATCGGTATTACCGGCAATGATCGAAAACGGTGTGGTGTTATTTGGCGGTGCTGAGGCATAGCTGATAAGGCCCGTAGAATCAGTCACACCCACCCGGATTTTAAAGTACGTCGAATACGGTGAACCATTGGTCCAGCGGTAACAACCGGTGCTGTTTACATCAAGCGTACAGCCTGCGCCTTGCGCGTTGGCAATACCGCTTACGACCGAAGAAAAATTTTGCTCATCGGTAGTGAATGAAATAGTTATTGCATTGCCAGGAAGAGCAATGTCATCACTGGCATGCCATTTAATGTAGGCCGACTGCCCTGCCGGAATAAATAGATCGGCCTCTGAAACCGGATTGGCCGGCGTATCCGAATTTGTGGCCATCACGTTTTTGATATCCGGAGCCTGCGGCGGCGTATAGGTGGTATCAAACTTATCAATGCCGATCGTGCCTGACGAAGAATTGGTTAACGTTGAAATCGCACCGGCTTCACTTTTAACCCAGGCAAACACCGAGTAAGTGGCCTGCACGTAACCGATACTGAAATTAAAATTATTAAAGTTAATGGTCGTAGCCGGCATAATCGGCGGATTAACACCATCGATGGCTTTCCAGCAGGCATCATTTTTTGCCGGATCGTTCGGCGCCGGGGTGCCGATCTGTGATTTTAAACAAAAGCTGTTAATTTTTAAATTGGCGTGCGATGCAGCCAGCTGCACTTTGACCACGTTGGAATCCGTAGCCGTAACGCCGCCGTCTAGACTTAGTGCGACCATATCTGGCTTAATGGTGTTTACTCGTAAAGTAATACTTGAAGTTGGCAGATTTTCATTTTGCCAGGCACCGACAAAATTTTTTCCGATCACACACACCGTAAAAAAATCATCAACTGTCATCGCCGGTGGCGTAAAATAAAAATTAGTCGCGATTGATTCTTCGGGGGCTGCAAGCAGACTTGCACCCACACCGGGCGAGTTACACGTCCCCGAAGTGATCAGCACAGCTTTATAGGCGATAATTCCGGGGCCACCGACAGTGACATAGCGCTGGTGGGTTTCGTTACTGGGCGTGGCACCGATGCCGGCAGAGTTAACCGAGGCAAATACCGGATAGATTGATCTTTTCCAGAATGCCATATTCGGCAAAAAAGCATTGCCGAAGAAACCGTGCAGTAAAAATAATGTGATTAAAACCGTGCGCATCATCATTGAAAATCTACAACTTGCGCCACAAAGACAAAGTTATTGGCCCGCAAGAAAGAATAAACCATCGGGTTTCCGGTCGATGAAAATTTCTGCCCTGCTGGGTATTTAAATGCCGTAACTGCCGTACCACCCGAACCGCCGTAAGCATGAGTGGTGCCGGTAAACTCGACGATACATCCGTTTGGTGCAACAACGACTAACGAGTAGCTGCTGCCTTCAAACATTGAAAATAAATTTGCGGTCAGTGTGTTTCCCGGACAGGTCGAAAACGTAACATACTGGGTGTTACCGGTGGCAAAATCAACAGCGTTGCCGGCCGGATTAACCAGTGGTGAACCCATTGAAGTTTTAACCTGGCCTTGCACATCTAATTTCGCAGCCGGTGTGGTTGTACCGATACCGACAGCACCGCCAGAAGTAACAGAGATACGTGTCACATTACCCGTCATGATTCCAAAATCATGACCAGTTTCAGTACCGACTAAACCGACACCTCCGTAATTTTGGGGATAACCGCCGTATCCATTTGGCACTAAACTATGACTGTAAACACCTGTTGTCACCGACACGCCATCTGTCGCATTGGTGGCCACGATTTTTGAGTGTGAGACACCATGCACATCAAGTACCCGACCCCATCCATTTAATGTTGATGGCGTGGTTGTTCCGATCCCTACGTTACCACTCATGTAATTAATCGTTGCTCCACTAGTCGTCCACTGGGTAGCCGATGTTGCCTGCGCCGGCGTGTAACCTAAAGCAGCTGTAACATCACTCATCGCTAGCTGCGCACCACTCACCACACGGCCTTTACCATCAACTGTTACTTTCGTGTACTGTGTACCTGATATGACGCCTGCTTGGTTCGCTAACCTACTATCGGCAATTATGCCGGTTGCCGAAGCTGAACCTAAATCTATACTATTTGCTATGGCAAAAGTGCCTAAACCAAGATTCGCGCGCGCAGTCGTAATCGAAGTTAAATCACTTAAATTGTTTGTGCGTAACACATAACTTGATAATGCCGATGCCGACGCCGGTGTATAACCAAGCGCTGAAACTACCGCCGCCGAAGTATTGTTCATCTTATTATTAAACGTCAAATAATCAGAATTTGAAATTAAACCCGCAGTCACAGAACCTGCCGATGCTAACGGAATATTTAACGTATGCACTCCATTTGTTGTTACAATATTTGGTGTTGTACCGGTAAAGCCATGCGCAAAACTTTGTGTGCCTGATGTTGAACCATTTATTGACTGTAATCCTGCCCCACTTAGACCAAACGCCGTCCAGCTTGTGCCATTACAAAATTCAACAGCACCCGCATTATAACGAAGTGTCCCCGCAAAACTCACCGCACAGGCCGAAGCTTCCATACTGATCCGCACACCGCCCGCTACATCTAAACGGGTCACCGGAGCTATCGTGCCGATACCGATATTACCATCATTTTCGATGCGCATTCGCTCAGACCGAGCAGTTGAACTGTTAGGTGTCGTCGCAAAAACAATACGACTGCCCCAAGCCGTATCCGTAAAGTTTTCGGCAGCTTTAAATTCTATTGCCGCTGTATTACCTGAGAACTGTGATTGGCCAAAACCACGGGCCGCAATTAATGCCAAACGACTATTTGTTGTTACAGCCATTGGACTCGACACACTTCCTCGCGCTGAACCCAACCACACTTGCGTAGCAGTCGTATCACTGTAAGTGTCAATTTTTAACCCATTGGTGGTATATCCTTGTGATGGTCCAACAAGATGTAGCAGCTCGGCCGGACTAGATGTGCCGATACCCACACCATTGCCCGAATAATAAATATTTGATCCCGCTGTCGTCCACTGTGAAGAGGTAATTGCGCCCATCGATGTTGCTAAACCATCAATCGCAGAACTCATTATTGTTGCCGATGAAGATAAATTGTTTATTGTGGTCGTTAACACGGTACCCGAAGCAACTGTCGCTGCCATATCGGCTGACGATAGTGGTGTATAACCTAACGCAGCGACAATCGCTGCAGCGCTTGTCGCTGCAGGAACACAACTAAAACTTCCACCGTTAAAACGAAGTGCTTCGCTGGCATTACAGTTGAGTCCGGATAAAGTCGTATACTCGACAAATGCCGTATCAGCTTTATTATTTAAGGTTTTAGCGTTATTGGCAGAATTGGCGTACATGGCATAAGGTACTGTGTTGATCGTCATCGCCGGTAAAGTCTGCCAACCACTGCCGTCATTAAACTGCATAACAACACGTCTGACATCATTTGGCCCCGGTAAATACACACCGGCATTCTGACAGGCCATTGACGGTGTTGAGTTATCAAAAATGGACTGAAAGGTCTGGGTCGTTGCACTGCTCGGAAAGCTGATCGCGCCGTTACCTAAGGCAAACGAAATTAATCCACCCGTATTCTGCATATTGATCGCAGCGTAATCTTCAACATATAAAATACAGCTACCTACCGTATCTAAAACGGTAAACCTGAAATTTACGCTGGTTGATTGTAACGGGTACCCGTCTGGTTTTACGATTTTAGCCTGATAGGTGGTTCGCCCGTTCATAGCCGCAGCCGTCGCGGCAAACACGAGCACACACACAAACACCAGAATACGTCCCATACTTTGACCATTCATGCAGAACTTATCGACGCTTACCGGAGTAAACTAAAGGCAAACGCCTCAAACTGAAACACAAATTTTAAACAATTTTTTAATGAAATATATGCTCTTTAAGAATTCATTTTTCAGATAATAACAAATAAAAAGCGAGGCAATCAGCCCCGCGGTTTAAGCCGCCTTTGAAAACGAACTTAAATACTGGGTGCGACGAAGGTTTTCTTGTTCTTCAAAAGATTTCATTTCATCTAAGTAGTAAAAATCAGTGGTGTTTGTTTTAAAGAAGGCCTGTTTTAATAACGTAAACCATTTTTTCATAACAATCTCCTAGGTCTAGTATCGTCGGGTTTTTCTGGGTTTTAAAGAGCAAGTTTTAAAGTATTACTTTACGCCACTTATGGTATTAATATATAATACTTTTCACGGAGGATCGTCTCGCAATAAGGCAATGTTTACATGGAATCAAACACCAGTTTAATTATCGAAAATTTAAAATCGCACTTAAAACTGCGCGGCCTCACTTACGCCGATCTGGCCAAGGTGTGGAAGCTTTCGGTATCCAGCACTAAACGTGTAATGGCTTCGAATGATATTTCACTTTCAAAAATCGAAAGCGCCTGTGCGCTGATGCATATTTCAGTCGGCGATTTTTTACAGCAAGTTCCGTTTCAGAAAAATTCTGAGCTGTATTACCTGACCCCGGATCAGGAAAACAAACTGGTTAAAGACCCCGAAGCACTTCATTATTTTTTACTGATCGAAGATGGCTTTAGCCCGACCGAAATAATTCGCGACTACACGGTGACTGCCGAAAAGAACATCCGCATCTTAAATTTGCTGGAGAAATGGCAGCTGCTTGAAATCGTCGGAAAAAACCGCATTAAAAGAACGTTTGCCGGCCAGTTACGCTTTCGCAAAGACGGCCCGTTAGGTAAACATCTTGAAAGCTTAATGAAAACCAAATTTTTTGAAACCCAGTTTAACCAAAACGATGATTTTTTTACGTTTTTAAATTTAACCTTTACCCCGGGCGGCCCGCAAAAACTCAGACAAAAACTATTACAGCTCAGCAAAGACCTAGTGGCTGAATCCGAAAACCACCGCAACCATCCCAATGCGAGTGAATTTGGTTTAGTGATCGGTCTCAGACCGTGGGAGTCGCCGTTTACCAAAGCCTTTAGCAAACGCAGAAAACAAAACTAAGTACCAACTTACCCCGACTCTATTGGATCCACGAATTGCAGTAATATTCCGAATCGAACTCACAGGAGGCAAAATGGAAGAACGCGGAATTATCGCAACGATTATCATCGGATTTATTGCAGGTGTCATGGCCAGATTTTTAAAACCCGGCAACGATAAAATGGGCTGGTTTATGACCGCGGTACTTGGTGTAGCCGGTGCTTTTGTCGGCTCATGGCTTGGCCAGGCCTTCGGTATTTACGGCCCAAATGAACGCGCAGGCTTTATCGGTGCAGTTGCCGGTGCGATTGTGGTTCTTGCAATTGTCGGAATGTTAACCAAGAAAAAAGCGATCACTTAAAAGCCTTGTGACAGGCCCAGGGCTTTACTGTCAAAAATCTATACATTGAGTTTGTAAATTCACCGGTGTAAACAGCTAAATTCATTCTCATAAACCATTTCTATGGCACAAACATCGCAACAGAAATGACTTATGCAAAACTTCACACGCTTTTTACCGGTGTTAATGTTAACTTTTTCTGCTTTGGCTGCGACGGCGGCCCCGATGTCGTTATACATTGAACTGGATCAGAAACTTAAGCGCAGTGAAACACAAAAAGCACGCGTGATCGCAAAAGGTAACGGTAAACTTAAAGAAATCCCCGAAGTGGCCAGATTGCGTGTTTACTCACGCGCAGTTCTTAGCGGCGAATGGGAAGCACTGTTAAATGCCGGCCGCGAAACTGAGTTTGCCCTAACCTTAGGTAAAAACAAAATTCCCAAAATCTTAGATACCTTAAACGAACAGGGCCTGCTTGCCGAAGCCGTGCGCTTGAGCAAAGCCTTTGACCTGCACCCGATGCATATCCTGGGGCCGATCATCGGCGAAAATTCATTTAACGGTGCCATAGATAAAACCATTCAGGACAGTTTTGCCCAGATGTTTAATGAATCTGATTTTAAAACGATGTCGGCCCGCATGAAAATGATCGCCGAAGACGAACGCACCGCTGGCTGTAACGATTTAAAAGTTTCTAATTACTGGAAGTGGCGCTGCATCTTGCACAACTCTCCGTACTTAGCCAACGGGTCAAACCGCGACTTTATTTTCTGGTTCTACCAGATTTCAAAAAAAGGTGTTGGCACATTTGGCATAGGCCAGGTGCAGCCTTTTTTAATGTGGAGCATGAACGACTTAGTGATCGAAAAAACCAGATCACTTGGCTATAATTACCAGCGCTTTGACTTAACCGACATGAAAACACCGTTTAAAGTTATTTTTAACAACAAAGAAATGCTCGCCTATATCGCCGCCATGGCCCACGTATCAATTCATGTCTACAAAACAGTCGCTAACGTCGATATCAGCCAGAACCCGGGCCTGACCACTACACTTTACAATTTAGGTGATGAATACCAGCGCGCCTATTTAAGCACTGTACGCGGCGGCGATCCCCAGGTTAATTTTATGGGCTGGTATGTAAATCACTTTGAAGATGCGATAAACAATTACTTAAAAACGACCCCGCTAAAAAACTAACCCCATCGCAAAGTTTTTTATTTAAGCCTATTTGATTTTAAGCCAGCCATTTAAATGCTGGTTAATTTTTTCGATGGTCAGCGACTGTTTAAATTCGGCATCAGTTGTAAAATCGCAGTACAGATGATAATCGCGGTTACGGATCACCGAATAGCGTTGCACGGTTGTTTCTGGCAGCGTGATCTTTTCGATTTTGGTAGTAAATTTTTTCTTGGCTTTAATTACCAGTTTTTTCGGATTCAGATTTTCAATCACGCAGTAAGAACCCCCCGCATCTAACTGGGGGCCGGTTTCATACTTTCTTTTGCCAAAACGAAAGCTCATGTATTTCTGGCCCTTATCCATACTCACCGCATGGGCGATGCGCCCTTGCGCTGACTCTAAATCTTTCGGGTTATAAATCGGTAAAGTATAAACAACGTTTTTACCGGTGATATTATTGCGGGCTAAGTCTAAGACCAGTGTTTTTCCTTTTTTTAAATTCCAACCGCGCGGATGGCATTCAAAATAAGTCTTGGTACCGACACAAAGAATCTCAACCTTTACACCATTAGTGGTTTCAAAAAAGCCGGTCACGTATGAATAACGGATGGTGGCCTTTTTGTTTTCTTTATCCAGCAGGTAAACATGAAATGACCCGTCTTTATTGGCCACGACTTCAGAGAAAAATTCGCCCACATCTTTTAACTGCCCCCCGTTGGGGCCAAGATCTTCATCTTGCGAAAAAGCAAATAACGGACTTAAAGATAATACCAAGATGCAGATAATCGTTTTCATATTGATATTTTCAAAGACAAATCAGATGCGAGTCAATATGTTGTGCTTATTTTTGAGCTAACTAAGCTCGTCAACGATGGCTTCCATGGTTGATTCGATCTTTTTAACCAGGGCCGGAGCCACAAATATCGTATCATCGCCGGCAATGGTTCCTAAAATACCATCCGGTTTGGTTAAATCCAGATGATGGGCCACGAGGCTTGCCGAACCCGGAGGAGTTTTGATCACGATCATCGAGCCGTTATGTTCGATGCTGAGTAACAGCCCCTTGATTCCGCCGGTTAAAGTCGGAGACGGAGCTGCGATCATTAATTCTTCCGGTAAACGATAAACCACATCGCCGCTGGCCGAGATCGTTTTCGCCGCACCGATGCGGCGCAAATCACGCGAAACGGTGCTTTGGGTTACAGAAAAATTCTTTTTTTGTAGCGCCTCGCAAAGTTCCTCTTGGGTGCTTACAGTGCCTTCTTCTAAAAGCTTCCGAAGGATTTGTAATCTTGCGCGGGCGTCAGCTTGTGATGTGGCTGCCATGTTTTCATTTCCTCAGATGTGTAAAGTCCAGTCAACAAAGCTTTTTGCGCGTGCATGCGATTTTCGCTCTGTTGGAATAAAACTGAGCACGGATGCTCAATCATTTCGCGGGTTATTTCTTGATCCTCATGAATAGGCATACAGTGCATGATGATTGCCTTCTGTGCAGCCAATTCATAAAGTTTTGCGTTAACTTGATAGCCTGAAAACGCCTGTAGACGCTCGGCCTGCTCTTCTTCCTGACCCATAGAAGTCCAAACATCCGTGTAAATCGCATTAACTCCTGCGACCGCCTCTTGCGGGGTTTTAAATTCTTTAATCTTAGCGCCCCCCAGGTGCGCACGCTCAAACGCACGGGCTAAGATTTCAGGATTTGGTTTGTACGTTAAAGGACAAGCATAATGAACATCGACACCGACATACGGGGCTAACAACAGTAAACTGTGTAAAACGTTATTGCCGTCACCGACGTAACAAAGTTTTAAACCTTTAAGTTTACCGAAATTTTCAAGCAACGTCTGCAGATCGGCCAGGGCCTGACACGGATGATGCAGATCCGATAACCCATTGATCACCGGAATTTTAGCGTGTTTAACCATCTCCTCTAATATTTCGTGTTCAAAGGTTCTTACCATAAGACCGTCAACATACCCCTGCATGACACGGATCGTATCAGCCGGCGTTTCGGTTTTTCGCTGATTGGAATTGATTTCAAAAACATTACCTGCCAGCTGTTCAATACCCACCGAAAAGCTCATACGCGTACGCAACGACGCCTTTTCAAAAAGTAAGGCAATGGTTTTATCTTTTAAAAACGTTTGTCGTTTATGTTTTTTTAGCTCGATGGCAAAAAACAATAAATCCAGTAATTCAGACTGCGATAACTCTTCACCGGTTAAAAAATGGGGTGTTTCTACGCTAAACATAATGTACCTCGTTGCGGCACATGGTGCCGACGAAATCGCTCCAGAGACCATCATACGCCTGGGTGCCACGCAAAATTCTAACCTGCGAAACGCCATGGTTAAGCGCATCGACGACGGTCTGAACTTTCGTGTACATACCGCCGCTGACAGTGCCATTGTCGATAAGTTGTTTGAGTTGCACATAATCCGTATGCTCAATGAGTTTTTGGTTCTGATCTAAAATTCCGTTTTGATCAGTTAAAAAAATCAGTTTTTTCGCTTTTAAAGCACTGGCCATCTTAGCTGCGGCCCAGTCGGCATTGATATTAAACAATTCACCGTCTTCACCAATCCCGATCGGCGCAATAACCGGCACCACATTTTTTTCCGGCGCCAGCAAAGCTTTGATAAAGTCAGCATTCACTTCTTCAACGACCCCAACCTGGCCAAGTTCGCGGCTGGCCTGGCGGCAGTGCAATAAGTTATTCTTTGCGCCTGATAAACCAATCGCCGGCACACCGCCTTCGTTTAAGTCGGCCACAAGCTCTGCGTTAATCTGCCCGAACAAAACCGATTCAATCACATTGATCATTTCAACGCTGGTCACACGCTGGCCGTTAATAAAACTCCAGGAAATATTTCTTTTGGTTAATTCAGCGTTAATCGCAGGACCGCCGCCGTGAACCAGAACCACGTCGTAGTCATACTTACGATAATCACGTACAGTCTTAACCACCTGGCCGCGTGTTGCGGGATCAAGTAATGAAGCTCCACCTAATTTGATAACTACTAAATCTTGTCTCATCTCTGTTTTTTATCCCTATGAATAATCAGTGTTAATATCAACGTACTTCTTTGACAGATCACAACCCCATGCCGTGGCTGTAAACGGTCCCGCTTTTAAATCGATCTCAATTTTTACATTGGCCGATTTTAACAGCTGCCTAACTTCGTCTTTGTTAAACGCTGCAGGCTCACCGTTGGTGAATAATTTTACCCCTTGTAAAGTTAAATCCATTTGGCTTAAGCACGCCGCCGGAACTTTCTCGGCTCCCAGGCGGGCTAAAATTCTTCCCCAGTTTGGATCTTCGCCGTGAATGGCCGTTTTAATTAATGGCGACAGCGTTACTCCGCGGGCTGCGTTTTTAGCCAGTACCTCTTCAGGTGAACCAGTAATGGCCACTTCGATCAGTTTGGTCGCACCTTCACCGTCGGCCGCAATCGATTTAGCCAGGTAAATCATGATATCGGTAACGGCTTTTTTGAAGGCCTGATAATCCTGGTCATTGTTAAGTTCAACGCCGGATTCGCCGTTGGCCATTAAAAAGCAGCAGTCGTTTGTCGATGAGTCCCCGTCAACACTGATCATGTTAAAGCTAACATCAGTGGCTGCTTTTAAAACGGTGTGCGCCACATCTTTAGAGATTTTTACATCGGTTAAGATATAGCCCAGCATGGTCGCCATATTCGGGTGAATCATACCTGAACCTTTGCAGATACCGGTGATGCGGATTTCTCCGCCCGAAAGTTTAACGGCCGTCGTTACCGTTTTAGGAACTAAATCCGTTGTAAGAATTGCCAACGCAAAACTTTCAGCGTGCTCTTGCGCGCGTGCAACTAAATCCGGTAATGCCGGAATTATTTTTTCTGTATGCATTTGCACACCGATCACACCCGTTGAGGCAATCAGCACTTGCTCTGGGGTACAGTTTAACGCTTCTGCCGTGGCCTTGATCACATCGAAGTTACGTTTAAATCCCTCTATCCCGGTTGCGGCATTGGCTTGGCCAGAGTTGGTAAAAATCGCCCGCACGTTATCTGCTGGTAAAACTTTTGCGCAGTGTTGTACTGGTGCGGCTTTGCACTCATTAAGCGTGAACACACCGGCCGCGACCGCATCAACTTCAGAAATAATAACGCCGATATCCGGACGGTATTTACGTACGCCGCAGTTTGCGCCACTGGCTAAGAATCCTTTGGGAAGTGGTGTTCTGTGTAAGCCTGGTCCTGGTGTCATATGAAAGCCTCCATATCTTCAAGTCCTGTCGATGAAGGTAAGTCATAAAGGCGGTTGAAATTTTCAATCGCCTGGCTGGCTGCCCCTTTCATCAGGTTATCGATTGTTGAAAATAGAAAAAGCTGGTCGCCTTGAAGCTTATAACTAAGATGTGTATGTGCGGTCCCCACGACTTTTTTTAAAGATAATAATTGCGGCTGTTGGTCGCTCTCAGCGAAAAACACAAGCGGATTACCTGCATAGGCCTCGGCATACGCTGAAGTCAATTGCTCTGGTGTTACGCCGGGTTTTACCTTCATATAGATACTCGATAAAATCCCGCGGCGGGTTGGTAATAAGTGCGTTGTAAAAAACGGGTTTATGCTTACGCCGGTAAACTGCTCAACCGCTTCGATGATTTCAGGTAAATGCTGGTGTTTACCGATTTTGTACGGCAGGCACTCGCCTTCAACTTCAGTAAATAATAAATTTTCAGATGCTTTCTTGCCGCCGCCGGTTGTGCCCGATTTTGCATCGATAACAATTGTATCAACAAAGACTAAGTCTTTTTTGATTAACGGGATTAAGGCCATTAAGACACTTGAAGCATAACAGCCCGGGTTTGCCACTAAAGGATTTGAGCTAAAATTTGCAAAAGGCACCAATCCATAGGTAGCCGATTGCAAAAGCTCATTTTGTTCATGCGTAAAGCCGTACCATTTTGCGTAGTCGCTTTTTTTCAGGCGAAACGCGCCCGATAAATCGATCACTTTTTTACCCTGCGCCAGAATCTGCGGCGCAAGCTTCATCGAAGCTTCGGCCGGCGTTGCTAAAAAAACAACATCAGTTAAATGCTGGGCTAAGTCTTTTTCCGGCAGGCAGACAACATCAGTGATTTTTTTATTTTGAATATACGGAGTCAGTGAAAAATCGTTGGTTGCAAACGCGCACGTAAGCTTTGCATACGGATGGCGAAGCAACTGTTTTACAGTTTCTAAACCGGTGTAACCACGCGCCCCCACTACGGAAACCGTAATTTTATGGGCTAAATGGGCTTGTGTATCGCGTGAATATTTATGCATCATGTATGCATATTTATTGATTATAAGCGCATATGTCAACCATTAATTTATATATTTCTATTGACTGCATAATTATTCGCATATAAAAAGTGTTTATGCATGCATATTTCACGCATACCAACGCATTTATGCAATAGGAGTAATTATGTCAGATAAAAAAGTTTTGTTAGTTTATTCAGGTGGTCTAGATACTTCGATCTGTATTCCGCTGATGCGTCAAGAGTATGGCTACGAGGAAGTGATCACGGTAACCATCGATGTCGGCCAAGATCCTGCCGATATCGCCCAGGCTCAAGAAAAAGCAAAAATTCTCGGAACAACTCACTACACGGTTGATGCCAAAGAAGAATTTATCAAAGACTACTGCTTTAAAGCCTTACAAGCTAACGGCGATTATCAGGGCTATCCGATGTCGACCTCGATTGCCCGCCCGCTGATCGCGGCCAAAGCTGCCGAAGTTGCCAACAAACTTGGCGTTAAACATTTTGCACACGGTTGCACCGGTAAAGGTAACGACCAGTTTCGTATTGAATTCGGTCTGCGTTCGTTAGTCGACGGCGCGGTTATTCACGCCCCGATCCGTGAACGCAACATGACCCGCTCTTGGGAAATCGAATACGCTAAGAAAAATAATGTTCCTATCCAACAATCTCTAGAAAAAATCTGGAGTATTGATGAAAATCTATGGGGCCGTTCAATCGAAGGCGGCCGATTAGAAGAGCCAGATTTTGCTCCGCCGGAAGAAATCTTTCAATGGACTAAATCTTTAGAAGACGCGAAAGATAAAGCTGAAGAAATCACTTTAACTTTTGCAAATGGAATTCCTACGCACATCAACGGCACGGCTTATACTCCAGGTAACATGGTTATCGCGCTAAATAAATTAGCTGGTGATCACGGCATCGGCCGCATTGATATTATGGAAGACCGCATGATGGGTTTAAAAGTGCGTGAAAATTACGAATGCCCGGCATCAACACTTTTACTTAAAGCGCATAAAGCGTTAGAGAATTTAGTTCTTACCCGTGATGAAATCCGTTTTAAATCAACCATTGATCTTGAGTGGAGCAAATTAGCTTACGAAGGTCTTTGGTGGGATCCGTTTAAAACTGATCTTGAAGCCTTCATCGGTGCGACGCAAACCCGCGTTGCCGGTACAGTCAAATTAAAACTGTACAAAGGTAACGTGGTGGTCATGGGCCGTACTTCACCGTGGGCTTTATACTCAGAAGATCTGGCAAGCTTTGATACCACAACGTTTGTACAATCAGAGAGCACCGGCGCAGTTAAAAACTTTGGTCTTCAACCGAGAATGTATAACAGCATCAAAGATAAGTTAACTTTAAACCAACACTAGAGGGTTCTTAGATGAAACTTTGGGGCGGATTATTTCAGGAACAAACTCACTTCGAGGTCGAGAGCTTTTCATCTTCGCTTGAAGCCGATTCAAGACTTTGGGAAGCAGATATTGCAGGCTCAATAGCGCACGCCAAAATGCTCGGCGATGCAGGAATTATTCCTGCAGCCGAGGCCAGTGCTATTGTCATCGCTTTGCAACAACTGCAGGCCGAGTTTAAATCCGGAAAAATCCAGATTGATCCGACCTCTGAAGATATTCATTCAGATATCGAAAAAAAGCTTTATGCCAAATTGGGCGCTATCGCAGGCAAACTGCATACCGCCCGAAGCCGCAATGACCAGGTCGCCACCGATACCCGTCTGTACTTAGCCGGCGAGATTAATTTTTTAATTACTCTGCTCAAGGCCCTGCAAAATTATTTTGTCAAAACCGCCGAACAGCACACCGAAACGCTGCTTCCGGGGCTTACGCATATGCAACATGCTCAACCGGTAAGTCTTGCCCATCATATGATGGCGTATTTTTGGATGTTTCAGCGCGATATCGAGCGTTTATCAGAAACACAAAAACGCGTTTTACAATTACCACTGGGATCGGCGGCCCTGGCCGGCACCGGCTTTGCGTTAAAGCGCGAGCAGGTGGCCGAAGATTTAGGCTTTAACTCAGTCAGCGAAAATTCGCTGGATGCGGTATCTGACCGTGATTATATCATCGAGTTCTTATCTGACTCTGCCACCATCATGATGCATCTTTCGCGCTTAAGTGAAGAATTAGTCTTATGGTCGATGCCCGAATTTAAATTCGTGGAGTTATCAGATAAAGTAACAACCGGCTCAAGCATTATGCCGCAGAAAAAAAATCCTGATGTCGCCGAACTGATCCGCGGAAAAGTTGGCCGCGTCAACGGCGCATTGATCGGTATTCTGACCACACTTAAAGCTCTGCCACTGGCCTACAACCGTGATCTGCAGGAAGATAAATTTCACTTATTTACCGGCCTTGATACGGTAAAAAGCTGCTCGCGCTTAATGCTTGTGATGCTTGAAGAAGCCAGCTGGAAAACTGAAAACATGAAAAAAGCTTTAACTGGTGATTTTTCTAACGCCACAGATCTGGCGGATGACTTAGTTAAAAAAGGCCTGCCATTTCGTGAAGCGCACGAAGTGATCGGCCGCACTGTTCAGTACTGCACAAAAAACAAGCTCGCACTTGAACAGATCACATTAAATGAACTTAAATCCTTGCACCCGCTATTTGATGAAGACAGTCTTGCAACACTTCCTCACTTAGCGGTCATGCAGGCCCGAAATTCTCATGGCGGAACTTCACCAAAAGCAGTAGCCTTTCAGCTAGAAAAGGCAAAAAACTTATGTCGTTTATAAAAAATCCGTTAGCGTTAACTCTGACTTTACTTTTTTCTTATGTCGCAACCGCCCTGGGACTTAACTATCTCAACGGGAGCGACGGTTTTTTCGGAGGCTTCTGGCAAAACCACTCGGCATTAAAAATCGTAGTGTACGTGGTGATCATGACACATGTGACGATCTCGTGCATGAGCTTATCGTTTCACCGCTCGCATACGCATAAAGGGGTAAACTTTAATAAAGCCTTAGATACCGTGATGCAAACCTGGTTATGGCTGATCACCAGCATGTCAAAGTTAGACTGGGTATCAGTGCACATGTACCATCACATTCACTCGGATAAAGAAAATGATCCGCACAGCCCGGTTCAAAAAGGCTTAGCGCATGTGTTTTTCTTAGGGGCCTGGGATTACAATGCGGCCAAATCAAGTCCCGAAGTTTTAAAAATCAGACAGCGTTTACCTGTAAACAAATATGAAGCTTTTATCGCCGAGAATTTATTATTAGGCCCAAGCCTGATGGTTTTTATCAATATGTTATTATTCGGCGCTGCCTGGGGTACGTTATTATCACTGATCGGTTTTTTAATTTCTCCGGTGTTTGCGGTTGGCGGCGTAAACGCCATTGCCCACTGGATCGGCTATAAAAACCACAAGACAACCGACAACTCGCGCAATATCGGTTTTTTATTTCCGTTAAACTTTATGATTTGCGGCGAGCTGGATCACAATAACCACCACGCCCACCAAAAATCCTGTTCGTTCAGGCATAAGTGGTACGAATTTGATGTTGGCTACTTTTATATTAAAATTTTAAGTTACGTAAAACTTGCCGAAATCCGAACCGTCTACAACACCAAAAAATTCAGAAAAGAATTAGCGATCAAAGCGTTGGTGTTGATCGAAAGCGATTTTAAAGAACGTTTTAATCAGTTGGCTGATGAGTTTAATCACAACGTCCAAGACTTAAAAGAGCAGATCCGAGCCTACCTCGAAGGCCAGAAACACCACTTAAAAAAAGCTGAAAAGCAGTTTGCCAAAGAGATAAAAAACTACTTACGCCGCCAGGCGATGGCTTAAGTTTCAAGAAAACCGACGAACTTTTATACACTAATTTTTAAGTCTTCCAGCCGCCCGGACCAAGGGCGGTTTTTCTTTGTAATTCTCTTAAAAAAACTGTGATTTTTCACTCTGAAAATGACGATAAATATCTGGTCATGACTAAGTTTTTCTGGGGCTTATTAAAACGCCATTTTTATCTGATCGGGCTTGCCAACTTCGCCTTTTTTATGGTGCTGGCGTTTAGCTATCAAACCAACTTAAATCAAAGTTTAAATTCACTGTTTGTCACACAAGAGGTTTTAACTAAAGATGAACAGGCCTTGGTTGAACAGGTCAACGCCTGGCAGGAAAACATCGCCGCGTTAAAGAGCTATATCGAAAGCCCGGCCTTTACTGCTGATCACAAGATCGAACGCTCAAATAAGTTCAATGATTTTTCTTTAAAAAATAACTCACTGATGATGCAGGCGCTGGGCTCACCACTGGCCAAACAAAAAAAAGATATCTACAACACCCTGGCCAAACGCTCGGCGAACTACGCCGATTATTTTGAAGCCGTAAAAAGTTATATCGCGCAAGGCTCATCTATCCGCGTGCAGCTGGAGAGCCAGCCACTGGGTCTGATTAAAAAAGATGTCGGTGCGTTTAAGTTTAATAACGAATCCATCTTTTTGCTGATCAGTCTGTTATCGCTGACGTTATCGGTGCTGCACTTATTATTTTTATACCGCACCACCAGAAAGCAGAATATCGGCCTTATCTCGCAGGTTGATACTTTCAAAAAAGTAATCAGCAATATGTCAGAAGGCGTGATTGTGACCGATAAGTACGGCTTTTTTACTTTCAGCAATGAATCGGCTAAAAACATTATCGGCCCGGTAGTCAATGACATCTTCTATTCGAGCTCGATTGAGGTGATGGGTTTTCAATCTCCTGACGGAAGAAAGCTTTCTAAAGAAGAGCTTCCGATGCACACGGCACTCAGAAAGAACTTAGTCAACGACCAGGAATTTTTTGTAAAAAACCAGCAGCACCCCGAAGGTATTTTTGTTTCGGCCTCGAACGGTTTTTTTGTCGATGACAGAGGCGTGACTTCTGGCTCGGTGGTGGTGTTAAAAAACGTAACCGCTAAAAAACAATTAGAGCAATTCTGGAAATCCGAAAAAGAGCGGGCGTTAGAAAACTCAAAACTAAAATCAGACTTTCTGGCATCGATGTCCCATGAAATCCGAACGCCGATGAATGCGGTCTTGGGCCTTACGACCTTGCTTAAAGAAACCAAGCTCAACGAAGATCAAAAAGATTACGTCTTGACCATCCAGCGTTCGGCCAAATCGCTATTGACGTTAATTAACGATATTTTAGATCACTCAAAAATCGAGGCCGGTAAACTTGATTTGACCTACGCGCCGTTTAGCTTAAAATCCTTAGCGCAGGATATCGCCGATAACTTTAAGCCGATGGTCTTAGAAAAAAACCTAGAACTAAAACTGGATTTCTCAGAACTTAAAAACGAACACTTTAATTCAGATTCTAACCGTATCCGCCAGATCATGATTAACCTGATCGGTAACGCCTTAAAGTTTACTCAAGTTGGCTTTGTCGAATTAAAATTTATCACTGAAGGCCCTAACACCAAAATTATCGTTAAAGACACCGGCTCTGGCATGACGCCGGTCGAAGTCAGCCACCTGTTTCAGAAATACTTTCAGACCAAAAACGGCCAGACGGTCGGCGGCACCGGCCTTGGCTTAAGTATCTGTAAGCAGTTAGTTGATTTATTAAAAGGCGAAATCGGCGTAACCAGCGACTTAGGTAAAGGCACCCAGTTCTGGTTTAGCTTACCACTGGCACCGTGCGCCCCAACCGCCGGCAGCGATCAGGCCGAACACGACGAAGAAAGTCTTTTATTCAGTCACCAGTTTCAGGGCTTAATCCTGATTGCTGAAGACAGCACCGTAAACCAAAAGGTTATCACCAACTACTTAGCTAAACTGGGTTTTCAGACCGTGATCGCCAATAACGGCGAAGAAGCGGTTAAACTTTACCAGTCACACCACCCGGATCTGATCTTGATGGATTCAAATATGCCGGTCATGAATGGTCTTGAGGCTACTAAAAAAATTGTGGCCCTGCAGACCCACGACCACATGAAAAAAACACCGATCATAGGATTATCGGCCGATGTCAGACAGACCAACTTCGATGAAAATATCAAAGCCGGAATGGCCGCCTTTTTAACTAAGCCGATCGAACTTAATAAACTGGTGCAAACCTTAAAACAGTATTTTACCGCGACACTCGCCTCCCCAAGCCAGATCGAAAAGATCAAACATCTAATGGTGGGTGATCAATTACTTATTGAAATTTTACTTAAAGACTTTAGCGCGCAAGCCCCGCAAAAACTTACGCAATTAGCCGAGCTGCTACAGGCCCAGAATTTGACCGAACTGTATCAAACAGCCCATAGCTTAAAATCAGCATCGGCCGAGCTTGATGCGCATGAGCTCTATCAGATTCTAGCAAAAATCGAAGCACTGGCTGATGCCAACACCCCAGGCCACACCGAGCAATTACAGCAAGAAATTAACAAAGCCCAGTTATGCTACTCTCTTACGATTTCCGGCATTGAAGAAAAAATCTACGATATTAAAGCAAGTCAAAGGAAGGCGTCATGAAAACCGTTCTTATTGTCGATGACCAAACCAGTGTCTTACTCACCTTAGAAGCCATCTTAAAAAAAGAAGGCTTTATCGTGGTCTCTTGCACCAACTCACTTGATGCCTTTGAAAATATCCAGCGCGAAAAATTTGACGTAGTTATTACCGACGCGGTCATGCCCATGGGCACCAGCGGCTTTAGCCTGATCTCAACCATCCGCTCACAACCCAGCGCCAACCAAAAAGTACCCATTCTCATGTTAACCGGTAAACGTGATCCGGCCGATGTCGAAAAAGCCATTTCTGTCGGTGCCAACGATTACATGATTAAACCCATCGATCCCGATGTGCTGTTAAGTAAACTTAAAAAATTACTCGTACAAAAAAGTGATCAGGCCGATTTCGTGCACGCCAGCGTAAACAAACCAGCATCACTGCCGATGAAGCTAACCATCATCTCAACCTCTGAGATCAGTGTAAAATTTAATTCAGATGTGGGCTTTATACCCGGCCAGATCTATAAAATCAGCAGCGATTTTTTTAATATTTTTGAAAAAAACTCGGTCTCAGTACGCGTTAACACGTCAGAACTAAAAACCGATCACTACGAAATCTCGGCCAACTATGTGGGCTTATCTGAAAAAGAGCTATCGCACATCAGAACCTGGATCAGGAATAAGCTGATTCAGGAAAAGGGTGAGTAACAAATAAAGCAGTGCTGTATAACAACACTGCCTCTCGTAATGTAAAACCTAACAAAGACTACTGAGTTACCGAAGCCTGGCGATCGGTTTTAACACCGCTCATTTTACGTTTGGCGATTCCGACGAGCTGATCTACTTCACGGCGAAACTGGTTATCATCCTGTGATAGACCGTTTAAGAAGGTGCTCCAGTGGCGCACTTGTGCTGACATCTGTACGGCTTCTTTTAATTCGTCGGCGGTGGCGCCGTCGAGTTTGGCGAATTCGCTGTCGATGTGCACGCAGTAGTTACATGGCATTTGTGAGCCGACCGCTAAGCCGATAAAGCCTTTTACCTTCATCGGTAACGCCGTATTATTGCTCATGTGAAAATCACGTAACGACTTCCATGCACCCGGCATCGAAGGTTTGTGATATTCGCTGATAAAGGCCGGTGTAAAGCCCCATAGGTTCTGCACGTCTTTCATGGCAGCATCAGCGGTGGTGATATCTGCGGCACGCATGGCCACCGGAGCCGGCGTGTTTTTTTGCATTTGCTCTTTGGTGCGTGAAACCATCTGACTTACGTCTTTTTTGAAGTTTTCAAAATCCAAATTCTGGCCGTAGGCATATGTGCTCCACTTACGCACCATCGAAGCCACCGCAATCGCTTCGTTGATTTCAGCTTCACTGGCGCCGTTAAGGGCGGCAAACTTTTTGTGAAAGTACACACAGTACTTGCACGGAATCTGCGACGATACGGCAAGACCGATAAGTTCTTTATGTTTACCCGAGATCATCGAGTTTGGATTTAACTGCACACTTTTCATCTCTTCCCACGCACCCGGAAGACCGGCCTGTGGGTACATTTTTAAAAAGGTCGGAACCATGCCTAAAGATGATTTGATATCATCCATGGCGGCCGAATATTCGATGGATGGTTTCATCATTTCTTTTTTCGGCATTTTGGCCGGCATCGTGCTTTTGGCCGTTTCGGATTCGGCATAGGCGTTGAGAGTTAGTGTAGCTGTTAATACGAGGACAAGTTGGGACATGATTTTCATTAAAATCTCCTTATTGGGTTTGGGTTTAATGACAGCCTTTAATGCAAGTTCTATGGCAAACGCACAAAATCAAATTTTACCCAGCGCGCCAAAAGCTTTTTACAGTGATTCTTACACAATCATCTCGCTATGATTTTTTTATGAAAAAACACTTCGTATTGGTTTCTTTGGCCATCGCATTTTCTTTTTCGGCAGGGGCACAAACCCCTTGGGATGAGGGCGTTCAGATCCCGGCCGGCGGCCGCACAAATATAAATAATTTATCAGCGCAACAGTTTGAAACTTTTCGCGACAACGGAAAAATTCACGCGCAATTTTATCCGGTCACAGTCACCGGAGCGTTACCGCCGTACCAGCCGGTGATTAATGTGATCGAAGATGGCGATGATAACCCGTTACGGGTGGTGTTAGGTAAAATCGTGCAGCAGATCTCAGGGATCAGAAGTTTTGATCAGGTGTTAGGTAATCTGGGGTTACACTTTTACCCGGCAAGCACTGACACCGGTATATACCAGGTGCCACTGCGTGACGGCATCCGTCCAGAGCACCGCATGGGCTTTGGCTTAATCGAACGTAACGGCGCCGAAGGTTTTACCTTTTCATGTGCAGCCTGCCACTCAAGTAATTTATTTGGTAAAACTGTATTGGGTATGACCAACCGTTTTCCGACGGCAAATGAGTTTTTTGTAAATGCGAAAAAAGCCATGCCGGCCGTTGATATGTGGTTATTTAAAACCGCCTCGGGGGCCAATGATGCCGAAGTGGATTTAATGCGTGAGCTTAAAACCAACATTCAGCGTGTGGGTGTAAAACAACCGATTCAGCTGGGGTTAGATACTTCATTAGCGCAAGTTTCGTTATCACTTAATCACCGTAAAGATGATGCCTACGCCACACCTAGCGACTGGCATGAGCTGTTTCCACGCCGTGACGAAATCTTAGATGACAACCCGGCCGATTCAAAACCGATGCCGTGGTGGAATGTTAAATACAAAAACCGCTGGTTAGCCGACGGCAGTGTGATTAGCGGTAACCCGATTTTTACCAATATCATCTGGAACGAAATCGGCCGCGGGGTGGATTTAAAAGTTTTAGAACAATGGCTTAAAGACAATCAACAAATCGTCGACGAGTTAACAACGGCGGTGTTTTCGGCGGAAGCCCCGCGCTTTACCGATTTTTATCCGGCAGAGTTAATCGATATTGATTTGGCTAAACACGGCGAAAAAGTTTTTAACCAAACCTGCGCCAAATGCCACGGCACCTATGAAAAAGCGTGGAACTTACCGCATGCCGATCAGTTAACCCATGCCGAAAAATTACAGACCACCCTGGTGATTCCGAAAGCCAAAACGCCGGTGATGGATGTCGGGACCGACCCGTACCGAAAGCAAGGCATGAAATCGCTGGAAAAATTAAACAACCTTGCGATCTCAAAAACCAACAACATCGTGATCAAAGCACAAAAAGGTTATGTGCCGCCGCCGTTAGTGGGGATCTGGGCGCGCTGGCCGTATTTTCACAATAACTCAGTACCTTCGCTTTGTGCGGTGTTAACGCCGGCTTTACAGCGACCGAAAGCGTACTACGCCGGCCACGCCTTAAATACCGCAACTGATTTTGATCCGGATTGCAATGGCTACCCGATGGGTGAACATACACCACAACACTGGAAGCTGGCTGAATTTTACTTTGATACCACCCGAAAAGGCCTGAGTAACTCTGGCCATGACGTCGATATTTTTATTAAAGACGGCCAGGAAATCCTGACCGCTACAGATAAAAAGGCACTGATTAAGTTTTTACAGACACTTTAGTGCAGCTGCGCGTCCGCGCTAGTAATACTCGACATTACCCTTTGGCATCGGGCCAAAGATGTCGTCAAAGCTGATCTCGCCGTTGATGTAAATACTTTCATGCGTGATCGATTGCTGATTTAAGAATTTTCTCAGTGGCGGAATTTTATAACTGCCCCAGCTTTTGGCGGCAAATCTACGACCGGCTTCCTGCTCGTCCTGATTCATCGTCGAAAAGCTCGGGTACACGCCGTAGATCTCGCCCATGACAAACATATCCTGCTCAGATAAGATCATTTTAACCAGATCAAGGCCGTTTTCGCGGATACGTAATGACTCGATCAGTTTAAAGTACTGCTTTAAATACTTCTGATCTTTGGCTACGTGTTTGTTCATATTCTCAACTGCACGCAAGAAGCTATTTAAGTCGTGCTCAAAACCGCAATTATTATGCTTATCGTTTGGATTTGTCACACACGACGTATCCCCTTTATAAGAGCTCGTAAATAAACCCTTGAGCTGGTTTTTTGATAACCCTTTTAACGTCTGCACTAATTTATCGCCGTAAAAATAAATACGCGTGTGGCCGTAGATCTTACGGTACGTATTCATCTGATCTTTTGGTGGCAGATAATAATCAGCGTAAAAAGGCTTTGCCTGGCTCTGCGAATAAAACTTGTTAAGATCAGTGATATATTCAACTAAGCCTTTACGGTTAAGTTTACGCTCGTAGTTCCACACTTCGATAAAGGCCACCATGTCTTCAGGCTTGGCCTCGTCGACTTCAATCGAAATTTTAGTCGTGTCTTTATAGACAACTGTCGCCTCACTGTCGATTAACAGGACGCGTTTATCCGCGCCGAATAAACTTGTCTGCTCGCCGCTATAGCGCTGAAAGTTTCTAACTTCACGGCTTGATGTTTTTACCGTGGCTTTAGAGTGGCCGGTCGCTTTTTCTTTCTTAAAGAAGAATAAAAACGAGAACGTTGATTTTTTAACTTCGCCCTTGGCTTTAATGTCCAGATCTTTTTTTGCCAGCACCAGTGGATCACTGTCGCCGGATTCAAGATAACGGTTTAACAGTTCCTGTTCATCTTTAGCACGGATCTGCTGCAATACACTGAAACTGCCATCAACCGCCTTAGGGGCCGAGAACCGGTAAAGCGCACTTTTATGGTTATAAAAATACGATGACTTATTAAAATCTAAAAACGGTAAATTAAAAATCAACAGATCTAAACTTGCATCAACACCCACCGAGGTCGAATAACCGTGCGTGTTGTTTTCAGCCTCGTAAATCACTAACTGCTGGAACTGATCGCGCGAGAAATACGTAGGCTTTGAATGTTGCCAGAACACACTGGTTCCCATAGAAATCGGTACACCGGCAACAGCGCCGACCGGCACGCGCGCTCCGACAGCGACTCCGTAGCTATCAGAGATTTTTAAAACTTCGCCACGCTCTAAACACTGGACGATGCAGGCCTTCCAGTTCGGAATAAATTTAAATAACTTAACTTCACTGCGGTAACCTTCAAGCCAGGTGTTGGCAAAGTGGATAAATTCAAACTCACGGCGCCACACTTTAATATTACCGTTGACGGCTAACTGATCCGGAAACAACCCCTGTAAAGTGGTAAATAACGACGAGCCCACATTGATCTCTACCGCTAAACGGTCTTTGACCACAAAGGCCTGGCTCTGGCCATTTTGAATCACGAACTGCGAGTTATTATCAACCGAGCGGTTTAATTCTAAGCCGATACCACCGACGATGTCTTTTACGCTTAATAGTTTTCCTAACTCCTGGTTAAAATTTGCCGTGATATCACTTGAAACTTTGGCTTTCAGTTTACCGCCTAAGGCCTCAAGTTTTACCAGGGATGCCGCTGCCTGAATGATAAATGGCAACAGCGTGGTGCGCGGAAGCTCGTAACTGACATAGCCATCGTAGCTGGCAACAACGACTTCGCCGTTTTTAACGTTTTTATTCGGGCTATAAGTAGCTAAGTTCGGGACCGGATATAGACCGTAGTCGTTCGTTAAACCAAAGGCACGCACCACCTCATTACGGCGCGAGGTAAGTTTATGAATATACAGATCTTCGATGTCGGCCGGAAATTCGGCGCTTTGAACCGCAAATTTAATATCGTCATGAGAAATTTTAGCGATCTGGCGGGCCATCCACTTAAGATCGGCATAGGTTGTTGACTTAAAACGGTCACGGTTAAACAGCACATCGGCCCACTGGATATGAATTTTTTCGGCATCCCATTTTAAAAACGAGGCATCGTAGGTGTTTACACCCCACGAGAGTGCTGATTTAAGCATGGCAAATGGTTTTAACGGATCAATCTGAAATTGCAGCGAGTAACCCACATCCTGAAATGAATAACGCGGAACCAGTCCCTGCTCGGTTTTTTCCATTAACAGCATGTGATTACCGGTTTTAGCATCAATGATATTTAGTAAGCCGTACCATAAAATCTGGGCGCGGTGCTCGCGGCGGTTCGGCAAATCCCAGCCAGCCGGATCATACGGGGCAATTCGTAAAAACTTAGGGTCATTTACTGATAACTGCACATCCTGTAAGGTCACATACTTACCGTTACTGTCCTGGCCGTAATCAACAACGAAACTCGATGACTCTTTATTAAGACCAGTGTATTTGCGTTTCCACTGCGCTTTAAAGGCTTCATAATCCATATCACCTTTAAAATACACCCGCTGGGTTTTACGCATCACCGAGGTATCCTGATACATCCCCAACAATTTACCGATAATCGATGAGGTGATTTCAACATGGGTTTCATGGCCCATTTTGATTTTAACATCATAATCTTCACCATCTCGGGTAAATTCGCCTTCTAATTTCGGTGAACCGGCCGAAGAAAACTTTACTTTTTTGAAATACACCAGTTCATTTGCCGCCGGAAAAAGCTCTGGCCTGCGGTTTTTAGCATACTCGTAAACTTTAGGTGTCATCTTACGCCATAACGATTCATCACTTGGGTTATATAAAGATAAATCCACCCCACAGGCTTTAAGCTTTACGATTTGCGCCTGGGTAAGAATTTCACCCACGTTAATTTCTGGTAAGCACGCCTTGGTCAGCTTATAGTTTTCAGTCTCAACTTTTAAATTGGCGGCTTCAACTTTGTTGTCATAACGTTTAAAGTTATAACCAAAAAAGTTTTTACCGATAAATAGATAGTCTAAATCCTGGTGAAAAATGTTACGGGGCGCTTCTGGCAAGTAAAACGCTGAGTAACCATCAATAAACTGATCCATAATACCTTCGCAAAAAAACTGCGGGCGGTTTTGCACAACACAGTTTTTTAGCTCGCCCATCTTCGGGATCAGAAATAAATCATAGGCCTGGATGTACTTGGATTTCTTGGCGTCTAATTCTTTTTTTGCGGATTTAATCGCGTCTTTATGCGATTCGATTTCAAGCTCGATCTTTTCGATGATTTTGGTTTCATACATGTCACTGGCAACAGATAGCTTTTCCTGGTTTAAGCGTTCGATAAATTGGCTGATCTTTGCCGGATCAAAAGCGCCGTTGGTTTTTAGATTTTTGGCCGTAAAACGTTCGGCAGCGTGGTTATGCTCAGCAACCAATGGCGCATGATTTTGCGCCGAGACCGCTGTTGAAAGAACTGTTAAAGCGAACAACACACCAATAACTGATTTGCTTGTTTTTTTCATAGACTTTTAGAGACTTCGAAAAACAGGCCAATTATTAGGGCACTAAATGTTTTATTTTGAGAAGCGATAAGCAACTCAGTGTTTTTGGAGTAAACAAAATTTACTAACGACAACTTTCGGCAACAGTGTCAGTCGGGAAAGCAGCTGGGCCGTGGCGTCTCAAAATGAGATTTGTGGCCCGACTGCGCCGCAGCCGCTTTGCAGTCGCTCGATACGGTGGTTAAAATCGTCTTTGATTTTATCCAGCACCTCGAAATAGTTTGAAGCCTTATTATCAATAATCGCTTCAAACTTAAGCCCGCGGATAAATGTCACGGCATTGTATTCACCTAAATGTTTTTCAATCGAAAGACTGACCTGGCATTCAGGAGAAGTGTGCATTTTGATATAGTTAACCAGGCGCTGGGCGTACTCGTCCATTTCCATACTGACCGAGAACTTACTGTAGGCAATATCCTCAAACATTGGCTCGCTCCTAATGTGACTTATAAATGAGAAACTTTTTAAATGACAACATGGCCTTGATGGTTTCAACCGCCACCGCTTTTTTAATCGGCTTTTTCATAAAAAACGGCACGTAATCATTTTCGTATTTTTTAATAACGCTGGCGAATTCTTTAATGCCCATGGAACTGGTAAACAAAAACAGCGAATCACTGAAACGGTATTTTTCCCATAAATCAATACCGGTTTTAAAACCCGATAAATAGATATCGGCGATCACTAAATCAAAATCCTCGTCCTGAGTGATCTTTTGATTCATTAAAATCTCGGCCCCTTCTTCTGATTTTGACCATTTAATAGAGACCTGCGGTGAAACTTCGCGCAAGACGCTCTCCCAGATTGGTTGCATTGCGAAATCATCCTCAACGATTAACACACTGAGTTTTTGCTTGTGCGTTGATACGTTCATGAAGTTTTCGTCTAAGTTCTTTTTATACGGCACTCCGGCCTCGAATAGCGATTCATTTTCGATATAATTAAGATAATCCAGTTCACCCATACAGCCCTCCATGTATTTCTGAAATGTAGTGAAATAATGAGACCACAGGGTCTTTGCGAATATTGGGAATTGATTTAAAGAAATCTCAACATCGCATCTTTTTTCTTTACCGAAAAAAATGCCTGATTACTTCTATTGCACAATGTTTACGAAGTGCCTGATTATCAGCACTTTGAGGTCTAGTTTTATTGAATTTTTGTTGAACAAATAAATTGCATGCTTGCTTTAGGTTTTGCTGCTAACCTTTGATGCTGTGGCTACATTAATATCAGCATTCCAGATCTCAAAAGCGTTCGCATCGAAAAACCTCTTTCAATCCATCTCGTTTGCGATTGATACCGAACAAAAAATCGGTTTAGTGGGCCCTAACGGCGCCGGCAAATCAACCCTGCTTAAAATATTAAGCGGCCAGATGAAACCCGATGCTGGCCAGTTATCTTTTTCTAACAGTTTACGCCTGGGCTACTTAGAACAAAAACCGGTTTTACAGGCCGGCAAATCGATTTACGAAACGCTGGTTGAGGCGACCGACGATCCCTATGACGGCCTGAATATCGGCCTGGCTTTCGAACTCATAAAAAGATTATCGCTGGATGAAACTTCGCAGGCTGAAAACACCGATGTCGGCACGTTATCCGGTGGCTGGCAAAAGCGCGTGGCTTTAGCGCGTGAATTGATGAAACGCCCCACACTTTTAATGCTGGATGAGCCGACGAATCATCTCGATATCCAGAGTATTTTATGGTTAGAGGATTTTATCGCCAACGAAAATCAGATTTCGTTTTTTATCGTAACCCATGACCGTGCCTTTTTACAGAATACCTGCAATGCGATTTTTGATTTAGACCCGCGCAATCCGGACGGTATAATTAAATCTTACGGCGATTACGCCAAGTATTTAGAAA
Source organism: Bdellovibrio sp. SBM16 (assembly GCF_056175625.1). Lineage (NCBI taxonomy): Bacteria > Pseudomonadati > Bdellovibrionota > Bdellovibrionia > Bdellovibrionales > Pseudobdellovibrionaceae > Bdellovibrio > Bdellovibrio sp. SBM16. Next base: position 427,036 of record NZ_JBJKJG010000001.1, on the reverse strand, counting down.
CCAAACAGATGTTATTGGACAGCCAGCGCCGCCTGGAAGAAAAAAAGCGCAACACGATGTTGATCGAAAAAGCGTGGTTGGCCCGCGGCCCGCAGGCGCGCTTAACCAAACAAAAAGCCCGCCAGAACCGCGCCCACGACTTAATTGATGAAGTTAAAAATTTAGAAAATAAAAATCTCTTACGTAAAGCCGACTTTGATTTTTCGGCCGGCACCGGTAATACGCCTAAACGTTTAGTTGAGCTAACCAAAGTCAGCAAAAGCTTTACTGGTAGAAACTTATTTACCGATTTATCAGGCTTAGTACGCCCGAAAGCACGGATCGGCTTACTGGGAGCGAACGGCTGCGGTAAGTCGACCTTAATTAAATTAATGTTAGGTAAAGAACAGCCCACATCGGGCGAAGTGTTTGTAAACCCTGACATTCAGATCAATTACTTCGAGCAAGGTAAAGAGACTTTAAATCAGAATGCCACCGTATTAAAGGTGATCTGCCCTGAGGGGGATTACGTGCACTTGGCCGGGTCTCCGGTATTTGCGCGCAGTTACTTAAGCCGCTTTCATTTTAACGCTTTTCAGATGGATATGCCGGTTTCTAAATTATCCGGCGGCGAGCAGAGCCGACTGCTGTTAGCAAAACTTATGTTAACATCAGCCCATGTGCTTATTCTGGATGAGCCGACCAATGACTTAGATGTTGAAACACTTGATGTTTTAACGGAGTGTTTGGCCGACTACCCGGGCGCCCTGATTTTAGTATCGCATGATCGTTTTTTCTTAGACCAGAACTCAAATGAACTTTGGGCTTTTACCGAAAATGAAAAAGGCGAAATCATTAAATTTGCTGACTATTACCAATGGGAAAGCTGGTACCGCCAGGAAGGTGAAGAAAACCGTAAGGCCGGAAAAGCAGCCACCGAAGCCGCGTTAAAACTGGCGCAGGCACCGCTAAAAACAGGCTCTAGTTCAAACAAAAAACTTTCGTATAAAGAAACTCAAGAGTACGAAAATATCGAAAAAAATATCGCCCTTAAAGAAGATGAATTAACAAAAGTGCAACAGGCTTTAGGGCTTTCGGAAAATCAGGCCAACTACAGCAAACTGCAAGAGCTGACTTCAATGTCGGCCGCCCTTGAAGCCGAGATCGCCAAGATGTATGAGCGCTGGCAGTTATTAGAAGCAAAAGTTAAAGGCTAATATTTCGATTTAAAAGCTGCTATACCCGCTTAACGCATCGTTAGGTGTCAATATTCGTTACAGTTCAGAATGTTTTACCCTACAGCTAATTTGCCTCTGTGCAATTCCCGTTTTTTTGCTAAATTGAGCCAATTATGCGGGGGCATACTATGTGGGGACTTAAACCAAAATCAAATTTATCAATCGTCGTATATCTGACAATCCATGTGTTAGCGGCTACCCTGGTTTTCGGCTGTCAAAACCGTAAATCTTTCTACGATGTTAATCGTAACAATATCGACCAGGTTCCATTAATGATGGAAAATCCCGAAGATCCGATTATGGATCTTGGTAATGAACCGATCGTGGTTGATTTAGATCGACCACCGGCTGAACAACCGGCAGCGGATCAACCTGAAACTCAGGCAGATGATACGAATCAGATTCTACCGGCTCCGCCAGTGGCTGAACCGGTTAAAGAACAACCGACAAAGCCAGTGGTCGTACCCAGACCAAAAACTCCGGCACCACAGCCAAAACCGGTGCAGCAGCCAAAACCGACAGCACCGAAACCTTCGGTTAAAGAAAAACCAGCATCGACTTCCGGTGAAGCGTCGCGCTTTATCAAAGTGGCTTTTTGGGTCGTGCAAAACGAGGCTAAAAAAATCGGTACACCGTGCAACTTTTATGTTTCACGCGTTTTAGAACTATCGGGCTACAGCGATGACGGTTTTTTAGCGAATGATTTTGATATCTACGCGAAAAAGCATTTTTCTTCTTATCAGGCCGAGAAATTTACGACCAGCAATTTAGCCTCTGAGCGTATGCGTTTAAAACGCCATCTTTGGTCATACCCGGCGCGCACCCCGTTTATCATCCAATGGGAGCGCCCAGCGCCTAAACCGGGCCATATTGCGATCGTCGAGCGTATTGGTGACCAGCTTGTCGTCTACCAAGCGAGCTTAAACCGCCATATCGCGCGCCGCGAACAGACGTCGATCGACCGCTTGTTAAGTACCTCGCGCGCAAGCCGCATGACTGTCTATTCAGAATTTATCGCCAAATAAAAAGACGCTTCGTGTTTCGATTGACCTAAGACCAGTTATTCGCTGCAATTAGGTCAAAGCTCAAATAAACCAAGAAAGGTTTTTATGAAACACGGATTACTTGTTAGCGTCCTATCGGCTTCTGTGCTGGCTTTTTCTGGCTGCGCTGAAGATCAGAAACAAATTTCACATTCACTTTACCATGCTGCCGATTTTAAAATTTCGCGCCGCTTTGATTTAATCACACCACAAACTACACCGACGGTTCAGGTGTTTAACCAGGCCAATCAGCCGATAGCCAACGCGCAGGTATTGATCGGTGCAGCTATCAACGATCCGTTTCAGGGTAATTTAAAAATCACTGATAAAAACGGCATGGTCGCTGTCAGTGAGTGGAGCGATACAGCCCACATTACGGTCAATGCCCCGGGCTACATCCGCCAGACTTTGTTAAATCAAAAACCGGGCATCATTCAGGTAAAACTTAGCACGGCCTACTTAAAATCCCGCCCGATGATCACGGGACAAGTCACGGGACTTCCGGTTAAAGATGGCGACAAGATGACAGATTTTTCGTTAGTGATCCCGACGATCGCTAAAGGTGATCTGATGAATTTTGATCTTGATGCGGTGATCAGCCCGTTTACGGATGTGATTGATGTGATCTTCGGGCAAACGGCAGAGCTTCCGAGTAACGTTTCTATTCCGACACAAAAAGAAAAGTATAATTTTTTAATTTCGGTAACATTATCAAAACCTGACTACCGCGCCTATGCTTTACATCACGGCCCTAAAACATTTTATGCTTTAACCGGAAGATTTCCGTTTAAAGAAACTGTTGATGAAATGCAGGCCGATAAAAAATTCTACGAAATTTTAAATTACTTTTCGTTCACCAACGGTGGCTTACGCGAAACGACAGTTACAGGGCCAACCACGGCTTTAAATATCCCGGGCATGGAAATAAAATTTGATGGAGCTCCTGTCTCTGTTAAAGGGGCCGCTATTCAGGCTGATGAAGTGGTTATGGCTTTGGCGATGAACGATTTATCGGGCGGCCGCTTTGTGCCTTCTGATGTGAAACGCTTAAACGCAAACGAATCAGCCAGTTTAAAAACTATTGCCGGCAAACAGGTTCATATCGTGAACCTTATGAAAAAAGCGGCTGATTTTGATACCGCAACCCAGGATGTGGCCAACCGCTCATCGGCATCAATGGTGCCGTTTAAAGCCGGTATGCAAACCAGCTTATTACCGTTATTACCTGCAGGCCCGACCGTGACCCAAACTGGTGGCGCGTATAAAATTTTGGTACCGCAGGCTTCAACGCAGACCACTGATGCCAATGCCGTAAACCCGATTGCGGTAACGGTAGCGATTTCGGATATCAACGTCGTTCAGGATGGTGCCTTTCAGGTTGAACTTTTACAGCGCAAATGGGAAGTGTTAGGCACCGCATGGCCTACAGAAATTAATTTACCGGCATGGCCACTTGAAGACGAGGCCGACACGGCTGCGGTAAAACGTAAATTTGAAGTAAATTTAATCGGCAGTCAGTCAGCGCCGCAAACAGACCTTGGTGATGATTTGGTCAAAGCCGCGACCCATGTAACTAAAGGTGCTGCCGAATTATAACAAATAAGTTTACACTTATAGGTATGAAGTTTTTAAGTCTTATTCTTATTGGATTATTGGTTTCAGGTTGCGGCACCCAGGTTCTGCAGCCTGAAACCCCTGAAGCGATTATCGAACGTTCTTCGCAGCAAAGAATCTATTACGCCCCCTACGACGAAGTCTGGAAAGCCGCGCATGCGGTGATCAAATACACCATTGCCGCTGAAAATCAGGATTTCGGTGTTATTGAAACCGACTATATCAAAGCCGTGGATGGCTGGCTTCCGCCGTTTCGTACCCGCCCGCAGTACCCGAGCTCGCGTTATAAACTGGTGATCAGCTTTGCGCGTGGTAAAAAATCTGAAGCCGCCGAAAGTGTGCGCGTCACCATCGAGAAAAAAATTGAAGTGTTTAAAGATTTTATCTCAGAAGTTAAAACCGTAAGCAGTGACGGCTTAGAAGAAAAAGTGATTTTCTACCGTATCGAGCGCGAACTGATTATCGCCAAAGCCATCAGAAAAGCCTCAGAAACCGCGCAGTAGGTGCCAGGCCTTTTTCGCTACAGTTATATTTGAATAGAAATAACGGTCTACCGATTAGAACCACTTTTGTTCTTTGACGAATTTTTTCCACGAAGATAATGCGTTTTCGCCTTCAAAATGCACCTGCGAGATTTTCTCTAGGGCCTGCATACTCATCGCTGAAATTTCCGGGTCGTTATCAAATAGAAGTTTTGCGAAGTATTCTTTTTCTGACTGGTAAGGTTTTTTCACCAGATTTTTCATGATCTGGGCGCGGATCCATAAACTTTTTTTACCGACAAAGTTATAGTTGCGGTTTAACTCTTTGGCTAAAAGTTCACGCACTTCCTGGTTTTCTAAGCGGGTTAAAATATCAACCGCTGCCGAACGCACCACTAAGGCTTTATCCGAAACCAATCGTTTCGCACTGTCATAAACCAAATCGGTACCCATTTTATCTAATGCCACAAGCAATGCATTACGCATGTACCAGTCTTTGCTTTTGGCAAACTCAAGAACCTGCTTGATTTGCGTACCGTCAGCTTCTTCAGCCGACTTGATTAAAGCATCCCAACGTTGAGCCATTGGCAATGATTGATTTTTTGCGCGCGCGATCTGAGTTGCGAAATCCTGAGCTGCTTCACTTTGCACATAAGACCAAACATTCACAGAAAATAGAAACACTAAAACAGCTAATGTTTTCATACTAATCCTCATCATCCTTTGCGAAATGTTTTTCAAATTCGTCTAATAAAATTTTATCTTCTTTTTTTACATCTTTAGAAACTTCACGAACTTCATCATTATCAAGCTCTGCAGAAGGCACGGCTTCAGGCATTGCTTCTTCCGCCTGAGCCGCAGGCGTTGGCATATCACTCAGCGCATCGTTAGCCGCCGTTAAGATATCATCCGGCACACTTGGCTCTTCGCTGATATCTTCGCTTGCTAACGCATCCATCTCATTTGCTGCTGCAGCTGATTCAACTTCAGCAGGCGCCGAAGCCGCCTCAGGCTCTGGCTCTGGCTCTGGCTCTGGCTCTGGCTCTGGCTCTGGCACTGGCACTGGCACTGGCACTGGCTCTGGCTCTGGCTCTGGTTCTGTAACCGCAATATCTTCTAATAACGAATCGGCAAGCTCTTCACCGGTCGGTTCTGGTTCAGCGGTAACCGCTTGTGCCGGTTGTTTTGCCAGCTGGTTTTTAAGCTCTTGGTTTTCTTTTTTATAAGCCTGAAGATCGGCAATATCTTCAGCGATAATTTCATAGTCAGATAAACGGTTTTTAAGAATTTCGATTTCTTTTTCGTAGTCGGTAATTTTACCGCTTAAGTCATTTAGTTTTGCATCCTGTTGTGTTGAATTTGCGCTTTGCGCTGCCTGCTCTTTGGCCGAGATGATTTCATCTTCTTTGCGGCGTAAAGAGTCTTTAAGAGTGGTAATTTCAACACGTAAACGGCTTAATTCAGCCATTTGCTCTTTGGCCTGGGCTGCAGCTTCAGCGGTAGCCGGATCACCCGATAAAGCCGCCATCGCATCAGCACCAAGTCCGTCACGAGCCGCCGCTCCGCCATCGGTGGCTGCGGCTACTGAAACCTTCATCGACGATTGCTGCTCTAAAAGTTTATTTAGTTTTTCTTCTAATTGAGCGTAGGTAACGTTTTTAGCCAGCCCATCAGCTGCCGCTTCTTGATTAGCGAACAACAAGCGAAAAATAAGTACGACGATAAGCAACGCAACAATAGCTGCGAGCGACTGAATTACCAGTGTATTATGCGATGCAAACCAGTCTAAAAAAATGGCCATATTTGTATCATCAAGTATGGCGTTTCACATTGCAACGGGCCCAAAGGGAATGTGCGAGCAATTATGACTCTGGTCTAGCTAGACCCACAACCAAAGATGGTGCTATAACCGTCTTATAACAATAGCTATCAAAGGAAATCATGTGGCCACTTTCGATCTAATTATCAAAAATGCGGATATTGTTACATTCTCAGATTTACTGAACCAGATGGTCCAGGAAAAAACCGACATCGCAGTAAAAGACGGAAAAATCGCAAAGCTTGGCACCTTAAACGCAGGCGATGCCGCCAAAGTGATTGATGCCACTCACCTGACGGTGCTTCCTGGGGTGATCGATTCGCAGGTGCACTTTCGAGAGCCTGGCTTAACCCACAAAGAAGATATCGAATCTGGTTCGCGCGCTGCAATCTTAGGTGGTGTGACCACATATTTCGAAATGCCCAACACCAACCCGCCAACCACCACCAAACAGTTGTTTGAAGATAAAATCAACATCGCCAAAGAAAAATCATCGGCTAATTTCGCTTTTTTTATCGGTGGCGGTTCAGACAATGTTGAACAGCTGGCTTACTTAGAAAAACTTCCGCACTGCTCGGGCATTAAAATTTTCTTAGGCAGTTCGTTTGGCACGCTGTTAGTTGATCAGGATGAGCTGTTAGAAAAAATCATGAAATCTGGCAAACGCCGTTTAGTGATTCACGCCGAAGATGAAGCCAGACTTAAAGAGCGCAAACAAATCGCCATCGATGCCGGTAATGCCAATGTTCACCATATCTGGCGCGACGAAGAAAGCGCACTGATCGCGACTAAAAAATCCGTGCACTTTGCCGAAAAACACCAGCGCCCTGTTCACATCTTGCATATTTCATCCAGCGAAGAGATGGCGTTTTTACGTGAACATAAAAAATTTGCCACAGTTGAAATTCTACCGCAGTACTTAACTCTTACAGCCCCTGAGTGCTACGAACGTTTAGGATCTCTGTGGCAGCAGAATCCACCGATCCGCGACAAACGCCACATGGAATTTTTATGGAAAGCTGTCTTGGATGGAACTGTTGATGTGATCGGCTCTGATCACGCCCCTCACACTTTAGAAGAAAAAGCCAAACCTTACCCGAACTCGCCATCGGGTGTACCGGGCGTGCAAACACTGGTGCCGTTAATGTTAGATCAGGTAAACAGAGACAAATTACCACTGAAAAAATTTGTAGAACTTGTGACAGAAAACCCGCGCAAAATTTTTAATCTACAAAACAAAGGCCGCATTCAGGTTGGCTACGATGCCGATTTTACCATTATCGACATGAAAAAAGAAAAAACCGTCGAAAAAAAATGGCTGGCCTCTAAAACTGGATGGTCGCCGTTCGAAGGGCAAAGCTTTAAAGGCTGGCCAGTGATGACTTTACTTAAAGGCGAAGTCGTTGTTGACGGTGATACGTTACTAAAACCACGCGCAGGAAGTGCCTGTGACTTCGGATTCTAGTAAGCCAGCTAAACAACCACCTAAATCCCCGAAAGGTCAGGCGGTTTCACTGTTTTTTGGTGGCTTGCTGCCGGTTATTGCCTTTACCGTGATCGAAGAAAAGTACGGGCCGCAGGCAGGTTTAATCGCCGGTCTTACTTTTGGTGGCGGCGAAATCATCTATGAACTGATCCGCTATAAAAAAGTAAGTCAGATCACCTGGATCGGAAACGGTTTACTTTTAGGCTTGGGTCTGATTTCACTGTTTTTTAACGATGGTATCTGGTTCAAACTGCAACCAGCCATCATGGAATTCGGCATGTTTGTTTTTCTGTTAGGGTCATGGCTTTTTAAAAAACCGTTCTTACGGATCATGATTGAAAAACAAAACCCAGAAATGCCGCAAGTGTTTAAAGATAACCTGGGCGGCATCACGTTTAGAATGTCGTTGTTCTTTTTAGCACACGCGGCACTTGCCACCCATGCGGCTTTTTTCTGGTCAACCGAAGCCTGGGCGATTTTAAAAGGCCTAGGCCTTATCGCTTCGATGATCGTGTACATGATTCTTGAAATGTTCTTAATGAAAAGAAAATTGCGCCGTTAGTTGCGCAAATAAAAAAAGCCCACATTTTACAATGTGGGCTTTACACAAATTTTCAACTTCGAGTTTTAACCAAAGTGCCTTTTTTAGAGGGCAGATTAGTTACAACGACGTAATTGGAAGTGGTATAAGATACCAGCGCTGATGTCGATAGAGTCAACGATCATCATAGTTTGGTCCATACGAGAGTTAGACATTGCTGTCGCGTTAGCGTTGATAGCAAAGATAACTTCTTTAGAACATGCAGACCAGATTAAGTTAGAAGCGATAAGTTTGTTGTTGATGTGGAAAGAGTCAGCTTGTGGACCTTGGAAACGTTTTTGGAAAACCGGACCACGAGAACCAGCGTAGAAGTACTCAGCACGGAATTCATTGTAAGCGCCCATACCTGGGATCGCATTGAAACCACGGTAGTCAACGCCGATTAACGCTACAGAGTATCCGTTTGGAACACGTACTGGAACGCGTAAGTTACAAGATTTACGGTCAATACGACGACCTGTTGTATTACCTGCTTCAGCCGCGAAACTGTCGAATAATACTGACATAGTAGTACCGTCACCAGTTACAGAGATAGAAGCTGATCCTGCAGGACAACCGTTACCGCCGTAAGCTGGTTCGCCTAGGCTGATTCTTGATGCTTCTGCCGATGCAGATGCCATAACGATTGCTGATAAAACTAGCAATGATTTTAATGCTTTCATGTGTGATTCCCCCATTTGTAATCGCGGCTTTCGCGATTGTTATTGTTAATTTGTGTGACGTTCTGGCTCTTGGCCAAGAAACGTCAGCGACGAAGAACACTAAAGCAATCGCTTTGCCAAGATTTTTGAGGTCAAAAGGATACTGAAATAATTACGTTGCATCACCGGGGGAACAGTTATGTAACAGTAGTGATTTTTGTCACCACTGTATTATTAAGACACTTTGTCTTATGAAAAAGTGAAATGAGGGGAAAAGATTTTTTAAAGACTATGGGATTACGCGAATCTCACCTGTCGAACCGGTGCGCACGGTAATTGTTCCCGCTGCATTCTCAGATCCATGCGTTAACTGTAGCGTGCCATTTGCGGTGGCGACAAATATTCCCTCAATCCGCGCCAGATAGTAAGTGTTAGTCGCCTGCACCGAAGTACCCGTCACACTATCACCGGATGAAGTAATCGATCCGTGAAATACTGCCGCCGTACCATCGGCAGCAATCGGAATAATCGCTACGGCAGATAATGTGCCCGTCGGAGCTGTTAGACCAAATTCAGGCCCGTACTGCGTATTTGAACTTCTAAAAATTATCGTGAACGAAAATTTATAAGTCACTCCGTTAGTCACCGCAAAGGACATACCTGTCGTAGCCACTGGAGTGGTATTTGTGGTTGCCTGATCTGCGGTTTTTCGAACCGTTGATACCGGATCATTCGTCGGAATCCACGAAGCTCCGTTGTAAACCAGTAACTGGCCCGTGGTAGGCGCTGTCGCATCCACATTTACGCCTCTGATTTTTTCAACTGTCATGGCATTACTGCCCGCTGTCGAAGTCACATCACCGGTCATTGCAGGAAGTCGGGCCGTAGCTAATGTGCCGGTGGCCGAGGCCGAACCTAAATCAATCGTACTTGCAGTAGCAAAGGTACCTAAACCTAAATTCGTGCGCGCAGTCGCCACATTGGCTAAATCAGATAAGTTATTTGATCGAACCACAGTGGTGGCACTGTTGGCCGGAGAAAAACCTAACACCTGCGCAATGGCAGCGGCCGATGACGTGATTTTGCTGTTAAACGTTGTCCAGTCAGCCGAAGATAAATAACCGCTAACTGACGATGTGGCCACCGGCATTGATAATGTTGGGTTAGAGCCACCTGTTGTCTGTAACGGTGCCGTTACCGCAACCGCTGAAACGATACCGCCAGACCCCACATCGGTTGCACATGACCACGCTGAGCCGTTAAACGATAAATACTGGCCGGCAGAACATGTCGGGACTGCACGGTTAATAATATTAGTTCCGTTATATTGTAAGATGTGGCCGTTGGCGATCGCCGCAAAACTTACACCCGTGTTTTGTACTCGAGTTACGGTGACACTTGAAGCCACACCTGAGATATCTCCACTGACTGCAATATTTTGGCAGGCAAATGTAGAGCTGACACTGTTCCAGTACATGGTCTGCGCCGTTGTGCAGTTTGCTGAAGCGACATAGGTATTGAACGCCGATGATTGCAGGGCACCGGTGATACGAGAATCATCACCGGCAGCAACTGTTCCGGCCACCGTGCCTACCTCTAGCAAAGCTGCTGCGCCTAACCCTAAATTAGTGCGGGCCACAGTTGCCGAAGCAAGATCAGATAAGTTATTCGAAGCCGACAGTTTATTATTAAACGTTGTCCAATCAGCAGATGATAAATAACCGTTCGTAGAACCGTTAGCTTGCGCCATTGATAGAGTTGGGGTTGTACCACCCGTTGAAGAAATCGGCGCCGTAACATTGACTGCAGTGACTGCCCCAGCACCCACATCGGTCGCACACGACCAAGCAGAACCGTTAAAAGTTAAATATTCGCCAGCACTGCAAGTAGGTACTGCGCGGTTTACAACATTTGTTCCGTCAAATTGTAATAAATGATTATTGGCAAGCGAAGCAAAGCTAACACCTACACCTTGCACTTTAGTTACTGTTAAAGAATTACTGCCTGCCGGCGAATTCACATCACCGGTAAACGAGGGTAATCGTGCATTGGCCAAAGTTCCGGTTGCCTGAGCCGTGCTTAAATCAACCGAGTTGGCTATTGCTAAACTGCCTAAACCTAAATTTGTGCGTGCAGCCCCTGCTGACACCACATCACTTAAATTATTGCTGCGTTTAACAACTGCAGCATCATCAGCCGGTGTGTAACCAAGGGCAGATACGATCTGCCCGCTGGTCACGCCAGCCCCTGCAGACCAAGATAAATTACCATTACCATCGGTTTGTAAAACTTCACCGGGGTTACCGTTGCTGTTGGGAAACACTAAAGAAAAACTGGTAAACGTATTTGGTGCACTGATTGTTAAGATATCAGACGGAGAACTTCCGTATAAAAATAAATTTCGTATCGAAGCACCGGTGGCTGCAAAATTTGAAGCGACAACATTGCCGCTGCCATCACGCATAACTAATGTACTTGGTGTCGCTAACGCCGAAGCCGAGGTAACCGTCGTGACCGCACCGGCCACAGCCGCGGCCGACTTACCGCCGACATTAGATACAACTGTTGCTGCCGCATTGCCGGTGACATCACCGGAAAACGCCGTGGCACTTGTCATTGCCCCAGAGATGTGTGAGGCATCTAACACCACCGCACCTTGTTGACCGTTCACGCTGACCACAGGACTACTGGCCACGAAAGTCATCGGTACATACTGTGACCCGTTATAACCTAAGACCTGGCCTGAAGTCGGAGCTGTTGCGGCCACGGTCACACCACGGATTCCGGCCACAGTTGTTGCCGACTGTGTGCCGGTGACATCACCGCTAAGGCTTCCAGAAAAATTACTGGCAGATCCTGCTGTTGTCGCTGTTGTTGCACTGTCGGCAATGCCGTTCACCGCTAAATTATGTAATCTATTAAATCGCGTGGCATTTGCCAGTAAAGTTTCTAAGTTAGTTTGATTTAACGACGTCGCTGCGTTTTGCACTAAAATATCAGATGCGACTTTACCACCGACTGATTCGGCATGAATAGCGTAAGGGGCTGCACGCTGATTAAAATCAGCGACCACAAGTACAGCGTTAATCGTAGCCCGCATACGTAAAATACGTTGATCACCTGCGGCTGGATTGTACGTCTGGGCAGAACTGATTATCGCATTGTTACTATCAACACATGTTAAATTGTTTTTTGCCGCTGAGTTATCATAGACAGAAAGTAAAGTCGTAAGGCCTGGGTCATAACCAGCAGGTGTTCCCGAACCTAAAGTTAACGTAATCGCTCCACTCACCACGTTTTGGCTGGTAAAACTTTCTTCACGCAACACGCACCCGTTTGGTGATAAGACCTGTAAAACAATCGAGGCGTTGCTATCATCAGGATAAACACCTGATGGATCTCTCAACTTAAGTTGCACCGGCACACCCATATCCGCAGCATGTGCAAAGGCTGCGGCAAAAACCATCGTAATTAACAACTTCAGCTTATTCATATTTTACTTCTACTGTCCAACCGTTAGGTAAGGTTTTTTGTTCGACGGGATCGGTGTTGTCGTTGGCCACTTGCCAACCGTTTTGCGTAGTTACGACTTCACCATATTTAACATGACTATCTGGAGTAAGGGTCGGAAGCTCTACCGGGGTAATGGCCGTGCCCGGAGCAAAACCGGAATCAGCCCCTGGACCTGAACAGGCTACCAAAAATAAAAATGGAATAATGAGTAAAATTTTTAACATTTTCTCCCCTGCGATCTCAATAAATTCTATCGAACCCAGACGGCAATTTATATCAATTTTTGTGACAGCAATTCAAAACTCATACAATGGTCATGTTTTTTCAAATTGAGACATACGACCTGAGTACTGTCTAGGAATTTACTGCCTCTTAACACGTGGAGATTTCTTAACAGAAACTTATCTGATGCGATGAATGATCATCATGCGGTTACCGACTGATGTAGCAGTACCGGTTGAAGTATTCCAACGAATTTCAATCGCCTGCGAACCGTCAACCGTCACTTCACCGATGACCGACTGATTGAGCGTTAAGGCCGCCGCATTAAGTCCCACCGCCACGCGTGGCGTGGTCTGAGTCTGCGAGTTGGCTAACACAACACCACCGGCATAAAGAGACATATTGATCATGGCGCCATTAGAGCCATGACTTACAGAAGTCGTAAAATACACCTGATATGTGCCTGCCGGCGGCGTTAACGTCATGCCGGTCATCAGCACATCGGTTGTTGATGTGGTGGTCAGATTTCCTGATGTGCTTACCATCGTCGTGGCCGGATTTAAAATGGTGTTGAGCTGCCCTTGTAATTTACCAATGGCCACAAGCACCGAATCAGCAGCGGTAACCGCCGTAGCCGTTGCCGCAGAAAATCCCGTGAGCACTGTACCTAAAACTGTTGTAGCAAAGTTAGTCACCTGCGTAGAAACAATTGAAATCAGATTCTGATTAACCGCAGTTACGCGCCCCTGCGCATCGGTTGTCACCGTTAATGATTTATCTGCGGCCCCGTAAGCACTTGCGGTACCGGTATTTTTTAACGTTAATACTCCGGTATTAGCTAAGGTTGCATCACCAGAAATCACAACTGCTGAAGCTACATTAGAGCCATTGCCGATTAATATACGTCCGTTGGTTAACACATTTGTCACCGGAGTAAACCCCAGCGCCGTCGTCACATCAGAGCTTGTCAAAGAACTTCCGCTGGTGACGCGGCCTTTGGCATCGACTGTAACTTTAGTGTACGTACCGGCATTTACACCCGAGTCAGCCAACACCAGCGAATTATAAACACCAGAAACATCTCCGGCAAAATTAGTTGATGTTGATAAAGCATTGGCGATACGTGCGTCATCACCAGCGGCCACTGTCCCTGCGGTAGTTCCCACATTTAAAATCGCGGCTGCACCTAAACCAAGATTACTGCGCGCCACGGTAGCCGAAGTTAAATCTGATAAGTTATTGGCTTTTTGGGCGTAACTGCCAGACACGGCCTCGCTGGCCGGTGTATACCCCAGAGCCGCAATCACTGCAGCACTGGTGGCGGCCATTTTATTATTAAACGTGGTCCAATCTGCACTTGCTAAGTAGCCGTTCGTTGAAGCGTTGGCTTGCGCCATAGATAAAGTTGGCGTCAAACCACCGGTTGATGAAATCGGTGCTGTGACATTAACTGCAGTTACCGCAGAACCGGCACCCGTATCAGTAACACATGACCACGCTGTACCGTTAAAAGTTAAATACTCTCCGCCCGCACAGGTCGGTATCGCCCGATTAACAATGTTGACTCCGTCATATTGTAATAAGTGATTATTAGCCAGAGCCGCCGTAAAACTGACTCCAACCCCTTGCACTTTTGTCACTGTTACGTTTGAAGCGGTTCCAGAAATATCACCGCTCACTGAAATATTTTGGCAAGCAAAAGTTGAGCTTACACTGTTCCAGTACATTGACTGGCCAGCTGTGCAGGCTGCTGTCGCGACATAGGCGTTAAAACCTGACTGCGATAAGGCTCCGGTAATACGCGCATCGTTTGTATCTGCAGGCGTATAGCCTAAAGCCGCAATAATCGTTGCACTGGTTGCAGCACCGCCGAGTTGATCGGTTGCACACGACCACACTGTACCGTTAAAAGTTAAATACTCACCGCCGGCACAGGTCGGAATGCTGCGATTAACGATATTACTGCCGTTATATTGTAAAATATGATTGTTCGCGATCGCCGCAAAACTTACACCCACATCTTGAATTTCAGTTACTGCAATATCTTGGCAAGCAAAAGTTGAACTGACGCTGTTCCAGTACAGGCTTTGTGTTGTTGTGCAATTAGCAGATGCAACGTAAGCATTAAAACTTGTTTGCGATAGCGCACCGGTAATTCTGGTATCGTTTGTATCGGCCGGCGTATACCCTAACGCCGAAATAATACTGGCACTGGTTACACCACCTGGGGCTACCCAGCTTAACACCCCACTGCCATCGGTTTGCAGCATCTGCCCGGCAGCGCCGTCATCAACCGGTAAAGTTAAAGTGTAGTTGGCAAATGCATTGGCTGATTTAATGCGCACATAATTGGTGTTTGTCGCTTCATAAAGATAAATATTCTGAGTCGAATTATTTGTCGCTGACATCGTGCTGGCCGAAATGTTTCCCGAGCCATCACGGCGCACTAACATGTTGGCCACACTTGTCGCTGTGGCTGAATTCACATCATTAACAGCTGTTGCAACCGCCGCCGCGGTTTTTCCGCCCACCGTAGATACAACAGTTGCCGAAACATTACCGGTCACATCACCTGTAATCGCCGTTGCACTGGTTACAACACCACTGATGTCTGAAGCATTTAATACTACAGCCCCGGTTTTTCCGTTAACACTTGTTACCGCAGCAGCTACAGGCGTTGTCGGAACATATTGGCTGCCGTCGAAAGTTAAAACCTGCCCCACGGTAGGAGCAGTGGCTGATATATTTACGCCACGTAAGCGGCTAACCACGGTGGCAGATTGTGTGCCTGTCACATCACCTGATAATGAACCCGAAAAATTAACGGCGTTGGTGGCGTTGGTGGCATTGACGGCGTTGGTGGCGTTAGTCGCATTGGTCGCCGAGATCGCCTGCCCCGTTGTCGCAATATTTAATAAATTCGTGTAGCGTGTGCCATCAGCCAGCAGCGCTTCTAAGTTGGCTTGATTTAATTGGGTGCCGGTATTTCTTGTTAAGATATCCACACCGGATTTGCCACCGACCGATTCGGCCTGAATGGCATACGGTGCTGATTTCATATTAAAGTTAACATTAATCGTATCAGCGCCAACCGATGTCGTGACCCGTAAAACACGCCAATCACCGGCATCAGGAGTGTATGTCTGACCGCTGGCTATAATCACATTGTCGGCATCGACACATTTTAAGCCGGTTTTTGCAACCGAGTTATTATAAACCGCATTTAAAGTTAAACCCGGATCATCCGCAGCCACTAAAATTCCTGCCCCCAGAGCTAACGTTAAAAAACCATCATTAACATTTTGGTTGGTAAATTCTTCTACACGTAACACACAGCCGGTTTTAGAAAGAATTCTTAACGTTACCGTTGATAATACTGTGGTTGGATAACTCATATCCGGCGCACGTAAACGCAACTGCACCGGCACACCCATATCTGCCGCGTACACTGAAAAATTTAAGCTTAAGAAAGCAAAAATCAGTAAGAATGTCTGTGATTTCACGTACTGTTTTTTAAACATCGTACAACTCATCGACAGTTTCAGACTAAAGTTGAGGCAAATATTAAGAAATTATGATGATACCCGGTTTGCAGTGACTTCAGTTTTTTTGTCTCATTTTGAGACGAGCAATATTAGAAATATTAACTTTTGATTTGTTTTTAACAGCATGAGTTATGCTATTATTTTGCATTTGAATCAGTTAACGCTTTTTCTAAACGCTCTAACCGTTTTTCTAACTCTTGATTTTTTTGTTCAGCTTGTTCAACACGTTTTTTCAACTCTGCGTTTTCTTCCTGGATCGAAGCAATTTCACGCGTGTTAGCTTCACTGCGATCGAACAACTTCTGCAGACGTGCATTGAATTCTTTAAATGCCTGAATAAGCGGAGCTACCAGCACGGCATAATCCACTTTTTTAAAGCCTGTGGCATTATCTGTTACCACCGCTGTCGGAAATACTTTTTCTACGTCTTGCGCAATTACACCGATATCGTGGCGCTTAGGGCTTGCAGATTTATTATTCCAGTCAAACTCAACACCACGAAGCGATAACACTTTATCAAGCGCATACGGGATTGGCTTAATATTTTCTTTTAAGCGGATATCCGAAGAACAGTTCGTTCCACCGGCACCGTTACCTAATGTACAATCGGTCGAGCCCTGCACACGTAAGTTACCGACGACGTGTAATCTTTCTGTTGGTGAGCCGGTAAACACACCTACTCTGCCGTTGTTCTTCACAAAGAACGCCGGATCATGCGTACCTGCATTGTTGTAATATATGGCCATGATATCAGAGCCACCGGCGCCGGCATGAATCGAAAACGCGCGCTTTGTAGAAGCTGTCGACTGGCGAATATCTACATCTGAATCCGGACGCTCTGTCCAGATATCAGAGCCGTTAGAAGAGGCTAAACGTGCTCCACCAGAAACTTCTAGTTTGTAAGCCGGAGTAACCGTACCGATACCGACATTGCCAGTTGCGGCTTTAACCACAAGGGCGTCAAGTCCCGCACTGACATCCGTAAGGACAAACGCATCGGCATAGCCGGCTTTAGTGCTGATTTTCCAGGTGCGCGCATCGTTTTGTAAAACTACACCAGCATCTGAATCACCCGCATCAGTTTTAATTCGGATGCTGCCGTCACCGGTTGTGCGCACCACATCTAACACTTGTGTTGGCGCAGTCGTATTCACGCCGACATTACCGTTAGACTGTAAAATCGTCATCTTCGCTGAATTACTCATACCGAACTGTAAAGAGTTCGCAACCGTATTCGAAACACCAGTACCGAATGTAAAAGCATTGACCGCTGTTGCCGTATTGCCAAAACCAAAAGTCATAGCACTGGCTGCGTTGGTTAACGTATTACTGTGACCAAATACCGCAACGTTACCTGAAGTACCCGAAACCACATTCGATCGGCCGGCCAAAACCGAGTTCCAGCTAAATCCTGCTAACGAAGTATGAAACACGTTACTCGAGCCAAGAATCAGTAAGGAAGAACCGATACTGCCACCACCGACAATACTGTTAGAATTACCAACCACGTGATTGGCATCATTGGTAAACGTGGTGTTTCCTGAGCCGATCAAGGCTCCGCCATTTACGTGTAAGCTTGCAATCGCTGAAGTTGTTTTAATACTTAAGCCCGCAGAGGTCACACGCGCTCTTTCAGTTGATGAAGCACCTAACACCAGCGCGCCATAGGCCGGCATCACAGATAAATTATCGTCATTAGTTTCAAAACCGACATAACCGGTACGGTCATCTAAATTTGTACGGCGGGTATAAAACTCTAACGAACCTTCGTTACGCTGACCACCGTCTGCCGAGGACTGGGTTTTAATAGAAATAATACCTGATTTATCGTTGGCATTGGTTACCGCCTGGCCGTAGAATTCAAAATTTCCTTCGTTGGTGATATTGAATAATCGGTTGGCTGTCGTTGGTGCTGCCGATGCCACCGTGCCTTTAGCAAACCAGAACTGGCCGGTTGCATCCATGTCATTGATTAAATTCATCGTATCAATAGCACCTGCACCGGTTGTCTTTATCTGCAGACCGACAGCACCCGCGCCTTGGATAGCTACTTTTGCACCTGCAATTGATGCCCCACCAATACCAAGATTGCCAGTGGTGCGGTTAATCGAAAGCACGGTATTTTCCGCACCGGATTCCAATACCCCCATATCCATTGAATTATTCATTGAATGATAACGGATAAATCCGCCGTTCTCGGCCAGATCTTCGGTAAGTTTAATGATCGGACCGCTGGCCGTATCATTACTCGCACTGCGAATTCGCAGGGTCGGGCTAGCCGCTTCGTAAATATCCATTTTATATGACGGCGTACTTGTACCTAAACCAAACTTACCGTCAGAAGTTAAACGCATATACTCGTACAATTGGTAATTCGGCGACGCCGAACGCGAATGAACAAAACGCAAATCATCACCCACATCATCACCGTAGAAAATCGTGGTATCGCCGTTATTAGGCGACGTCTGAATCATACCGATGCCGCCGAAATCAGAATCGCCGTTATGTACACGCAAGTTAATCGCCATCGCTGATGCTGAAACTAAGCTGACATCCGGAATATTGCTTGAAACATTCACGGTCCCGCTCACATCAACGGTAAACGCCGGTGCCGTTTTGCCGATACCGACATAGGTTCCGCCGTTTGGTGCGATATTTATAAAACCTTTAGTCGCATGAGTCGTAGAATCTAAAACTAAATTTCCGCCGTTTGCCGTACTACCGTAGAGATACGGCGTAATCATCGAGTTCGTAGCCGTGATTGATACACCTTGGATATTTGACGAGGTGATGATCGTGCCCGAGGCATTGATGTTACCTGCCACACCTAATCCACCGCGCACCACAAGTGCTCCGGTCGATGAGTTCGTTGAAGCGGTAGTGGCAGAGACGATCACACTACCCGTGCCGTTATTCGGGTAAAGCATGATATTGCCGGCATTAGAAATCAGATCGGTATTATCCAGAGTGCCCGGTGATGCCACGGTCGCAATCGCACGGCGCACGTTAGCACCATTTGTGATGTAATAATTAAAACCATCATACTCGATTGCACCGGATGCCGGTGATGATAGTAATGTGCCTGAAGTAAGCTTTAATGGCGCCGATGCAACTGAACCTGCAGCCAAATGCAAACGAGCACTCGGAGTATCTAGACCGATACCGATGTTACCGAATTGATCCAGCACCATTTGGTTTGTATTTAAAGTTCCGTTACCTTTGGTTCTGATGATAAGCTGTTTGTTAGTACCATCCCAACGGATATTACCAAAATTATTACCGTCATTTCCTAAAAATAACTGCGTGCTTCCCGTACCTGAAGCGCCGATCACCGCCGCGTTGTTCGCAGAGAGGACACCGATATCATCACCGACAACTAATTTATGATTTGGATTTGTGTTGCCGATACCGACGTTGCCTGAAGAACTAATACGCATCCTTTCAAAGGCCCCGTTGGTGTGAAAACGAATAGATGAGTTCGATTGCCCAGCGGTGATGTTTAAACCTAAAGTGGATATTCCCAAACCGTAAGTTGGCACTCCAGCATTACTCCAAAGCGCAATTTTGTTATTTAATTCTTCTAAACTGCTTGGTGTGCCCGTGTGATAACTATTGTTTAAATCTAAAATAGATAATGGTGAGGTCGTGCCGATACCGACACTGCCAGAAGAAGTGATCGTCATACGCGGAAAACTATTCACGCTGGCAATGCTGTTGTTGGCGCGTGCATAAAAAATTATTTTGCCGCCAAAACCATCTGTACCGCCACTGCCTTCAGTCAACACTGTCATTGCCGCTATATTCTTACTGGTTGCGCTGACACCGTTGTTTGGCATGTGCCATAATAAACGTCCAGCAGATTCATTGGCGGCGACCGTAGCTTTAGGATTTACAAACTCTAATCGTCCGTCAGAAGACCCATCGGTGCCATTGCCTGAAATTGTTAAAACCCCGGCATTACCATTACTTCCTCCCATATTTGGAGTGTCGGTCCCGATACCGACATTGCCGCTGTTGTAATGAATACTTGTTCCTGACGTTACCCATTGTGAGCTAGTGATTGCAGCAAAACTTGCCACCATGTTATTTGCAAAAGTAGTAAAACTTGTTGCCGTCATCGTCGAAAAATTTTCTAGCGTTGATGACAACGTTGTTACGCTGACTGCGTTGGCCGGAACAAACCCTAAGGCCGTATTAACTGCGGCACTGGTGGCATTAAGTTTATTTGAAAAACTCACATAATCGGCATTTGATATTAAGCCCGCGGTAACTGAGCCAGTGGCTGAGGCGAGCGGAATGTTTAACGTATGCACACCGCCAACTGTGTTAAATGCCGGTGCATTACCGGCAGTGCCATTAGCAAATGTTTGCGTGTTACTCGCGGAACCATTCAGCAATGTTAAACCCGCACCTGATACTCCAAACGCGGCCCACGAAGACCCGTTACAGTACTCAACCGCACCAGCGTTGTAACGAAGTGTCCCCGCCAACGCCGCAGAACATGATGCCGCTTCAGCACCGATACGCACGCCACCCGATACATCTAAACGGGTTACCGGCGTAAATGTACCTATACCCACACTACCAGAAGCGGTCACGACAAATGGCGTACTCCACGCAGTGCCGTTCCAAAAAGAAGCTTCAAAATTATTACGCCGCGTAGGCGCTGCGTTCTGATCACCGATACTTCCGACCGACCAGCCTTTATTATTACCGGTCGGATTTGCACTGCCCAGAGTTTCTGAAGCCGTGCCACGTTTAGAAAAATAACGAACCGATGCGCCTTGGGTGTCTGATCCAGATAAATTGATATGCACCGAAGCCGTACTGCTGACAATTTCAAGAAGAGACATCGGTGTACTTGTACCAATACCGACAAAACCAGAATTATAATAAATTTCATCACCATTAGCTGACCACTGCGACGAAACCAGTGCCGCCAGCGAAGCTGATAAGCCCGACACCGTTGTTGAAATTCCTGAGACTGATGCGGCTAACGACGACACGGTCGCAGAAACCGCAAACACAGATGACGATACCGAGCTTACGGTTGCATTCGTCGTTGTTAACGACGAAGATAAAGCGGTCACACTTACTCCGTCGGCCGGTGTGTAACCTAAGGCAGTAATCACCGAACCCGAGGTGACTGAGCCTGAGCCACTGCCAGCCGCGATACAAGAAAAACTTGCGCCGTTAAAAGTTAACGCTTCACTTACCCCGCAAGTTGTAACATTTGAAATCTGCACGAAGTCAGAAGATTCCATGCCGTTTAGTTTTTGTGAATCATTGGCATACATTGCGTACGGCACGGCATTGATCGACATGGCTGGCAAGGTTTGCCAGCCATTGCCGTCGTTAAATTGCATCACGATTTTTCGTGAATCCGTTGCAAGCGGTGTGTACACCGCCGGAGGACCACCGCCGGTATCACAGGCCATGTTCGGCGTGATATTAGAAAAAATCTGTTCAAACGTTGTAGCAACCAACGGGTAGGTTTTAACCCCCGCTCCCAGCGAGAAAGAAATCAACCCGCCGGTATTGGCCATATTTACATTCGAATAGGTTTCAGAATATAAAATACAGGTTGCGGACGGATCAAGAATGGTAAATTTAAACTGTGTACTGGTGGCTTCAAGAGGATAGCCATCCGGTTTTACGATCTTTGCCTGATAGGTAGTGCGTGACGGACCGGCAAAAGCCGATAAAGTGTTTAACAACATAAACACAAAAACAAAAAACAGATTTTCAGTCTTCCGCCAACGTGGATGATTCACGTCAAACCTATCGGCGTAAATAGTGATTTTCTAAAGATTTTTCAGCGAAGAATTCTCATCCTGAGACATATTTTGACGAATCACATGCTGAAGCAAATTGTAATACGTGTGATGCATGGTCTTTCTATACATTCTTGTGTTTAGGTGAAAAGCATCGCGAATTATGAATAACCAGTTGATCATACTTTTTTTACTGCTTGGTAAATTGATATTTCCGCCGATAATTGTCGGATCATGCATCGGCGAAATTTTATCCGGCGGCAAAGTTTTAAGCGGCGATAGACCTTTATCTTCATTACCGTCGTAGTAATGTGAAAGCCCTAGATGCTGAATGTAAAAAATATTTTCTCCGTTTGCCAACCGCGATAAATACTGACAAAGCCCCACCAGCACCGGGTTTAACCGCTCAGGCGTTGGCTCACCCATGCGCTCGTAAATCTTACGGTATAAACCGATTTTGTGATTTTTGGTAAAGTTCGGAAAATCGTAACCGGTTAAAATAATTTTTAAATCCGGACGCACAGCCAGGTAACGATCCATGATTTTCTGCACGGTCACGGCAGTTGATTGATAAACAGCTAACTCCTGCTCTTTGGTGAAATTTTTATTCCACACCGCCATCAGATCGTTTCCGCCCATTGATAAATACAGATATTTTAAGCGCGGCGTTTCTTTTAAATATTTAATCACGCGTTGGTCCTGCTTTGACCCGATCCACTCAAAACCGGCCACGCCAAGTTTGGTCGTACGTAAACAACGGTTATCTTCTTTAAGATCAGCATTTACATCCCGGATCATCTTACCCATGCTGTTGTACACACACGGAAAACTGGCCCAGCTATCACCGACGATCAGAATTTTATCTTTCTTACTCATCAGCTCTAACTGATCTTCGATATCCATGGTGGCATCATCAGATTCCTGCATCTGCTCGATCTGCTCGACTGAAATATAATTTTCGTCGATCAATTCAGAAAGATCTTCATAAAGCGGAGTGTCTTGGGCGACATGATAATCGGATGGTTCAGCACAGCCAAACTGTAAGATGACAAAAGCCAGGATAGTGATCCTTGCGATGTAATTCTTCATTCTAATTTTCCCCTGATGTGTTTTCGTTTTCTCACGTAAACATTTTCAGATTAGTAAAATTAGAGCGAATACACTAGGAAAATTTTAGGATTTTTTCAGGATCGGGACCTGTATGCACTTACTCGCATAAAGATGCGTGTTTTTTTACTGGAATAAAACCCATTACATGTTCGGCCAAGGCCGTTATCGTAAGACTAGGATTGACTCCCAGGTTTGACGAGATGATCGAACCATCGCAGACAATTAAATTCTGGTAATTAAAAACCTGGCCCTTGAAATCAACCACACCATTTTGCGCGCCTGTTCCCATCGGCACCCCACCTAAGCAATGCGCCGTCATCGGCACATTCAGAAATATTTCGGTAATCGAAGTTGCCGCCACACCGCCAAGCGCTTGCGCCGACTTCGCGGCAAAACTGTTGGCTGCAGGAATAAAGGTCGGGATGGCTTTACCAAAAGAGACTAATTTTTTACGAAATGGCCAGTACCACGGACGTTTCCATTTCATGGTCAACGTGCTATCGACTGTTTGCATACACAGAAAAATCACGCACTCTTTGGCCCAATCTTTTGGAGAAAGCGCACGTAAAATTTTAATTGGATTTTTTATCAGCTCACGCAACAAAGTAAAAAGCCAGGTCAGGATTCTGGTCCAATCCGCCCGTCCGTGGGTGAGCACTGTTGTCAGTAACGCCATGGCATTTGAACCGGCCGGATACCTCACAGCTTCAATATGCGTGTGTTCATCGATATAGATACCTGAGCCGATCGCAATTCCCTGCGAAAGATCTTCTGTGGTGTGCGGAAAGCGCACGCCTATCAATGACTCGGCATTGGTACGCACTGTTTTGCCTAACTGCGCAGATAGCTGCGGCAATGATCCACAGTCTTTAAGTTTAAATAACAACTCTTGTGTGCCTAACGACGATCCCGCGATAACTACGGCTCGGGTTTTAAAAACTTTACCGGTGTTGGTCACAACCCCATAACCATCAGCACCCTCAGAACTTAACGGTTTGATATCGACGACTTTAGTCTCTGGTAAAATTTCGGCACCAAGTTTTTCTGCCAAATAAAGATAATTTAAATCCAGCGTGTTTTTGGCCCCATGACGGCACCCCACCATACATCCACCACAGGCGATGCAAGATTTGCGGCTCGGACCACGGCCTGCAAAATACGGATCAGCATATTCTTTGCCGGGCGCCTCATTCTCGTGGCCAAAAAAAACGCCGACTTCAGTTGGATAAAAACTTTTTTCTGCTCCGATCAGTTTGGACATTTCTTTAAGCTTATAATCAGCCGGACCAAAAATTTTGTTAGTGGTTACGCCCAACATTTTTTTTGCCGTCGCAAAATGGTCTGGCATGGCCTTTTGCCAGTCATAAAGACCGGCCCATTCACCCTGCTGCCAAACTTTTTCGGGTGGCACCAATAGTGTGTTGGCGTAAGTGATTGAACCACCGCCGACCGCATTGCCATGCAAAACCACAGCATGCCGAAAAAATCTAAGCGCAAAAAATCCACGCCAGCCTAATAACGGCTCCCAGAGCCAATTTTTAAAATCCCAGGTAGTTTTTGGTAAATTCTGACTGTTAAAACGACGTCCTTGCTCGATGACAAGAACAGAATAGCCTTTTTCAGCTAAACGAAGTGCGGCCACACTGCCGCCAAAGCCCGAGCCGACAACGATATAATCGCAATGAAAGTTAAGATTTTTAGTACTCAAGATACCATTAGCCTAAAACGCAAAAAGCCGGTTTTGCAACCGGCTTTTTGTATTTACCTAATGTTAGAAAACTACTGAGTACACCAAGGTAATTCAGGCATGATACCGCAGAAGATTTGGCACATCATTGGATCGCCAAGTGGACACTCGCCTGGTTGGCCCGGTTCGCCTGGAGAAGACTGAACTTTACCTACGTTGATATCTAATGAAGATACTACGTTACCGGCAGCATCAGTACCTTTAACAGTTACTGTACCTTGAGCTTTTGCCGTTAATAAACCTGCTTCAGTGATCGTCGCGATGTTAGCATCTGAAACTTCGAATTTAACTGCACCTTGAGCGTTTTTCACTTTGAATTGTTGAGTCGCATCTACAGCTAAAGTAGTCGCTGCAGGAACCATCCAAGCTTTTTTACCTAATAATGCATCAACAGAAGCTAAAGCATCGATACGGCAGTTACATGCTGTTTCGATTTGTACTTTTGCACCAGTAGATTGCATTAATGAACGGATCTCAGCACCAGTTAATGATGGGTCTTGGGCTTTTAAGAAAGCAACTAAACCAGCAACTAGCGGAGTAGCCATTGAAGTACCAGAAAGGTTTCCGTACTTGTTACCTGGTAGTGTCGACATAATCGCATCACCCGGAGCTGCGATAGATACCATCGCTTTACCGTAGTTTGACCAGTAAGGTTTAGTGTCGCTTGAGTTAGATGCTGCAACCGCGATCATGTTCGCCGTGTTTGAATTTGTTGGGTACATATCAACGTTATCGTTGTTTTTACCATCATTTGCAGCAGCTGCTACGAAGATAACACCAGCATCATCAGCACGCTGAACCGCTTCGATAAGTGGTTGTGCCTGAGATTTCGGAACCGCAGCACCCCAAGATGCAGAGATGATGTGTGCGCCTTTTTCGATAGCGTAGTCGATAGATTTGATACCGTTATTTAAGTCACCAGAACCGTCAGCACCTAAGAAACGGATCGGCATCATTGATACTTCAGGAGAAATACCTTGGATACCGCCATCGATTAAACCAGTAGCACCGATAATACCACCGCAGTGAGTACCGTGACCTGGGTTTTGCGCGCCAGTTAAATCCATTGGATCAGCATCGTTATCACGGAAATCGAAACCTTTAACCATGTTCGGGCTCAATGCCGAGTGGTTATAGTCAATACCTGTATCGATAACAGCTACAACTACAGATTTTTTACCTTTGTTGCCGGCTTTTTCCCAAGCTTGAGGAGCGTTAACTTTCGCTAAAGCATATTGTTCTTTTAAACCAGTGATATCTGCAGGAGCAGAGAAAGCTTTGATTTTGAAGTTAGGTACTACGTACTCAACGTTTTTGTCTCTTAAGATTTCAGCCAATACACGAACTTTTTGGAATTCGTTGATATCAACTCTTAAAAGCTGACCGCGTTTAGAAGTTCTCTCAAGAACTTTTAACCCGTTTGATTCAGTTTGCATGAACACGATATTGTTCAAGCCTTTTTCATTTTTGTACTTAACTAGGTATTCGCCAGCGTTTGCTGAAATCGTAAGTCCTAATGAAGCTAACAACACTAATGCTGTTTTCATTTCCCTCTCCTTGGTGAAATATTTTTGAGCACTAAACTCAGGGTTCCAACTTGGAACCATTTTTTCTTTGAAAGATCGTATCGCTCTAGACCTTTAAAACAAGAAATATTTAAAAAAAAATAAAACTAACGCGGCTAGACCAAGGTTGAGGTAAACCCTTAACGCGCAACACACTCTATATATATGTCATATCTACACGTCGTCATACTAGCCCTTGTCGAAGGCCTTACCGAGTTCTTACCCGTAAGTTCTACCGGCCACCTTATTTTAACTTCGCATTTCTTAGGTTTAAAATCTGATGATTTCCTAAAAGCGTTTCAGATCATCATCCAATTCGGCGCCATCATGGCCGTGGTGGTGATGTACTGGAAACGCTTTTTAAAAGTCGATTTCGAATTCTATAAAAAAATCGCCTGCGGGGCTTTTCCCGTTTTAATCGCCGGCTTTTTATTAAAAGACGTGATCGATCAGTGGTTAGACAGCACATTAATCGTGGCATGGTCGCTGGTGATCGGCGGTATTGTCTTTATCTTGGCTGATGTCTACATCAAACCGACCGAAGGTAAACACCATATTTCGCTAAAAGATTCGATCAAGATCGGACTTATCCAGTGTATTGCATTAATTCCGGGAGTTTCGCGCTCAGGCGCAACCATTCTGGGGGCACAAACACTGCGCTACGAAAAAACATCAGCGGCAGAATTTTCATTTTTCCTGGCAGTTCCGACCTTAACCGCGGCAACTTTATACAAAGCTTGGAAAATCCGCCATATCATAGACAGCACAAATGCACCGCACTTGATCGTCGGAATCATCTTATCTTTTATTTTTGCATGGATTGCCATCAAAGGATTTATCGCTTTTGTTTCGCGCCATGGGTTTAAGTGGTTTGGTTTTTATCGTATAGTGCTAGGACTTTTGGTATTAATGTATGGACAATAATATTTTTCACAACTCTGCGAGTTTTATTTCGACTGAAATGCAAGAACTTCTAAACAGCCAGGTATTGCTGATGGCAAACTGGAAATGGTTAGCTTTAATTGCTGCAACTTTACTGGTTTTATTCATCAATAAATTTTTACGGATCTTATTGGTTAAATTAAAAAAACGCGTTCCGATCACTGAAGAGCGCACGTTCTTTTCTTACTTTATCCAGCAGAATATCGAACGCGGCATCAGCTGGATCTTGGCTGCCCTCATCGGTATGGCGATCGTTGAAAATCTGGAATTACCGCCGAATTTCGAAAAATATTTAATGTTACTTCTTAAAGTAACCTTGGGTTTACACTTTATCCGTATCGCCTATCTTGCCGCCGATGCGTCAGGCTTATTGATCGATCATGTGGCCCGTAGAAAACAATCACAGCTGGGCGACCAGCTCGCCCCACTGGCGACAAAAATGATTAAAATTACGGTTATTATCGTCGGCTGCCTTGTGATTTTACAAAACTTCGGTGTGAATGTTACCGCGATCCTGGCCGGCCTTGGTTTAGGCGGTGTGGCTTTAGCTTTTGCCGCGCAAGATACAGTCGCAAACTTTTTTGGAACCATTACCATCTTATTAGATGCCCCGTTTCGTGTCGGCGATCGCATTAAAGTACAAGATGTCGAAGGTATTGTCGAAGAAGTGGGGTTTAGATCTACCCGTGTACGTACGTTCTATAACACGCTGGTCACTTTTCCGAACTCAGTCGTAGCCAAAGAAAAAATCGACAACTACATGGAGCGCCAGGGCATCTGCCGCTTCCGCCAGGTGTTCGGCTTTACTTACGATGCTACACCGGCGCAGATTGAAGACTTTAAACAGCATGTACATTATCATTTAAAACAGGATGAACGTGTAATTCCTGAGCGTATTGTCGTGCAATTCTTAGAGTTGGCCGAAAGTTCGCAAAATATCCTGATCAACTTCCACTTCCAGATAAAACCGGAAGAAAGCGAAGCCGAATACCTGCATAAATATCTGGTCGAACTCGTCAGCCTGGCACAAAATGCCAAATTAGACTTCGCGTTCCCGACCAGAACCATGATCATGGAGCCGGCCAAACCGGTTCAATAATCGTCGGATTAACCGCGCAAGCTATCGAGCCAGTCGCGGTATTTAATAAATTGGGGATCTGATTCTTCGGACATGACCTGTACGCGTTTTTTCTCTTTTTGGTCTTCAACCAGCGAGCACATCACCTGGTAGAACTGGCCACGGTCTTCAATGCGAACAATAAAATAGCCTGATACCCAGGCCGGGATAATATCGGAAAAATGAATTCCACCCTCTGATAAATCAATGGTGGTGGTTTCGAAATTGTTGGTCTGCCCCAGAACCGTTACTTTAAACGCTTTTTCGATACGTTCGTGTAAACGCGGATGCATAACTTTTTTGGCTTTAACGACGAAGTAATCCGTATCCGTCGTGGTTATCTCGCCAGTGGCGTCGGCACCTAATGCCGGATACCCTTCTTCAAATTTACCTACGGGCGCATAAAGTTCCGGAAACTGTTCACGTGAAACTTTATGCCATTCTTTGCCACCTTTTTTACTGACTTTAACTAACTTTACTTCATTTGAAGATAACGTGTTGATAACAAGCTGAACCTCGCGGTCAGTTAATGAATACAACGTCCAACCTTTTAACGAATTATGTAAAGCCCACATGGTGCACTCCCTTAGATGAAGTAAACTAATTATTTTTTCTTTTTCTTTGCAGGTACCGGTGCTTTCGACGGATCAAAACCCACAGTATTGGCTTTGATTTGTTCTGCTTCTAATTTAATTTTTTCAGCTTCAGCATTGGCTTTTTCTGTTTCAGCCTTAACTTTAGCTTCTTCGGCCTGAGCTTTGAATTTTTCTACCGCTGCCGCCAATGCTTCACGCTCTTCTTTGTATTTAGCAGAGTCTTTTTTCATCTGCTCGATATCGTCCTGGTTCTTTTTAATTTCTGTCTCTAGTGCAGCCTGCGATTTTTTTAACTGCGCGGTTTCATTATTGTACTGGGCGGTATCCTTTAAAAAAGTTGCTTTGGTTTTTTCAAGTTCAGCACGTGATTTTAAAGCCTGCTCTCTTAATTTTTCTTCTTCTTTACGGATGGCCGTAAATTTCTCTTTTTCTTCATTCAATTTAGTCTGGGTCTCTTTCGTTTCTGTTTCAGACTTTTTAACTTCTTCTTTCAGCTTGTTGACATTAGCCGTCGAAGTCTCAATCAGAGTTTTATGTTTGGCCAATTCTGATTCGTTTTTCTTTTTCTCAGCTTCAGTTTTTGCTTTTTCCTGCGCAAGTTTAGCTTCGTTCATTTTTAATTCAGCCTGCGCTTTTTGTGTTTGCGCCTGGGCTTTAACTAAATTCTGCTGCAATGTGCGCTGTTCATTTTGCTGTTCAGCTGATTCTTTGATGGCTTTTGCTAACTCTTCCTGCGCTTTAGCCGTTTCTTTTTCCGTGTTTTTCCACTGAGATTCGGCCTCTTTGGCTGCGGCCTGAGCCTGTTTGGTTTTCTCGCGGGCATCAGCGGTTTGTTTTTTCAGTGTTTCGATTTTTTCGTTAAAAGATTTTGTCTTGGCTTCAAAATCAGCCTGTTGTTTTACTGACTGAGCCTGGTTTCTTTCAGCCTCGGCGATATCCTGTTTCATCTGTGCCAATTCTTTTTCATACTGGGCAGATGCTTTTTTAGATTCTGCTTCTGCTGAACGGGCTTTTTCTAAGGCTTTTTTAGCTTCATTCAAAGCCTGCTCTTGTTTTTTCTTCTCTTCTTCGGCGCGTTTTTTCGCTTCAGCGGCATTTATTTTCGCTTCAGCAGCATCACCGATAGCTTCTTCGGCCTGAATCTGAGTTTCGGTTACATCCGCTGCGTAAATATTTTGAGTTTGAAAAAATAAAACCAATGAAAGAACGAATACTAATCTCGAGAAAGATAACATAAATACTCCAATTTTGTGTGTACGTCTTTATCGTAACTTTCCTGAGTAAAATTGAGTACATAATGAATACATTCAGATCTGAATTATTCACTTAAGTCCAGACAAGAAAACAAACATTATGTTTCTTCAACAGTAAGATCTCTTTTAAAAACCACATCGCGGGTAAATTCATAGCTAAAAAGCAGAGTAAGCGCCGTGTAATAAACCCAAACCAATAACACAATTAACGATCCTGCCGCCCCGTACGAGGACTCAAGTCCTGCCTTGCCTAGGTACAACCCGATCAACTGTTTTCCGACCAGATAAAAAAGCGTACTGATGGCGCCTGAGATCCAACAACTTTTAAATGTGGCTCTATCGGTCGGCACAAAGCGGTAGATCATGGCAAACACCAAAGTAAATACCGCAAAATTCACCGCAAACGAAACCAGGCCCCATAAAAACCCCAGACCATCCGGGTAGATAATGGCAATCACCATGGTAAATAGCATTGAGGCCACGGATAAAAAAGCAAAGCCAAACACCAGCCCTACTGAAAACAATTTATCCTTGATAAAATTCCACACGCCACCTTCTTGCTGCTTCAACGCATGCTCGTTGATTTTATCAAGAGCGATTTTTAAATTCGTAAAAATCGCTGAGGCCGAAATGGCCAGCACCACGACCCCGATCAATCCCGAAACGCCCGTAAGTTTCGGGTTTTTATCTGCACTTTCGATCATCGCTAAAATTGTGGTGGCAATTTTTTCTCCGACCGCCGAAGACAGGCCTTCGTAAATATTTTGCTGTAAGCCCGGCGACAGAAGAGTTGCAAACGATAACGTAATCAATAAAAAGGGAGCTAACGCCAGAGCCGTTGTGTAAGCCAGCGAACTGGCCATGACAAAAATATCGTGCTTACTGGCGTTATCTACAGTCGCACTTAAACGATTTTTTAATTCGATAAATGTTGGTTTCTGCAGTAGCTCCATGATTCATTAAGGCAGCAAACACGAGACCAGTCTCCGCACGCAATTATTTTAGCTTCGCAAACGACAACTTCCCAATTCGCCACACGAGACTACTCATCCGGCCTGAATCCCTGAAGCGAACGTCGTCTGTATGCATTAAACCAAAACCAACTTCATTGGAATATAGCGCACATTCGACCCGCCATCTCGAGTTCGTAAGTTTTCATTAATGAGTGACAGATGACCGTAACCTTCTATTTTTCCCGAGTTCTCGACGACCCATACGTGCTGGTTAACAATCGCATTAATTCGCTGATCCTCACGGTAAGGTCGAAAACCCCAACCACGAATTTCCTCTTCAGTGTGATCCTGTGAACATACTTCGCGAATAGAACGCATATGGGCTTCGTGTATACCTCGAGCGTCTTCTGGTCGGGCTCGGCGCACCTTTCTCATAATCACCTCAATAAAAATTCTAAAGTTAGTGCTGTGCTGGTCAACCATCACGACACATACAGACGACGTTCACTTCAGGGATTTAGCACGACCAAATGGTGACAAGCCATTCACGTCACTGTCTAGGCGATAGACAGCTTAAAACGCATATATTGCTTATAAACTTGGTCATACTCTTGCTCTATTAGGAAGTACCCCCCATGGCGGCTAGGCACCCCCCCCTTACCTGGCCGTCTTTTTTTTTCTCTTACTGCCAAAATAATGCTTAAATTAAAAAATGCGTCTGATACTTCTCGCCGCTTTTATTCTCGTTACCGGCAGCTTGGCCATGGGCCAATCTGCTACGGAGCCGTTTGTGGTGGTGATTGACCCAGGACACGGCGGGGTTGATGCCGGCGCTGTGCGGGGCATTTTCAAAGAATCAGATATCACACTTAAAGTTGCGCAGCGGATGCAGTCTCTGCTGCAGATTGATTTTTCTAACAACATCGAAGTGATCCTGACCCGTGAAACAAATAAAAGTTTATCTCTGGAAAACCGGGTGCGCGTTGCCGAACAGCACGGTGCGGATCTGTTTATCAGCCTTCACGCCAATAGCTCGCAGGCCAGTTACGTGACCGGCATGGAGTTCTATTTTAAAAAAGGCGTCTATGCGCAAAAGCTGCCTGATATTGAAGCCTCTACCGCAGTTAAAAAAATCATCGGCGATCTCACAAGCTTTGGCCAGATCAGACAAAGTTTAAAGTTCAACCAGCTGCTGCAAAACCAGATCAAAGCTTGGCGCATTGACGAAAAGACCGTCATTAAGCGCGCCCCGTTTTTTGTGATCGAAAAAACCACCATGCCTTCGGCACTTATCGAAATTGGCTATATTTCTAATTTAAGCGAGGCAAAACTCCTTCTTACCGACGAGCGTCAGCAAGAGATTGCTGAAACCATCGTCAAATCGATTTACGAGTACAAAGCCCAAAACCTGACCCGCTAAAACAGGCCAATTTCAGAGTGACTTTCACTCTCGGATTTAGTGATATATTGCCATGACAAATCCATCGCAAAATTTCGTTCGCGCCGACAAACGTTTACACAACCAGCTTCGCCATATCAAAATCACCGCCGGTGTTTCTGATTATGCTGAAGGTTCAGCGTTAGTTGAATTCGGCAACACGCGGGTGCTGTGTACGGCGACTTACGAAGCCAAAGCCCCACAGTGGTTGGTCGGAACCGGTTCTGGCTGGGTAACTGCCGAATACGGTATGCTGCCGCGATCAACGCACACCCGCATGAAACGTGAAAAAACCGCCAGCGGCGGACGCACTCAGGAAATTTCGCGCTTAGTGGGCCGTTCGCTTCGCTCGTGTGTTGATTTAAAATTGTTGGGCGAAAAACAGATCATCATCGACTGTGACGTGATCAATGCCGATGGCGGAACCCGCACAGCAGCTGTTACCGGCGGTTTTGTCGCCTTAGCCTTAGCCTTAAAAAAACTTCAGGCGCTTGGCGAGATTAAAGCCAACCCGCTAAAGAGCTATGTCGCAGCTATCTCAGTCGGTTTATTTGAAGACAATAACACGTTAATTCCTATTTTAGATTTAAATTACGATGAAGATTCTGAAATCGGCACTGATATGAACTTTGTGATGACCAACAAAAATGAATTCGTCGAAGTGCAAGGCACAGCCGAAGAAGGCACCTTCTCGCGCCAGCAACTTTTTGAAATGATGACGATTGCCGAACACGGCTGCAAAGAATTATTTCAGTACCAGCAAAAAATCGTCGGCGAATACTACCCGTTAACTTAAAGGATACACATGGAACTTTGGATCGCCACCGGCAATAAAGGCAAATTAGAAGAATACAAAATGGCTTTGCGCTCATTGCCTGAGATTCAAATTTTTCACCAAGGTGAAATCAAAGGTTTTACCGCCCGCCCCGAAGACGGCCAAACTTTTTTAGATAATGCACGTATCAAAGCCAAAACTTTAAAAGCCGTCAAACCAGATGCCTGGGTGTTAGGTGAAGATGCAGGCTTAGAAGTTGTGGGCTTAAACAATCTTCCGGGTGTGCATTCCGCAAGATACGCAGGACCTAAAGCCGCCGATTCTGAAAACGTCGCTAAACTTTTAAAGATGATGCAAATTCGTAACGTCTCTCCACGTACGGCACAGTTTAAGTGTGTAACTGTGGTGCTGACTCCGGATAACCAAGAGTGGATTTTTGAGGGCACTTTAAAGGGCACGATCGGCCCGAAAGCTGTGGGCCAAATGGGCTTTGGTTATGATCCGGTTTTTATTCCTGAAAACGAAACTAAAACCCTGGCTGAACTGGGTCCCGGTTATAAGATCCAGCACTCTCACAGGGCTCAGGCACTAAACCAGTTCCTTGAGAAATTTAATTCGGTTTTACCGAAATAAACTGCAAACGGTCATAGGGGGATGAAAATGACAGATGCAAAAAATTTTAAGGTGTTCGCAGGAAATACCAATCTACAACTCGCAAAACAAGTCTGCGATATTCTGGGGATTCAGCTCGGCGAAAGCAAAGTTACAAGCTTTAACGACGGCGAAATCCAGGTTGAGATTCACGAATCAGTGCGTGGTAAAGATGTTTTCGTTATCCAAAGCACCAGCAATCCCGTGAATCAAAGTTACATGGAATTATTTATTATTCTTGATGCTCTTAAGCGCGCATCGGCCGCCTCAATCACTGCGGTTATCCCGTACTATGGCTATGCCCGCCAGGATCGTAAGGTCGCACCGCGCGCCCCAATCACCGCAAAATGTATGGCCGATTTATTAACAACGGCCGGCGCCAACCGCGTCGTATCGGTTGACCTGCATGCTGCCCAAATACAAGGCTTTTTTAACTGTCCTTTTGACCACTTATTCGGAGTCCCTACCCTGGCCCGCGCCTTTAAAGACGCTGTCGGCGAAGGGGATGAATTTGTGACCGTAAGCCCTGACGCCGGCGGTGTTGAACGCGCCCGGGCCTTTTCAAAACGCATTAATTCGAGCCTAGCCATTATCGACAAACGCAGGACTGCTCCGGGCGAGGCGAAAGCCATGCACTTAATCGGGGATGTGACCGGTAAAACCGCGGTGATCGTCGATGATATGATCGATACGGCTGGAACGCTTACACAAGCTGTTGACAGCCTACTTAAGAATGGGGCAAAACAGGTGTTCGCTCTTGCGACTCACCCGGTTTTTTCGGGCCCTGCGATCAGCCGATTACAGGAAAGTCCGATTGCTAAAGTTTTTGTGACCGACACAATTCCTTTATCAGAGCAGGCCAAAAGCTGCAGTAAAATCCAGGTTATTTCGGTAGCCGGAGTTTTAGCAGAAGCGATCAGAAGAATTCACGATCACGATTCGGTGAGTTCTTTATTTGATTAAAGAAAAATATCCCGCCAATGAGTAAGACAATTAAGTCTGATGAGTAAGCGGTAAGAAAGAAGAACAAACATGTCAAAACAAAGAATTGAATTAAACGTAGAAACTCGCCAAAAAGGCCGCGGCAACTCTCGTGAATTACGCGTTAACAAACAAGTTCCAGGTATCATCTACGGTGCTATCGAAAACCAAAACGTATCTGTACACGTAAACGACATCTTAAAGTACAACACTCGTGCCTACGAGAATGCTTTAATGACTTTAAAATCTTCTGATTCAAAATTAAACGGCAAAGTGGCCTTAATCAAATCAGTACAAGTAAATCCACTTTCTCGCCGTCCAGAGCACGTTGATTTCTTCGCTCTAGACTTAAGCAAACCAGTTCGCGTATCTGTCGAAGTTAAAATCGAAGGTAAAGCAATCGGTCTTTCTGAGGGCGGTTTATTAAATATCGTTATGCGTTCAGTAGAGGTTGAGTGTTTACCAACAGCTATCCCTGAGTTTCTTACTTTAGACGTAACTAACTTAGGCGTTGGCGAATCATTACACGCTTCTGAGTTAACAATGCCTGCAGGTGTTAAACTTATCTCTCGTCCAGAAATCACAATCGCAGCGGTTGTTGAACAAGAAGAAGAAGTTGCAGCTACTCCGGCAGCAGCAGCAGCTCCAGCAGCGGGTGCCGCAGCTCCAGCAGCTGGTGCAAAAGCCGCAGACGCAAAAGCTCCAGCAGCGAAAAAATAGTTCTAACGAGTTATTTTTCAAATCAAATAATGAATCAAAAAAAGGCGATGGCAACATCGCCTTTTTTATTTTGTGTTCGCTGTTTCAGATTAAAGTAAACCGTACTCAACCCAGACCGTTTTTAACCGATAATTAATATACATTCAAATAGTGCGACCAACGCGCGACTCACACTTTGGGCTGGTTCTTCACTGAATCAGCCCATTTTTTTATTTATTTGCAGATTGGTGCTGTTGGATCTTTTTGGCAAAGATAGGCCTTGATGGCCGAGTTTTCCTGTTCAAGACTTTGAATTCTTCGATCTTTAACCTGATTTTCAAATTCAAGATTTTGAATCTTCGCATTTGTTGCACTTAAGTTTTCTTGCTGCCCTAAAATTTTAAAATACAGCTCTTGCAAAGCTTTTACTATCGGCGCCGTTAACTGATCGTATTTCACACCCTGAATTTTATTTTCTTTATTGTATGTCACCAGCCGTGAATCAACTTGCTCAACTTCTTCAGCGATAAAACCTACATCCTGTTCTTTGGATTTGATCCAGTCATAACTAACCGGGCGTAATTTTAAAATTGTCGAAAGTGATGAATCAAGATCCAACACATTTTCTTTATAACGCTTTGATGACGAACAGGCAGCCAACACACTATTGCCATCAATACAAAGCTGGGTTGCCGTCGCTGCCGCCAGAGAGTCGACTCTCACAGTACCACCCACATGAAGGCGGGCCTGCGGGCTAGTCGTACCGATCCCGACGTTGCCACCATTTACCGCCATAGTTATATTTCCGTTTTCAGAAATATTAAATCGATTTGCAGTACCTGCACCAATACCATCAGACCAAAAATTGATAGATGAGTTAGCCGGATCATTCGACGTTCCGATAAGCCATTTTGTAGATTTTGCTACGCCTTCCAAAGCTAAAGAGTAGTCACCTCTAACATGCAATCTATTACTTGGCGTGATGGTTCCAATACCGACGTTGCCGCCGAAATACGAATTTAATCTATTGCTAGCTGTTCCAGCCCCACCAAATCCGATTTGCGCAATGAGCTCGCCACCACCGCGATAAAATCTATGACCAATACTATTTGTGTAACTTACACCGGCACCATAGGTATTATGAAACCCCTCGGTACCTATTGCATGCGAAACAAATTCATCTGCTGTGTTAGCTTCTTTGTAGAGCCTAATCTTACCGCTTCGATGATTATTATCACTGATACTGATATCTCCAGCCGCTAACTCAAGTTTAGATGCTGGTGTAGCTGTCCCGATACCAACGTTGCCAGTAGAAGTTATCGTTAGGCGATCAGAGCCATTTGTATTAAATCGCATTGAAGAGTCAGGAGCATTTCCATATATGCTTCCAATATTTCCATCAGTTCCATTTATTCCAAAATTTATAAATGGATTCCATGTACCATTTCCTGATGTGACTTGAATTCCTGGCTGAGATCCCGAGGCTGTAGTGCTCATTTTCAGCAATGCAAGGCCTGTATTACTAGATATCTCTAAATTCCTACTCGGGCTGCTTGTTCCAATACCGACATTACCGTTTGATCTCACGATCATTCGTTCTGTGGCACTCGCCGTGGCAGTACTTGTGAATAAGCGAATTCCGCCCACGGCACTTAAATGTAATTCGTCGGCTGATGGACCTTCAGGATTATCGTTTACGTTAATTTTTAATGCGGTGGCCTCGCCAGAAACAACTTCATAGGTGATCGTTGAGAAATCGCCACTACCTCCGCCAGGATTTGCGGAGAACCGAAGCCCATTACTTGCCCCGTGTAAAACCTGAACACCGCCACTGACATCTAAAGCAGCTTGCGGCGTGCTTGTGCCAATACCTACTCTACCAGCTGCGGTAATTCTTAATCGTTCGGTGCCCGAGGTACCAAAAACGGTCGAGTTGCTACCATCATAATCCCAGAACAGATTTTGATTATTCCACCATCGCCCGACAACCAGACCTGCAGAGGCACTCGAGCCAGTGGTTCCATTGGTGAAGTGAACTGCCGCTGCGCCAAATCCGCCATCTGTTGTTGGACTATGTATATGCAGAGCCCGCCCACCGCTTGCATTGATGTTTGGATTAACGGTGCCAATACCCACATTGCCGGTGTTACGAATAGTAAAAAGCGTAATACCATCATTTTTATAATTGCCATTAAATGGAACTTTTCCGAAAAAGAATCCATTAGTTCCATAACCTGTATGGTCGTAAGTTGAAAACAACATCGAGCTCGTATGTATCCCTTCGATGATCGACATATTTGCCGTGTAAGTGTCATCGCGTAATAACTGTAATTGTTTGAATGTTCCCGTAGTTGATGCGCTGTAACCGAATTTCGTATTCAATTCAGCATCTGTAAAAGTACTAGTAGTGTAACCTGATGACAGCGGCCCATTGTACTTGATACTGCCACTGACTTCTAAAAGTGCGGTTGGGCTTGTCGTACCAATTCCGACGTTACCACCACTGCCTTGAAGAATTAGCGAGCCACTCACATTTTCTACATGAAATCGTTCGTTTGCACTACTTACTCGCGTATCAGTTCCATGAGCAACCAAATCGATATAATCCCGATCAGTGGTTGCATCTATTGTTGGGTAATGCGGCCCGACTCTTAAGATATCACCTAAGCCAGTCAAATGAAGCTTTTTCTGAGGACTGCTCGCCCCAATCCCAACGTTACCGCCATTTGGATTTAACAATAAATTCGAATTACCTTGCACAATGTTAGTTGCAACACCGCTGGTCGCCGTGATCGACGCCCCTTGAATATTTGACGATGTCACAATCGTGCCACTGGCATTAATATTACCGCCGACCCCAACCCCACCTGATACGACCAGCGCACCGGTTGTGCTGTTAGTTGATGTGGTGTTGTTCGCGACATTAATTTGCCCTGAGTAAGTTTGATTACCTGAATAAATTTGATTACCGCTGGTGCTTGCCAGTGCGCGACGCGTGTTGGTTGCATCGGTGTAGTAAAGACTTGTGCCGTCGTATTCGATCGCCCCATCGGCAGGTGATGCCAGTAAAGCTCCGCTGGTGATTTTTAAACTCGCTGTCGCGGTTGTGCCTGATGCCAAGTGCAGGCGTGCAGTCGGTGTTGTAGTTCCAACACCAACATTGCCATTACCGCGAACAATAAAAGATATATTTGATGATGGCTGATAAGCTCCGCCATTATAAAGTGAATTAACTGTAAAATCCACGGAAGCACCCGATGGATTATATTTCATACCTATAGCACCAGCTATATTTGAATGGTCTCGCCAAGTAAGCTGTTGAAGATAGCCAGGCGTCGTTGACCAACCACTCGTCGGAGCATTTTGCAATGTCATTATTTCATTATCTGCTCCAACTAGAGTTTTACTTACACTTAGCCTTGCAGTCAGCGCACTCGTCCCGATACCGACATTACCACTCGTATCAATCGTCATTCGTGTAGAGAGCGATGAACCATCGTGTGAATTTAACGTAAAGTTATTTGAACCCAAAACTAAGCCAAAATTCCATGCTGGTGTGCTTGCCGTTAAGCTTACAGGAAAAAATCCGACAGACGCATTTTGTGACGCGCTATTAATGCGGCTAAGTCTAAGTGCTGAATTACCAGAATTTGAAGCGACCTCAAGCTGTGTAGTTGGCGTCTGCGTACCAATACCTAAGCGTTTGTTCACATTATCCCAGAAGAAGTTTGTATTGTCCTGACTAACAACACCGTTATTGCCAGCAAATAGTACGCTTCCACTAGTTAAAGCAGTTAAACGCAATGATCCATCGATCACACTTGAACCAGAAACATTTAAATCAGCCGCGGTATTGATATTGCCAGCAACACCTAAACCACCTTTAACTACAAGTGCACCGGTATCAAAGTTTGTCGACGCTGTCGTAGCTGAAACAACCACGCTGCCTGTCGTATTGTTAGGTGATAAAGTAATGTTACCCGAAGTGTTTGAAATTAAATTAGTATTTTCAAAACTGCCTGGATTTGAATTGGTCGCAATCGCCCGGCGCGTATTTGCACTATCGGTAAAATATAATTGTGAACCATCGTATTCGATGGTTCCACTTTGCGCTGATGAGAGCAATGTGCCTGCAGTAAGTTTTAGTGGCGCTGTAGATGACGTGCCAGCTGCAAGGTGTAACTTCGCTGATGGTGTTGTTGTGCCAATACCAATATTACCAGTGTTCGTGATGACCATTCGCTTGGTCGGTACATAATTTGTTCCAATAGTCAGGCCTGTATCATTCCAAAATTCAGTTGAACCATCTTGTCTGAAATTTAATCCAGAAGCCGCTGTGTAGTTAGGAATAAACTGATAACTCACATCATAATATGCATTATTACCGATATAAGATCCGACCGTATTGGCAACAGATCCGGCCCATAGTTCTTGCGATGATGAGGAAGTACCCTTTAGTCGTAACTGTTTATAACCGCTATTAACAACATCAAGTGTAGTTACTGGATTATTCGTTCCGATCCCAACGTTTCCAGAGTTCGTAATACGCATGCGTTCATTTGCTGTTGTCGCACCAGAGGCCGTTGTTGAAAAAAAGATTAATGTTCCTTGGCCTGAACTAGACCAGTTTTGATCGGCGGCCATAACGATTTGAGCACGTGGGGTTGTCGAGTACGAAGTGCCGCTGTGACCATGCCCCTCTAAGCTTAATAGATAATTTCCGTTTAAAACTGCATTCGGCGAAGCTATAGTATTTGAAGCTCTGCGGCCCACAATTTTTGGAGAAGCACCAGCACTGTCTAATGTAATTAAGGCATTTAAACTATCTGCACCTACAACATGTACCCCGGTATTGGCCGGAGCTGATACATAAGCTGAATTTGAGTTAACAACTAATTTCGCATCAGGAATGGCTGTACCAATACCGACATTTCCCGCCGAGTAGCTGATACCCGAAGCGACATTGCTCCACTGCGAACTGGTAATCGCCGCAAATGAGGCTGCCACGGTGGTAGATAAACTACTTACTGCGCTATTAAGACTGGCGACGGTACTTGAAACTGAAAACACGGTTGATGACACTGATGAAAGAGTCGCATCAGTTGCATTCAGGGATGACGATAACGCTGTAAAACTAGCACCCGTAGCCGGCGTGTAACCCAGCGCGGTCGTGATATCATTACTGGTGATGGCACCTGCATTACCAACCGCCACACACGAAAAGCTTACACCGTTAAAGCGCAGCGCTTCGCTGGCACCACAAGTCGTTAAGGTCGAAGTTTTAACAAAATCACTGTCTGAAAAACCATTAAGCTTTTGCGCTTCATTCGCATACATCGCATACGGAACCGCATTGATCGCCATCGCCGGCAACGTTTGCCAACCAGAGCCGTCATTAAACTGCATCACAATCTTTCTGATATCATCAGCCTGCGGAGAATAACTACTCACTGGACTACTTACGTCACAGCTTAAACTTGGGGTAACATTTGAAAATACATCTTTAAAAGTGGTTGCACTGACAGGATAAGTTTTTACACCACTGCCCAGCGAAAACGAGATTACGCCTGCACTGTTTGCCATATTTACGGCTGAATAAGTTTCAGCATATAAAATGCAACTGCCGGCTGGATCTAAAATGGTAAATTTAAAATTTACGTTACTGGTTTCAAGAGGATAGCCGTTCGGTTTAATAATTTTAGCCTGATAAGTTGTTGTGGCCGGTGATGCCGAAACAGCACTAGCTAAGAAAAAAAGAAAGGCTACCACATACAAGAACATGTGTAATATATCGGCTAAATTCTGTTCGCACGAGAGAACTGACGACTCAAAATGATACATTGTTCACAAAAAACTGAAAAAAGCGAACGCGAGTAGCGGCCTAGGTCGTGCTATTTCGCAAATAGCTCTTCACCCCCCCAAATATCGTAAACATTTTATAGTCGCCCTACATCTGCCTGGAAATTAAACAGCAGTTCGGCTATACCTGCCTTGCTTATAACACAACTAAAAAGGGGCGGTTTCGTGATGGCCAATCAACTTAAACAGACAATGGATCAACTTGCGCAGTTAGTAATTAGCGATGTTAATATTGAGTCGGCATTTTTAGCGGCCCTTGGCAATATGGAAGAAGTTGCCGCCCGCGAAATTACTAAAACCATCAGCCACGAAACGCCACCTGAGTCTTTAGTTGAAATCATTCAACACGCACAAGATGAACACCGTCACGCTTTTCAGTTACGTGCTTTAAAACCAGTAAAACTTTATTCTGATCTTAAATACTACGCCATGGAACAGGAACTTTCTGAAGTCGGCGTAAATTTTGTTTTAGGCTTCTTCGGACAGCAGCTTTTATTAAAAGCCCGTGCTTCAAGCCGTTTTGCCGGTTATGTGCATGGCGCTTTAACCATCGAACAAGTGCCTTTGCAAATGTATACCGCTTATTACAAGCTGACTAAACACGAAGCCATCAAAAAGGGGCTTGCAGTAGTTTTAAAAGATGAGGCTGATCACCTGGCCTTGGGGCGCAAATTTTACGAAACCCTACCATTGCCGGCACGCTTTGATATAGACGAAATCAACACGATCGAAGCTGAAATGTGTGAGCTATTAGGACGTCGCATGATTCAAGTGATCGAAAAAAATTTGCAGACGACAAATTCAGAATCACAGCTTTTTGAAAAGTCACTCACTCAAAACCGTTTACGGTTAACTACCTGGATTTTAGCTTTAGCCGAAAATGAAATTAAAAATAATCGTCCACAGAATGCTAAAATTCTTGAAGATTCTGTCTTATTCATCACAGGCCAAACTAAAGAGGCTTTCTCCGTCGATCTGACTGCAGATTTAACCACACTAGCCAGCTATACGCCCGAACGTTTACAACAACATATCTCTGCTTTAGCTTGTGCAACAACGTTAATTGGCGTTAGCTATGCCCTTGAAAAAGTTCAACAGCAATTAGCTACAGCGCCGCATTCGGCCAGAGCCTCTGTATGAAAACCGCCTTTATTTTTCCGGGCCTAAACGGCCTAATTAAAGCTGAAGATCGCATGCGCTACTTGCATGTGCCCGAAGTCAGTTTACGCCTAAAGCAGGTCGAAGCGATTTTCAAAAGCGTTACGCGCACTGAATTTAAATTTGAAAATTACCTTCAGGGCACAATGCAAGAAATCTATGCTATTGAAAACATCAGTAAGGCCGCAACCGCCATCTGCGCTATTCAAGTGGGTGTTTCAGAAAATTTGATGAACAAAGGAATCAAGCCGGACTGGACACTGGGGTGTTCTTTGGGTGATTTAGGCCGTGCTGTGATCAGTCACGTTGTTAATTTTGAAACCTGTATTACCGGCTACATCCGCTTTGCAGAAAAATTGCAAGGCATCGAGAAAATCGGCGCAAACGTAGGTGTTTCAAAACCTGCCGGTGCAGCTTTTACCCAAGAAGAAATTACTGAAATAGAAAACCTAGGTCTGGATATTTCGGTCATGACGCCCAATTTTCTAAATATTGGCGGTCGCTACCAAGATCTTGAAATGCTGCAAACGATCGCTAAAGAAAAAAGATTTCGTACCGTCAAAATTTTAGATTATCCGGCCCACTCTAGATACATTTCGAATTACGTGCAAGCTGCAGCCCTTGAGGTTAAAGATA
Organism: Bdellovibrio sp. SBM16; assembly: GCF_056175625.1. Classification (NCBI taxonomy): domain Bacteria; kingdom Pseudomonadati; phylum Bdellovibrionota; class Bdellovibrionia; order Bdellovibrionales; family Pseudobdellovibrionaceae; genus Bdellovibrio; species Bdellovibrio sp. SBM16. The sequence continues at coordinate 383,599 of NZ_JBJKJG010000001.1, read as the reverse complement.
TTCAGTTACAGGCACCAAGCAACCGTATTTTTTCATGTATTTCCTGCGACGAGATCATCGACACTGATATTATGAAAAATGAACTTATGCTGAACATGACCCAGCCACTTAGGTGGGGCGAAGCTATTCAAAAACTTGAAAGCTATGAAAATGAAATGCGTTTTATTAATATCGGCCCATGCAAAAGCCTAACTAAAATGATTCCTGATTTACATTTAAAATCACCAGTATATGAAGCTGACGTTTTTTAATTTACCGGTAAAAGTATGCAAAGCGATCTACTATGGCGTGCGCCTTTTTTTTCGCCCCCATGAGCTAGATACACTTATTCAATTGGCTAACCAACTCACTGACCTTAAAGCCTTTGACGAAGCGGTATTGCATGTCAAAAAAGACAGCCAGGCGCATATTTTAATAACTGAGCGTTATTCACCGCCACCACTTGATCTCGAAAAACTCAAGACCTGCGCTAAAGGCAGCTTTGGTTTGGCCTACTATCATCACATGCGACACTTCGGCTTAACACCCTACTACGCGCCCGATGTAAGCTGTGTCAGCGAAAAGATTTACCTACGCGAACGCCAACGGGTAATTCACGACTATGTGCATGCCCTTTTAGATATTGGAACCACTGTTGAAGAAGAGGCTAAACTTAACGCTATTTTTATGGTTAAAGGCTGCAGTCCTTTTACGGCGGTGATTGTAGCCGGCGCATTTTTTCATTTTTTATTTAAACGCCCCAGTGAACTTATAAAACTAACCCGTGAAGTAAATCAGGGGTTTAACTACGGTGAACAATATAAGACACCGTTTGCATTAAAGTGGGAAGAACATATCCATACCCCACTGAGTGAGGTTAAATCACTTCTGTCGGTCATGCCATCACAACGTTAGATCCTTCAAACACCTTGCGAACAGTATCAGTAACTTATTTGGAGATAAGCTTTTCTAGTCTCTCTAGTCTTTGCTTCATTTCCGCATTTTCATTCTTGAGAGCTTCTATTTGCTGATCTTTATCTTGGTTGTCGGCCTTTAGAGATGCGATTTGGCGATCTTGTACGTCATTGCGACCTTTTTCATTGATCACAATTTGGTAAAGCTCTTTAAGCGAAGCAACTAACAACACAGGCAATTTAAAATAATGAACCCGGTAATACCCCTCGGCATCTTTTTCAACTAGCTCAGGCATTACTTTTTGCACCTGCTGCGCAATGAAACCGATCTCTTCTTGCTCACCCCAATGTTTTTTAGGAAATTCATCCGAACGCCAGTGATAACTGACCGGTTGAAGCTGCGTGATCTTATTCAGCATTTCTGCCAACGGTTGAATATTAGTTTTAAATCTTTCATCTGAAGAACAAGTACCGGCAATAGCTGTACCGCTTGAGTTTTTCACACAGCTTGCCACGCGTACTTCGCCGTTAACGTGCAGCTTGTCACTTGTACCTGTTCCGCCAATTCCAACGTTACCTGTAGATCTCGATATATAAAACGGCGTATCAACATAATTTCCGGCATCATTAAATCGGTAAATTGTAAAATTAGATCCTGATTCAGAACCAGTCTCAGCAGCAGAGTCAGCATTTAATGTCCATCTTCTCGATCCCGCAGTTTTAAAACCGAATCGACCAGTTCGACTGTCTGGACGATCGACATAAACCTCTGCATCAGTAGCACCAGTCGCCTCTACAAATATATTACTGGCTGTACCAGATGGCGCGGCCACATGCAGGCGGGCCTGCGGATTTACAGTTCCGATACCCACCGCCCCTGAAGAAGTAAATCGAGCAATTTCACCGAAAGTCGAATTCCAAACGCGGTAGCTGTTTGAATCAAAACGAAGTGTGGTTAAAGTGCTATCACCGATTTCCATCTGTTGTCCGCGAACACCAGCTTGAAGATTACCAATGGTGCTGTATCCTCTGATTGCACCAGAAACTTCTAATGCTGAATTAGGATTTACTATTCCGATGCCGACGTTACCACCAGTTAAAAAATTATCTGTGCCTAAATCTCTAGTATCATAGATAACCGTGCCGGCTGGCGCTGTTGCAGCAGAAAGCGCACCACTCTTGGCCCAGTCTGAACCATGTCTGACAACGGCTTTGATATGTGAATTAGCAAAATCTGTATCGAAAGCCCAGACTTCAAGATTTCCTGAACCTGTATCTATAAGCTGAATATAAACTGGTTCACTATCAAATGTACCGTATTTGTGCCAGCTGCCCGATATAGAACCAGTACGCTGCGAAAAGCGCCCGCGTACTTCACCAGTTCTTGAGGCCCCAAAGTCATATGGAAAAGTAAGCACAAATGAAATGCCCCCATCGACACCAGAGTTTTTTCTTAAGTAACCTAAAAAGTAGGCCGTATTTCCGCCACCAGAAACTATAGCCCAGCTGCGTTCAAGACCAGAAGGGTTAATTACGCCTGACGCATCTTTAATCTGTCCGTTAACTTCTAGCACTTCTGTTGGATTAGATGTTCCGATACCGACATAACCGTCACTAGTTACCTCAAATAAAGAATTTGCAGATGAATTTTCTACTCTAATGATATCTTCTGTTTGCCCTGCGGTGCTTTGAAAAATGGCCGCCTCATACCCCGCAGCTAAACTTTTTGCATAAAAACCGCGTGGAAATGAAGGCACACCATTGCCGATTTTCGCCAACCCACCATTCGATTCAAAGATATTAACGCCTTGAGTTTTCATGATAAAATCTGAAGCTGTCGATTCGATAACGGGTTGGTTAGAATCAATTCTTAAAGTTAAATTTGGTGTCGAATTGTTAGAAATTTTTATTCCCACATTTGAACTTGATAACGAACCAATTTCTAATGGAGTCGTCGGGTCAGTTTTGCCGATACCGACGTTACCGCCAGAATCAACTGTTAATCTTTCTGCAGAGCTAGTAAACAGCCCTAAGTTATTACCTCGTGGAGCACTTATAAAAACGCTGTACGGCGAAGACACAGATTGAACACTAGAAAATGAATAAAACGAGTCAGTACTAACTCCACCACTTGCTACTTGCAATTTAGTGCCTGGGCTTGCCGTCCCAATCCCGACGTTGCCGTTATGGGATTGAACTGTTACAAACTTTGTTGCGCCATCATCAGACCGCCTAGCGATATGAAACTTCCAACCAGTGCCATCACCAAATAATATTGAGCCTGCATCTGGCGTATTTGCTCCAGCGGCTAAGGTTACTGCGGGAATATTTCCACCAGAAGAGCTTACCGTGATACCATAGTCTTTACCACCAACACCATGAACATGCAACTTTGCCGAAGGTGCGGTCGTCCCCAAACCTAATCGTTTATTAAGATTATCCCAGAAAAAGTTAGCATTATCCTGACTAACAACACCGCTATTGCCGGCAAACAGCACGCTTCCGCTCGTCATGGCACTTAAACGTAATGATCCGTCGATCACACTTGCACCACTGACATTTAAATCCGCTGCGGTATTAATACTGCCAGCCACACCCAAACCACCTTTAACAACAAGTGCGCCCGTATTAGAGTTTGTCGACGCGGTCGTAGCTGAAACAACCACACTGCCGGTAGTATTGTTAGGTGATAAAGTAATATTACCAGATGTGTTCGCTATTGAACTTGTGTTATCAAAACCTCCAGGACTTGAATTTGTCGCAATCGCCCGGCGTGAGTTTGCACCGTCGGTAAAATATAATTGTGAACCATCGTATTCGATAGTTCCACTTTGCGGTGAGCTAAGAAGTGTTCCTGAAGATAGTTTTAACGGCGCATTTGATGAAGTGCCCGCAGCTAGGTGTAATCTTGCGGTTGGAGCTAATACCCCGAAACCAAAATTACCGTTAGCCAGTTCAACTTTTCTTAAGGTTAGTTGTGCGACGTTACTAATACCTGTTTCATCAGTGATATAACTAATACCCCAGCCTGATCCCCAGTCTTTGATCGCTCCGCCGTGTGTGGCCATCATGCGAGTCACTGCCACTTTTGGATAAGTCCAGATCGTGCTGGTATCACCCAGTAAAATCGTATTCGAAGTGCCATCATGCGCAAGGCGCACACTGGTAAATGGCGGCGTTCCGCGCACATCGACAGACGTATTAACCCACGAGCCCGCAATCCAGTTGTAACCACCGACCACGACTTCCCACGCGCCAGTGTTAGACGTGTAGTTGTATCCAGAAATCGTTACTGCCATCATCGTGTTATTCCACGAAAGCGGCATAGAAATTTTCAAAGTTCCTGATACCGGCTGATTACCGTTACTCGATTGAACAAGATTTTCATAAACACAAATTGCAGATGCCGAACAGTTTGCGGTCGCACCAGCGACATCAAGTTTAGCAGCTGGACTTGTTGTACCAATACCGACGTTGCCCGTAGATTTAATTGCCATTTTTACGCTTGATGCACCACTTACGTAAGTAGAAAACAAAAATGCTCCAGAGTTATCAGCTCCATCGCGAACTCCTGCTATATGCGCTATCGGATTTTCTACATTTGCACTGTCTTTAATAAGAAATCTATTTACAGGTCCAAAACCATCAATCATATCAGTTGAAGTTGATGACAAAATATCAAGCGTGCTAAAGGAACCTGTTGTTGCTGATATGGTTCTTTCTACCATTGGTACAACTGTTAAACTTGAGGCTACCGCATGAAGTGTTCGCGTTGGAGCAGATGTCCCAATACCCACATTGCCACCATTAGGCGCTAGAAAAATATTTCCTTTGTTTGCGTGCGTGGTTGAATCAAGTGTTAGTGTGCCGCCAGAGGCAACAGATCCTGCGATATAAGGCGAAATCAGTCCGCTGCTTGCTGTAACCGATACCCCGTTAATTGTCGCGGCCGAGTAAATATCACCTGCCACACCTAAACCACCTTTAACGATGAGTGAACCCGTATTCGAAGTTGTTGCCGCCGTTGTCGCCGAGACCACCACACTTCCGGTAGTTTCATTCGGCGACAACGTAATATTACCTGATGTGTTGGCAATTGAACTGGTATTTTCAAAACTGCCTGGGTTTGAAGTTGTCGCAAGTGCCCGGCGTGTGTTTGCAGCATCAGTAAAATAAAGCTGTGAACCGTCGTACTCGATAGTTCCACTTTGCGGTGAGCTCAAAAGTGTTCCTGAAGTAAGCTTTAACGGCGCATTTGATGAAGTGCCCGCCGCTAAGTGTAATCTTGCGGTGGGAGCACTTGTGCCGATACCGATATTACCTAACGAGGTCATTCGCAAACGTTCGTCCATTTGCCCGGTGCCGCCGTTATAAAAAGCAAATCTAATGTAGTGGCCAGAAGTGCTATTTGCGGCCTGCATACGCGCTATCGGCGAAGAGCTACGGTGAAACTCTAAAATACCACCAGCATCATTTGTGTTTGCGCCTTTAATTAAAACCACTGACGAAGCCGCTGGATTTTGAAAGGTGGCTACAGCTGTAGCATTGATATCACTTCTAGAAACATGCAGCGGCGATAACGGGCCCGTTGTACCAATCCCCACGTTACCGTTATTAAAAATAGCCCCAACTCGTTTGATTGGAAAAGGATTTGTTAAGTTTCCAAACCATAGCGGTGCAGTTAAGGTTAATGAAGTATCACTTTCAATTGAAGCAATCTGTGCCGTAGCTGGCCCCGCATCAATAGCCAAGTAATCGCCCGGATTAAAAGCCGATAAAAAATTAGTTCCCGATCCCGTGACGGTCACACCGACGGTCGTGATTGTACCTGTTGCCGCGGTTTTAGAAATATGAAAATCAGTTAAAGGAGTACTCGTCCCAATCCCGACATGACCATCGCTATAGCTAATTCCCGAAGCCACGTTAGTCCACTGCGAACTGGTGATTGCGGCAAAAGAGGCCGCTACCGTTGAACTTAAGGACGTGACTGAACTTTCTAATGTGGTTAAGGTCGAAGAAACTGAAAAAACATTGGCTGTTAATGCTGTGACACTAGCACCGTCAGCTGGGGTGTACCCTAAAGCCGTAACCACAGTGCTTGATGTGACACTGCCTGCACTACCCACTTGAATACAGCTAAAACTTACGCCATTAAATTTAATCGCTTCGTCATTAGCACAATTAAGTCCGGCCAGCGTTGCATATTCGACAAAGCTTGTATCGGCTTTACCATTTAACAACAAAGTGTTGTCTGATTTACCCGCATACATCGCGTACGGTACCGCATTAATTGCCATTGCCGGCAAAGTCTGCCAACCTGAACCATCATTAAACTGCATCACGATTTTACGATTATCCGTGGGCACCGGGTTATAGGCCCCTGGCGTTTGGCAATTAAATGATGGCGTTGCATTATCAAAAACGTTGGCAAAGGTCACGGGCCCGCTTACTGGAAACGCTTTTGCACCCATACCTAAAGTTAAAGAAATCAAACCGGCGCTACCAACCATGTTAACAGCAGCATAATCTTCGATATAAAGCACACAAGAAGCTGAAGGGTCTAACACCGTAAATCTAAAATTAACAATTGGATTTTCAAGTGGTAACCCATCGGGTTTATAAATTTTTGCTTGGTAAGTCGTGCGCCCGCTCACCGCCTGAGCATAAGAAGAAAATACAAACGCAGCTAAACTGCCAGCATAACAGAGCTTACGTAAAAATTTTATTAACTGCGTTTTAACGTTCATACCTATCCCAAATACATGCAACTGATCTACTCAGAGCTTAACTTTCGCTCGATGCGTTCAAGCCGCAATCTAAGCTCTTTAATTTCTTCGTCTTTATTTTTATTTTCTTCTTCTAATTGAGCCGTTTTAGCCTGAAGTAATTCGATTTCTTCTTCATGGCCGATAAATTTATTATACAATTCTTTAAGAGCTTCGATCACCGGCGCCACTAACACAGCGTAATCAACTTTTTTATAACCGGTGTCTTTATCGTTAATTACAGCCGTCGGAAATACTTTTTCTACGTCCTGCGCAATCACCCCGATATCATGGCGGCCAAAGCTTGATGATTTAATGTTCCAGTCAAATTCTACACCTTTAAGCGATAAAACTTTATCTAAGGCATATGGAATCGGTTTGATGTTTTCTTTAAGTCTTACATCAGATGAACAGTTGGTACCGCCCGCACCATTACCTAACGTACAATCGGTTGAACCTTGTACGCGCAAGTTACCCACGACGTGAAGCTTTTCGGTTGGTGTTGTTGTGCCGATACCGACGTTACCACCAACTCTCATCAAGCTCAAAGATGATGTCGAGGGTAAATAATATAGAAGGCTTTTTAGCGATGTTGCAGCTGATACGCTGTTACTGTACCCTAGCTCTAAATAACTTCCATTTGTACCGAACATCCAAGCGTGACCATTTCCTGCATGACCACCGATCCCAGAGCCAATTTGCCATCCATAACCATCACTCATCGATCCGACCAGAGTTGTATTAGGATTACTATTTATATCTGTATTCGATCCAGCAGCTAATATATTTCCGGCGACTTGCAATTTTACTTGTGGACTGTTTGTTCCGATTCCGACGTTGCCGCCATTAAGTGAAATTCCTCCACCAGACGAATTTGATATAACTAAATTGTTTGAGCCACCGTACTGAAAATTTGCGAAATTGATAGGTGTCCCATTGGCATCAGCTTGCAAAGAAATGTAATTATTAGAATTTGCAGTGCTGTCATTTTTAATTTGCAACATTGTACCACCGGCATAGCCATCACCTTCACCAGAAATTTTTGCCAGACTACCGCTTCCAGATTTGACCTCTAAAATGGCTGTCGGAGCTGCAGTGCCAACACCTAGGCTACCCATTAAATAAGAAGCTCCTGTCGCATCTACTTTCAAATTACCTGTCGCGTCCACCCCAAATACTCTTGTGCCTGAAACTGCAATACCTAACGGCCAATGAGTGTTACCACTAGGTAGAGCCACACCAATTTCAAAATTATTACTCGCTAAATCAGACGTATTACCAATTAATAGATTGTGATTACCAGATCCAGCATAAGGCAAATTTAATTTAGACTGCGGACTTGTTGTGCCAACACCGACGTTACCTGACTTATCAATAACCATTCTTGAAGTAAGCCCCTGAGTTGACGCACCCGAGGTATAAAAATGCAATTCTCCGTCGATCCAGGAATCACCGTTACCGGTACCTAATGGCGAACGTGAACCGATCGCTGCAGTGGCTGTTTTAAACGGCGAAGCGCCGCTTTCAGCTTTTGCAAAGACCATCATAGGTGTCCATCCGCCTGCGGTGGTGTCGTCATTATAAAGAGTTAAGCCCGGCATCAGAGGATCTGTCGTTGCACTGCTGGTCTTTGAATACGTAATACCAAGATCATTCGTGTTTGAACCACCTGGTCTTGCTTGTTGTAAATATAAGTTTGAACCGCCATGAGTTGTGCGCCAGTCAGAACCTACAAACAACTTTCCGATTGGGCTAGTTGTTCCAACGCCGACGTTACCATTTTGCTGAATAGTCATGGCCTGTACGCCATTCGGATGAAGTGAAATATTCGTCGCTGCAGTCACAATCTGACCGTCAATGGGGTTACTGCCAGCATAGCTTCCGCCGATGTGAATACCACCGACTTTTAATGCTGCACTGTTGCCACCATCTTCAACAAGACTAAGCCCGACAGAGCCTGTGGGAATATTAAGAGTGCTTGATGCTGTTCGTATTGTTCCAGCCACATCTAGCTTTACCACCGGAGAGCTTGTTCCGACCCCGACGTTACCGCCACCTGTTAACTGCAACGCTAAAACTTGATTGTCGGCATTACCGCCACCGTGAACAAAAAAGCGTAACCCGTTGCCGGATGCAGCCCCTTGACTGATTGTCGATTGAATACTGTGATGCACATCGGGATCAGCGTGCCAACCGATTTTAAGCGCTTTTCCGTAATTGCCGTCATAAAAAACAGGTGATAAAAACATATCACCTTGCACATGAAGATTTGCACTTGGATTTGTTGTGCCCACACCGACGTTACCGCTTGGCACAACAGAAAGAGCTGCCGATCCTGACACATTTAAACGCACACCAAGACTATTAGAGAACGATAAATAATTATTACCACCATTCGAAGTAAACACAGTTGATGATGCCACGTTATCGATATCACCCAAATACAATACATTCGCGTTGTTCATACCAAGAACACGGCCTGCATTGCCTGAATTATTTTTACTGTAAATATACTTGGCGTTAGACACAGTAATTGAATCTTCTAAACTCAAGGGCCCTGCGATATTAACTGCACCCGCAACACCTAATCCACCTTTAACAATCAATGCACCGGTTTCAGATGAAGTTGATGCGGTGGTGGCTGACACAATCACACTGCCTGTTGTGTTATTCGGTGACAATGTAATGTTACCCGACGCATTTGCAATTGCATTGGTATTATCAAAACTGCCCGGGCTGGAATTTGTCGCAATCGCCCGGCGAGAGTTTGCACCATCGGTAAAGTAAAGTTGTGATCCGTCGTACTCGATAGTTCCACTTTGCGGAGAACTTAGCAAAGTTCCTGAAGTAAACTTTAACGGCGCTGTCGTTGTGGTACCCGAAGTTAAATGCAGCTTCGCTGTCGGTGCAGCAAGACCAATACCGACATCACCTTTTGAAGTGATGCGCATACGCTCAATGATACCTTCGGTCCAACGGTTGGTTTTAAAAACCAGTGAATGATTGTACTCATCAGTGCCATTTGACGGTGCAAATTCTTTAAATGTACCAATCGATCCCGTACCCATTGTGTTACCGCCGGTATGATAAGTCGCTGCGAACACCAACGAACCACCGACGCCGATTGCAGAAGGTGTTGTCATATCGGCAACCACCATCGTGCCTGATGTATTAGAGACTGTGAAGTTAGTTAAACTATTTGATCCCACCACATGCAGCTTGGTTGTGGGATTGGTTGTGCCCATGCCGATATTACCTGCATTACTGATCGTCATTTGGGTTGTATTGCTGGTACCAAAGCGTATCGGCTGCGATTGATAAGTACCGATATGCAGTGGCCCTGTAATATCGCTTAAAATAGTATTTGCATCTAAATACATCGAATGACCGGCACCTGATTCTTGAATTCTGACAACAGCGTTGTTTAAATCTGTTGGGGCAAACGGAAAACCCGCTCCCATAGTTGTCGATTTGTTAGGATGTAAAAGATGTGTTGGATTTGTCGTACCGATCCCGACCGAGCCAGATGCACTGATACGCATTCTTTCAGCACTTGACGTGAAAAAATTCATTGGCACGCCGGATGTCTGACTGTAAATCGAGTACTCTGAAGCTGTCGACTGGATAAAAGCTGTTCGAACGCCACCTAAATACCAACCATACCAGGCAAAATTTGCGGCGTTGATAGTTGCAACCGTACTGTTGGTTGTGCCATCACCGATCGCTATACTTCTAGAAAGGCTTACCCCACCTGATACTGTCAGTGCATCTGTTGGCTCACTTGTACCGATCCCGACATTACCGCCAAGGTAACTGATCCCCGAAGCCACGTTAGTCCACTGCGAACTGGTAATCGCCGCAAACGATGCCGCCACGGTGTTAGTTAAACTTGAGACCGTAGTATTAAGACTTGCCACCGTACTAGAAACTGAAAACACTGTCGATGAGACTGATGATAACACCGCATCTGTTGAACTTAGCGATGTTGTCAGCGCGGTCACACTGGCTCCTGCGGCTGGTGTAAAGCCTAAGGCTGTACTGATATCACTACTTGTGATTGCACCTGCACTGCCAACAGCCACACAAGAAAAACTTGCGCCGTTATATCGTAGTGCTTCACTCGCTCCGCACGTTGCAAGCGTTGAAGTTTTGACAAAATCACTATCAGTAAAACCGTTTAACTTTTGCGCCTGACCGGCATACATCGCATAAGGTACCGCATTGATCGCCATCGCCGGCAACGTTTGCCAACCACTGCCATCATTAAACTGCATGACTATTTTACGAATATCATCAGCTTGCGGCGAGTAATCAGTCACAGGGCTACTCACGTCACAGCCTAAGTTTGGTGTCGCATTAGAAAATACATCTTTAAAAGATGTCGCACTTACGGGGTATGTTTTTATCCCGCTTCCCAGTGAAAAAGAAATCACGCCGGCAGTATTTAGCATATTTACGGCTGAGTAAGTTTCAGTATATAAAACACAACTGCCCGCAGGGTCTAAAATCGTAAATTTAAAATTAACATTTGATGATTCTAAGGGATAACCATTGGGTTTGATAATTTTTGCTTGATATGTTGTTATCGCTGGTGAAGCAAATGCGGTACAAATAAATAATAACGTAAAGGCTAACCCTTTAAGAAAAATATTTCTTAAAGAAAAAATGAACGCCACAAAACGTACTACCAAAAGTTCCACATACAAGAACATGTATAATCTATCGGCAGAAATCCGTTCACACTAGAGAACGTATGTCTCAAAATGATTCACTATTCTCAAAAAAACTCTCATGCCGAACACGAATGCAAATAAAATTGAAGGCATGTTCGCTGCCGCAGATTTTAGTAAACTTAACTATAGCCATTTTTAATTTGCACCGATGAATTAGATACATTCATATAGCATTCCGCCGCTAACTTCACGCTAAGGCTGGCTCCTCTGGGGTCAGCCTTTTTTATTAAAGCGATTGTAGCTGCCCCAGAGATCTCAAAGCCATAACTGTTACGATTTTATATTAATTATATCTTCGCATACAACGAATATACAGAGCAGATGTTTTTGCAATACTATTAAGAACTCCATCGCTGAACTGCATGCCTTGCATACTTGTATTCGATGTTTCTGTTGAAGATGAGTAAAAGTTTCCTGCAGTTGTATTCAGTCCAGGAATACTAGCTCTATTGGTGTATAAAAGATCCAGCTCTTGCCGGCTAGGTAGAAACCAGTCTGTATAGCCACCGTAAATTAATCTATCGCAGTATCGTGCGGCAGCATGAAGACCACCTTGGGTGGTCAATGATATCGTTATAATGATGTCTGTATTTTCACTTCCATATTTATCATCTGTTCGCAGTGTTGTGTTAAAGTTAGTTAATAACGTAATATCAAAGAAGTTGTTGCTTCCGTCGTTCCAGGTCTTTCTAAGTGTATCTGTCCCACCAGGGAACTTCTTAGGCGAATCAAGGCCGCAACACTACGTACTGCAAGTGGTCCCACATACGAGATCATGTTGAACACTTCGGGGGAAAAGTGTTCGCTCAATAGCCGAAATCGAGAAAAACAGGCTTTTGTTCGCTCCAAAAAACTAGAGCGAACGCTCTTTGCCACTAGGTTGTTTTAAACAGTCTTATGGTTTTTTTACCGCCTGTTTCAAAGCGGGATTTTAATGCCACGATTTACGACTTTAAATTTTACCCTATTCAGCTTGATCATTTTAGGCTGAAGTGCTGTACTGGTTGTGACCCATACAGGATAAAACGAATGTTCGCTAAAAAAATTACTAGCAAACAGTACTACTCACCAAGACCCCATATTTAATAAGCTGGTAAAAATGACGTACACTTCCCATAGTGGAAAAGAATTTATCAAAATCTTGCTCAGCAAGCTGGACGAGCGCAAAAGTAAAAACCGACGCGTTTCTCTGCGATCTTTTGCCAAAGAGCTGAAAATCAGTGTTTCAACCCTAAGCGAAGTTCTAAACGGACATAAAAACTTTTCACCGGCCACGGCAGAAATGATCGCTGATATTCTTGAGCTACCTCCTCTTGAAAAAGAGATCTTCCGCATCAGTGTTGCCGCCGCCAAACCAGGATCACAGCGTAAAGCTGCAGAATTACGCCTGCAAAAACTGTTAAAAAAGCGCAAGTCCTACCCTATTGATCACCATGAAATTTCTAAGATAAACCACTGGCGCTATTTCGCCATTGTAGAGCTTGTCGCCTTAGGGGCCGACACCACAGCGCAAATTGCCACGCGCTTGGGTTTAGATACTGGCGTTGTACAAAATTACCTTGAAACTTTAATTCAGATAGGTTGGATCACCCCTAATCAGGGGAGATACAAATGTCAGTTTGATTCTTCAAGCACCAGTGATGATATTTCAAGCATCGCCATCCAGCAGTACCATAAATCAGCACTTGATCAAGCCAAAGACGCTTTGGACAAGCTGACTTTAGATTCTCGAGAATTTCAAAGCATCGTATTAACGTGCGATCCCGACCGCATGGCCGAAGCCAAAACCAAAATTCGCAAATTTGTTGATGAATTTTGCGAAGAATTCGGCTCCAATAGCAGTAACCCCAATGATGAAGTCTATCATTTGGGATTGCAGTATTTTAAGCTGACAAAAAAATAGCTCTTATCGAGGCCTATCATGAAGTTTTTTTTACCTGTCGTTGCATGTTTTATTGCTTTAACAAGCTATGCCGGCCCTCATCGCGTCGGTAATGGCGGCAATGGCGTTATTAATACCACCGCCAACCGCATTGACCTACTCGATCTGGTTGAAGCCAATCTGCAAGATGCGGTTTTCTTTAATAGCGAAACTCACAATATCTATGCTGCTGAAATTAAAAGTTACTTAGACGATAAAATTTTTCCGACTGAACTGATCTCAAGAAAATTATCAGAAATCGCGGCTCTTGACCGCATCACAGCTGAATCTCTTATTTTAACTTTAAAACTTTTAGACTGGCAGTTTGTCGATTACGAATTACAAAAGACTGACGATATCAACACCTCATTAAATATCGACCCGCAATTGATCGTTCAGCTGGCCAACAGAAGGTACGCCCAGGTTTTGGTTAACCGTAATCTCTGGGCCCAACTTAACAAGGCTCACCAAGCGGCCCTGGTGATTCATGAATTGATTTACTGCTTATCCCATAAAAAGGGAGAAACTGATTCAGCCACCAATATTAAAACACGCGGCATAATGAGTTATATTTTTTCTGAAAAACTTAAAAGCATGACGCAGAATTCTTTTGACAGTCTAATGTCCGACTCACTTCCGAATATCAACCATATCAAAAAAATCTACCCTAACTTTAAAAGAAACAATCAAAATCTGGTTGTTAAAAAAAGCGAGAGCTTTTCAAGCCTGGCGTTTAATCCTGAAATCTATGAAGGTCAGGGAAAACTGGCCAAGCCATCCTATTATAATTACATTTCAAACATTGAAGAACTGGATCTTAAAAGCCACCTGGCCCGCCTGTGTACTTATCAATTCAAGACGATGTGGCTCAGCAACTCTTACTATAAAGTTGATGTGGCGTTTGACCAGTCTGTCATTGGCTATGTTGAGTGGAAAATCAGCTTTGAAAAGTCTGCAGAAGCCATGCATCACAAACGAGATCTCTGTTATGACGACTACGGATACGTAGTTTTTGCCAAGCAAACCCAGGAATTTTTTGCTCCTTTCTGGGCAGCTTCTGCGCTTATCGACAAAAATTATTAGCCTGAATTTATAAACGCCTCTACACTATGGCCATGTACTTAATCGTTGGCCTTGGTAACCCGGGGCAAAAATATGCAATGACCCGACATAATATTGGCTTCGCAGTCGCTGATTACTGGCTAAAATCCTTAGGCGGCGCCGACTGGCGCGATGAGCACAAAGCGCTCACAAAAAAATTCAAGATCGATGGCCAAGAGGTCATCTTGGCCAAGCCGCAAACCTATATGAATTTATCCGGCGAATCGGTTCAGGCTATCATGAACTTTTACAAAATCGACCGCGCCCACCTGTTAGTTGTGCACGATGAGGTCGACTTTCCATTTGGCACAATAAAAATGCAATTTAACCGCAGCGCCGGCGGCCAAAATGGCGTTAAAAGCATTACACAGCTTTTAGGTTCACAGGAGTACGCCCGCCTCCGTTTAGGCGTAGGGCGCCCAACTCACCCCGATTTCGCTTTAGCTGACTACGTTTTAGGAAACTTCTCAAAAGAAGAGCAAATAAACCTGGATAAAGTCTTAGAAACCGCCTGTGATGCCATCGAATGCTTTATTCTCGAAGGTCTAAATAAAGCCTCAACAAAGTTCAACGGACCTGTTAAATTAGGCCCTTAAAATTCTTTAGGGAGACACTATGGCTTTACAAGTCGGTATCGTAGGCTTACCAAACGTCGGTAAATCAACATTATTCAACGCATTAACTTCGGCCAAAGCTGAGGCTGCTAACTACCCGTTTTGTACAATCGATCCTAACGTAGGTATCGTCACCGTACCGGATCCACGACTTGATCAAATTACGGCCTTTGTAAAACCACAACGTGTGATTCCGACAACCATGGAATTCGTAGACATCGCCGGCATCGTTAAAGGCGCTTCGCAAGGTGAAGGCTTAGGCAACCAGTTCTTAGGTCACATCAAACAAACTGATGCGATCGTGCATGTGGTTCGCTGTTTTGATGACCCCAATGTTATTCACGTCTCTGGTTCAGTTGATCCGTTACGTGATGTCGATGTGATTAACACTGAATTAATGTTAGCTGACTTTGATACCGCCGATAAAAAATTAAAGCGTATCGAAAAAATGGCGAAGTCATCTGCTGATCCAAAAGTAAAAATGGAATTAGATGTCACACAAAGAATTCACGCAGCTTTGGCGCAAGGAAAACCTGCGCGCTCAGTGGTGTTAAATGACCTTGAAGCTCCTTATGGACGCGATATGCATTTATTAACTTCTAAACCGGTTCTTTACGCGTGCAACGTCTCTGATACCGATTTCGCTGCCGGTGGCAATGAATGGGTTCGCGCCGTTGAAAAACGTGCCGCTGAAGAAAACAATAAAACAATTATGATCTGCTCGGCGATGGAAGCTGAAATTTCTCAGCTGCCACCTGAAGAGCGCAAAGATTTCTTAGACTCATTAGGCGCAACTGAGCCAGGCTTAAACCGCCTAATCCGCGAAGCTTATGCGCTACTAGGCTTAGCCACATACTTCACCGCTGGTGAACAAGAAGTGCGTGCCTGGACAATCAAAAAAGGTTTCAAAGCCCCACAGGCCGCAGGTGTGATCCACACTGATTTCGAAAAAGGTTTTATCAGAGCTGAGGCCTACCACTGTGAAGATTTATTTGCCTTAAAATCTGAAGCCGCGGTCAAAGAGGCCGGCAAATACCGCTCTGAAGGTAAAGAATACCTGGTCAAAGACGGCGATATTCTATTCTTCAAATTCAACGTTTAATTGGTGCCAGGTCCTAAATAAATAAGCAGCTCTATCGAGCTGCTTATTTATTCTAAAGCCTACTTTTAATTTTGTCGGAATTCGTGTCTAAACGGTTCCCACTCTTCTTTAAGTGAGATCGGCTCTTTAAGCTTCATGGGGATAGGGCTTAACAAGTACGAGTACTTCTCGTGCTCGATCGCTTTATTGTAAAGCTTATCGTAAATCGCACGGTAAGTGATTACCCGTTTTACGTAGGTTCTGGTCTCAGCAAACGGGATATGCTCGATAAATTTATCAAACTCAAGCTGGCCCAGGTTTTTAATCCACGACTTAACCCTGTGCGGGCCACCGTTGTACGCGGCTGCAACCAGCGGCTTTTGGTTTTCCATTTCCAGAGATAATTTTTTTAAATAGGCTGCACCAAACTCAATCGACTTCTCCGGTGCAAATAACTGATCGGTCTGGATTTTTTGATCCATAATATCAGCCACCTTTTGTGCCGAGTACGGCATAAACTGCATTAAGCCCACAGCACCCACCGGCGAAATCGCATCCGACTTATACTGGGTTTCAGCACGCATGATAGATAAAATCAGATACGGATCGATCTTACGTTTTTCAGCGTACTGAAATACTTTTTCTTTATAAGCTTCTGGGTATAAAGAGGCCCACATCACCGGATCGGCCTTAACCTGCAGAGCGGTTCTATCCGTCGAAGAAAAACGGTTCATTAACGATAAAGCACGGTAATAAAACTGCTGGGTTAAATAAAACTGCGCCAGCTGTTCGGCTTTTTTACGGGTATTGATTTTCTTTTCGATTTCATACAAATGCCAACGCGCTAAATCCGGTTCGTTTTGTACGATTAAAAATTTGGCCCAGTTAATCTGTGCTGCTAATTCTTTTTCAGTCGCCACATCAATACCGGCCGCATCGATATTCTGAATCACTTCGTTTTCAGAATTGGCTAACTGCACACTGCCTTCGTCAGTTTCATACGTGCTCTGATCAAGAAAGCTGTAAGATTCCATGATCTGCGAGTAACTCTGCGTTTCAGAGGCTACCGGAAACGGGCCCTTATTCATTTTCGCTACCAGCGCGATACTTTTTAAAACCCCGTTATCACGGTATTCTTTTTTCATGTTCTCAAAGCGTAACCACGCAAGTAAGTTGTAATACGAAAATGCTTTTTGATCCAAGACCGGCGTCGATAACTTTTTAAACGCGGCAATCGCCGAACTTTCATCGCCAAGTTTTAATTTGGTATCTGCCATCCAGTACGCCAAGCGAGCTTCGTCGATGGCATAATTAGTCGTTGCTTCAAATGCAGTTAAGGCCTTTTTATACTGACCATCTAAGTACAGAGTCCATGCCCGTAACCAGGCAATCTGGTCATAATCACGCGATGGCTTTTTGCGGCGTTTTTTCTTAGTGTAAGGGTGATTTTTATATAACTCATCAAAGATCGCGTGGGACTGAGTGTACTTTTTGATCTGGTACAATAAAAAAGCCTGCTGAAAACGCATCTCCTCGTACTCTTTACCTTTAACCTTCGCTAAAATTTTAACGATGATAGCTTCGGCTTTTTCTAATTCTCCGGCACGCTGGGCGATAAAGAAGTAATTATCTTTGTAATCAGTTTCTAAAAGTTCTTTTTCATATTTTGCCAGGTTTTTAAAAGCTGTAACCGGGTCACCCTGGTTTGAATCATAAACAGCACGCACGTAAGCGCGCTCCCAGTCCTGAAGTTTGGCGTAAGACGAGAACAACTCGATTTCACGTAATGCCTGGTATTCTTTGGCCGCAAACAATAAACGGCGCATGCGGGTTAAAAAATCATCTAAGGCCACCGGGCACTTTTCGGTCGCCGTCGTTAGCTCGACAAAATCAATTCCGGGTTCTGCAATCCAGCGGTCACGCTCAGTATGGCAAATCTCGTCAAAGTATTTGTTACGCTGCAACCACTTTAAATACTCTTCTTCAAAAACTTCACCTTCAGAAGAGCCGCGTAATTGACGTAATAAAGCGCGTGATTCGGTCTTAATAAAGCCAACCGCATTGACAAATTTTAACTGTTCTACCGGAGAGTTGATTAAAAACACGATCAGCTCTAAGCGGATACGGATAAATTTCTTTTCTTTCTTTAGAGCCAGGTAGTGCTTGTACACATCTTCATAGTTACCCGACCAGGTTGATAGAAAATAATCTTTGTAGTTATTTAAGATCGGCTGGGCTGGATTCCAGTTTTTAATACTGTCGATGGCGTTATTTACGTTCTGGTTCTTTTTTGTAAATTCTGAAAATGCTTCGACCAGCGCCTGATTTTCTTTTAAAAATTCCTGGTACGACTTATCACCCTGAAGATGATCGACCTGGGTTTGATTTAAAGGGGCTGCGGCGATATCGGTTTTAATCGCTGAGATCGTTTTTGGGCCGCCGTTTTTTTTTCCATCAAGAAAATGCGGATTAGGTTTAGACGAAAAAGCAAATGCAAGCGGGAATAAAATCTTAAGCAACACCATAGCCAATATGTTACCCCGTTTTTACAGGTAAACGAAGGATAAAACTGCCGAAGTTAACCTAGCTTGTTAAGACCTACGACCAGACAAACAAAGCTGACTTTTTGCTCTCTCGCGGTGATTTGGCTATGATTGTAAAGAAAAAGAGGTAATTATGAGCTCGATCACAAAAGAATCATTCAAAGCCGGCGATTTTATTTTTTTCGAAGGTGATATTGAAGCTCACTTTTACATTATCGAATCCGGCACGGTAAAAATTTTTTCTAAAAATAAACAAGGGCAAAAAGTTGAACTGGCTAAGCTTAATCCCGGCGATACGTTAGGTGAATTTGCGCTGATCGACAAAGGGGCCCGCACCGCTTCGGCCCAGGCCGAGACCGATTGTAAATTAATGAAAATTTCAGAAGAAGGTTACAACATTATGTTAAACGATTTGCCGCTATGGGCCTCGTCGATGTTAGAATCTTTTTCGAACCGGCTAAAATCAATGAACCAAACGCTTAAAGAGTACAAAGCGCAAGAAGCTAAAAAGTAAGTCTGCTTTTCAGCAGAACAATACAAATCTGCCTAAATCCGTCGCTGTCAAAAAGATTGACGGCAAAGGCTATGTCAAAAGCTGTTAAATAGCCATAAACAGGCTCTATTTTCGCAATTGAGATTTCGTAGTTAATTAACCTACGGGAGCCCCAAACTCATGAAGCGAAATCTGATTTTATCTCTAGCTATAATTCTTGGTGCAATCCTGCTCGCAGAGGTCAGTTTTGCGCGCATCACTCAACCTGGCAGTATGGACGAAAAAGCCCGTCAGGCGTCACAATTAAAAAAATACCGCGAACAACAAAAGCTAAAACAACAACAACGCACGACGATTCAGCCCCCGCCCCCGGTTTACCCTGATGTTGAAGTTGAAGAATCACCGTATAAACTTTCTGCCAATCTGAGCTTTTCGTACGAACAAAACGTTGAAGAAAATTCTGAAGGCGTACGTGGCCGCGGTTTAGGTATCTCGTTTTCACCAAAATTTGAATTTTATGATTTCTCGATCCGCGCGGATTTATTTTATGGCTACGATTTAAACCAACCCAGAGAAGGTTCCGGCATGGGTGATGGCATATTTTCGCTTTTATACAAAGGCTGGAAACTAGGCGCCATAAAACTTTCACCGTACACTTCGGTTGAGTTACCGCTTTCAGATGAATCACGCGAAAACCGCGAGATCGAATTAGTCAATAACATCGGTGTCCTTGCGGCACTGGACTCGAAGGCTTTAGACATTCCGAATTTCAGTTTATCGTACTCGGTAGCCTATGGTTACTACACCAACAAATACACCACCCGTGTTAACGGCGAACCGGCTACTGAATATAAAATCGTACAGAATTTAAAGGCCGGTTATAAATTTAAGCCGATTTCTATCGGCATGAGATTTCAGTTCACTTCGGCCTACTCATATGAAGATGTGGTGCGCTCGGGCTTTTTACTTTTAGAAAGTATCTCGTACAGTGTAAATGATAACTTAGGCTTTTCGCTGTACCACTATAACCGTGCCCCGTTTTTAAAAGATACGACTTACGAAAACAACTTACAGGCGTTTGATAAAGAAACCTCGACTGTGGGTATTTCAACGGATTTATCGTTTTAATTTTTATTTAAAGAAGGTGTCATATGAAAAACCTAATTATTTTTTCGGTCTTAGCAACAATGGCGGTAGTTAACTTTTCTGGCTGCGGTAAAGCCCAGGAACGTCCGGCCAAAGTCAGCAAAAAAATCTCTGGCGAAGTTATCGAACTTAACAACCTTGCCGATATCACCGTTGCTGAACGCCAGGATTCACCCGAAAACGTGGCTTTCAAGAAGCAATTAATCAATAAAATTGAAAATGCCGAACAACGCGAAATCGCCGAGTCGTTGCTTGCCCAGAACCGTTTGGTCTATATGTTTATGGAAGGTAAAGTAGTTTTATTAGAGCACATCCCGCCATCAGCAAACAAACACGCCGCTCCGGTCAGCGCTGAAACAACAGATACAGCTTCTGCCGCCATCAAAGTGCAGGTGATCCAGACGCGCAAATTACACACATTTGATTCTTTAATGGCGATGAAAGAAGGCCGCCACAGTGAAGAAGTTGAAGCGTTAAAAGTTTCTAACTGGTCACAAAATCATTTTGCGATCCTGGCTGAGATCGGTATGCAAACCGGCATCCTAGACTTTGATAGAACCGATTATAACGAAAAAAAGAGCACTCTTGGTCTAACCGAAACTCCGCTGACACAAGCGCAGGTTATTATTTTAAAATCAGAAATCAAAGCTGAAGCCGCAGCATCTACAGACGATGCTTCCGGTGCCGAGTAGAAATCGCCGAATAGGCCAACTCATAAAATTGTAACGATCTAGAATCAGCAGTTTTAATTAACTGCTGATAGGCCAACGTCACCTGATGCATTGACGAGCCTTGCGGCACACCTAAGACATCGTGCGCTTCCCAATCATGCCCGTTATACATAAAAATCACCGCCAATGACCTGCTCGCCTCACGTGGTTGTTCGTCGACGACGGCCAGCTCTTTTTTTGCCTCAGGCTCTAAGATAACCGGCTTTTTTTCTAAAGATTCCTTAGCGCGCATGTTAAGACGTGTCGGCGGTTTTGGCTTATGGCGCCCTAAAACGAAATACAGCACCAAAAGTAGGCCGATTCCTAAATTTAAGTATAAAAGCAGTTGGCTATTGATCACTCTTTTATTATTAAGTTACTTACATTACTTGTAAACGCCATTTTTAAGGACCGTCTGTATGAATCCATTTGATCGTCAAGCCGCTATTCCCGGAGTTAAAAAAATTATCGTTGTTGCCTCAGGAAAAGGCGGCGTCGGTAAATCAACCGTCTCAACGAACTTAGCACTGGCTTTACGTAAATATGGTTCTGTTGGATTGTTGGATGCCGACATCTACGGCCCGTCGATCCCGCGTATGATGGGTGCTATTAACCAAAAGCCCACCGTTTCTAACGGCACCGAGATCAACCCGATCGAACGTTACGGTTTAAAATTAATGAGTATCGGTTTTTTAGCAGACGAGGGTGCTGCCATTGTTTGGCGCGGACCGATGTTATTTAAAGCCATGGATCAATTCTTCCGCGATGTTAAATGGGGCGAACTGGATTACTTAGTGATCGATCTGCCACCGGGTACCGGTGATGTGCAGTTATCGGTGGCGCAAAAAGTACCGGTATCTGCAGCCGTGATCGTATCAACACCGCAAAACGTGGCCTTAATCGACGCCAAAAAAGCGATCGATATGTTCGAGCGCACGCAGATTAAAATCGCAGGTTTGGTAGAAAACATGGCGTACATGATTAACCCTGTTAACGGCGAAAAGATGCAGTTATTTCCAAAAGGCGAAATGGATTCATACATCGCCTCTAAAGGAATCAAAAAACTTGTCGAAGTGCCGTTTAACCCGAATGTATCATTAGGCTCAGAAGCCGGCGTACCGATCATGGAAAGCTATGCCGACTCTGCCGAAGCCAAAGCTTTTCAAGAGCTTGCGGCTAAGCTGGTTGAATCAATTTAGTGGTGATGAACACGCTCAACATACTCAGGGTATGTCATATCATACGTCGTTAAATGGTTCTTATCGATCTCAAATACGCGCGTTGTGATTTCACGTAAGAAGAAACGGTCATGGGATACCATCATCACAGTGCCCGGAAATTCTTTGATCGCCTTAAGCAGAACTTCGCGTGATTTAATATCCAAGTGATTGGTCGGCTCATCCAGCACTAAAAAATTAACCGGCTGTGATAAGATACACGCTAAGATCACACGTGATTTTTCACCACCCGATAAAACCGAAATTTTCTTTTCAACTTCTTCACCCGAAAATAAAAAAGCACCCAGCAATGATTTGATCGAACCTAAAGACGCATTTGGTACGCGTTGTTCGACTTCTTGTAAGATCGTGTTGTTCGGATTTAACAGATCCAGAGAGTTTTGCGAAAAGTATCCCAGTTGGATCGAAGGGCCTACGTTACAGGTACCGGCTGTGGCATCGGTTTGTTTGGTGATGATTTTTAGCAAGGTCGACTTTCCGGCGCCGTTCACACCGACAACAGCCACACGGTCTAAACGTTTAACTAAGGCTGTGGCGTTGTTAAAAACATTTTTCTCACGGCCATCACTTAAATGATAAGTTTTGCCAAGTTTTTCAAACTTAACAACTTCATCACCTCCACGCGGCGGTTCAGGCCAGATAAAATCCATCGCACGGTCTTCCGGCGGAATCTCGATACGATCGATTTTTTCTAGTTTTTTAACACGTGATTGCACCTGGGCCGCATGCGAGGCACGGGCCGCAAAACGCGCGATAAACTCTTCTTCTTTAGCTAACATATCTTCTTGGCGTTTAGCGGCTGCGATTAACTGTTCTTTGCGGATCTGACGTTCTTTATCGTAAAAATCATAATTGCCGCCGTACACAGTTACCTGCTTGTTCGCGATTTCGATCGTTTTCGTACAAAGTCTGTTCATAAAATCACGATCATGCGACGTCATAAGCACAGAGCCTTTAAATTCTTTGATCCATTGTTCAAGCCAGATGATCGATTCAACGTCTAAGTGATTCGTCGGCTCATCCAGTAACAGAACATCAGGCTGCAGTAATAAAATCTTGGCTAAAGAGGCACGCATTTTCCATCCGCCCGAAAACTGGCCGACATCCATTTGCATATCCTCTTTCGAAAAACCCAGACCACCTAGGATCGCCGCTGCACGCGGTTCTACATCATACCCACCGACGGCTTCGAACTGCTCCTGCAGCACACCGTATTTTTCAACAACATCCATCATCTCATCTTCACCAAGATTAGGATCCTGCAGACGCTCTTCATAATGTTTGATCTGATCTACGATTTTATCTAAACCGCCTGAGGCAAGTACTTCAGCCAAAACTGAGCGGCCTTTCATGTTTTCAATGTTCTGCGAGAAATAACCAATACGCACACGCTCGGGTTTTGAAATCGTGCCTTGATCAGGAGATTCTTCGCCCATAATTAAGCGAAAGATCGTCGTCTTACCCGCGCCATTAGGGCCTACCAGGCCGATTTTATCGCCGGGATTAATTTGAAATGAACCATTCGAATACAAAATCTTTGTACCAACTTGTTTTGTAACGGCGTTAAAAGCGACCATATGTGTACCTCTGAGACGTTTTATATGCTTTTTTGAGATTAAGCAAAAAAAATTGGAAATACAATTCGCACCTCAGCTATTCTTAATTCATACAAGCAAACAAAGCTGAGTAAGCTTTCTAACGTATGCCGGGCAAAGGTCGTAAAGGCCAAGTCAACCTGGGTCAGTTGTTAGTTTTTTAGGAGGGACGTTATATGAAGCGAATTTACGATCATAACGATAAAGCACCGAAGTGACGATGCGCTAAATAAAATATTTTACCGTTTATTAAGACTAAACCCTTTAACCAATAGAGGAGGTCACTAGCGGTTTGAAAAGTATACGGGTAATTCCGTATCCTTCTTTTGCCTCAAGGCAAACCAGAGGAAATTCTGGGACGCAAAGCTATAGGGGCTAACAATGCCAGCCAGCTGCCAAAGGATATAAGACCTGCGGTGAAGACTGCAATGGAAGGAAAAAAAATTACATTTTATATCATGGATTGGTTTCATTCCCCTTAACTCTAAACTTATCAGTGGATGACAAAGTTTAGAGTTTTTTGTTTTTGGCTCCTGCCAAAAACCCCTTCGCTCCCGCTACGGGGCTAGCGCGAAAAAAATAGCATCCTGCTATTTTTTATTTTTTGGTAGCACCTATAAAAAAAGCAGCCCTGAAGCTGCTTTTGCTGTTTTTACCGGATGTTTACTGTCGGCACAGTGTGGCGATGGTAAACTTAGGGCTGCACGGGCTATCTAAATGCGCGGGATGCTTAGTCTTGCGCCTGCGCGTAATTTAGACTTTCTTTTGATACCATTAGCTTTGCTTAATTCTATCACTGACAGGTCGAATTTGTTGGCGATCGAAGCTAATGTGTCGCCTCTTTTTACCACATAGATATCGCTGGTGGTGGTCACTTTGCTTGAGCTTGATTTCTTTTTTCCACCTTTAGTAGATCTACGTTCGATCAACGGCGTACGATCCGGAACGATGATTCTTTGGCCTACGCGGATGGTTTTCTTTCTCGGAAAATCATTTAATTCACGTAAATACGCAACGGTTGTCCGGTAACGTCTGGCGATTGAACCTAAGTTATCACCGCGTTTAACTTTGTAGTATTGGGTTTCAACCTGGTCAGGCACAAAATCCACTAAGCTTGCAACGGATGCAGATGCAGCAGCCATCGCGACTTCCATCGTACCTGCAGGAATACGTAAGCTTAACGTGTTGTTCTTATCAAGTGGCGCGATTTCACCTTTAAATTTTGGATTTAAATCTTTGAAATCTTCGTAGTTAAAATTCATTTTCTCGGCCATCAAACGTAAGTTGACCGGCTCTTTTAAAGTCACATGATCAAACTCAATCGGCGTCATGTAATCAATACCTTCAAAGCCGTACTTATCCGGATTTTTGGCAATAAGTTTGGCTGCGATGTATTTCGGAACATAGTTATCTGTCTCGGCCGGTAATGCCCGTTTGTGACGTGATAATTCCCAGAAATCTCTGGTTTTGTATTTTCTGACCACTTTGATCACACGGCCTTCACCCACATTGTATGCGGCCATTGATAAATACCAAGAATTAAAAATTGAATACAGATCTCTGAAGTACTCAGCTGCCGCCTGTGTAGCTAAAACCGGGTCACGGCGCTCATCGACCATTTTATTAATATCTAATTTATAACGCTTACCCGTACCGCGGATAAACTGCCAGTACCCTACTGCCGATGCGTGTGATCTCGCCGAAGATGAAAAACCTGATTCGATCAAAGCAATGTAGAATAAATCTTCTGGTAATTTATTATCGCGTAAAACTTTTTTCATTAACGCTTCATAACGGGTAGAACGGGCTAAATAGCGCTCCATGTGGGGACGGCCACGGCCCTGAAAGTATCTGATCCACATTTCTACTTTTTCGTTAATTTCAATCGGAATAGATTCGAGCTCTTGATTTTCCGTGACTTTGGCAGATTGCTTTTCACTATCTTTGACCCGGAATTTCTCCAAATCACCTTCGTTCGTGTATTCTTTGCCTAGATTTGGTGTTTCCGAGTTTGCTGATTTGGTCGCACAACCAAATGAAACGCATAATAATCCCATTAAAATCAAACTAGACGTAAGTCTCACTCGCAACTCCCCGTAAAATTTAAGGCTACAAGTGATACTACCCGTTTTCAAGAGTAAATTTGCTTAATTTTTTCGAACGACAATTTACGGCAATTCAGACACGATTTTATTTGCTGTCGCTTTAAGTTGCATGAACATTTCTTCTGCCGAATTACGACTAAGAGCCTGATCCCGCACCGATTCCGGAGCAAAACCGATCATCTGAAAATAATCAAATAATTCGTTCAATTTCGTCTCGTAGGATTTACGGTAATTCTCTGGCATCTTGTAAAAAAGTGCGCCCCAATCCTGCGTGGCACTTTCTTCCTGCGCCAAATGCGCCGTCACTAAATAAAGTAAATTAATCGCCTCGGCACCAAACAATTTGTAGTCTTTAGATTTTACCGCGCCCTCTAGCACTTTCATTTTCGCATCGACTTTAAATGATAACTGCGGCGACATCTGCAGTTTTTTTAGATCCAACAAAAACTGTCCCAGCACCGTAAAAATGGCCAAAAGAGATACCACAATCAACACCGGCAATTTCACAGCACCCCACGAAACCCACGCTGATGATAACTCAGTGATCGGTAAAAAGATTTTCTCAGCCTCGGCCTGCTCGGCCACAGCTTTATCGCTGGCCTTTAACGGCGCCAGGGTCGAGCCTTTGATGGCTTCAGTGATATTGATTTTAAATGTCTCTGTTGATTTTGTTACATACTGCTTTGTTGACGGATCAAAGTACGAAAAATTAATCTGCGGGATACTTACTTCGCCGGGAGCTTTAGCGATCACTAAAATTTCAAATTCTTTAAAACTTAAACCGTCTTTAAAAAATTTTGATTCACTTTTGGTATCGTAAACTTCTAGATTTTCCGGCCACTGAATATTTGGCAATTCAATCACCTTGGCATTACCCTGACCTTCTAAACGCACACGCAGTGAAATCGGCTGTCCTGCAGGAAAACTTGTACCGTCAACCTGGGTCTGAATTTGAAACTGCCCCACCGCACCTGAAAACGACAGCGGTTTATTTTCCTGTGGCAGCGGCAACACATTGACTTCGATGCGTTTTGACGACTTGGTGTACTCTTGCTGTGAACCCCAGCCAAACTGGGTAGGCAGCCGCACTTTGGCTTTAATTTTAAATTCGTCGATCACCGTTTTACCCGGCTTAATCGGAAACAGCGCGTGCGCAGCCAACAGCGCTTTACGGTACATTACACCGTTGACCATTTCTTCGGTAAATTGCAGTGATGGCACTTCTTCAATGATTTCTTTCCAGAACCCTTTTAAATCCGGAAATTTTGCACGGTCCAATGAATCTAAATTTCCGCGCGTATAAATGTACCAGGTCGCGGTGATCTGCTCGCCTTCAAAAACCTGTTTTTTATCAATGTCAGCGTAAATAAAAAACGCCTCATTGGTATTTAAGTTTTCGATGGTGCGTGAAGGGATCTGGTTTGGCTGTTGCGGATTAAAATTAGGTCCAAGACCGCCGCGATTACCACCCGGCATCTGGCCGAATTGTTTTTGCATTTCTTCTAACATTTTCTGACGCTGCTTCATCAGCTGTGAAAACATATCATCTTCTTCTAATGCAAACGGATCATCATCCTGAAACTGCGGCCGCCCGGCCACGTTTGGCCGCTGCTGTTTTCTAGCTTGGCTATCGCGTGATACCGAAATTTTTTGCGGAGCCGACATCATCTGCTTACCGTTGACTTCAACGGTAAATGACGGAATCTGCACGATGCCTGATTTGTCAGCCTGATACACAAACACAAATTGCTGGGTTACGGTTTTGGAAAAGTCGGTTTTACCGTTGATAAAATTCATGCGGGTTGATGTCGACTGCCCGGCGTTTTGCGCTTGCAAAAGCTTTAGGCCGTCGATCTCC
The DNA here is from genome assembly GCF_056175625.1 of Bdellovibrio sp. SBM16. Classification (NCBI taxonomy): domain Bacteria; kingdom Pseudomonadati; phylum Bdellovibrionota; class Bdellovibrionia; order Bdellovibrionales; family Pseudobdellovibrionaceae; genus Bdellovibrio; species Bdellovibrio sp. SBM16. The sequence goes on along the minus strand of NZ_JBJKJG010000001.1, from coordinate 355,803 downwards.
GGCACTTTCGGGTCAGCCATTTCAAAATCACTGGATGATTGCACCGTTAAATAAATCTGTACCGTGTCACCTAAACCCACTGATTCGGGCTGAATTTCAACTTTTAACGAATCAGCGGCCATGGCGATAGCCGCTGACATTTGCATAAATAGCACGAGGAATAGCTTACCAATCTTTTGCATTTTTATCCTCTTTACGGTCTTTTTTATTGTAATTAGCGCGGATTTTTTTATCTTGCTGCGATAACTCGCCTAAGATTTTTTTCACATCCGCTTCGCTTAACTTATCCCCTTGATAAGGGCGGGGTTTGTATTTCGACGTTTGCTGGCGATCTTCTTCTTGGTCTTTTTCTTTTTCTTCTTTATCTTCGCCATCTTTTGAGTTCTGATCTTTATCCTGCGGATTTTGATCTTTACCCTGGCCGCCACCGCCGCCTTGTTGCTGCTGCTGGATTAACAGTTCGATATTGTGTTTGGTTTCAATCGATGCCGGATTAACTTCGAGAGCTTTTTGATAGTACTCTAACGCGCGCTCGGTATTTTTCGCCTGCTGAAAACGCAGCCCTAAATTGTAATAAATCTGAAACGCATCCGATGGCGGCAATTGATCTTTGTAGGCTTCAAGCAAATCAATGGCCAAATCAAACGACTTAGCTGATTCTTCTTTTTGCTGAAGATGATCAAAAGCAATGCCTAAGTTTGAATGCGTTTGCACCGAGTACGGTTCATTTTCTAAAATTTTTAAGTTGTACTGCTGCGCAAGTTCGGGGTTTTTCTCCTGTAGCGCATTGCGCGCTTTATAGTCGTAATACAGCGAACTTAAACTTGGCCACGGCAATTTATCGGTGGCTTTCGGCGGCAGTGGCCTTGGGCCTGCGGTGGTATCCGGCGATTCAGTTGCGGCCGGCACCTGGGCCAGCAGCACGCCAGATAACAGCAGCCCTAATAAAAAAGACATTATCTTAGTACTCATAACGTCCTTTCCACATAATCGGCTCACGGCGGCGATCAGAGATCATTAAACTTAAAATTAAAATCACTAAACCAATTGATAACGGGTACACAAATTTTTCGTCGTATTGCACAACCATCGATGAATCAAACAGTGCTTTTTCGTAAAGACTGATGTCATTGGCGATTTGTTTTAAGTGGCTTCCGTCAAATGAGGCAAAATAAAAACTGCCCTCACCGGCTTGGGCGAGCGATTTTAAAAACTCACCTTTAACCGTGGTCATAATGGTATTGCCTTCGCGGTCTTTTTTGGCTCCGGTAAGATTACCGAAAGGATCACGCGTTGGGATCGTGCCGCCTTTTTCCGTACCGTAGGCGACAGAAATAATTTTTACGCCGTCTTTGGCCAGGGCTTTTGCGGCTTCCAGTGCGCCTTCTTCCTGGTCTTCACCGTCAGAGGCCACGATAATTACACGCGTGGTTTTTAAGTCAGTTGACTGTGTTACGCCGCCTTTTTCAAAAGCTTCTTTGGCAAAAGATAACGCCGGTTCAAACGCTGTTCCCTGGGTTGATACCGCATAGGTATCCAGTGAATCGATATATAACTTAAGCGCCCCCGGATCAGACGTTAACGGCGACATCAGCGCCGCACTTCCGGCAAAGGCGATCAAACCGGTTTTATTACCCGGCATTAAATCCATCAGTTTTGCCAGATCGATTTTCATCTGTTGTAAACGTGAAGGCCTAACATCCTCGGCCAGCATCGAATCCGACACGTCAGCTAAAATCATCAGTTCAACACCTTCAGATTTTACTTCTTGCTCAGATTGGCCCATCTGCGGACGCGCCAGAGCTAAAATTAAAAATAAACCGCCGATAACCTGCAACACCAGCTGTAAACGGCGCTTTGGAAACGACACGCTGGCGCGTAACCACGGAACAACTTTGGTGCCAAAGGCCTGGTTTAATTTTTTCTCCGAGTTTTTCTCAAAGTAAAAATATAATAACACCCACACGCCGAGCATTATTAAAAAACTAAATGCTGATGGATTACCCCAACGTAAAACCGACACTAGGGACCTCTCTTTAACAACGAGTAATTTAAAATGCGATTAAGTAAAAATAAAATTACGCCCCAGATCAAGAATAAATGAAAAAATTCGTTATAGCGCACATACTTTTGATCTTCGATCTTAGTCGTCTCTAAACTGTTGATCTCATTAAATACGCCGGCCAGCGAGTCTTCGCGCGTGGCACGAAAATATTTACCGCCGGTCGTCGATGCCATTAAACCAAGGAGTTCGTCGTTAACCGTTGATTCAAACGGCTGGTACCGTTTAACTTTATTGCCAAACATATCCGTTGAATAAATCGGAAGTTTGGTTGGCCCTGATTTACCAAGACCGATCGAGTAGATTTTAATATCATACCCTTTAGCGATCTCTAACCCGGTTTCTGGATCAATCATGCCCGAGTTATTTTCACCATCGGTAAGAAAAATCATCACGCGCTCTTTGGCCTGTGAATCTTTTAATCTCGCAGCTCCGGCAGCGGTGGCCACCCCGATTGCGGTGCCATCTTTAATGCGTGCAACCTGCGCGGTCTTAATCTGTGCAATGCGCTCTTCGATCAATTGATAATCCAAAGTAGGCGGCACTAATGTAAAGGCCTCACCGGCAAAGATCACAATACCGATGCGGTCTGAAGTCCGCTGTTTAATAAAGTTAGCAATGGTTTCTTTAGCTGACTCTAAGCGGTTAACCGGTTTCATATCTTCGATCAGCATCGAATCCGAGATATCCAAGACGATCACGATATCTAAACCATCTAAGGTGCGCTTAACTTTTTCATCCTGCGTTTGCGGGCGCGCCAACGCCACGATCATCAATGCCAGACTTACGAACAATAAAACAGTATTTAACTTAACTAACTGCACCCGGCCACGGCCGGCCCAGGATTTAAATAGCTGCACATTACTGATCTGAAAGGTGGCCTTTTTTTTGTTAATACGGTGATAAAACCAGTAGACCAGCGGCAATAGCAGCAGCAGTGCAAAGGCCCACGGGTTAGCCCAGATATAACCAAAAAGCGTCATCGGCTAAACCCTCCGCTTTTTTGGGTCGCTTCACAGCGGGCAATAAATTCATAAAAACGTTTAATAAATTTAACTTTTGAATCTTCAGTAAGATCTTTTTCTTTGGCCAAGAGCTCAATATCTTTAACGATGTTATAGACCTGACGGCGCAGCTCTTTTAATTGCGGATGGCGCTTTTTAATAAAGGCCACCGTCTCTTTTAACGTTAAATTAAAAATCGGCACCTGAAACCGGCGCAAGATATAAACTTTAGCTGCGCGTTCGATGTCAGCAACCGGATAGTCTTTTTTCTCTAATTCGCGGATGGTTTTATAAAACTGATTATCCGGCTCCTGGGCCGAGTCAAAGCTATCCACGACGGCGCGCAACTGTTTCCAGCGCTGGGTGCGGGCCGCTAAATAAATCGCCTGGGCAATGACAGCCAAAAGCAGGCTTGCAAAAATCAAGGTGTACGCCATCGGCCAGTGCAGCATGCCGATCGCAAAACCAAATGGTTTTGGCGGCTCGGGCTTTTCGGCATTTGGGTCTGGTTTTGGCAACACCGAAATCACTTCAAATTGCTGCTGACCAAGATCGATCTGCACCCCGCCGTCAGTTAATACCAGATTTGGCAGTTGTACTTTGCCCGCTTGATATAAGGTCATATCGACATCAAACGAATCCGTGCCCCGGGCTTCGGCTTTAAATAATTTAATAATGTATTTTGACTGCTCGTCAGTAACAAACTGCGCTTTGGTAAAATCAAAAGATTTATCGTATTGACCTTCACAGTTTAAAAAAAAGTGGCGCCCGACTGTCAGCTCATTTGCTTTTAAGCCAGAAACCTCAGGTATGACCGTGGTGCATTTCACATCAGCCATTAACGCGACTTCCTTCTTTTAAAAAAGGCCAACAATGACTTATGAAAATTCTCATCCGCTTCAAAGGTAAAGCTGTCAACGCCCGAGCGCTTTAGGTTTTTTTGAAACCCTTCAAAATCGTTCTGAAACTTGGTTTTCATCTCTTCTCTGAACACCGGATTTGAGGTGTCAATTAACACCGTCTCGCCGGTTTCAGAATCATGTAAATCAATCAAACCCACATCCGGAAACATAAACTCGGCCGGATCCGTGACAAGCCCTGCGATCACTTCATGCTTTTTTTCTAAGTAGGTAAGTGATGTCTGATAATCTTTATCCTGAAAATCTGATAACACAAAGATCGTAGCGCGTTTTTTCAAAACGCCGCGCAAATAATCTAAAGCTGAACTGATTCTGGTTTTTGTTGATCTTGGTTTATAAAATAAAATTTCACGTAAAATTCGGTAAACGTGGTTTTTACCTTTTTTCGGCGGCACGAACAACTCAACATCATCTGAAAATAACAATAACCCCACATGGTCATTATTTTTGATCGCCGAAAACGCCAACGTCGCAGCGACATAGGCCAAAGTTTCACCTTTAAAATGATCGCGTGACCCGAAATCATTTGATCCCGAGACATCCACACAGATCATTAACGTCAACTCACGCTCTTCTTCAAAAGTTTTTACATACGGTTTTCCCGCACGTGCCATCAGCGTCCAGGCGATATTACGCACATCATCGCCGGCCACGTATTCACGAAAGTCAGAAAATGTCATTCCCTGCCCTTTGAATTTAGTGTGGTATTCGCCAGAAAAGATATTATTCACCATCTTGCGCGTATCGATTTCAATGCGCTTGATCTTTTTTAATATCTCTGCAGGAACCTGCTGTTGTTGCTCAGCCATGAGTTAAATAAACCTTTTTTGCCGATTAGGCAGAAACTTCAACTGCGGCCAAAACTTCACGGATCACATCGTCTTGTTTTAAATTCTCAGCTTCTGCTTCGTAAGTTAAAATTAAACGGTGACGTAAAACTTTATAAACAATTGATTTAATATCTTCGACCGTGGCAAATCCACGGCCGCGTAAAAATGCATGCGCTTTCGCTGCGCGGATCAACGATAATGAAGCACGCGGCGAACCGCCGACGGCGATAATTTTTTCTAAACGCCCTAAACCGTAAAGTTTCGGTTCGCGCGTTGCCATAATCAGATCGACGATGTAATTACGCACTTTTTGATCCACGTAGATTTGATCTACGGTTTTAATTGTTGCCAATAATTGCTCTTTGGTTAAAACCGTCTGAATCGTTGGGCGGTCATTGACACCCATGCGATTGACGATTTCCAGTTCTTCAGATTTTGATGGGTACGAAACATTAATCTTAAACATAAAGCGGTCCATCTGCGCTTCCGGCAACGGGTAGGTTCCTTCTTGCTCTAATGGATTTTGTGTCGCCATAACTAAAAACGGATGATCTAGCTTATACGATGAATCACCGATGGTGACCTGTTTTTCGGCCATCGCCTCTAAAAGTGCCGATTGCACTTTGGCCGGCGCACGGTTGATCTCATCGGCTAAGACGATATTGGCAAAGATCGGTCCTTTTTTAGCTGTAAACTCACCGGATTTCGGGTTGAACACCATGGTGCCGATCAGATCGGTCGGTAATAAATCCGGCGTAAACTGAATACGCTGAAAGTGTAACGAAATGGTCTGCGCTAAGGTTGAGATCGTCAGTGTTTTTGCTAACCCCGGAACACCTTCTAAAAGAATGTGTCCGCCTGTCAGTAATCCCATCACGATACCTTCGATCATTTCACGCTGACCGACGACCACTTTGTTCATCTCATTCATCATCTGCACAACAAACAAACTTTGTTCTTTAACGGCTTGATTCAGTGCTGCAACATCCATATTCGACATAATCTATCTCCATGATATTCTTTCGACCCCTATTATTTTGGCATAAATAGGCTTGATTTCAACCTTACTTCACATAAAAATTAAGGCCATGAAGACCCTGACTCAAGTCTGGTTAATAACCGCTACCAGCTGTTTTGTTTTTTTAATTTTAGGATTTCAGGTCGCAGGCCGCTTAGGCTTAGCAATAGCCTTTTTATTATGTTTAATTTTGTTGTATCTGATCTTTCACAAAGGTCTTAAAATTTTTATCGAGCGCACCCGCGCCCAAGAAATTCTGGGCAATGATCCATATAAACTCGCTGGACTATTTAAACAAAACGCCCTGGCCTACGGCTTTAGAAAAGTGCGCTTTTTTGTGACCGACCGACACACACCTCCTCTGGTCTGGCCCGAGTTCTCTAATCAACTGGTGGTTTTTATCAATAACAAAACCCTCGAGCAGCTAACACAGGCCGAAAAAAAGCTCTTCGTGCACCTGCTGTTAAGTCATGGCTTTTTACACTCAAAACTTACACGTAAAACTCTGGGGCTGATCTACATTTCACTGGCGCCGCTTGATAAAATTTTTGCCCCACTTTTTAATGCCCTGGCTTATGCACTGGGCCTTTCAAAAGAGATCTATAAAGCCGATCTTAAGGCCCTGTCTGTCTCGCAGGCACAAAACTTCGAATTCGGCTTACTTTTACACAAGCTGCATCATTTAGAATCGCATAACGATAAAATCTTTGAAGGCACTTATTTCTTCAGTATTTTATCAAAAATTAACCCCAAGCTTTACAATTTAAAATTTCACCCCAACGTTACCGCAAGAGAGAAAAATCTCTTGGGCTACGCTATTGGTGGATAAAGGTTATAACAAAAAGATTAAAATAATCTTCAAGCAGAATTAAAAGGTTTTAATATGGAAAATATGGAAGCTTCATTTAACGTGTTAATTATGTCGATTGGCTCATCCGCCGCAATGGCCATGGGTTTGCAGCCCGATCCTCAGACCGGTAAAACCGAAGTCGATAAAAATTTGGCGCGCTTTAATATCGATCTACTGTCATTATTAAAGGACAAAACAAAAAATAACTTAACTGCTGATGAGAACAATTTCTTAGACGCGGTTATCAACGATTTGAAATCAAAATTTATTGCGCTTAAATAAGTAGTACAAACGACGCTCCCATCCAGAGAGGATAATGTCATGAAACGACTAACTATCGTAGCACTAGCCATCGCAACCACCGCGCTAGTATTTTTTCAAAACAACAGTGTCACGGCCCAGAGCTTTCAAAAAACACCACCGGCCCTAAAACTTGGCGAGCCTTTACCGGCTAATTTATTTGTTGAATTGGCTAAAGCCATTAACCCGTCAGTGGTCAATATCTCAACTTCGGTGATCCCGCGCGGAAGAATGTACCGCGACCCGATGCTCGAAATGTTAGAGCAGTTCTATGGTATGCCGATGCAGCCGCAACAGCAGCCAGGAAAGCCGCAGCGCATGGGCTTAGGCACAGGCTTTATCATCCGTGAAGACGGTTTAATTGTAACCAACAATCACGTGATCGAAAATGCCGACATCATCGAAGTGCAGCTTTCCGAAAACGACAGTAAAACCTATAAGGCCGAAATTATCGGAAGAGACTCTAGAACCGATATCGCGCTGATCAAAATTAAACCTGACATCAAACTGACAGTGGCGGCCATGGGCACATCTGAAGATGCGCAAGTCGGCGAATGGGTGGCCGCGTTTGGTAACCCGTACGGCCACGGTCATACCATGACCAAGGGGATTATCTCATCAAAAGGCAGATCGATTAACGAGATCAATAAATTTCCTTTAATTCAGACTGATGCTTCGATCAACCCGGGTAACTCTGGCGGTCCACTGGTTAACTCTAAAGGTTTGGTGATTGGGGTAAACTCAGCCATCGATGCGCGGGCGCAAGGGATCGGTTTTGCGATTCCGATTGATGAAGTTAAAAGAATTATTCCGACCCTTGAAAAAGAAGGTAAATTACAAAGAGGTTACATCGGTATTGCGCCGGGCGATTTAGATTACCGTGCCGCGATGGCCATGGGCCTAGATGAATACCGCGGAGCTGCGGTGTTAGGCTTAGGCGATGGCCCGGCCAAAAAAGCCGGTATCAAGGTGTATGATGTGATCACCGAAATTAACGGCAAAAAAATCCGCGACGCGCAGGATTTGGTAAACACCGTTGCCGATATTGATCCGGGCAAAAAAGCCAAATTTAAAATTTTACGTAACGAAAAAACTCTGGAAATTGATGTCACGGTCGCTGAGCGCCCGGGCGAAAAATCGCTGTCATCGCTGATTAAAAAATTCAAAAAAGACGATGACGAAGCGGCCCAGCCTTCGGTCAACACCAATACCCCGTTTAACTTAGGCATTAAAATTTCGGATATGACCGACGCCCTTCGCAATGACTACAATATCGAACCTTCGGTCAAATACCCGATCATCACCTGGGTTGAGCGCGGTTCGATCGCCAGCACCATCGGCCTTCGCGTTGGCGATGTGGTTTTAGCCATCAACAAAGTCGAACCGACCAGTGCCGATCAAGCCATCAAGGCCATCAAAAAAGGCACCAACACGATCCGCGTTGCCAGAGGCCGCGGCATCACGGCAATCACTTTTGATCTAAAATAAGCTCGCTTTACCAAAAATTATGTTCCCCGGGCCCCCGGGGAATGTCTCATCTCTAAACAGCTAAACAAATTCTATAAAAATTTTACTTAACCGCGTTATTTTCCCCTAAAGCCGCACGACCATGGTCCCGATACTAGACGTAGGTATTATACATCAAGTCATGTTACACAAAGGTACGACTTAAGAGAGGCCACCATGAAAATCACCGAAGTAAAGATCTTTCCTGTTAACGAGGATCGATTAAAGGCATACGTAACGATCACGATCGAAAATTGTTTCGTCGTCCGTGATCTAAAGGTTATCCAGGGCCCCGGTGGGCTTTTTGTGGCCATGCCCAGCAAAAAGCGTAAAGATGGCCAGTTTCGTGATATAGCGCATCCGTTAAATCAAGAAACGCGAGAAACAATTGAAAATTTAGTCTTTGAGGCTTATGAAAATGAGCTACGTTCGATGGGAGAAACTCTGACGACTTTAAAACGACAGAAGGCTCCGCAGACCTATCAAGGCGACGATTAAGCGACAGTACCTCTGTCGTCAGACTTACAAGGGAAACCTTGGATTTCTAAAGTCGCCCGATAGGTATGCAATAGGGGGAGATTTCAGTACGAAAAAGTGGTTAGAAATATAGCAGCTAAGATCAACGCAAGTAAAAAGAAAGACCCTGCTCAACAAACTTTCTTCTAACCCCATCAAACCATCCGGCCCAAACTTATTATAGTAAGTTTGGGCTTTATTTTTTCTTGCGCTAACCACCAAAATTCATTAACTTGGGTTTCACGTCATTCGACTCAGTTGGGGTATCGCCAAGTTGGTAAGGCAGTAGATTTTGATTCTACCATTCGGAGGTTCAAGTCCTCCTACCCCATCCAATTTTTTTCTTTTTTTGAAACAAATATTTAAATGTCAGACCGTAAACTTCCACCGCCGCGTAACAATAAATATCCGCCCAAAGGTATTACTTTGGAGATGATGGTTCGTGCTCTTGTTGAAGAGTATGGCTGGTCTGAACTGGGCCAGAGAATTTTTATTCGGTGTTTTAATGAGAATCCGAGTTTGAAGTCGAGTTTGATTTTTTTGAAGAAGACCGAATGGGCGCGCTTGGATGTTGAGGATTTGTATTATTCGACGTTTGGCGGACGACCTGAGGGTTGGGTTGGGAAGAAGCCTTGGGATGGTGGAGATGAGGCTGTCGATTCTGCCGATCCTGGTTATGACAACGAGTCTGAGTAGATAACAAAAGGCGAACCCTACTAAAAAAGCTATCTACTGGCTCTAACGTAATTAGAGATATTATCGAACTCTGCTCCAGTAGTTTTGCCAATCAAGCTTTGCGACCAACTTCAAAGTATCATTCCAATGTTTATTTAAATTAACGAGGTTCGACGGAACATTCCCGTCATTCTCAGAGAATATTTTTGAAATTCGTGTACGGTCTAATACCCAGCCGTCTTTACTTAATCTCTCCCACTGAAGGTCAGGCAAGGGCAATAAATCATCAGGGGTAGCAATACAGCGAATAGAACAGCCGGAGTAAAAGCCGCCTTCCCAAACACTATGAAAGTTATTAGGATTTTCAGTTAACTTAGTTTGTAACTGGGTATACGGACCAGTTGCGCATTGAACTAAAAAAAGTGGTTTTCCGCTGCGACCGTCTGATGCCATTTGATTGAATAAAAGTATATCCACACCAAGATCTTTATCAGTACTCAGCACTTTATGTTTTAAAAACTTAGTCTTCAGACCATCCCTGTTTGCAATCCTACCTAAAGTAGCTTTTAGCGAAGTCGGAAAACCTCTTTCCTGTCTCGGCATACTCAATATTGCCGTACTATGAATAGATCGCGAGAATGCCCAGGAAACCAGATCTTCAAAATATTTCTGAAAATTTTTTGTGTGTGTTTTTGCTTTCGCCAAATCGAGATTTTTGATTGCTACACCCAACATTTGAAAAAGATATGGATTTAATACCGATAGGTCATTTTTTAACTCGATAGTTAAATTCGTAATTTCAAATGGATAAAGCGCCCCTGCACAAATTGATCTGGTTTTTGCAAGTTGAAAGGCTTCAGATATTTGTAATGACAACTCTTCATCGTCACAATCTGGATTGCTTATTTTGATTTCTTTAAAAATATCAGTGTTCGATAATTTCTTCTTTAGCTGAATGCAAGCAATCTCGATTGAATCACATAATCTTGCTGAACGAATAACACTCATACTTACAACAATTCGTTCTCTATTTTTTCAATTGTAGTCTTAACTTTTCTAATATCCTCACGACTGCTTTTTAAAAATTTTGCCGAATCTTTTGAATTAGACAATTTTCCATCTATATAGACTGACGAATAAAGATCTTGAAGTTGATTTCTAACTTCTGATAGAACATCCGCTACATATTCTTCTCTAGATTTGGTTTGAGAAAACGCTCTCTCTAAATTTCGAGTTTTTTCTAATTCAGTTACTGCAGATTTATTAGCAATTACCAGGGATAACTTTGATAGCTGACGCGACTCCGACAGAACTGAAGTCGACTGCTGCTTCTTACTGCCGTACAACCATGACCAAAGTAGCTTCAAGTTTTTAGTGTTAATTTTCGTTACAGTGCCTTTTTTTTTATCAGTTGCCAATCCCAACCACTCTTTAGTTGCAATTGCGTCTGTTGCTGTAAGTAAATACGAAAAGTAAAATTTCTTTGACGCATCTTCAGGAGTCAATTCTAGTTCTTGCGCTTTTTCTATAATCGACTGCGTTCTAATTAAACGCTCAATTTTTTTTGTTTTATCACCAATGGCCTGCGCGACCTCAGCAATTGTATTGCCGCCTTTTACTACGCTAAGGGCGTACTGCGCCATTGCAGCTGACTCCCAACCTTTCACACCAGTAATATGCCTAAATCCCACAAACGATAAGGTTTCCTGACGATTAGATCGGACAATAACTGGCACCTGCTCAAGCCTTTTTCTAGCTTTACTGTCTGAAAATAAAGTTGGATTTCCTTGGATATGCTTGAGAGCTGCCAATCTTCGATTACCCTCAATCACTACATACACCGGCGTTTTACCTTTTTCAGCTATTGCTTCTTTAACTGCTAATAACGGTTCTTCCCAAAAAAAGCCGTTTTTATAGAGCGAATCTGAAATTGGTTCTAAATCAAATTCCTTTTCCATTATTTTTTGGATGGCAGCTTGTGTCCCTGAATTCGGATTTTCCGCCAACCTCGGATTGTGGGGATCCAAAAATAGCTGCGCTACTGATATTTCTTCAAATTTCTTTTCCTGAGGTGTTCTTTTGAATGCTGTTAAATCAATAGTGCTTTTTTTGGCCATCGTATCCCCTAATAATTCAAATTTAACTAAACCGGGTACTAGTGGCAAGCATATCAACAGTTATTTATTGATATAACTTATGATGTTCCAGGACTTTTATCGGGCTGAACAAACAACGCAGAAGTATAATTCATTGCCTTCTAAATTTTACGGCAGATTAACTATACATGTCGTAATAAGCTATTGGGGATCTACAAAAAACTTTCTATAATAAAGAGACGCGCTCTAATTAAACGGAGTATATTAAAATGGCACGCAAAGGCCTCATCGGGCGAGTATCTAAAAAACGAAGCGCAAATATGTCCGCAATTCGAAGCAAAAATACAAAGCCCGAACTACTTTTGAGAAAGCAGTTAACTCTGCTGGGCCTGAGATATAGATTGCATCGAAAAGATATTCCAGGTGCGCCTGACATTGTGTTTGCAAAAGCTAAAATATTAGTATTTTGTGATGGCGATTTTTGGCACGGAAAAGATTGGAAAAGAAAAAAACGGAATGGCGTATTCAAAGTTAGAAACGAATATTGGACAAATAAAATTGAAATGAATATTGCACGCGACAAAAAAAATACTAAATTACTTCAGCAACTAGGTTGGACCGTATTGCGATATTGGGCTTCCGAAATTCAAAAAAATCCAATAAAAATTTCGCGAAGAATTGACGCTAAAATTTCGCGGAAAATTAAAGGTAATTAAACGCTATCTTAAACCTGAACTAAGAAAATCACGAATAGAAAGAGCAAGAGCATTAGCAGCGACAAAAGGCACGCCATTACCAACTGTCTTAAACATATTACTTAATGACATCTCAGCTGGTAAGACAAACTCCTTAGGTAAAGATTGAATAGCTAATGCTTCAGCTACTGAAATTCTTCTTGGTAAATACGGATGAATGTGAACTTCATTGTTTCCGTAAGCTGCAGTTGGCGAATATCTCCAACGATGAAGTCGTTTGTAAGATTTTTTACTGTCATCACCCTCGAGCACAGTTTTAAATTTCGCCAAACCTGCGCGCGGTGTGAATTGATCCTTCGCATTAGGATGGCTTTCAACTTTATTCTTATCAAACCAATATTGGACGGTTAACTCTGGAATAATACCGTTTGGCATATTGCGAACTTTTTTTACTGCGTCTTTTTCTGGCCACTTAACTTCCATAGAAGACTTTTCAGGATGGGAAGCATAAGACTTCCAATCAAACATCTCAATTGACTGCTTTATGCTTTTCTTGCGAATGCCGAAAAGAATAATTCTCTCTCTGTCCTGAGGCGCACCATACTCTAGCGAGTTGATCAATTTCTCAGCACACTCATAACCTGCTTCGCGCAACTGCGTTTTTAGCTGATCAAAGAAAGCTCTGTGTTTTGAAGTACGATACAACCCTTTTACATTTTCAAAAACAAAAAAATCAGGTTTTTGACTACAAATCAAATCGACATAAATTTTTGAAAGTTTGCCGTTTTCACCGTGCTGACCTTTATTTTTACCACCAATCGAGAAATCAGGGCATGGAGGTCCGCCAATAAATCCTACCAATCTCTTGTTATTCTTTACTTCTCTGACCATTTTACCAATATTTTTCTTTTTAGATCCGAATGTAAAATCTGCGATGTCTCCACTGTAGTAACCAAAGCGTGGTTCCGAAAGCTTCATAGACTTTCTAGAATACTTATAAGCACTCATAAAAGGCTCATGATATTCATTTACAAACCCTACTTCGAAGCCAGCTTTTTCAAAGCCTAGATCCAAAAAACCCGCGCCCGCAAAAAACGAAAAAATAACCGGCTCATTATTTTTCCAGTCGCAATTTTTATCTCTTTTATTAATTTTTTCTTTGTAAACGCCCTCGGTTTTGTTCTCAAAAAAATCTAAATGAGCCACGGTACTTTTTGCTTTGATATCACTAAAAATCTTTAATAAAAAGTCGTTGCCGCCTTTATTGCTTTTAAGCTTCTTAATTTTAGTAACCATTAGCCAGGCAGTCTTTTGGGTTACTCCAATTTGTTCGGACAAACCAATTGACGACAACCGATTTTCTTTCGCCATTGCCAAAGCCGTTAACCATTTATGTAGTGGGACTTTTGAATTCTCCAAAATCGATCCCGTTTTAACGGTAAAATCAAACTTACAATTTAAACATCTAAAACAACCATCATTTTTTCTTTTTTGAATCTTAAATTTTAATTCGCACTTTGGACAAGTGACACCCTTATGCCATCTTAAACGTTCAAGTTGTTTACGTGCGCGTTCATGACTATTTAAATTTTTCAAAGCTGTAATTTCCATAATGTTCTGCAATTATGGTAGCATTTTCAATTAGGGAGACAAGTATATATTTACCGGTCGAAGAAAAGAATTGCCTAATGCTCGATTGTTGAGCGCCCCCCCAAATAGACTAATAGATTGATCTATTCTTTTAGCAACACGAATACCATCTGGCACTGTAAAACAGGACGAAATTACTTACAGCTACTAACAAAAATAGCCAATTTCCTCATCTTCCAAGCTCCCAATCAACGCCCCCCTATCCAAGTACTTGTTAAAGTGATCACATGCTGTTTCTGGGATAAGCGCACAATTGTGACAAGCAGCCAAGTTACAGGAGTCCGGACCTTGGCCGATCGAATCGGCAATTTCCATGCAAACAGGATCAGCGGAACACCATTTCGCCTCATCTATAACTTTAGCTATTAGATTTTCCAGGTAACCTGGTTTACCCATTCTAACTAATCCACCCATCGTTCCTTCCGAATCGCCGGCTGCCGTATAAATTAATATTCCAGCCATCGGCTTAACGGGATTAGTGGACTCATAAATTCGTTCTTTTAAGGAAGCAGTACTATAACCACATTCAAACGTAATACGATTAATTAACAAATGTGCTAATGTGTGCAAAAGGACAAATCTCGGTGAAAGGTCCTTCGCTGCAAGACCTCTTTTTTTTCTAAATTCTTCATTATTAGAAATTAATTTTCTGAGTCTTGCTATGACATTTGGTGAGTTCTCCCACTTAGCTAATCTTTCATGGTTAAGCTCAAAAAATATCCCTTCACCAAAAACTTCATATGCCGGCAACCAAATATTGTTCTTTTCTGGCGGCGATTTCCATAATAAGCCAATTAAATCCTGAGTCGTTCGCGGAATTTCGTTCCTAATTCTCGAAAAACCGATCAGAACACGGGTCTCTTTCAGTTTATTAACTAATGTGACATTGGAAAACCATTTTGCAAAATCACCTCTGTATTTTGCACAATCTACCTGTTGGACTTTTAAATTACTCTCATCTCGGTCCGATCTCAGTACATTAAACTCTGCTCTTCGAAAAGCCGTTTCTGGCAAGTCACCTTCTACAATTTCGTTTAAATTTTCTAGATTAATTTGACCAGTCCGAATCTTCAATGCTAGCTCGATATCACCATCACTATAATCATGCAGCCCCTCGGCATTAGTTTTTCGAAGCCTTTCAACACTAACTTGCCCGCCAAGTTCTTGCGCCATCGAAATCAACGACACATAGGGTGGTTTACCTAGAATCTCACAAATTTCATTTACAGTCTCAGGCTGAGCACGCGGGATATAAATCGCACTTCTAGTTTCAGCATAATAGACATTAGATGCGCTTCTCAAACTTCCCTTGATTGGAAGACCACACGATTCATGGCAATTGTCACCATGCCACGGACGTGAGCCGCTGCAAAGATATGGCTTCGTCGAGTCCAAATTTGAGGTTAATATTGTGGAGCCGTCACTTGAGCTCTCTGTAATAGCAGACAGATTCCTTGTCTTACCACAGTCGCATTCCACAATTTGTCCTGCAAGACCCGCATCACCATTACCCTTTAACTTCATTTTTTTAAAGCAATTAGCATCTACTTTACCGTGAACCCATTCACGCCAAGGGAAATCTTGAATATGCCCTTTTTCACAAATAGCGATAAACGGTACTTGTACCAATGATTTTATCTTTTTATCTTTTTCACAGTCAGGACATCGAAAAAATCTTTGCGCACTGTTTGATGAAAC
This sequence comes from Bdellovibrio sp. SBM16, assembly GCF_056175625.1. Taxonomy (NCBI): domain Bacteria; kingdom Pseudomonadati; phylum Bdellovibrionota; class Bdellovibrionia; order Bdellovibrionales; family Pseudobdellovibrionaceae; genus Bdellovibrio; species Bdellovibrio sp. SBM16. The sequence goes on along the minus strand of NZ_JBJKJG010000001.1, from coordinate 339,983 downwards.
AATTTGATCAGTTAACAGTTGGCAACCGGGACAAAAATGCCAAAGTGGAAATCTCAGGAATGGAATCTTCAAATCCGTGTTAGTGCTCGCTCCACTATATTTTGGCCGTCGGTAATCAGGCGGCAATCTAAAACCCGAAACATTTAAACTACGCTCCAGTCTCCACTCGTGAATTATAAATTCGTCATAATCGATAAATGTGTTACTCGCACCTTCGCGTTCGTACCAATGATCTAGCCCACATGCAATTACAGATACTCCGTCCCTCAAAACTACCATTGCTCCAACACCAAAAGGGGCAATTAATTGTGATCTCCTAATCGGTCCTTTGTTAGACATCGATACTCTCTCCTATATTTTCCGATTCTGTTTCATTATACAGCTGAGTAATGTACGCCTCACAATCTGCGTCGACATTTCTTAGGGATTGTGGCACTGCCCAAACATACTTGCGCATAGTATCCTTTATGTAGTTACCCGCCCGATAGATGAGTGGGTATTCTTCTGGATTGTTTGTTTCCCACGCATCCCTTTTGCGCCGTTGCCATTCATCAATTCGCTTATCAAAAACTTTTCTAAAATTTTCTTTTTCTTCTGGATCAACATTCTCAACACGCTTCATCAATATCTCTCGTATTTGTGCTATCAATTCAAACGGCATAGGTTTCGGCCTAAATATTTCCGAAGTATTTCCAAACTGTCTCACATAGGAAACAATTAAGCCATGCAACGCACGATCTAATACAGGTGCTGAAAATGGAGTTGAGCTTGTTGGCTCGACATGAGCATATAAACGTTCATGATAGCTACGAAACTTTTCAAAATGTGATCTATCTCTTGGTTTAGACACACCATAAAGTGTAATAACCAGCCCCGGACGCTCCCACCATTTTCGACCAACTCGGCCTGTTACTTGAATGTATTGCGAAGTCGTTTTTGGCTGGCCGACAACAGTCATCATTGATAATCGATCAATATCTATACCTACTTCAATAATGTTTGAGGCGAGACACACATCCACTGGGTATCCGCTGGACTTAGTTGTATCCACTTCTAGATCATTCATTGCCTGTGGGATCTCATCGTTCCGTAGCCGACTAGTTAATTCTTTAATTTTGTTTAACCATCTTCGTTTGTCTGAATCTATATTCAACCTCTTTGCCATAGTTCTAAGGTACCCAGGTATATCTGACTGCAGTAAAGACAAAGTAGTTCCTAATTCACGCAAGCTATTAAAGAAAATAAGCAACGTCCACCATGGGTCACGCTCCTGTGCACTTAATTCGACTGGGGCCTGTAGTAATGCAGAAAAAGTTCGCACCTGAGTTGTTTGCATCGAGCTTAAACCCGGCCCAAATACTCCTACATAAATCTTTCCTGGCCTTAGCACATCATTTTCATCTCTTGCGTAACAAGAAAAAAACGAATCTTCGATATCAACGCCAGGAGGGGGAAAAAGCATGACATCATCCCGATTGTAAAGAGATTTAATCTGCTTTTTGTACTGACGGATAGTGGCTGTCGAACTAACTATTTTGGGTTTTATAGTTTTGCCATTGTTTCGAACAGTACACATTTCCTCAATCAAAGCCTCATACAACCCAACCATCGAACCTAATGGGCCTGATATAAGATGCAACTCATCTTGAATTATTAAGGAAGGCGGCGCTAATTCTCGCTGGCCGTCTAACCCTATTCCGAATATGCTCCGTGCAAACTGATTAAAAGCTAGCGAAGCAAATTTATCGACAGTGCCGATCATCATAGTCGGTTTTACACGATAAATTTCCTCATCGATTACATAAATGGGTAATCCAGTATGAAACTCACAAGTAGGGTCTGCACATTTAAATGCGACAGTCGAACTTTCTTTATAGTAACCAATAACTTTTTCTGAGCTTGTAGAACCACTTATCGGGCCCATTTGACCCTTGCACCAAGGACATCTATCAACTAAAAATGGGTTCGCGGACTTATTATTCTTATGGAGATCTTTCAGTCTTTCAAGAGCATTTCTATTTTTGTTCGGCGTTACATCAGCGCCGACCCAAAGACCGATAGAGAACTGATTTATACCCAGTACTGAGCTATAACTAGTTTTTCGAAGAAACTCTAAAGAACAGATTAATCCCGAAGCACGTTGAAATTGCTGCGCTGTCAGTAATCGCAAAGTGTAGCGCATTAAAATGTTTACGCCACTGTCTTCTTGATTCTTAATTCTTCTATAGGCCGCGACAAATGCCGACAATCCTAAATATGCTTCAGTCTTTCCTCCACCGGTCGGGAACCAAATTAATTCAACTGTGTCTCTATCAGAACTCTCAGGATTTATGCTGGATTCCAGACTCATTAAAATAAAAGCGATTTGAAATGCACGCCAGTAGCCCCTATCGCCCTTATATGCTTCTGGTAGTGCTTTAGAATTAACTGGATTGAACGAAAGATTCATTCGATCTATTTTTGCTGTTCTTATTTTAGTTTCTGACTTAATTTGCTGAAGCAGCATTGCATGATTCGCAATTTTAAAAGCAAGAGCGGCCTCTTCGCTATTTCTTAAGAATTCTAGCCCTTTTTTCATTCTTGAAAGGGCTGTTTTGCACGAACGCAGATGTTCGACTGCTACTGTTTGTAATTCTTTTGGCAATGTTTGAATCTTCTTTTCTTCTCGCTCGATCCAATCACCGTAAGCTTTAAGCATTAAATTAATGCTAGCAGATCCATCATCGTTCTGATCTAGTCCCGCTAAAGCTTTCAAAGAAACCTTCACAAGGGTGCCATCTTTTAACTTTACATCTGAAGTAATACTTGGGAGCTCTACAATAGGAAGTGGGCTAGCTGAAATACTTTCTACCCGTGATCCAGAAAACTTATCCCAATCAGCTGCGCACCCATGGCCAACAGCATAGGTTTCTGATTTTCGATATAACATTTGGAGAGACAGTTCTTCGGAATCAGGATCAGTAGCTCGGTTTTTTGGATAAGGAACAATGGCACTTATAAGACTCTCATCACGAAAAACACTAACATCAAATTTTGCCTGAAAAAGACTATTTTCGTCAGTCGATTTCGCTTTCGTTCTATTCACTATACATACCGTAATCAAATACAAATTTTTTGATTCGTCATAAGCTCGTATATATGCTTCAGCAGAAAGTATCAACCCTTCAACATTTAAACTATCATCTTTAATCTCTGGTATTCTGTGCTTGGTTCGACGAGTGCCCACAATTGTTTTTTGAAATGGGAAACGATACACCTGCTTTACTTTTTGTCGTTTCCACCAGGTCGCATATGGTTTTTCATTAACCAACACCTTTACTGGCATATATCTTCCGCCATTTAGCGCGACTTGCAAAATATCGCCCGGTAATAATTCGACTAAAAAACTTAATCCGATGCAGTTCGGTCGATAACTATTTATACCAGACAAATCAAAATCATCACTATCCTTTTCAAAGGAATTTTTGCCAGAAGTATTGCTGATAGATTCAAGATCTTTAATAAAGGTAGGGGAAACTGCCAAATCATCTGCTTTAGTTGCTTCTTGAGGTAAACTGATCTGCTCTTCGGTTTTCGAAATTAAAATAGATTCGTTTGACTCGTCCGGGTAAAGCACGCCAACGCCATACTTTTGTGTAGGCCGAACTCTCTGAAGTATTTCGTCTTTTGTTACAGCCTGGCAGTAAATCTTGTAAGCCTCTTCTTTACTCTCAAAAGAAATTGTCTTATCAATACTTTTTTCTGCACCTGCGGGGGCTGGCCCAACAAGTTCCTTTGTTAGTGCGTCAATTATTACTTGTCTACGATTGTTTACATGAATATTCATACTAACCTTTACTTAAAAAACTCAACATTTCGGTTTTGATAGATTCAGACATTATCAAAGAAACTTTCAATGTTGACCTGGAAACTGCTAGATATAAATTTTGAAGATCCTTTTCTGAAGCTAACACACTTAAGTCTGTAACTATAATTACAGGAGCTTCTAGGCCCTTAAAAGATGAAATACTTGAGTGTTGAATGTAATTTCCATCATCAGAATTCGAATATTTTCTGATTTTATCCTTCCAAGGTTTTAGATCGATTCGGGAGACCGAAGTTGTGTCCCCTGTCCCGGGAGATAGAATCACAATGTCACTATTCCTAAAGCCTTGTTCAATATAAAAACCTAATTCTGAATAGAGAATTTCCATTTGTTCGTCATGGTTTTTGAAAAACTTCAGTCGTGGTTCAGTTTCACAATCAGGACGTCGATAGCGTGTGTATCCAGGATTTAAATTTCCAAAAATCTGTGCCCACGTACCGACTCGCGGGGTATTGCGACAGTTAATTGTCAATTCCATAGAAGTTGCTAAAGGGCATCTAGTTTGCCTAAATTCGTCTTCAGAAATTTTACTCGGATAAATTCGTTGATATTGAAAGTCACCAAACATCATCCACTTGCCAGCTGAGAATCCACCCTTTATTAGTAAATCAACAAAATCCAAGTAATTATTTGTTAAAATATCTTGGCCTTCATCAATTACTACAGCATCATACTGCATGGATGGATCGAATGTGTCTAAAAATTTTTCTTGAGCTAAAATAGGCAATTTATTTTCCCAAAAATCGCTGTCATCTGAGTTAATTTTGCCTACAAAAGATCCCATCAGTGCATGAATGGATACAGCTTCAACAAACTGTAGATGAATAGTTTTTCTTTTTAACCAGTCTGCCAAATTTTTATTAAAACATAAAAGCAATGTTCTTTTATTTCTCGAATTGAGCCGCTTAACAGATTCAAGAGCTAATGATGTTTTACCCGTACCAGCCGGCCCACTAAATATCACTCTCGGATTAGATTGAATCATATCCAAAGCATCGAACTGCTCCTTAGTGTAATAATCTAATTCCTTTTCGAGCGTTTCGACGGTTGCACGCACGTTTTCGTGAAGTTCAAAATTTTTTCGCAAATAAGTAGCTAGGTCTGTGCACTGTTCTAAATAAGGCTCATTTGGACCAATTAATCTTCGAGTAGTATCGTTATTAAAAAAGTGCTCTCGCCAAGAATCTACAACACCCAGCAACAATCGGCTTAACGGCGCACCCTTAAACTTTGACCGATCGATATATTGCCAATCAAACCACTCGGTAGGGCTATTTTGAAAATTTACATACGGAAAGATTACACAAGTAAATATCGGCAAGCGTGATAAATCTGGCCGATCGAATGCTATGGATTCTCTCAGACTATGCATAGCTTCAGTGACCTGCTTAAAAGGGCCTCGTGGATCACCAGCATGGTTGTTTCCAAAAAACCATAGTCCATTCGCTCTACGAACGCTACGACACCCTTTCACTTCTAAACAAAGTATTCCTTTTTTAGGGATAATAACTAGAAAATCTATTTCGCCGGCAATTCTTTTCGTATGGTGAGTTAAATCTAAGGAGTGTAGGACGATCCAGTCACTCGCAATTTCTTCTTCTTTTAATTTTTTGAAAATCTCAATTTCAGCATAACTTTTACATTCAGGAGAAATTACTGGTGGAATCATTTTTGCCATTTACAAATCTCCTAATTTCATAGGCTCGCCAATAACTTCAGGCGCTACTAAAAATGTTTCTTTAGCGATACGCTCGACCCGGAAGATAGTCAATATACCGCCATCCAATTCATCTATACTTAAATCCAGCCGACCAAGTTTCGCTAATTTTTTTATTCGTTCATTATCAAGCATACCAATTATTTTTTTCCTAATTTGCTGTCCTGCTTGCCGATGAGCATCTACGATAATTTCCATTTTACTCCAGAAATCATCAAAGTCTTGCGTCTTGCCTACATATTTAAGAATTGCAATGAAGTGTTTCTTTTGTTGTGTCTTAATGCTTCTCGAATTAATCCAATTTTTTATATTTATTTCATCGGCAATATCGCAGCCGTACGATTTCAGTTTTGCACAAGCCTTAGCAAATCCATCCTCTACTACTTTATTCTTAAAATCTTCTTTCCAAGAGTTTTGTAGTAAACGTAAGTCGAGTGCTTGCGCACCCATTAATGAGTTTGCATACTCAACTACATAATCCCCTGTTTTCTCTGTTCTTAAGATCAAGTAAGATCCTACTTCGATCTTTCTATTTAAAACTCGATGCACGTACCCATCATGTGAATCATCAGCAACAATTAATGACTTTGCATTTGGATTATCATCAACGTGGACTAAAAAATTGTCCGCGAGGTATATCAATCTTGCACTTACTGAGGTAATAGTTTGGTTTGACTCATGCCCTAGATGTTCATTATCGGCAAACTCAATTAGCTCTTCATGCTGATCTTGAAGCGACAGGTCATTTTTTCTTATTCCAAAGTTTTCTATTTTGAGCTTAACCTGTGTTTTTCCAAGAGTCGAATTTTTTAAAAAATTTTGTTGAGGAGGCAATGTCGTTGGTAGCCAGTCATAGCAGTAAATATCAACTTTATCTACTTTAGGTGCACTTAACAAATGTTGGCTCTCACCTAACCAGCGAGGCGAGCCGACATAGATAATCTTGTCAAACCCATTATATTTTTTAAAAAAATGGGGAGACACTACCTGCAGATTGGTTACATTCTGATTGGCTAAGTAACTTTCTACCAGAAGTGATTTCGCAGAATTTCTAAATACAATAGCAGATTTAATATGACGATTAAATTTAATAATATGATCTAACATCATATTATCTTTTAATCTAAACAGTTCCTCCAGGCAAAAAAGAATCGGGTTTATAATATCACTACAGTCACGATATCGCTGTACTACTTGATTTCCATTGGCTCTAAATTGCTTTAATATTAACTCAGATTTTTCGCCTAAATATGATGGCGAAAGCGGTGCACTTAAAAGATTATATCTATATTTTAACAGCGGAGTGAGAAACTGATTAACATAATTATCATCTGTCATATCTTTTAATTTGATTTTCAATTCTGAAGATAAGCTACAAAATTTATATACTTTTGCTTCATGAAATAATTTCGTTTCAACACTAAGGCAACTCAAGTTCTCATAAATTTTTGATGCGAATCCCAGGCTATCCATTTAAATCACCGTATAGGCAAAGCTCAACACCAGCAGGCAATTCGCCAAATTGGCTAAAATCGGTAAACTCGGATGCAGTCAACAACTGTTGATTGATGCTTACGACAGCCTCAGAAAAATTGGCTTCTGCCTTGTTCAAAATAGCAATTCTATTATATCCAACAAATTTCTGTGCGTGATTTAGAAAGCTTAGCGCGCCATCGAAAATGATTGTACATGTTCTGGGCGCAGCCCATTCATTGACATCGGAACTTTGAGAAAATAATTTAGTTAATCCCACATTGGGGTTATTCCCAAGATTAGTTACAAATATTAAATCATTGATAATTCCTTTAACAAAAGTGCTATTAACTTTTATTCCCAAACTTAAATCGGCTATTTCATGTTTTAATTCAGCGGTTGTGCCTATTATTGAAGCAATGTAGCCAGTTTTTGCAATCTTTTCTATTAAGTTTTTTTGACTTAGGAAAACTTCGGAAAATGCAGAACCTACTATGATTTCTCGCCCCGCTAGATTTTGACGTCGTTGTTCAAGTTCACCGCTGTAATGTACATTCTTTTGCACTACTTCACGGGTCAACAACTTAAAGCACGGTTCCATGCCTCGCTTTTCTTTATAAACAACTCTAATATGCGGTTGATTTTCGTAAGTAACTAGTCCGTCCAATGTGACGTTAATATACGTTTCTGATAATTTCAAAATTAATGGACTACCTTTCGGCAATTTTGCGAAGAAATCAAATCGATCAGAAATGTCTGGGGATTTATCCACCTGATTTCTAACTAATCCGACAACTAAAAATGGTGCGACCATAGCTCTGCTCGGAACACAAAGAACCATAGTAAAATGTTTGTTTTTTGATAATGATCCAAACGCCTGTCCAATAGTTTCGTATGATCTACACCATTTGGGTATTGGCTCCCAGCCATTTTCAGCGCGGAACATTAACTGATTTTCAATAATTTTTATAAAGTCTCCAGTAAATACTATTTTAGTTATTATTATATTTGTTCGAATTTTATAATTAAAGCAGAAAACATTCTCTAGTGTTTTAGCTAAACTTAGGTATAAGTCTGAAGAATACCTACTGCTCCGTCCGTTGATTTTAACCCAAATTTAGAACGTGCCCCCATATTAGACTGAGGATATTCTTGAAATCACTTAAAAATACCGACTACCCCTACTCCACCAAAAACCGCGCAATCGACTCCACATCGACCGCACAGTGATCCCCAAACACCGGGCGCCAGGTAACCTTAAATCCACGCGCACGTGCGCGCTCTAAAAAATACTCGGCCCCCTCGTAATTGCCGTAGCGGTCATATAACCCCGCTGATAAGTAAAACTCTGGTAACCCCGCTGGATCTACACTATCCACAAGCTCGGCCGGTGACATCGCTTTCCACTCGTCAATATGACTTGCATGCATTAGCCCTAAAGCGCGAAGGCCATAGATAATCTTTGGATCGGCTCCGGTGCGTTGAATGAACTCGTGCACTTGATCAAGTGGTGCAAATGGCGAAATTTTGTAAATACCCGGGCACAGAATGCCGGCTTTAGCGAATAAGTTCTTTGAATGCAGGGCTACGACTAGCGAATTTGTGCCCCCCATGGATTCGCCGAAGATCATCCGGCGTTTGGGTGCTCCGGTGCGGGCTTCGACGGTCGGAATCACATCGTTATAAAAAACTTCTAAGAGCCCGCTTTTTTCACTTTCACCTTTGGGCGCCACTAACCAGACCTGGCCAAACGAGATCGTGACCACCGTTGGTGGCTTAATGCCGTGACCTTCGTAATACTTCTGCATCATCGCCGAATAAAAGGTGTCTTTGTTCCAGATGTGTTCGTTCGAGCTTCGGCCGTGTAGCATATACGCTACATCGCCGTTTACACCCTGCTCGGCAGTGTAAATGCAGTACGACCACTGTCGCGTATGAGTTACAGTAAAACACTCTTTCTTAGCCGGGGTAAAATTAACCTTCTGTTCACCAGAGGGCGAAGATACGTAAGTCCACCCCCAATAACTAAGAGCCAGAAGTGCGAAAAATAACAGATAGCGCTTTTTAATCGTCATAACTAACTATTCCCCCCTTTGGCCCTTTGTGTCCATAGCCCACACCTTGACCTAGACCAGACTTAGTTTAATCATAATCGAGATGGAAATATTATCGAACCTCGAATTATGGGAGCTCGCAAGTTACGTGGTTACCGTAATCGGTTTGCCGTTTGCGATTATTGTGTACTGGTTAGACCAGCGCAAAGAACGCCAAAATGAAGAAGAAGAGCTCTACCAGCGCCTATCTGATGAGTACGCTGATTTTTCGATGTTGTTACTAAAAAATGCCGATTTAAAATTAATCTCGGGCGGCACACCGGATGACAAATTCACCGATGAGCAGCTTGAACGTAAGCGCATTATTTTTGATTTGCTGATTTCGCTGTTTGAGCGCGCCTACATCTTGGTTTACGAAGAAGAAATGTCGAAACAAACAGCGCGTCTATGGGCCTCGTGGGAAGATTATATTTTATTCTGGTGCAAAAAACCTGATTTCAGAGCCGTGCTGCCAGAGTTACTTGAAGGCGAAGACCCCGATTTTGTGAACTACATCAATAAAATTGCCCGCGAAGCGAACCACCGCTAAAAAATATTAAAAATAGCCATAAAAATTCTTGCACCGACCCCCGATCGTCTTTATAAGATTTTTTTCTTTCGTTTTTAGAGGGGTTTTGCTGTGATCAGATTATTTATCGCTATTTCAATGTTGTTAACCTTTGCTTGCGAGCAAAAAGCCCCTCAGACCCTGCAAACTGCGGCTACCCCACAGGCAGGCATCATCGGCGGTGAGTTAGTGCCTGATAAAGCTTCGATCAGCTACGGCATCGTCGGCATCTTTGATACCGAAGAAAACTACATCTGCACCGGTTCATTAATTTCTCCGAACCACGTTTTAACGGCAGCTCACTGTATTAACCCGAATTCTGCTAAGATGAAGATCATCTTTCACAACAACTTAGATGCCATCATCGGCTCAAAAAATCAGCTGTTAGTGAATTTTCACCAAAGAAACGTAACTGATGCGCTGGTGCACCCTTCCTACAAACCGGATGAAAACGAAAACCAAGAAGTCGATCTTGGCGATATCGCAATTATCAAATTTGCCGGAAGCTTACCTGAAGGCTACAAACCAGTTGAACTTTTAAGCAGTGATGAGCCGTTAAAAAAAGGTGTAGATATTACAGTGGCAGGCTTTGGTGTCGCCAACGTGGACCTGGTGCCGGTTAATGTGAAAAAAATTAAACACCTGCAAGATGCTATCGATGCTGGCGAGATCATTTGTTACGACGCCGCTAACACCGACTGCGAAGCGGTTGAAATGTCTGGCGATGGCGTCTTACGCCAAACACACGCGCTAATTTCTTCGGTGCAACAAACTGAGTTTCGCTTAGATGAATCAAAAGGCCACGGCACCTGCAGTGGTGATTCGGGCGGGCCTGCGTATATTGAAATCGACGGTAAACTTATGTTGACCGGAGTAACCAGCCGCGGAAGCGGCCTATGCAACAATATCGGCGTCTATACGACCGTGGCTCCGTATGTGCCGTGGATCGTAGAGATGATGCCTTACATGAATTAAGTCTTTTTTATTTAGACTTAAACACACATGACTTTGTCTCACTGTCTCGCCGTGTAGTTTTTTTGTATCATTCACAAAAAATTCTCTGAACTTTTATTGTTCTTTGTTATTCTGAAAACAGTTGCACGTTAAAGGAATAACTATGAGCAAATTCGGTTCGATACTTACGGTCACGTCTCAGAAAGAAACAAAACATCCGTTTCAGGATGCCAATGTTATCAACGCCTTTATGTCGGGCGTAAAAAACACACTTGCAGAAATGGCGCAGATGACCTGCGAATTTGAAAAACCGATGGTCGAAAAAGAATGGACGCCCACAGCCGATGCCACCGGCGTGATGGAATTAAAATCTGATAAACACTCTGGCTATTTGCATATTCATTTTCCCAAAGAAGCCATCGTCGAAGTTATGTCGCGCATGCTGGGAGAACCGGTTAAAGAATTTAACGATGAGGTCTTAGATGGGGTCGGAGAAATCACCAACATCGTCTACGGCACCATGAAAGCCAAACTAAACCCGATGGGGTATGAATTTAAGATGGCCACCCCTAAAGCTGACTACACAAAAAACCTGCCTAACGCCAACGGCCCCGGGATCAAACATTTAATTATCCCGTTTAAAGTCGAAGGCATAGCCTGCTGTATTGAAATCGTGTTATCCGCAGTACACTAACTTATTTTATTTTTTTAATTCTAAAACCACCGGGCAATGATCAGACCCATAAACTTCGTTGCGGTGATACGAGTTTTTTAAGCGGTCTTTAAACTCTTCGTTAGCCATAAAATAATCTAAACGCCAACCGACGTTTTTTTCTCTGACCCCGGGACGGTAACTCCACCAGGTATAATGATCGCCACCTGGTTCAAACTGCCTAAAAGCATCGACATAACCGGTCTTGATAAACTGATCCATCCAGGCGCGCTCTTCGGGTAAAAAGCCTGCGTTATTTTTATTGCTCTTAGGATTTTTAAGGTCGATTTCCTGATGTGCGATATTCCAATCGGCGCACATAATCACGTTTTCACCTTTTTTACGTAAGCTTTGAGCGGTTTTTAAAAACTTATTACAGAATGCCAGTTTATACGCAAGACGTGTGTGTTCGCGCTGCGAATTGGGAAAATACGAATTAATCAGGGTAAACTTCGGGTATTTCACAATCATCACCCGGCCCTCGTTATCAAACTCCTGATCACCAAGACCCAGTTTTACTTCGAGCGGTTCTTTTTTGGAAAAGATCGCAGTGCCGCTGTAACCGGGCTTTTCGGCCGGATTCCAGATGGCGTGATACTTCAGTGGATTTTTTAAATTATCTTCGAGCTGCTCGGGTAAAGCTTTGATCTCCTGCACACAGACGATATCGGCATTTTCTTTTTCAAACCATTTTAAAAAGCCGCCTTTGGCGCAGGCACGAATACCGTTCACATTCCAGCTGACTAGTTTCATTTTACACACCCCAAAATAAAATAACGTAGACAGTCTAACGTTAAAACAAGTTGAGGTAAACCAAACATGCTCTTAAAATTAACCTTATGAGCAATAAACCCCACACCTGGTCTGAAGATTATAAAATAGCCTCTTACTTTGTAAACCTGCGCGGCCGTGCCGGGCTTTATGCGGTCTTAAACTTTATTCAGGACGTGGGTTGGATGCACGCACGGCAAATGAAAGTGCAGCTTGAGCCGCACCAGGGCTGGGTGTTTACCCGCCAAAGTTTAACCATGAACGCATGGCCTAAGTGGAATGAAACTATCAGCATTAAAACCTGGCTTCGCCCGCCGGTGTCGGATGTGTTTTTTTTTCGTGATTACGAAATCTCGATCGGCGATAGACTGATCGGCGAATGCACCAGTACATTTTCGGTGATTGATATGAACACCCGCAAAATGGTGGCCCCGGATAAAGAAAAGCTGGCCGCCGTCTACCGCGAAGACTACGCCAGAACAGAAACACCCGAAAAAATCCCGTGGGCCAGCGAGGCCCAACCCATCGCCCAGTTTCAGGTGCGTAACAGCGATTTAGATATGAACAATCACGTCAACAACACCAAATATGCACAGTGGATCTTAGATGCGATCCCGCTGGATATTTTAAAAGGTGATATGCACTTACAAAAATACGAAGTCAATTTTTTAAGCGAAACCAGATCCGGCGATCAGGTCAGTCTTACGATGACAAAACCTGCAGGTGATGACAGCATCACGCAGTTTCAAGGTGTGCGCGCCGCCGACGGTAAACCGGTATTTACCGCAAGATTACACACTTCAACCCTTAATTTAAAAAATTAATAAATTGGTTATGGCTCCAAAATTTTAGATTTACAACCCGTGCACCAGATCCTACTTTTTCTAAAAGCTGATCATCGGTAAAAATATTTACCGTATACTCGCTTAAGTTCGGAACCCCGGTTAACTTGTTCATATCACTTTCTACCAGGCCACCGTGATTATCATCGACTTCATAGCCGCCTAAGATCGAACCGGCTTTAACTCTTTCGAGAAATTGTTGTTTGGTCAGTTGCGTAAAATCAATCGAGTCGTGGGCGTAGATCCCTTTAACCGGCAGATGAATCGTGAGCGCCTCAGAACTTACTAAAAAGTGTCTGGTGATCGTATCTAGCTGGGTCGTGCGCAGACACTGGCTGTAATAGCCACCCATCAGCACGACCTGATTGGTCGCTGCAAGCACTGAGTGCTCGCCATTTTTAGAAAAGTAGGCTTGTGTCGGATGACGATCGGCCAGATACCAGGTCTGATCGTGTACCCCATCATCACTGACTAAATAAATTACCGGAAGCCCCTTGGCTTTGACAGCCGTCAGGTTTTCATCGACAAAAGATTTAATGGTCTTGTTATCAAAGATCGTCGTTGCATGGGTTACAATCACTAACGGTTTGGTGATGACCGGATCATGGCCGGCATAAGATTTTTTATTAAAGGCTTTAAGCGAACCCTTAAGCAAAGCTTCGCGATACTCTGCACTTTTATACCAGGCAAAATCACTACTAAAAGTGTAGTGCACCAGCTGATAGATCGCCTGCTTGGCATCAGCCTTTACCTGGTAATCAGGGGCACTGTAATCAGTGTAAACTGACGTATCATTGACTTTTGCATTTAAGGCGCGAAGCTCTGTCATAACAGGGGTAAAAAACTTTTCTAACTCCGGGTACACAATCGTAAAAGCATCATTATCTAAACGCAGACAATTAAACTTAGCCCACATCGCATGATCATGGGGTGTATCCAGATTAATCGTAAGATCTAACTTGCCTGCATTCACTGATGCGCCACAGGCTTCGCGAAAACTATAGTACTCATGTTGGGTGGGATGATTTAACCAGAACTCACGTTGGCCAAAACGATCACCCGCACCATCACGTCGGTGACGGTACCAGAGCTCATAGGGTTTAAGGGGGGCATAGGGCTTAACCATAACCTTTAACACGCGGCCCTGGCGATAGGCCTTTACCTCAGCCTGTGCCGAAGCAAGCCATAATCCGAGCGTTAAAAAGATTAAGAAAAACTGTCTCATTATAATACCCATGCTTTAAGTGATCGTTTTGTCTGTTTTTATGAAAGATCCATTCCAGGCAAATAACCCCTTTTAAGGCGTAGGTTGTAAGTGAGTAAAAAATAGCTGTACAGAAAACTAACAGCGACGATAATTGCTAAGCCCTGAAATATCTCATACCCCGCCCGCCTCAGCTCGAATCTAGCGCCTTTAAAATCTGGAACAAAGATCGCTAATGTAATCAGGTATCAGAACGTATGAGGAATAATATGTATAAAAATATCATCATCTTTTTAGTTATCACTATAAATGCGCAACTTAGTTTTGCCGCTAGCAATATCGTGGAAGAGACGGCCGAAATGGAAGCTTTTGCCACCGCAGCTGATTCTAATTTCTATTTTGAAACTGCACGTGAAGTTAAATTAACTGTGTTTCACCCGGATGCTTCGGGAAAAATGGCGGTAACCAGCCAGGTAAAATTACCCGAAAACTCAATCTTAGCCGTTAAACTTTCTTCGTTTACTTATAATGTGAATGAAAACTGGGTGTGCGGTATCAGAATCGTGGACGTTCAGGATGAAGACTTGCGCGGCTCGGATGCGATTGATGAAACTGATTTCTGTATCAGAACCGATGCCATCAAAAACACGAAGTTATTAGAAAGCAGTAACGGCATGAATAAAGAAGCTTTCTTAAACTACTTAAAAACCGGCCAAAGCAGAGAGTTACATGAACTGGGATTTAAAGTGTATAATCCGGATCGCACGGCGATCTCGCAAAACTACCGAAGCTTTAAAGCCTCTGGCGGCGGCAATAACGGTATCATCAGCCCGATTAAAAACTGCGGTGTCGGCTGTTTAAAAGTAACCAGCGAATACGGTATGCGTACACACCCGGTGTTAAAGAAAAAACGCCTGCATAAAGGTGTCGATCTTCGCGCCGCTATCGGCACACAGGTGGTAAGTGTTTACGACGGTAAAGTTTTAGCCACCCGTACCGAGCGCAACAGAAAAACCGGTAAAATCAGCGGCTATGGTCACTATGTGATCGTGTTACATCCGCAAAAAGGTGTCGAAACCCTGTATGCACATTTATCTAAGTTTAAAACCTCAGCCGGCAAGCCCGTTTCGCAAGGACAAACAATCGCGTTATCTGGTAATACCGGTATTGGCACTGCGCCGCACTTACACTTTGAGATTCATAAAAAGAAAAACAGTTCTTATGTTCCGGTTAATCCAAGAACGTACATCGCGCAGATGTTAAATATCACTCTATAACAGCTAGACGCCTTACAAAAAGATTGGTTTTTCATAGATTTAAGTTACGCTTAAAGCATATGAAAAACCTAATCTTAGTGTCAGCGTTATTAGCCGTCTCATCAATCTCTCAGGCCAAAACTTCGTTAATCTGTTATGAGAAAATCGCCAACACCGTTGAGCGCGTACAAACAGTTAACCTTGAAGTCGGCAAACGCGCCCAGCTTTTTACTGACGGTATTAACTCAAGCTACGTCACCGAGAAAAAACCTGGCTTTTTTTCGATGGAACTTTTCATGGGTGGCCGTGAACAGCGTTTATACTCGGAAGGTGATATGGCCAGCAAAGGTTCGCTCATCGTAGCCATCTGGACACGGGATGAATTAATCGAAATCGAATGCACTAAATAATTTAAATGAACAAAGTTCAGCAAAACCTTCAGGAAGGTAAGCCCGCTCTTGAAGGTATCACGTTAGAGACGATGGTTACCGAATTAGTCGAAAACTACGGCTGGCAACGGCTGTCAGAAAAAATCAATATCAACAGTTTCAAAGACAACCCAAGTATTAAATCAAGCCTTAAGTTCTTGCGTAAAACTGACTGGGCCAGAACCAAAGTAGAACAGCTCTACACCTGGCGCGCCAAGACCGGCTGGGACCCGCGCGATAACGCCAAGTGATTAACTGATAACAAAAATAAATGACCCGAAATTGCGAGATTAAACAATGGATCAACAGACAAACATTCATGCATTAAAAGATATTGTTAAAAACTTTTGCGAAGAACGCGACTGGGATCAGTTTCATAATCCGAAAGATCTGGCCATCGGCCTGAGCATTGAAGCCAGTGAAATTCTAGATCTCTTTCGCTATAAAACCGTCGAAGAAATTTTAGAAAAATTCAAAGACCCAAACTTTAAAACCAAAGTGACCCACGAACTGGCAGACGTCACTTTTTTTATTCTGCGCTTTTCGCAGATGTATAATATCGATATCACGCAGGCGCTGACAGAAAAAATGAAGTTAAACGCTGCCAAATACCCCGTCGAAACTGCTAAGGGTTCGAATAAAAAATATAATGAATAAAAACCGATAGCTGCCCCTCTTGACAAAGCTACCGGTTCAATCTGAAAACGAAGACAATTAATTTAACTGATCGCTGCCACAAGCTAATGCGAAATCATCTTCTTACAGCTTTCGGCGCAACGCTGACAAATATCCGCACACTCAGTCATAATGCTGTCGTTGCCAAATCGCTCGCACGAGTCAGCGCAGTATTCACAGATCTCGGCGCAGACCAGGCACAAATTAGCCTGCAGTTCAAAATCGCGCGACATCCACATCGCATTGAGTGAACAGATTTCAGCGCAGGCCACCAGAGTTTTAATATGAACGGGCTCTACGTGCTGCTCGTCCATACGCAAGCAGTAGTTCAATGTCGAACTGGTGACTTTAGCACACTCGTTGCAGATGATAATGCACATCTCCAGCGCCTGTGCATCAAGATCGGCTTGCACTTTTTGCCGCATAACTTTCGGGGTTTGCGTTTGAGACATTAATACTCCTTTGCACAGTGACAAAAGCAGAGGAGCAAAACTGAGACCTAAGATTGTTTCTCGGTTTTAGCTTTTTTTATTTTTTTGAGTTCGTCATAGATCTCGGTGTAGTTCTTTATCACTTTGTGGTAGTACGGGTGCGCCGAAACACTTTCGGCCGGCATACGCCCTAAACGCCCGATCCCCATATTATAGGCATTGACGTATTTATTGGATTTAGAATTAAGGGTCTTTTTTAAATACTTAAAATACAGGGCACTCACTTTGATATTGTACTCAGGATTTTTAAGAGCCTGGGCACCTTTCCATTGAACACCTTTTTTCTTACAGATCCACTGGGCAGTATCGGGCTTAATCTGCATTAAACCGATCTCACCGGCCCTACCCACTGCTTTTTCGTTAAACTGACTTTCGGTTTTAATCACTGCCATTAAAAAAATCGGGTCATATTCATACTGTTTACTTTCGGCAATCACCGCTTTGACAAAACGATCCGAGCTTAACTTAGGATTAGCTTTTTCTAAGTAGGTCTTAATATAAACGGCAAATTTTTTATCGCCTTTAAACTCTTTAAAATCCTGGGCGTCGTATTTTGATTTCAGCAATTCTTTGGCATGATTTTCCCTGATTTTTTCTGATATCTGCATATCGGGATCAATGGCTTTGTGGTTACAGCCGACGAAATACACAGCCAACGAAATAACGAAAAGTAAAGAAAGTAATTTCTTTACAAATCTTGAAATAAACCAGTCATCCAGAATAATTGATTTCATACTGTTAAATACTTCAATCTAAAGACCAGTTGCGAGTGCGTTTGTAACTAGTAGATATGTTTACGTTCTTACAATGAGATTGCTATTTTTCAGCTAAAAACAGATATACCGAAGCACTGTCAAAAAGTTATTAGACAGTGGCTGAAAGTTCGCCATTCAGACTGAAACAAAATCTGCAACGATAACCCAAACATTATTTTTGTGAATGAAAATTTAACGATTCAAACTGATCAAATGATTTTTACTTTACATGGCGCAAAACACATCCGGGGCAGATTGCCCGGGTTTTTCCTATGCCCCATTTTTGCAAGTCTATCAGTTTTTAAGACAGAAATTTTGCAAAGGAGATAACATGCACCATTCATCCACTTACGGCAATCTACGTAAAGAGAGGAAATTTGCTCGCCAGTTATTTATGGGAATTACTTTAATTATTCTGGCAGCCGTGGTGCTTATCTATGTGATCTCGCAGCTTAAAGCTCTTTATCCGTACCTGCCCGGCACTGCGCCGGCAAGCCAGGAAGAGCAGGCCCGCCCTTTAGAGCCTACGCAATAACTAACAACCATTAGCCCTTCGGAGCACGTATGTATAAATTTGTCCTGGTCTTACTTTTAACTGTTCCATTTCTTACGGCCTGCAGTAAAGAGGATAAACCCGCCCCAAAACCCAGCGACTTAGATCCGCGAGGCGTATTTCGACCGCTGGATAACGAAACAGATCCCGACAAAATCGATAACTGGTTTACCAAAGGACCGGCAGAAAAAGTAGAAGGTGTTGATGCCGAACGGGCTTATAAAAATTTATCCTTAAACCCACAGGCCAAAGCGGTCATCGTTGCCGTGATCGACAGTGGTTTTGATTTAAACCACGAAGATTTAAAAGACCGTATGTGGGTTAATCAAATTGAAGCCAGTGGCATTGCCGGCATCGATGATGATCAGAACGGTTATATCGACGATATTAACGGCTGGAATTTTTTGGGCGGCAAAGATGCGCAAGGACGACTACTGCATGTTAACCAAGAGCGTTTTGAAAGCACCCGTGAACTGGTGCGCCTAAAAAAGTTAAAAGCAAAATTAATAGCCTCAGGACTCGGTTTGCATACGTTTGATCAGTCTTACTTTGAAAAACTTGAATACGAAGTGACCGGCGATCGCACCGTAGCCCGTATTCAGATCCAATACACCAAAAACACGATCGAGCGGATTAAAGAACTTTTTTCGCATCTGCAACCAAAACTTAAAATCGCTTTTGATAAGCTTACAATAGAACATATCGAAACCTTTAAGGCCACTTCCGATGCCGAACAGGAAGCCAAAGAAGCTTTAATGGTCGAATTTAATTCCAGCGTTGCCAAATCCGTCGAGCGTATGCAGATCCGCCTGCAACAGCTGCAAACGATGCTCGATACGTCGCTTAATGAAAACTTCGATCCGCGCGCCGAAATCATCAAGGATAATCCCGATGATTTTTCAAACGGCAACTACGGTAATAACGATGTCACCGGGCCCGATGCTTTACATGGCACACATGTAGCCGGTATTATTGCAGCCAACAGAAATAACGGCATCGGCATTAACGGTGTCTCTCCGTACGCAAAAATTATGGCGATCAGAGCCGTTCCTAACGGCGATGAGTATGATAAAGATATTTATTTTGCGGTTAAGTACGCCGTCGATAACGGGGCCAAAATTATCAACATGAGCTTTGGTAAGCGCTACTCACCACATAAATCTAAATTAGACGAAATCTTTCGCTACGCTGCTAACCGCGGCGTGATCCTGGTGCATGCTGCCGGCAATTACGCCCACAACAACGACCAACGCGATAATTTTCCCAACCGTTTTATGGAATCCCCCCGCGCCGACTCTGAACATAAAAACTGGATCGAAGTTGCCGCTTCTGCCCGCCATAACACCACATCCCTGGTTGCTAACTTTTCTAACTACGGTAAAGACAGTGTTGATATTTTTGCCCCTGGCTTTGAAATTAAATCAACGACTCCGAATAACACCTACACGATCTTAAGCGGGACCAGTATGGCGGCCCCGGTCGTCAGCGGTATCTTATCTGTGCTGATGGCGCAAAACCTTGGCTTTTCGCCGGAGCAAATCCGGCAAATCTTACTTCGCCACGGGCGCGATAAAAAAGAGATGCAAGTCTTAAAGCCCGGCATGGGCGAATTAATTAAATTCGGCGATCTTTCGCGCAGCGGAGCCCTGGCTGATAATTACAAAGCTTTAGAAAAACTGTTAACTCACAACAATTAACTGATCAGAAGATCAGTTAAAATCTGATCACGGCAGTTTAATAAAATTGAATAATGACCTTCGTTTTCAACGAAATTAAGCGTGGCTTTTGGCAGGTAGCTTTGCATATCCTGCGCAAAGCGGTAGTGCACAACATCGTCTAAACCGCCGTGCCATAAGGTAACCGGACAGGTCACTTCATTTAACGGAAAACCCCAGTCCTTGGCATAAATCTTAATATCACGCAGCACGCCGGCTGGCCCCTGCTGCAGGGCCATGGTTGTGGCTTCAACCAGAACTTCCTGAATGTGTGACTGTTTAAAAACTTCTCTGTCAGGCTTAGAAAAGCCATCGAGCTCAGTAAAAAGGGTTCCTTCGATTTTACCTAAACCCTTTTGCCACACACGATTGACACCAAAATGTAAAAGACTATCCGGAATAAGTTGCTGGGCTAACCAGGTTCTTTTCTGGATGCGGTTCATGTATTTAAAATTCTTAAACGTTAAAGGTGCAATGCCGCCCAACGAGGTTAATTTCACAACCCGATCTTTCATCAAATAGGCCACGGCCAAAGCATAGGGCGCACCACCGCTTACAGAGATAATAGAAAACTTGTCGATCTTATTTTCAGCGAACAGATTTTTAATCTGATTGGCGAACTTTAAAAAAGTAAGGTCTTTTTGCGGAACTGATTTACCATACCCGGGTCGGTCAATGGCGATAAGTCTAAAAGAGTCAGAAACTGGCGAAGTTGAAACCAGTTTGCCGTGTTCAGAACAACCGGGAAAACCGTGCACCAGAAAAAATACCGGTTTATCGAGATCGCCCCATTCCTGAACAAAGATTTTTTCGTCGTCATTTCCAAAATAATAGCTACGATCACATGTCTTCATAGACTTTAAGTGTGAGCCATATTTTACATCTCGTCCAGACTTGTGCGGTCCAGAAATTAAGGAAAAAAGTTTCGCTGCGGGCTAGTTCTTGAACCAACAGGGTGTAAAATTCAAAAACCGTTAAAACCCGCAGCAGAATAGCTAAATTAACGCTTGCAATCTATTTACAGTCATCAATATGGCGGCTTGGCAGCTCATGGGCCAGGTGATGGACAAAGTCAAAGCCGCGCACTTTGGTCTTTACATCTTCAATAAGGTAAACCCTGCAGATTTTTTCAGCCTCATTCGGATATAATACTTTTTTCTGTTCGATTTCAAAATCATGGATCTCAATTGTCGGATTGTTCTGAACGACATCTTCAACTTTAAAGGTTTGGTACGTGGCAAGGCACGGAGCCGCTTCACCTTCATTGCGGTGGTTTAACATAGTTTCAGCCGCTAAGCCCGGCACCAGGATTTTGACAAAGTATGTATCCCCGTAACCAAGGTTGCTCGAACGGATTCCTGCTGATGATAAATCGACCGGTAGTTTTACCGTTTTTTTAGCGATAATCACTTCTTGTTGGGCCTGCGCCATGGTTGCTGCTAACGCGACCGCTGCAGCTAAAATAAATTGTTTCATTTATATCTCCTTTTGGTTTTTTGTTAATTTTCTGATTTGAATATCAAAGTTTCCCACCGGATGTGGCAAACCTGTTTCGCTCTTTAATTCAACGATGACTTTTTCCTGATCCGCATGGCTTAAATCCTGTAAAATCAGATCCTGATCATTTAATGCCTGACCGGCAAAATACATCTGCGTGATTAATTCTTTATATCCTAAACGCGAGACCTTAAAATGAATGTGCGGAGGCCGCACCCAGTTCTCATCGGCCGGATAGGCACCTGGCAAGATCGTGCGAAACTTGTAACGCCCTTGCTCGTCAGTGACCGACTTACCCCAGTACTGAAAATTCGGGTCAACCGCTGCAGGATTAGGATCAGCAGCGTGGTTATATTTTCCGGTAACACAGGCTTGCCAGATTTCGACCAGGGCGCCTTTAACCGGTTTGCAGTTCTGGTCTGTAACTACGCCTTGGACGATAATCACTTCTCCTAATGCCTGAAGCCGGCTGCCGTTAACATGAATAAGATCGGCGTCGGTATCGAACTGATCATCCTCAGGATAAAACGGACCCTCTGGCTGGCGCGGTGTAAAACCTGGTTTACACATCAATTCATTGGCAGAGGCTGTTGTGCCCAGAGCCATTAAGCCGATTGAAGTAATTAATGAGTTTTTTATAAGATCACGTCGTTTCATCACGACCCCCTTTACAAAACAAAAATTACTGAAAAAGTAATAATAAATATAATGAAAGTTAGTCTTGTGTGTGATAACTAATATTAATGATTAACCAAACTGACCTTAAATACTTCTTAGAACTATCGCAGACCCTGCACCTGACGCGCGCCTCTGAGCGCCTGGGCATTACCCAGCCGGCATTAAGCCATTGTGTTAAACGCCTTGAAGCAGATCTAAATTGCCAGCTCTTTTTACGTTCGAAAAAAGGCGTGCAGCTGACCGCCGCCGGCCTAAAGTTAAAACAATCGGCCAGCTCGATGATTCAACAGTGGGAAAACCTAAAACAACACATCTCTGACGATATCGAAACCCCGCGCGGGATTATCAAACTGGGCTGCCACTCAGCGGTCGCCCAGTACATGCTGCCAACTCTGCTGCGCAGTTTTTTAAAGAAAAACCCCGGCATTGAAATTCAGCTGACGCATGGCTTATCAAGGCACATGACAGAACAAGTCGTCAGTTCGGTCTTAGACGTAGCCTTTGCCGTAAACCCGGTTGCACACCCTGATCTGATTATTAAAGAAATCTGTCGCGATGAAGTCTGCTTATGGCGGGCAAAAAATTGCCAGAACGATGATGTCTTAATTATCGAGCCCAGCTTATTGCAAACCCAGGATATTCTTCAGAAATTAAATAAAAAGGGTTTTCATTTTAAAAGAATCATTGAATCGGCAAGCCTTGAAGTCATTGCCCGACTGGTGGCCGAAGGGGTCGGTTGCGGCATCGTGCCAGAACGCGTGTTGCAAAGTTACGAATCGCAAAGCTACGAAAAAATCAAAGCTGCGCCGCAGTTTTCAGATAGGATCTGTTTGGTTTACAAACAGGAATTTCGTAAAGTTAAGCGCGGCCAGATCTTCATCGAAAGTGTTATGGCCAATAGCTAAAGGATTCTCACATGGCACAAAAATATATTCACGGCTTTGAAAAAAAAGAGCAGGATCGTTTAATTTATCAGGCTGATTTTTTAGAGCCCTATGTCTATCAAGGTGTTGATCTCGAGTTTACCAAAACTCTTCTCGAAGTTGGCTGCGGGGTCGGAGCGCAGACGCAGATTTTGTGCCGCCGTTTCCCGAAACTTAAAATCGATGGCTTAGATCTATCCCCAGAGCAGTTAAAAACAGCCAGTAAAGTTTTAGCTAAAGAAATCAAAGCTGGCCGGGTCACCTTACAGCAGCAGGATGCACAGAAATTACGACTGAATAAAACCGATTACGATGCTGCATTCATCTGTTGGTTTTTAGAACACGTACCGAACCCGTTATTGGTTTTAAAAAATGTCCGTAAAAACCTAAGACCCGGAGCCAAAGTTTACATTTCTGAAGTCTTTAACCATAGTCTTTTTATGGAACCCTACTCGCCGGCCTACTTAAAATACTGGTTTGAATTTAATGATTTTCAGTGGGAAATCAAAGGCCACCCGTTTGTCGGCGCACAATTAGGAAACTTACTTAAAGCCTCTGGGTTTAAGAATATCAATGTCGAAATCAGACCGTTTCACTTTGATGCCCGCGAACCGGAAAAACGGGCCGCGTTTATTGACTACTTTTTTAATATTTTACTAAGTGCTGAAGAAACTCTGATTAAAACCAATCGGGTGACTCCGCAGCTGATCAAACAGATGAAAAAAGAAGTCGAAATCGCGAAAAAATCCAAGAATTCGGTCTTTTTTTATTCGTACGTGCGCGCAACCGCCACGGCGTAATGCCTCAAAGCCCTATGGCAATTCACCACAATCCGGTTTACCGGAGGATACGACTCGCATTTTAACTGGCATAGACCGATGGTGAGATGCTTGCAAATACATATTGCGCTGTACAAACCTAAAATAACTATGGAGGTAAATATGTTACGAGCCGCAATCGTGTTTTTTGTTTTGGCCTTAGTAGCCATTTTATTCGGAGCTACCGGCTTTGCCGGCGTATCTATGGAAATCGGCCGTGTGCTATTAGCGGTGTTTCTTATTCTCGCTGCCATCAGCTTTGTCGCAAGTCTTATCGGCGGCCGACGCCAGGACTACCTGCCTTAACGATTATTGCTTCCCCACGGGGGTATGATTTACCAACCTCTCTTGTGTGAATCATACCCCTGTTATTCTTTTAAAGGAGACACTTATGTTAAAACTCACTATCTTTACCGTGTTTTTGGCGCTTTTAAGTTTTTCTTCAGGCTGTGCCAACAAAGCCAAGCCCGTTGAATTTCCCGAAGGGGCAAGCCCCAGTGTTGAAATGGGCCGTTTAGAGAACGACATCCAGCAAGCTGAACTGGATCAGGTCGATATCACAGCCCCTGATTATTTTTCTGTGGCTAAACGTAAAATGGCCGAAGCCAGAAAAATGGAGTCTGAAGGAAAATCAGATAAAAAAATTCTGCAAACCGTCGGTGTAGCGCGCGGAAATTTAAACTACGCCATTGCCAGCCAGCAGGAATTTCGCGGCGAACTTAATGATATCTTAGAGGCACGTAAAATGGCCCTTAAATCCGGCGCCCTGGAAGCCTACCCGAGCGAATTTCAGCGCGTTGATTGGGATTTAAAAGATGCAGTTAAAGGCTACAAACCCAACCAAGAATTTTTATCTTTCAGCACCCACCAACAATTTAAAAACAAATACTACGACTTACAAAACCGCGCGATCGCTTCGAACCAAAAAATTGAGCGCACCATTGCGCTCGAAGAGTTAAACCTCGACCCCAAAGAAGCTGATGTCTACCGTGACGGCGATAAAATCACGATCAGATTAAAAGGAAATAACTTCGCTCCCGGCCAATCACAGATTTCTCCCGAGGCTTATCCGGCATTGGATAAAGTCAAAGAAATCTTAAGTTCGTTGGATCAAGAACAGGTTAAAATTGAAGGGTTTACCGACTCAACCGGAACCCAGGCCATTAATCAAAAAATTTCTGAGGAACGCGCAGAATCTGTAGCTGATTATTTACTTTCTACGGATGCCCTGACTGCTGAACAGATTGAATATCAGGGTTTAGGTGCGAAAAAACCGGTGAAGTCTAATTTAACCAAAGAAGGTCGCGCAGCTAACCGCCGCGTGGACATCATTATTACACCTTCAAAAGTAGAATAACAAAGGGATAGCTATGGAACTCGAAATTCCACACGAAGCAGTTGTTAAGTACATGGAACGCCGTAAGAATGACGTTGAAAATTGCCGCCAGGCTCTGCAAACCGGCAATCTCTCGGTGTTAGAAACCGTTGGTCACCAGCTCAAAGGCAACGGCATTACTTTTGGCTTTCCTGAAATATCAACCATTGGCGAAGCTCTGGAGGCGGCGGCAAAATCGCATGATACTGCGTCTGCCTCTGCCCAGGTTGATGCTTTGGCTAGCATTGTAGAAAAAAACTCGCTCCTCCATTAATTGTCCGTTTTCTCGTTATCACGGGGCAATTTTCCTGGCGGGAACAGTTTAAATTTACAGTTAAAGCCCTTGTTCCCGCTAAGCTTTGGCTCGCTGATTGCTTACCTGAGCTTATACTGAAATTCAAATTCAGAGGGGTGAAATTATGAATCAGTTTACGCATGTGGATGCGACTAAATTAGTCCTTCCACGCCATGGAAGAATATTAATTGTCGAAGACGACAAAGACCTTGCCGAAGTGTTAGCCGATAAATTCGCATTTGAAGGAGCCTTTGTTGAAGTGGCCAACGACCCATACGAAGCTTTAAATCAATTAAGCGAACATCACTTTGACCTTGTCATTATGGACTGGCAACTGCCGGATATGACCGGGGGTGAAACCTTAAAGCAGGCCGACCGCAATGCGATGTTTGATCCGATCGCGGCAGAACAATGGACCATGAAAAAAACGCCGGTAGTAATTTTATCGTCGCACAAAGCCCGCGAATGCAGAACCAATAAAAACAATACCTACCGCGTGGTTTCATATGTCAGTAAACGCCAGCCGTTTGCCAATATGATGAAACATCTGAAAGATATCTTTATGATGACGGTAACACCTAAACTGGTAAAAGCCGTATAATTTTAAAAAAAAAACCGCAGTACGATTACTGCGGCATCATATTCTGTTCAGCCTTTTGCATGGCTGCAAGCTTACGGTACAGGGTTTTACGATCGATCCCCAGCTCTTTGGCTGTTTTTTCTTTCGATTCATTGTTCTTACGCAAGACCTTTAAAATATAAATCTGACAAAGCTCTTCCAGCTTGAGGGTCCGTTCGTTCATCACAATTTTTTCTAAAGTCATTTCGGTGGTTAATTTCGGTGTTATTACTGCTGGCGGCGCCGCTGTTTCGACCACTTCTTCTGCGTTGGCTTTTTCAAAATCAACCAGGTCTTTACTTTCAATCACACTGCCGGTGGCTAAAACCACGGCCCGCTCAACGGTATTTTCAAGTTCACGCACATTTCCGCGCCAAGGATTATTAAGCAGACTTTCGGTGGCTTCACGCGAAAAACCGGTCAGCGAAATTCCGTTTAAAGCTGAATATTTTTTTAAGAAAAATTCGGCAAGTGGCAAGATATCCTCTTTACGCTGACGTAACGGCGGGATACGGATCGGAATAACGTTTAAACGAAAGTACAAGTCTTCTCGAAAACGGCGTTCCTGGACTTCAAAACGCAGATCTTTGTGAGTCGCTGCCACGATACGCACATCGATACCGCGCTGCTGGTTTTCACCGATACGGCGGATTTTCTTTTCCTGCAGCACGCGAAGCAATTTTGCCTGCAACGGTAAACTCATATCCCCGATCTCGTCTAAGAACAAAGTACCGCCTTCGGCTTCTTCAAAGAGGCCTACTTTTTTATCGACGGCCCCGGTAAAAGAACCCTTGGCGTGTCCGAAGAGCTCAGACTCCAAAAGGGTCTCAGGAATCGCCGAACAGTTGATGGTTACAAACGGTTCTTTACAGCGTGGTCCCATCTGATGCACGGCTTTGGCAATCACTTCTTTACCGGCACCGGATTCACCGGTAATTAAAACATGCGCCTGCGACGACGCCACTTTTTTTGCTAAGTCTAAGGCCTGTCTAAAGCCGGCCGATTTGCCGATAATACCGGTCACACCGGTACCTTCTTTATTCTGGATCACGGCTTTTAAGACTTTATTCTCGCCATTAACTTTACGGTAGTGCATCGCCCGCTGAACAGAGGTTAACAGATTCGGGAAAGGAATCGGCTTTAAAATAAAATCATAGGCTCCGACTTCAACAGTCTGTACAGCCAGGTCAACTTCGTTGTGACCGGTGACTAAAATCACCGGAATATCGATTTCTTCTTCATGCAGCCTTTGGGTAAATTCAATTCCGGTTAATTCAGGCATCATTAAATCGGTAATAATGACATCAAAATTTTCCTGGTTTTTTTTCACGCTGGCCAAAGCTTCAAGTGGTGTTGAAAATGTTGTAACTTCAAAACCGCGAGGCTTAAAAAATGCCTCGATCACTTCCGACATATCCTTGTCATCTTCAACCACCGCCAAACGGCCAGTAGAATTTAAGGTTTTCATACAGCCCCCGTTGTTGCAGCTTTCTCTGCATGTTTTTCTTTTCTGTTTTCTACAAATTCATTAATTAAATTGGCAAACGCCTGTTCCAGCGGTGAGTGCATTTCGGTGGTCAGCACATCCGATGGCCGAACTAATCGTTCTGGGTGAGTTTTTTTATAACTTGCTATTGCAATAAGTAAGATTCCGACAACACAGATTCCAAGACCGCCCCCGGCTACGGCCGTCATCATCCAAATTCCTTTTAAATCGTACACAGCGAGCACATTAAAAAAGGCAACTAATACTCCGGTAAGAATCAGCACAAGCCCGGCAAAGCCCATTGCCGCCGACTTAGCCATAGCCTGAACACGCGCTATTGCGTAATCAACTATGACCTCGTAAGGAATCGACAACAGCCGTTTTCCGAACAACAATGACGCCAAATAAGAAAAAATTTTTAACATAGCTTGTGCCCCCCAAAATTTAAAAAGGCCCTGATCATTCAGAGCCTTTTTTAGTAATTATTTTATCTGCGGCTGCTGCTGCGGCCAAAAAGTATACCGCAAATTACACCCACACCAAGTGCGGCACCTAACCAAGCCGTCGGATTACGGCGGACCGCAGCCACTGATGAATCATAAGCTTCTACTGATCTAGATCTAATACTAGACAGAGTATCGGCCATACGCTCAGAAATAGGTGTTTCTAAAAACTCTTCACCGGCACGGCGAGCACGGTCCACCGCGTGGCTGGCTCTTTCACCGATTTTCTCAGCTTTAGAGTTTAATTGATTTTTAAATTCAGAAGTCGTTTCCATATTTTTCTCCTTGGCGTTTTAAAACACCTTATTTGTGTGTTGTTTGATATAGCGATCCAATCTAGGACTTGGTTCGTTCTTCATAATATTATTTTGCTCACTTACTTTTTTGTGAAAATCATCAGGACTGCCTTAGAAGCCTGCCCCTTTTCACCGAATAGTCCGGTATCAGAATCCTGAACCGGAGCTGCACCCGCAATTTCCGTAGTTTTTTTCACGCGGGCTTCTTTTGTATTTAAAAATTCTTTAAGCTTGCCGGGGCGCTCAGCCATGTTAAAACCATCGACATTGGTGATTTTTAGATCTGTTTTTAAAAACTTTTTTAATGATTCAATTCTTTTTTTGGCTAAGGTTACGTTGGCTTTACTTTGTGAGGTTTTGACAGCGGGATATTCCTGGTCTGACCACGCCAAGACTTTAACGTGATCGAGTTCACCTTTTTTACGGGCGTCATCTACAGCGTTTCTGATCTCGGCACGGCTTTGGTCGGTTAAAGCATCAGAGCCTGCAACAAACTCAACTTCACCTAATCCTGCTGCACCTAACGTCGTCGCCGCTTGCTCGGTCTGTTCGGAAATCATCGCCAGCGCTTCGATGGCAAATAACGATGCGATTAACGATAACACAACAAGACAACGTAGAAACACATTCATACATCCCCCTTTTAATCTTGCGATTTTTCAGAGGTTTGCAATGACTGCGCCATGATGTTTAAAAAGCGAAGTCGCACCTAGCAACTTTTACAAATTGTACCGGGGCATACTTCCGCAGGGCAGGTACTTTTATGACCCAATAAATTTCAGCGCCCTTCAATCATTATATCTTCAAAAAATGAACCACGCTGATTTTTATCGTCAACAATATGGATTTCTAACACCCAGATATTTTTAACCGGCGATTTTTCATACTCAAAAAGTTTCTGTTTGGAGAAAACCTGATGCGGAAAATCACCTAAGCGGTGTCCGGCCATACGGTGATCTAACCGGTAACCTAGCTCTGCGGTTTTATGCTGCGCAAATTCAAAAAGCTTGATTCCGGTAGCTCCGGTTTGCTTCCAGTGTTTTTCGGTTTCGCGAAAAATAATCTCGCTGGCTTTAGCCAGCTGCAGGTACTGAGGATTTAACTCGCCACCTGTTTTGTTAAGTACAACGGTGCGGCCAAAATCCGCCTCGTGATTGTCGATAATCGGCCCGATATCAATAAATACCAGATCTTTATCCACCACGGTCAGGTTTTCATCCGGCAGATCACGGAAGGTTTTTGTCGTATCGGTGCTCATGCGAAATTTTGTCGGGTGCCAGAATTTTAAAATATCAAAGTCTTTAAACACATCTTTAACCAGGGCCTGCCCGTCTTTTTCAGTCATGCCTACTTCTAAGCGGTCGATAATAATATCTGCCGCTTTCTGGCAAAGTGCGCGTGCGTTTAAAAATTTTTGTAAATCAAAATCCGGACCTAATTGTTCATGATTCATAAGAGCTTCCCGCACAGGCGATGATAACTAAAGACATCGCCCCCATTTGCACTAAGTCTAAACTTTCTTTTAAAAAAAGAAAACCGACAACTGTGGCCACGACCGGTTCAAAACTCATTAAAATTCCGAAGGTTTTTTCAGGAATCGTTTTCATCGCCTTTAATTCGAGGCTATAGGGAATCGCACTGGATAAAATAGCAACCCCTAAACCTAACAGCCAGTAGTCAGAGTTAACCACCTGAGCCGGGTTTAAAAATAATCCTGCAGGCAAAGCAATGGCTGCAGCAAAGCTCATCCCGAGACTTGCGACAATCAGGCTTCCGTGATCATTGCGGGTCGCTTTTTTACCGAAGATAATATACAGAGCCCAGAAAAATGCGGCCACTAGCGCCAAGAACATACCCCACAGATCGATCTTCATCTCTCCTGAGTGATAGAATAAAATTCCGATACCTAAAGCGGCTAAAACCACCCACAGCACATCCAGCCAGCGGCGTGAATACATAATCGATACCGCCAGCGGTCCGGCAAATTCTAAGGTAACCGCTAACCCTAAAGGGATTCTCTCCAGTGAGAAATAGAAAAAGATATTCATTAGACCCAGCGATAAGCCGTAGGCTGCAATCAACCCCAGCTGCTTGCGGTCAGAAAGGATATGTTTAAAGATCTTTTTATTCTTAATCGGATTGGCGATCACAACCAGAATAAGCGCCGAGAAGAAAACCCGCAGTGCGGTCACACCGGCCGGGCCCATTTCTGAAAACAACCCCTTTGCAATCGAAGCACCTGATTGAATAGAAACCATCGCAATAACTAAAAGCAAATATGAAACAATAATGTGAAGACTCCTTAAGTTCAGAATTAGCGTCAAAACTTTCGACTCTAATTTTGGACATTACTATCTAACATTTAGTCAAAAAAGTGAACCTTTGTAAACCCCTGTATTAAGACGATAATTTCAACTTTTAGGTGTGTAGTTTTCTTTAAAATCACCGAAACTAAACTAAATATTTTGACAAGGAGTCAAAAATGACTGTGACCAAACAAATCACCCTAATTGCGGTACTTGCAGTAGCTATCTCAGGCTGTAGCCCAAAAAGCAACAGCGGACCAGCCCCTGCTTCTGAAGCAGCTCGTGATTTTTCAAACGTAAGTTATGCGACATCAGCGCCGCCGGATATTCCGACTGATTACGCCAACTGTACTTTTAACGGTCAGACTATCGCGCACGGATCAAGCGTAAATGCCTTCCAAAACTCTTCGGTTCCGTATGGCACTTACTGCTCTGCTGAACGCAGAACCTGTAACAACGGCGTTTTATCTGGGAGTTACTCTTTTGCGACTTGTAGCACAGCCGCAGCAGTGAGCTGTTTATTCAACGGTCAAACGGTAGCGCATGGTGATTCAGTTCAGGCTTTTGCTAATTCAACGGTGGCCTACAACCAAACCTGCCAGGCCGAAACCAGAACTTGTTCTAACGGTGTATTATCAGGTTCTGCCGCCTATGCCTCTTGCAGTGTTAATACGGCAGCAAGCTGTTTATTTAACGGTCAAACACTAGCGCACGGCTCATCGGTTCAGGCTTTTGCTAATTCATCTGTAGCTTACAACCAAACCTGCCAAGCTGAAACCAGAACATGTTCTGACGGCGTATTATCAGGTTCAAATTCTTTTGCCTCATGTAGTGTTGATGTTGCTAAATCATGTTTATTTAACGGTCAAACCGTAGCTCACGGTCAGGTTGTTACCGCTTTCCAGAACTCGACTCAGGCCTACGGCAGCCAGTGTGTATCTGAACAACGGACTTGTACTGACGGTGTCATGTCGGGCAGTTACCAATACGGCTCATGTAATGTTGATGCCGCAAAATCGTGTTTATTCAACGGTCAAACAGTAGCCCACGGCCAGTCGGTTCAGGCTTTTCCGACCTCATCAGTTGATTTCGGTTCAAATTGTATTTCTGACACCAGAACTTGTAATGACGGTGTGTTATCGGGTTCTAACCAATTTGCTACGTGCTCGGTAAATAAACCTGCAAGCTGTTTATTCAACGGTCAGACCATTGCCCACAACCAGGTTGTACAGGCTTTCGCAACCTCGACAGTTTCTTTCGGTGGCCAGTGCGAAGCTGAAGAAAGACTTTGTTACAATGGTGTATTAGATGGTTCTAACCAGTACGCTTCTTGTACGGTTGATCAACCGGCGAGCTGTTTAATTAACGGTTTAACCATCGCGCACGGTCAATCGACGATTTTATTCCAATCAGCAAGTGTACCTCATGGCCAATCTTGTATCTCTGAATCAAGAACTTGTGCCAACGGTCAGTTATCCGGTTCATACACATTCGGTTCATGTGAACCAGAAGCGGCCAAAACCTGTG
Source organism: Bdellovibrio sp. SBM16 (assembly GCF_056175625.1). Lineage (NCBI taxonomy): Bacteria > Pseudomonadati > Bdellovibrionota > Bdellovibrionia > Bdellovibrionales > Pseudobdellovibrionaceae > Bdellovibrio > Bdellovibrio sp. SBM16. The sequence continues at coordinate 307,588 of NZ_JBJKJG010000001.1, read as the reverse complement.
AATTTAACGGCGCAACATTAGCTGACGGCCAAACTGTTACCGCCTATTCGTCATCATCTGTGGCCTACGGTCAGTCCTGCCAATCTGAAACACGCACTTGCTCTAACGGCGTGTTATCAGGTTCAAACACGCACGCTTCATGTTCTGTAGAAGCTGCGCAAAACTGTTCTTTTAACGGACAATCTGTTTTACACGGATCATCTGTTAAAGCTTACGCCGCTTCACAAGTTCCTTACGGCTCGACGTGCGCTTCAGAGACTCGCACTTGCACAAACGGCGTATTGTCTGGATCTAACACGCACACTTCATGTACGGTCGCTCCAAAACCACCGGTAGTAACGCCGCCGAAGTCTTGTACTTTCAACGGCAAAACCGTAGCTCACGGCTCATCGGTTCAGGCTTTCAAATCGTCATCAGTTGGTTACGGCCAAAAATGTGAATCGGAAACTCGTACTTGTAACAACGGTGTCTTATCTGGTTCAAATACAGCCAGCTCATGCGCAGTTGAAGGTCCTAAATCTTGTAAGATCTTATTTGGCTTAATCACGATCCCGCACGGTTTTACTATCTGGGCTGCCGCGCACACGACAGCTGGTGGTGGTAACCGCTGCGAAGCCGAAATCACTTTATGTAACAACGGTAAGTTCGTAATCGACCCAAGTTTAACTTGCCAGCACGGCAATAAACCGCCGGTCACTGTTCCACCTCCTAAACCAGGTGAACAGCAATGCGAAATCGATGTTAAATCGAACAACGGTAAACATTTAGGCGTAAACCACGACGGTAAACATGTAGATTCTGGCTTACACTTAGGTTGGTATAAAGGCGATAAACCTTGTAAACCAAAAGATCCGGTTAAACCACCTGAGCCGCCAAAACCGAATCCAAAAGACCCTTGCGAACACAAGGATGACCCAAGAAAACCTTGTGCGCGCAAAAAAGATCCAAAGAAACCTTGTGATCACAAACACGAAGTAAAAAAGGATGACCCGAAAAAACCTTGCGATGACCACAAAGACAAGCACAAGAGTCAAAAAGACAAAGACGATTGTGATAAAAAACGAAAGAAATAACTAAAAAGGGAGCGTAAAGCTCCCTTTTTTAATTTCGCAGGGCTATCGGATTGGATTAATTGTATTTGCCGCAGGAGTTTTCTTACGCATACGCATATTAAGAAGCTCAACTGCAAATGAAAAGGCCATCGCGAAATAAATGTAACCTTTGGCAATATGGCCGCCCATACCTTCGACTGTTAACATCACACCGATTAAAAGTAAGAATGATAACGCTAAAATTTTAATGGTCGGATGACGGTTCACAAAATCACTGATTGAAGTCGCTGAAACTAACATGATCACCATAGAGATTAACATCGCTATAACCATGATGCTGATCTGATTAGCCATACCCACTGCCGTGATCACTGAATCGAGCGAGAACACGATATCGAGCATTAAAATCTGAAATAATAATGAAGTTGCGTTGGCATAAACATTTTTAAGATTGCCACTGCCTTCCGTTGACGGACCGGCATCATCACCTTCAACTTTGTGGTGAATTTCATAGGTCGCTTTAGCCAATAAGAATAATCCCCCGCCTAACATGATCAGATCGCGGCCCGAAAACGATTTTTCCATAACTGAAAATAATGGATCTTTTAAGCCCATGATCCAGCTTAATGAGAAAAGTAAGCCGATACGGATCGCAAATGCCAGGATCAAGCCGATATTTCTGAGTTTCGCCTGTTTGGCCGGCTCCGCTTTTGCTACTAGAATAGCGATAAAAATAATATTATCGATGCCAAGCACTGTTTCCATTGCTGTTAAGGTGAAAAGTGCAATCAGTGCTTCCGATGTTAAAAGCTGTTCCATTTATTTCCTTTTTTACTTTAAAGAGTTGCACAGATTCAGAAATCTAGCCTGCGCGATAACTAAATTTTTCTTCCAGTCTTTTAAAGTGTTCACATCTGATGAATCAGTAATGAACTTAAAACTGTGAAACGGAATATTTAATTTTTCGCACGCTTGCGCGTAGGCAAGAGCTTCCATATCCATGATTTGATATAAATTATTGGGTGATTTTTCGACTTCAACAAAGTCGGCTGTACCACAGACGGCCTTCGGCAAATCTGAAATCGTGGTAAGTTTTTTCTGATGGCGCATAAACGAAACAACGCTTCCACGTTGGACGATGCCTTCTACTTCAACTAAGGTTCCGGGCTGAATGGTATAACTTCCGGCCGTGCCCAGATTAATGATACGATCTGGCTTTAAAGTGACCCCGAGCTCTGTGATTTTCGCGGCCGCATTAACCATCCCAAGCCCACTGTAATGGACCTGAAAGCCGTGCTGCTCAAGCACACCGCCTGATTCTTCGCGAAGTGCCATAACGATAAGCACATTCTCATTGGGAAATCGACTAAATTGATTCATCAAAGTTGCCACTGGAAGCTATTATCGCTATGAAATGTGGGTATGACAAGCCCGAATGATTTGATAATCAGATACCAAAAAGAATGTGAACAAATTTTAGAAATTTGTAAGCGTTTACATAATAGAAATATGCTCTCGGCTGCCGATGGAAACATCAGTTTACGGGTTGATCCCAATGTCATTTTATTTACGCCATCCGGCATAGCCAAAGCCTTTATGAAACCCTCTGATATGGCCGCCGTCACCCTGGATAACCAGATCATCTTCGGTAACCCGTCTTCAGAGCGTTTAATGCATCTGGAGGTTTTTCGCCAGTGCCCTGAGGCCAAAGCCGTAGTGCACGCCCACCCGACGACCGCCATTGCCTGGTCGATCGCAAAACCGCATCTTAAAAAATTACCTTCAGATTGTTTGTCAGAAGTCATCCTTGCGACCGGCGATATTCCGTTTGCTGACTATGCCCGCCCCGGCACGCAAGCAATGGGCGATGTCCTAAAGCCATTCTTACCCAAACACCGTGCGATCATCTTAAAACGCCATGGCGCCTTAACCTGGGGTCTTGATCTGGATGAAGCTTACCGCGGTATGGAGCGCATTGAAAATTCAGCGCAGATTCTAGCGCAGGCGCAGGCCTTAGGCGGCCTAAACCCACTGCCACCGGATGAAGTGGCCTATCTTTATGAATTAAGAAAAAAAATCGGAGATGTATTATTATGATTTCTTGCCATGCTTTATCACTTCGGTTTTCTGAAACAAAATTTGAAGTCTTAGATCAAACGCTTTTACCGCATGAAGAAAAGTGGTTAACTATCGAGTCGACCGAACAAATGATCGAAGCCATCAAAATGTTGCGCGTGCGCGGTGCCCCGCTGATTGGTGTTGCCGCTGCATTACAAGTGGCCCAATCAGCCCTGCAAGGGTTTACGAAAACCGAGTTACTCAAAAAAGCCAAAGACTTATACGAAGCCCGTCCGACAGCGGTTAATCTGATGAACTGTATCGACCGCATGAAAACGGTCATCGAAACCGGCGCCGATAAGAACAAAATCTTGGCAGCAGCGGTAGAGATTTTTAACGAAGATGTGCAGTTATGTGACCGCATTGCAACCCATGGCGCTGAACTAATTCAGGACGGCGATCAGATCCTGACTCACTGTAATACCGGTGGCCTGGCAACGGTTGGTGTCGGTACAGCCTTAGGAGTTATTTTAAAAGCGCATCAGCAGGGTAAAAAAATTCACGTTTGGGTTGATGAAACCCGCCCGCTGTTACAGGGTGGACGTTTAACCACCTGGGAGTTACAAAAACACAAAATCCCGTACACATTAATCACAGACAATATGGCAGCGCACTTAATGAGCCTTGGTAAAATCACCAAAGCTATCGTCGGCTCTGACCGTATCGCCCAGAACGGTGATTTCGCCAATAAGATCGGAACCTATTCAGTAGCGGTCAACTGCAAATTTCATGGTATTCCGTTTTATGTGGCTGCACCGTTTACCACGGTTGATTTTGACTGTGTGTCGGGAAAAAACATTCCAATCGAACAGCGTGCGGCCTCTGAAGTTATCAGTACCTGGGCCCCAAAAGACAGTCCTGTGTACAATCCGTCTTTCGACGTTACTCCGGCAGGCTTAACCACTGGCTGGATCATGGACACCGGCGTTTTTAATCACAAAAATATCGAACAAGGCATTTTTAAAAAATAGACCTCAACGTGCATAGGAGACAGTTATGATCGCAGTTATCGGCGGATCAGGTTTTGAAAAATTTGACGAATTTACAACAGTAGAAAAAATTAATATCGAAACACCGTTTGGCGCCCACTCATCTGGTTTAAAAAAAGTTAAGGTCGATGGCACTGAATTTTTATTCTTATCACGCCACGGTGAACACCACGAACTTCTGCCTTCAGAAATTAACTACCGCGCAAATATCTACGCGTTTAAAAAATTAGGTGCGACAGCGATTGTTTCTTTCAGTGCGGTTGGCTCTTTACAGCAAGAATACGCCCCGGGTGATATGGTCGTGCCGTTTCAGTATATTGACCGCACCAAGGCCCGCGCCCACACCTTCTTAGGCGGAGGTTTAATCGGACACGTTTCGCTGGCCAAACCGATCTGCGAAGTCATGGCGAAACGCTTACAAGAGCTGGTTAAGCCGATGGCGCATAAAACATTTTTTGGTCCCACTTATGTTTGTATCGAAGGCCCTTATTTTTCGACCAAGGCTGAATCACACACTTACCGCCAAATGGGCGCAGGCATTATTGGCATGTCAAACTTTCCCGAATACGCGTTAGCGCGCGAAGCCGGGCTTCCGTACCTACCGTGCTGCTTTGTCACAGATTACGACTGCTGGGATGACTCAATCCCGCATGTAACGGTTGAAGAAGTTATTAAGGTTATGAAAAACAACAACGCCAAAGCCTTTAACGTGTTAAAAGCGGTTCTAAAAGCCGGCGACATGGCTCAAGGCAGTTATGCCTACGATGGCGGCCTTAAGACAGGATTATTCATGCCGAAAGAGGCCATCCCGGCAGACAAACTTCCGTGGGTGAATGTTTTATTACAATAAACTTTTAACGGCGTAGTGGTTTACAAGATCTTCGACGATGTTGTAGATACGCGACTTATGACTTTTCTGTAGCTGCGTAAACTCTAATCCAAGCACAGTCGTGCCGTTAGGTTTACGCATGATAAAACGTACGATCGCATCACAGACTACATCAGCGCGTTTAAAGATCTGGTACTGGATGCGGATCTCCTCACCTTTATTAATGTTTAAAGTTAATTTCGGAACTTCGAATCGGCAACCATTGTAGGAAATATCGGTCACTCTCGCCGGATTTTTAATTTTTAATTCAATCGACCAGATCGCCGCCGTCTGATTCCACTTCTCGGGAATATTATATCTTGGCTCTTTACGACGACGCAGCTGTACGATTTTAGAACCCTGGTCAAAACAGATCTGATCATCAATGACTTCTAAAACTGTTTTGATAAAATACACTTCCGTACCGATAAAAAACTTAATTGATGTCTGGCCGTGAAAAGTTGCAAGTTTTTCTGTCTGTGCGGTTTCTAAAAAAATCTTTTTATCGGCAAAAAAACCGATGCGTGCCGTGACCGGATTTGGGTCAGCTTCATTTTTCAGGATCATATCAGAATTCAGCGTGAAACAATTATGCAGAGAAAGAAAAGCGTCCTTTTCTTCTAGCTCTACTAAAAATTCACCTGCGTTAGCTGTATTTGCTGCTGACATTATCTATCTATTACACCAAGTCTTGCCGCTTTTCACAACGACCCTAAATAGACCTAGCCTTAGGTTGATATTTTATCGATTGTGACCAAGACCTTATGAAGGTAGTCATCTAGCCAGCGGATGCCGTACTTATCGCTTTTATGTTTCGACAGATAGCCCATATGCCCGCCGTGATCGACAAAAGTTCGGTGCGTCAGATCGTTCCAACGCGCTGTTTTGTAATCGTCAAAGGCAATAAACGGATCGTCTTTGCTGGTAAGCACAAACGTAGGCACCGAGATCTTCTCTAAATGAGGGTAGGTGCTGCACTGCTGGTAATAATCAAAGCTATCTACAAAGCCCGATTTCTTCGAAGTAAATACATCATCAATCAGGCGAGAGTTTGCAACCAGCGGCAGATAAACCCGCGGATCAGCTTTAGCGATTAATTTTCTCAACAGGTGGTAAAAACGTAAGTCATACAGGCGCGAAAAACCTTTAATTAACTGACTGCTCGCTTTTAATAAATCAATCGGCGCATTTACGACCACACAGTAATCCGGCAAATGCTGGCCATAACGTTGGGTAATCAGATTTAGCAGAATACTGCCGCTCATCGAAAAGCCCACGAAGATTTGTTTTTTCCTCGGAAACAGTTCGCGCAGTTTAAAACTGACTTCGGATGCGTCTTCGCCACGGCCCGAGTGATACGGCTTCTTCGCCATGCCCTCAGCCAAACCTGCCCCCCTGTGATCAACCAGACACACCGAATAGCCCAGATCAAACGCCACCTGGGCCGAACGCTGGATATAATCTGACGTATGATCACCGGCCAAACCGTGAAACAACGTCACTATCCCCTGCTTACGCTTTGCTGATTTATTTTCATAAATCTTTAGGCTCATTTGGTCGCCGTCCGGCAGAGTCAAAAACATCTGCCGGCCTTGCTCTGTAAAATTTTTAGATTTTATAACATGTCCAAGAATAGTCTGAGAATGTGCCGTTTCTAGCTTTAGAAGCGGCACAAAAGGAATAAGATCTAATTTAATTTGCGACAGCTTTACCAAATTTGGATTCTGTCCTGCTCGTTCAAGAATAGTTTGTTCTTTGGTTGACATGCAAACGCCTCCGCAAAGCCAGGTTGGTGTTTCACCTGTTCGTTGATACGAGCATAACCTAAACTATGTGGGTCGGTTTTTAAAAGCATTTCTTTCATTTTGTCCCGGGCTACACCGCACCATAAACGGCCATAGGCAATAAAGAACTTCTTCTTATCTTCAATAGAGCCTTTACCGTCTGGAAATGCCGCTTTATACGCGAATGTAAGGCCTACCAGGTCCGCCGTGTTTTCGCCTAATGTTAATTCACCGTTATGACCAATTTTGTTGAACTGCTCAACCATACGTTGGCCGCGCTCTTTAAAGGTTTTGACATCATCATCCGTCATCCACTGTTTTAAACGGCCTTTATGGTCAAACTTAGAACCTTCATCATCAATCGCATGGCCTAATTCGTGCGCAACCACCGCTCCGACTGCGCCTAGGTTTTCAATCACATCCCCTTCCGGAACAAAAAACGGGTACTGTAAAATACCGATTGGCATTACAAATTTATTTTTATCAGCCGAGTAATAAGCGTTAACCGTTAATGGGCCCATACCCCAGGCTTCCTGATTTACGCCCTCTTTAAATTTTTTAAAATTACGTTTGTGCGCCTGCTGGGTTAAAAGTTTGCCGTTATAATATGGCTTTTCAGAAGAGTATTTCTGAATCTCTTTAAAATCCCACTCTTTATCTGTGTACGGCTGGATTAACTGCAGCTTTGCATTTTTGATTTTGGCAATCGCGCCTTTTTTACCTTCGGCCGATAACCACTTGTTGGCTTCCAGACCTGCGATAATTGACTTACGCACATCTTCTGCAACAGTACGCATTTTTTCCGACGGAAAATTCGGGAATAAGCGTGGTAACATTTCTAAATCCAGCTCACGGTTAAACGCACCCATCACCGACATTGTACAACGCTCCTGGCGGTCAGGACGGCTCGGGGCACCGCCTAAAAATTTATGGCTAAACTCCATACGCTTTTTAAAAAGCTCTGGGTACGCATCATCCATAAATCCACGTGCCGAACGGTAAAAATAAATATCTTTTAAGACCTGTAGATTTTCATTCTTAAGTTCTTTTTGCACGAACTCAAAACTCTCTGGGATAAAATCACGCAGTAAAGTTTTTTTCGGAATATTTTTCTGGATAAACTCATCTAGGCCAATCACCGAAGTACGTTTTAAGAAATCTTCACGCGATACGTAACGTGGTTCAGTCCAGCGTTTTCTGAATTCGGCCGGTTTCGGGTAAGTGTCTTTAAAACGAGTTTCAAAATCAACCATAGCCTGGGCACGTTTTTTAAAATCGTCTTTTTGACCTTCCGGATAAACCGTTGTGAAAAACTCAACAATCAAATCACGGTACGCATTCACCAATTCTTTATTATCGTAGTAGCTGTGCTCCGGTAAAAACATAAATCCCACATCAAACATTAAGTCGTAGATTTTAGGATTATTGATGTTTGGGCCCATGTCGTAACTGACAAATGTCCATTTTTCGTTGAGCATGTTTTCTTTGTTTAGCTTGATATAATCATCAATCGATTTAATTTTATCCAACTGGGTGCGCAGATCAGCCACCATCGCCAGCTCTTCGGCTTTGGCGCCCTCTTCGTTCATGCAGGCATTGTAGTAGTCTTTCATCTGCAGCGAACGCTTAGATAATTTCTTTTCTGTATTGATGTTTTTGAAGAACGCTTTTTTCTTTTCTAACAGGCGTTCATCAGAGTCTTCAAAGGCAAAAAAGTGGGCACTGCGGTCATCGCGCAGCTTAAAAGAGGCTTCGACGTTACTGCAAACATACTTATGAAAATCATCACAAGGATGTGCTTTTTCATTGAGCGGATACTCACGCTTTTCCGGAATTTCTGATGATGGCTCTGACCCTTTGGTCTGCGCTGCGTATGTAAAAGGAATGATGGTTAGCGCCGATAAAACAACACCAATTCCAATAGTTGAAGATTTAACCTTCATGAAACCCTCCATGGTCCAGTATAATAACTATAGAAAGATACTATTTTGTCAGTATTTACCTCTTGCGTGAAGCTTTTTTTCCACATCGTGACATCGGTCCAATTCTTGGGGCATAATATGGGTTATTGTTTTCACCTAAGCAGGAGGCTCTATGTCAGTTCCATTTATCGATTTAAAAACTCAGTACAACGCATTGAAATCCAACATTGATGCTCGCATCCAAAAAGTTTTGGACAGCGGCGCTTACATCAATGGTCCAGAAGTGGCTGAATTAGAGCAAAAATTAGCAGCCCACACTGGATCAAAGTATTGTTTAGCAGTGGCCAGCGGCACTGATGCTCTGGTTATCCCACTTATGGCATTAGGTATTGGCCAAGGCGACGAAGTCATCACTACAGCGTTTTCATTTATTGCCACAGCTGAGACCATCGTGCTAGCCGGCGCAACACCGATCTATGTGGATATCGATCCGAAAACATTCAACATCGATCCGAAAAAAATCGAAGCGGCAATCACACCAAAAACCAAAGCCATTATGCCGGTATCACTTTATGGCCAAGTTGCAGACATGGAAGAAATCAATGCGATCGCCAAAAAGCACAATTTATTTGTGATCGAAGATACGGCGCAATCGTACGGTGCTAAATACAAAGATAAAAAATCAGGTAACTTAACTACAGCTGCCGGAACTTCTTTCTACCCGGCTAAACCGCTTGGCTGCTACGGTGACGGCGGCGCGATCTTCACTAACGATGAAAATTTAAATAAAGCGATGAAAGAAATCCGCGAACACGGTTCAGAAAAACGCTACTACCACACACGCCTTGGTGTAAACGGCCGTTTAGACACAATCCAGTGCGCGATACTGTTAGCTAAACTGGAAAGATACGACTGGGAAGTTGAAGCACGTAATAAAATCGCGGCTAACTTTTCTGCTTCTTTTGCCGGTTTAGAAAAAGTTGATCCTATGTTTTCTACCCCACTTGTAAAACCAGGCAACCAATCGGTATGGGCACAGTACACAGTGACTGTTACTAACCGCGATGCTTTCCAGAAAAAATGCCAGGAGCTAGGCGTACCAACGACTGTTCACTACCCGATGACTATGGCCGACCAGCCTTGGTATTCAAAAAACACACCACAACGTCATGACATCACTCATTCACGTTGGGCCGCTCAGCACGTTATTTCTTTACCAATGTTTCCGGACATGACTGCTGAACAACAAGCAAAAGTCATCGCAGCTGTTAAAACTGCGGTTGAATTTTCTATTAAGGCGTAAGCGCGCAAGCCGCAGGAGCTGAACTATGAAAGAAATGATTAACGAATTTAAGCCGTTAGCAAAAACAGTAACTCTTGAATCAAAATACGGAAATATCACCTGGGGTGACGGCAAAAGTTTCGTGTTATTTGCCGGCCCTGACATCATCGAAGATGAAGCCATGGTGATCGAGACCGCACAGGAAATTAAACGCGTCACAACAGCCTTGGGTATTCCTTGGATTTTAAAGTGCTCTTTCGATAAAGCTAACCGCCAAAGCTTAAACAGCTTCCGCGGTCCGGGCATGAACTCAGCATTAAAGTCGCTGGAGAAAATCAAAGTCTCAGTTGGTTGCAACTTCATCACTGACGTGCACGAAACCATTCAGGTCAAAGAAACTGCCGAATATGCCGAAGTGATTCAAATTCCAGCATTCCTGTCGCGCCAAACTGATCTGCTTGTTGCTGCAGCCAAAACCGGCCGCGTGATCCACATCAAAAAAGGTCAATTTTTAGCTCCATGGGATATGAAAGCTATTGCGCAGAAGGCCGTACAATCTGGTAACGACAAGTTGTTACTTTGTGATCGCGGAACCACTTTCGGTTACAACCGTTTAATCAACGATATGACCGGTTTAGTAGAAATGCGCCGTTTGGGCTTTCCAGTGGTTATGGATTGCACACACTCAACGCAATTACCTGGTGCGACTGGTGAATCTAGCGGCGGCCGCGGCGATATGGTGTGGCCATTAGGTCGTGCAGCAGTTGCTGTCGGCGTAGATGGCATCTTTTTAGAAACTCACCCGAACCCAGAAAAAGCTCTGTGTGACGGCCCGACGTCGTTGCCTCTACGCAACTTAGAAGCTGTGCTTAAAAACCTAAAGAATATTTTTGATACTCACTCAAAATAGGGTAACGTATCTGGATGAAGAAATATCTTCGCCCGGTCATCGCGTTTATTTTATTACTGCTCGTTTTTAAACTTGGGTTTATTGATATCAATCAATTGACCCTAAGTTTTAAAAATCCATCTATCCTTGCCGCCGGCCTGATCTTTTTTACACTTCACACCTTAATGTTGGCTCTGCGCTGGAATCTATTAGTTAATCTCGAAATCAGCTACCCGTTTAAATATGCGGCCAAAGAAACGCTAATCGGAAACTTTTTTAATTTCTTTATTCCCAGTGGCGTCGGCGGCGATATCATTAAGGCTTTGGCTATTTCTGAATCGCACAGAGTGCCCAAAAAAATGAGTTTTTCGCTGGTGACGATTGACCGCGTACTGGGGCTATTCAGTCTCATTTTATTTTCGACCTCGTTTTTACTGGTCGAATATTTTTTCGGCATGCCCGATCAGCTCACACGCCTTTTACATATCAGTATCTTAATGCTGTGCTTAGCCTGTCTCGGGTTGATGTTTTTGTATCACTCAAAAAAAATCATCCCGCGCTTACGCAATCGGTTTAGATTTTTTATTTTTCAAAAACTTTTTTCATTTGCCGAACAGGTGCAGGTAAACATCACTAAAGCGATGCAAAGTAAATTCATGTTAAAGTTTATTTTTGTAAGTTTTCTGATGCAGTGTATGTCGATTGGCTTTTTATACGTGGTTACCACGGCCCTGACAAATGATCCGGTCTCCATCTTTGTTTTCTTACCACTGGCCTGCTTTGCCTTTATGGCTTCGGCTATTCCGCTGACGCCGGCAGGTATTGGCGTGGGCCAGGCCGCTTTTTATTTTATTTTCTCCCTGATCAGCATCCCGACCGCAACGGCCATTACAACCGGTGTAAGTCTAATGCAATTTTTTATGCTGATCACTGCATTACCAGGTGGCTACTTTTTTGCGACCTCTAAGAAAAGCCATAAAGCAGAAGTACCAGAACCCCTTAAGCAAAAAATTTAAATAGAAAAAATAAAAAAGAAAGGTAAACCAATGACCATACTTTTAAAACAACTCTTAAATCTGATCAAAATGCTGCACTCAGAAAACGGCACAGCACAGATTGCCTGGGGGTTAACACTGGGAGCCTTTTTAGGTTTCTCCCCGTTCTTCTCACTGCAGACGTTTTTAATCCTGACGATTTTATTTTTCTTCCGCGTGCAATTCGGTGCTGCTTTCCTGTCGGCATTCGTTTTTAAATTCGTCGCTTTTTTAATCGATCCCCTGGCCAACTCTCTGGGCCAATGGGCTTTAGAAGCTCCGTCAATGCGCCCGATCTACACCCAGCTCTACAATATTCCGCTAATCCCTTACACACGCTTTAACAATTCTATCGTTATGGGAAGTTTTTTAGTGGCGTTATTACTAAGCCCGTTTTTATATTTCTTCTTTGCTTATGCCGTAAAAAAATACCGCACTTCGGTTGTCGCTAAATTCGAACAGACAAAAGCTTATAAAGCCCTGACAGCCAGTAAGTTTTATCTTTGGTACACAAAATATAACGATCTTTACGGAAACTAGTTAGAGGCGCGAATATTTATGACAGACACTACTCAGCAACCAAACAATTCGCAGAAGGCAAAAGCATACAAAGAAGGCGGACTTATCCGCTGGAGCGCGGTGATTCCATTTTTTATCATTGTTGCCCTGTTTGCGGTTTATTTTAAATTGTTTTTCGACACCCATATGAAATCAGCTCTTGAGTGGGGCGGCTACAAAGCCCTGGGCTCAGAGGTTAATATCAGTAGCTTCGAAAGCTCATTCCTTAAAGGTAATGTGGCTATTTCAGGCGTACAAATCACCAGCTCCGAGCAACCAGACTTTAACAGCATCGAACTGGGCTCTATCCGCTTTGATATAAACTGGGATGCCTTGTTACGCCTAAAGTTTGTTGTCGAAGAAATGGCTGTTGAAAACGTGCAGTTCATGTCGAAACGTAAATACCGCGGAAAAGTTGCACCGCCGCCGCCGCCTTCGAATGAGCCAAGTATGGTAGACGAAGTTAAGGATAAAGCCATCGGTAAAATCGATGAAAAAGGCAAAGGCAACTTACTCGGGGATTTATCGGCGTTCCTGCAAACCGGCGACTACAAAGCACAGTTAGCTGGTATTGAAGAAAAGCTTCTTTCCAAAAAGATGGCCAATGATTTAAAAGCCAAATGGGAAAGCAAACAAAAAGACTGGGATGCTAAAATCAAAACGCTTCCGACAGAGGCTGATTTTAAAGCTTACAAAACTAAATTTGAAGCAATTAAAGTAAAAGATTTTAAAACTCCGCAGGAATTAGATGCTTCTGTTAAGCAGTTCAACGCACTTAAAGCCGAAGTCGAAGGCAAAATTAAAATCGTTAATGACACCAAGAACGAATTTAACGCTGACTTAGCTTCGATCAAAACTGATTACAAATCTCTAGACGAACAAATCAAAGCTGACGTAGCTTCGATTAAAGATCACATGAAGATTCCAAAGATTGATTCGAAACAAATCGCTAAATCAATTTTCATGGATTACTTAAACCCGTACATCGCCAAGCTGGATAAAATCAATAAATTGGCCGAAAAATACCTACCGCCTAAGTATTCAAAAATGGTGAACGAAAATCTGGATACGAAAAAACTGTTAGCCGGCGGCCAGAAGAAAAAAGAAGTTAAACCCGAAGACGACGAAACTATTCAGCCGCACCCGCGCGCTGAAGGTATCACTTACGAATTCCCGGTGACCAATGGTTACCCGCTGGTGTGGATCCAGAAAGTAAAAGTAAGCTCAAAATCTAATGCCCAGGTTGATTACGGTGACCTGTCGGGTGTGATCCAGAATATCACCTCAAACCAGCGCCAGATCGGCAAACAGACCGAAATGCACGTGGCCGGTGATTTTAAATCGAAAAATATCCGCGGTCTAAAAGTCGATGCGTTTTTAAATAATTTAAAAAATGAACCGGCAGCCGGTCTGGAATTCGCGGTAGCCAGCTACCCACTGCAGGCTATCCAGTTAATGAAAAACAACGACGGCGCGATCACTATGCCTCAGGCATCAATCAATATCGCAGCCCGCGCGGCCACCGAAGGTTTTAAATCTTACAATATCGGTTTGGTTAATACCTTTAACGGTGTACAGTTTGATTTATCAGCCAAAGAAAAAGTGGTTGAAGAGATTCTTAAAAACGCCTTTGCGCAGGTAAATACGTTTGATCTTAAGGCCGAAGCCAAGGGCTCATTATCTAGCCTTGATGTCGATGTTTCGTCGTCACTGGGTGATAAACTACAGGATGCTTTAAGCGCCAGTGTAAAACAAAAGATCGATGAGCTTAACAAAGAGATCAAACTTAAGATCGATAATGAAATCGGCAAAGTAAAAGGCGAAATCGAAAAACAGATTGCCACCTTAACCAAAGGTTACGTCGGCAATGTTAACGAAGCCCAGGCTAAGCTTGATGCACAAAAAAACATTGCCGATGAAAAAATCGCACAGGCAAAAAAAGACTTAGAAAACAAAGCTAAGAATCAATTACAAGATAAAGCCAAAAAAGCTGCCGACGATCTGAAAAAGAAATTCGGCTTTTAAACGCCGCCTGATTTTTTACTGTCAAAAAAATTACCAAACTTAAAAAAAGCCCTCCTTACAGAGGGCTTTTTAGCTTTTTGCATCACAAAGCAAACAACAACCGACAAGAAAAGTGCAATAATTACATCCAAACCAAACCCTGACACTTGAATCACTCAATCTGTGGTATTAAATCTAAAAAAACACGAGGAGACCCCCATGAAAACAATCGTTTTAGCTGCCGCTTTATTACTAGCAACTTCTGCTCAGGCTGAAGTTTTAAATTCTCAATACGAGGCTCGCCACCAAGCGATGCTTAAAAAAGCCAGCCTCGAAGCCTGCCAGGTTAACCGTGGCAAACTAACGCAAATCTCTAGCTCTGTTATCGCAGATCAAGTAGATCAGGGCATCACGGATTACTACTTCACTACTGAGTTAGAATTAACCGTAAAAATCGATCAAGGCGTTTTCGATACCTACAAAGTAACGGCGCAAACTCTGCTTGCATCTGCCTACGACCACGATGCAAAAGACTGGGGTATTTACTCGGTTCAATCAATCACCTGCCAGTAGGTGCACCTAGTCACCCGACTTTTGAAAATCTCATTTTGAGACACCTTGTTTCGTTTGCAATAACAAGGTGTCCATACTTTCTAACTCCACCTGCTGTATGCCGATAATTGCTCCCCGAACTAACCTTAGGCAGTCTATCTTTGGCTATCGCCGCTAATTCTGGAAATAAACTCTTTAAATGCATTACATGAGTATTTAAACGCGCATTCTCGCTACCCATTTGCACAAGCTGTTGGACTAAAAATCGCATTGAGATAACCTATATGAAAAAAAACGTTGTTAAACTCTTGTTAGCCATCACTATTGCAACCAGCTCAGCTTTAACTACAGAGGCTCAAACACCTCAACCAGCGCCGTTCACAAAAACGACTTCAGCTAGCGACACAATCAGCTTTATCCGTTTAGACTACGCCAAAACCAGCGATGCGCCGACAGAGTTACAACAGGCTTTAAATGACGCTTTCTCGATGCCGAACAATCAACCGGCAATTCCTGTTTCAATTTATCTGGCTTTAACGAACGATTTAAATTTACTTCGCATTGTCGGTGTCAAAAAAAATCCTGATGATTTTGGCTACACCCACGGCTTAGAATTTAAGGTGATCGGCGATCTACCAAACGATTATAGCTTAACATTCAGTTACACGACTGATCTATACACCACTCCTGTTGAGGGCGAATTATCATCAGATCCAAAAGATAATAAAATTAAACAATACTTTACGAACGAAAATATTCTAAAATTAGTTGTTTCGCATAAACCTGAAAACAAAATGTATTTCTGGAAAGCTGAAGCAGGCTGGATCGAGCTTGATTCAACATCCAGAACAAATTATTTACAAGGTTCAAACCAACAAGTCGCTTTTCATAATCTGATTAATGCCTTTAGCAGCGGAACAACAAAAGACCCAGTTCTTATCTCTGACGGCCAGGGTGATCGCGATGGACTACTCGTAGGTGTATATATGGGTTTAGCCAAAAGCTTTCACAAAGATTCAGATGCTTGTCAAAAGACAGTCGAGCTTCAATCTGGTTTTCGCACGAGTAATTTGCCTCATACGACTTTGAAAAGCCTTGAAGCCCGTCTACAACTTGATTGTGGGTTTAAGTTTACCCGCAACCGTTTTCGCGTAGAAACCGGCCACCAAGCTACCCAACACAGCCAAGGCGTTCAGCACCAGCAGTATTTTGATTTTTCTACAAAGCGCTCTAAATGGAAGTTTGGCTTCCGTGTTGAAAACAACTCCGGCGATTTAGTAAATTATACCGATTACAACTTACCAAACGTACAGGACGGAACACTCGATCCGATTTTTAAGATCTACACGCAACGTGATTTGTACTAAACGTGCAGATCACCGCTTAGGGCATGCGTTTCCAGTCCACGACCGCCATGTAGCGCTCAACAATACGACCACTGGCATCGATCGGCTTTTGATGTATGATGATCGTCGCCGGTAAGCGATCGATATTAAAGCTTTTCTGTAAATACCCTTCCGGATCCCAGAGCTGCAGATAAGCTGCGGCATTTAGTTCAGGAAAGCTTTTTAAAAACTTCTCTATAGCCACCAGTTCGTAATCTACCGATACCAGCACAATACGTAAGGTTCCGGCCTTTATCGCATCACCATGAAGCTTTAAATAGGCCAGAAGCTCAGGAATTTCGTTAATACAAGGATCACACCACGAAGCCCAGAAATGGATAATGAGCTTTTCAGTCTTGGTCGTATCCGGCATTAACGGCAACCGATCACTTGAGATCACTTTACCTTCGTAAGTCTGAAAGTTTTCGCGGTTCTCAGAAATCAACCCCATGGTCTGCTCAATACTCATCTGGGCATCTTCGATTTTTTCAGCTTTGTTCGTTGAATAGAAATAATAATTCTTTAGATAAAATACGCCACCGGTAACAAGTACCCCGATAACCAGAAATAAAATTAACAATTTAGCTTTCATATCTATCAACTATAGCAATAATTTCGGAGAGTGGTATATACGATGCCCAAAATAAAAAAGCCCCAGTGTTTCCACCGAGGCTTTTTTTAGTTCTGAACTAATTTTCGTAGCGCGTTTTAGCGCGACAAAACTATCTTGCTGCGGCTTGAGAAGCTTGGCGAGATTTGTTTTGGATTTTACGAACTGCTTTTTTCGCTTTAGCTGCAGTAACTGCAGAAGCTTTTTTAGCTTTGCTAGCTGCTTTGTCAGCGGCTTTATCAGCTTTCTTTTCACCTTTAGCTGCTTTTGTAGTTGGAGCAACTTTAGCTTTGAAATCGTAGTCTACGAATTCTAAGAAAGCCATCTCAGCAGTATCACCTGGGCGACGACCAATTTTGATCACGCGAGTGTAACCGCCAGCACGCTCTTTAAAACGTGGAGAGATGTTTTTAACGATTGATAAAGCTGACTCTTGGTTAGCTAAGCGAGAAACTAAAAGACGGATTGAATTTAAATCACCTTTTTTACCAAGTGTGATTGCTCTTTCAATGTGACGTTTAACTTCTTTCGCGCGAGTTACAGTCGTTTTGATACGACCGTGCTCAACTAAAGAGTTCATAAGACCACGTAATAAAGCCTTACGTGGGCCAGATTTACGACTAAAATGTTTTACTAAACGACGATGTGATGCCATTTCAATATACCTCTAAAAATTACGATTCACGTTTAACAGGCGGAACATTTGGATCCCATCCTGGAGGTGGCCATCCCTCGATTTTCATCCCTAAACCTAAGCCCATTTCAACTAAGATCTCTTTAATTTCATTTAAAGATTTACGACCGAAGTTTTTAGTTTTAAGCATTTCTGCCTCTGAACGAACAACTAATTCACCGATGTAACGGATGTTAGCGTTTTTCAAGCAGTTTGCAGAACGTACGCTTAATTCAAGATCATCAACTGATCTGAATAAGTTTTCATTCAACGAAGAAGAACCCATTGATTTGATTTCATCAGAAGGCTCTAAAGATTCATCGAAAGTTAAGAAGATTTGTAATTGCTCTTTTAAGATTTTAGAAGCTAAAGAAACTGCTTCGTCAGCCTTAATAGAACCATCAGTCCATACTTCTAACGTTAATGCATCGTAATCAGTACGTTGACCAACACGCGCATTTGAAACTGCGTAGTTTACTTTACGGATTGGCGAGTGAAGAGCATCAACGGCGATGTAGCCTACTGATAACTGTTCGCTTCTGTTTTCAACTGGAGAGTAACCACGGCCGTAAGCCACGATTAATTCTGCATTGAAGTTTCCGTTGTTACCAAGAGTTGCAATGTGCTGGTGTGGATTTAGAACTTCGATTTTATCGTTAGTTACGATATCCGCAGCCGTTACAACGCCTGGACCTTTTTTGTTAATACGTAGTGTGAACGTTTCAGCAGAGTGCTGTCTGAAACGAACTTGTTTAAGGTTTAAGATGATGTCTGAAACATCTTCTAAAACGTCTGGCATCGTAGAGAACTCATGTAAAACTCCATCAAGTTTTACAGCAGTAACCGCAGATCCCATCATAGAGCTTAATAAAATTCTTCTTAAAGAATTTCCAAGAGTTACACCAAAACCTCTTTCTAAAGGCTTAACGATGAACTTAGAGTACTCAGAAGTCTGAGTGTCTCTTTCGATCTCGAAACCTTTAGGTTTGATCAACTCTCTCCAGAATTTAAAATAATGTTCTTGCATCCCTACACCCCTTTATTATCGTGAGTAGTACTCAACGATCATGCTTTCTTCTACTGGAATTGAAATTTCGTCTCTCGCAGGAACATCTTTAACTGTACCTTTGAAAGCTGCGTGATCCGCTTCTAACCAGCTAGGAATAGTACGACGTGCAACGGCTTGGATGCCGGCTTGTACTTTCGTAACTTCTCTGCTTGCTTGAGCTACTTCAACAACATCACCTTTTTTAACGATGTAAGACGCGATATTTACACGTTTACCGTTAACTAAGAAGTGGTTGTGACCGATCAATTGTCTCGCTTCTCTTCTAGAATTAGCATACCCAAGGGTATAGACTACGTTATCAAGTCTTAACTCTAAGAATCTTAGTAACTCAGTACCAGTGATTCCTTTAGAGGCATCTGCACTATGGAAGTATTTTCTAAATTGTTTTTCAGAAAGACCATAATAACGTTTAGCTTTTTGTTTTTCTCTTAATTGTAATGCGTACTCAGAAAACTTTAGTCTTGATTGACCATGTTGTCCTGGAGGATATGGTCTTCTTTCAAAAGCACATTTGTCAGTGAAACATCTGTCACCTTTTAAGAATAACTTAGTATTTTCTCTGCGGCATAACTTACATACAGAACTATTTACACAACTCATATCTTACTCCGATTAAATTCTTCTACGTTTAGGAGGACGGCAACCGTTATGTGGTACTGGTGTTACGTCTTTAAGAGATAAAACTCTCATTCCTGTTCCGGCTAAAGCACGGATAGCTGGTTCACGACCTGCACCCGGGCCAGTTAAATATACATCAACAGATTTCATACCTTGTTCCATTGCTTTTTTAGCAGCGTCTTCACAAGTTACTTGAGCTGCGAAAGGCGTCCCTTTACGAGAACCTTTGAAACCTAAGTGCCCTGCAGATGACCAAGATACTGTATCACCGTTCATATCAGTAAAAGTGATGATCACATTACCGAAACCAGCGTTGATATGACATTGTCCTTGAACAACATTCTTTTTAACTTTTTTCTTAGTTACTTTTTTATCTTTATTTTCTTGTGGTGTAGCCATTATTTCATCCTACCTAACTAGACTGCTTTTTTCTTGTTCGCGACAGTTTTCTTAGGTCCTTTACGAGTTCTCGCATTTGAACGCGTATTTTGACCACGTACTGGAAGACCTTTACGGTGACGAGTACCACGGTAGCAGTTGATATCAGTTAAACGTTTGATCGCTTGACCGATGTCACGACGTAAATCACCTTCAACTTTAAAGTTCGCTTCGATAAGCGCACGCATTCCTGCAATGTGTTCATCCGTTAAAGCATCAGTGCGTAGATCAGCAGGGATACCTACTTGAGCGCAGATTGATTTTGCGCGAGGACGACCGATACCATAGATATAAGTCAATGCTACTTCAACGCGTTTATTTCTTGGTAAGTCAATACCCATTAAACGAGCCATGTTCTATTACCCCTGTCTCTGTTTGTGTTTAGCATTCTCACAGATAACTCTGATAACGCCTTTACGTTTAATTACTTTACATTTGTTACAAATTTTTTTGACCGACGGTCTAACTTTCATAAGTTCCTCACAATAACAAAACTCTAAATAAAAGAGCTTGTTATAACATTAATGATTGTTATGTCTAGCATAAATTTGACATTGTGCGAATGCACTTGCCTTACCTATGCTCAAACAAGTTTGAGCCACTTTTTACTTTAAAAACCAGAACCCGGGGTGATCCGGTCTTAGCCGTTAAAGCGCCAGTGTCTTTTTAATTTCGTTGAAGACCTTTTCAGGTGGTTGGTCGCCATCGACATTCACCATATTACCCGCCTTAGAATAGAACTCTATTGTAGGGCCTGTATTATCTTCAAATTGTTTGAGCCGCTCTGAGATCACATCAGCATGGTCGTCTTTTCTGTGCACTAGATCACCACCGCATTTTTCACATTTATCACCTTTTGAAGAAGGTTTAGTGCGAATATGGTAAATCTCTCCGCAGTTTGCACACGTACGACGCCCTGTTAAGCGATCGATTAAGATCTGAGGGTTGATCTTAAAATAAAAAACTTTATCGATTTTAGAACCTTGAGTTTCAAGCAATTTGCCTAAACTTTGTGCTTGCACAACGGTTCTCGGGTAACCGTCAAAAATGATCGATTTACCCTTATTGGTTGTTAGGTAGTCAGAGACCAAACCTAACATTAATTCATCCGGAACCAATTTACCGGCATCCATAAAACCCTGGGCCTTTAAACCCAATTCTGTTTTATTTTTAATAGCTCCGCGTAAAAGGTCCCCTGTGCTCAGCTGCAAAAAGCCAAACTTCTCGATAAGTTCACGAGACTGAGTCCCTTTACCTGAGCCCGGGGCTCCGATGAACAAAATGTTCATTAGAATTGAACCCTTCTGCTACGGATTTTCGTACCTTTTAAGAACGAGTCGTATTTTTGAGTTAATAAGTGAGATTGGATTTGTTGAGATGTATCAATAGCTACACCAACAAGGATTAGTAAGCTTGTACCACCGAAATAGAACGGGATACCAAAGCTTTGTACCAATAGACCGGGAAGAACACAGATCACGCAAAGGTAGAAACAACCTAAAACGTTGATACGATCTAAAACATAACGAATAAATTCAGCTGTTGATTTACCGGCACGGATACCTGGAACGAAAGCGCCAGTCTTTTTTAAGTTCTCAGAAACTTCGTCAGCATTAAAAACGATATCTGTATAAAAGAATGAGAAAAAGATAATTAAAGCAACGAAGATAATGTTGAATACGATACCGTTTGGATTGATCGATTCAGACATAGCTTTAACCCAAGCCACGTTCGTAAATTGTGCTAAAGTAGCTGGGAACATCAATAAAGACGAGGCAAAGATCGGCGGAATAACGCCCGGGAAGTTGATTTTAACCGGTAAGTGGCTGGTCGCCGCTGAAGTCATACCGCCATTAGCCAAACGCTGAGAGTACTGGATGGTGATACGACGTTGCGCAACTTCCATATAGATAACCGCAAAGATAGTTGCCACCATGAATAATAATAACAAGATAGCTACGATAAATTGTAATTCGCCAGATCCAACTAATTGGAATAATTGTTGCGCACCAGCAGGGATACCTGCTGCGATACCTGTAAAGATAATCATTGAAGATCCGTTACCGATACCACGCTCAGAGATCTGGTCACCTAACCACATTACAAAGGCAGTACCTGCAACCAAAGTAATGATAGTCATAAATTTAAAATAATAGATACCTAACATACCGCCTGAAATTAACATACGGCCGTCTGGTAAAGATTGGCTCGCTAACCAAGTACTCATGCCGTAACCTTGGATAACAGCTAACACGATTGTTGCGTATTTGGTGTATTGAGTGATTTTTTTACGTCCAGAATCGCCTTCTTTTTTAAGTTGCTCTAAGTAAGGGATTGCTGAAGTTAATAATTGGAAAATAATCGAAGCAGAGATGTAAGGCATGATACCCAATGCGAAGATTGAGAATTGCTCTAACGCACCACCGGTGAAGGTATTAAATAAGCCGAAAATTCCGCGATTTTGTGAGTTAAAAAATTCAGAAACAGCGTTACCATCAACTCCAGGAGTTGGGATATGAACACCAATTCTGTAAATCGCTAAACAGAACAAAGTAAATAGGATTTTCGATCTTAAAGAATTCGCACCTTTGTTGTCGTTAACTTGTTGAGCCACTCTTCTGCCTCTTTCGTCTTTTTAAGATCCTCTTGGATCATTATTCATGTTCCACACGCAAGAATAGACCCTTTCGGGTCTAGATTCTTTGTAGAACTGTTTTTAGGTCTAAGCTGTAAAATTTCGACTTTAAATCGAAACTCTTTCTATATTAGACCTAAATCCTTATTTCTTTTTAGCTTTTTTTTCTTTTGCTGGTCTAGCGTAAGTAGCTTTAACCGGTACTAACTCAACTTTACCGCCAAGTTTCTCGATAGCTGCTTGCGCAGATTTGCTAATAAAATCAGCTTTTAAAGTAATGGCTTTTTTAAGTTCGCCTTTAGCTAATACTTTAAACTTTGAATTTTTCTTGATTAAGCCAGCTTTGTAAAGCACAGCCGCATCAACTAAACCGTCAAATTTATTTAAAGCTGCTAATGTAACCTCTTCGTATTTCGTAGCAAACATCACGTTTGTGAAACCGAATTTAGGTAAACGACGAGATAACGGAGTTTGACCACCCTCGAAACCACGACGAACGCGTCCGCCAGTACGTGCTAATTGACCTTTATGACCTTTAGCAGAAGTACCACCGATACCAGAACCGATACCGCGACCTACACGTTTACGGTAGTGAGTAGAGCCTTCTTTTGGAGCTAATTGATTTAATAAACTCATAACTTCCTCTTAAACTTATTTAACAACTTTAATTTCAACTAAGTGTTGAATTTTGAAAAGTTGGCCACGGTTAGCTGCGTTATCAGCTAACTCGATTGTCGAGTTGATTTTTCTTAAACCAAGACCTTTTACAGTCATTCTTTGAGTTTCAGAGCAAGCAATCATCGATTTTTTTAAAGTAACTTGAAATTTTTTAGCCATGACAGACTCCTATTACGCTTGCGCGCTAGCTTTCTTAAGCTGTTTAAGACCGTCTAAAGTCGCTCTAACCGCATTGTGAGGGTTACGAGTACCAACACATTTAGTTAAAATGTCTTTAACACCAACTGATTCAAGAACCGCACGCACCGCACCACCAGCGATAACGCCAGTACCTGCTGCTGCTGGTTTCATGATCACTTTAGCTGATCCGAATTTACCGATCACTTCGTGAGGGATCGTACCGTCTTTAAGGTTAACGCCACTGCATTGTTTTTTAGCAGAGCGTGTTGCTTTACCAATAGCTTCAGGAACTTCGCCTGCTTTACCGCTACCGAAACCAACTTGACCTAACTTATCACCCACAACTACTAGAGCTGCGAAAGAGAATCTACGACCACCCTTAACAACTTTTGTTACGCGGTTGATAGCAACTACTTTTTCTTCTAATTCGTTTACTAATGCTTTATCCACATGACCCTCTCTTAAAAGTTAAGTCCGCCTTCGCGGGCTCCATCTGCTAATGCTTGTACACGGCCATGATAAACGAAACCGTTACGATCGAATACTACGTTCGCGATTCCTTTTTTCTTAGCTTCTTCAGCGATTTTTTTACCAACTGTTTTAGCAGCTTCTTTGTTACCATTTTTTAATTCAGCAGATAAAGAAGATACTGAAAGAATAGTTGTTTGTGCATCATCATTAATGATTTGCGCGTAGATGTGTGAGCCAGAGCGGAACACACATAAACGAGGTCTTTCAGAAGTACCTTTAACAACTTTTCTGATTCTGATTTTTTTCTTCAAACGATTTACAACTTTTGAAGATGTTTTTTTAGAAAAATTTAATTTCATATTATCCTCTATTTACCAGCAGATTTACCGGCTTTACGTCTGATATGTTCACCAACATAACGAACACCTTTACCTAAATATGGCTCTGGTGGACGGAAGCTTCTGATTTTAGCTGCAACTTGGCCAACTAATGCTTTATCAGCACCAGTTACGCTTACTGTAGTTTGTTTATCAACTTTGATCTCGATACCTTCTGGGATATCGAAAATCACAGGATGAGAGTAACCTAATGCAAGTTCTAATTTTTTGCCATTTACTGTGCCACGGTAACCTACGCCGTGCATTTCAAGAGCTTTAGTGAAACCTGTAGTTACACCTTTAACTGCGTTAGCGATTAAAACTTTGTATAAACCATGTAATGATTTAGAAGTTTTAGAATCATCAGCGCGAGTTAAAACAACTGTTTTACCATCAACTTTAGCAGTGATTTTTTTATCTAATTTATATGTTAAAGATGATTTCGCACCTTTAACAGTCACGTTTTGACCAGCAACTGTTACCGTTGCTTTGTCATCGATTTGTACTGGGTATTTACCAATTCTCGACATCTTCTACCTACCAAACTACTGCTAGTAATTCGCCGCCAACATTTTGTTTTTTGGCTTCGTTACCAGTTAGTAAACCTTTGTTTGTGCTCAGGATGCACATACCAGTTCCAGAGCGAACGCTTGGAACGTCAGCTGCGTGAACGTATGAGCGCTTACCAGGACGGCTAACCTTTTGGATCTCCGTCATTGCTGGAACACCTGCATCGTCATATTTTAAGTAAATTCTCATGATACCTTGTTTTGAATCTTTAGCTACTTTGAAGCTTCTGATGTAACCAGTATCTGCTAGAATTTTTGCTAAGTTCTCTCTTAATTTAGAAGAAGGCATATCAACTTTTTCAAGTTTTGCCGAAGAACCGTTTCTGATGATTGTTAACATTTGTGCTACTGTATCCATTGCGACTCCTACCAGCTAGCTTTCGTTACGCCTGGAAGTTTACCTTCAAGAGCTAATTGTCTGAATACCATTCTGCATAATCCGAATTTACGGTAGTTACCACGAGGGCGACCAGTAAGTTCACAACGAGTGATTACGCGGTTTGGATTAGTGTTTTTAGGTAAAGCTTGTAATTTCTTACGTGCTTCAGCTCTTTCATCGTCAGAAAGATTAAAGTTAACCGCTTTTTCACGTAATTCTTTACGGTAAGCACGGTACTTGTTTGAAGTAGCTTTTCTTTTATTGTTTTTTACAACACTTGATTTTCTTGCCATATTAATCCTTCAATTACTTTCTGAACGGTAAGCCTAATGCTTCTAGTAATGCACGACCGTCATTGTCAGTACCTGCAGTTGTGCAGATAGTGATGTTCATACCACGAATTTTTTCAATTTTATCGAAGTTGATTTCCGGGAATACGATTTGTTCTTTTAAACCCATATTGTAGTTACCACGGCCATCAAAACCTTTATTTGGTAAACCACGGAAGTCACGTACGCGAGGTAACGCTAAAGTTTGTAAACGATCTAAGAAAGACCACATACGGTCACGACGTAATGTAACGCGAACACCGATAGGGATCCCAGCTCTTAACTTGAAGTTTGAGATCGCTTTTTTAGCTTTAGTAACAACTGCTTTTTGACCGGCAATTGCAGAGATCTCATCAACGATACCGTTAACGATTTTAGGGTTTTGAACCGCATCAGAGGTACAAACGCTGATAACGATTTTATCTAAACGAGGTACTTGCATAGCGCTTTTGTAGCCTTGTTTTTTGATTAAGTGAGGAACGATTTCTTTTTGGTATTGTTCTTTTAAACGCATTTCAAACCTCTACTATAATACTTCCGGAGCTAGAGAAACGATCTTAACGAACTGTTTCGCTCTTAACTCTCTCGCTACTGGACCAAAAATACGAGTTCCGATTGGCTCTTTATTCGCATTGATTAAAACTGCAGAGTTATCATCGAAGCGGATATAACTGCCGTCTGGTCTTCTTAATTTATGAACTGTACGAACGATAACGGCTTTCGCAACGTCACCTTTCTTAACTTTTGCAGTTGGGATTGCATCGCGGATTGAAACAACGATTACGTCACCAATGTGTGCAAAACGTCTTTTTGAACCACCCAACACTTTGATACACATTACTTCTTTTGCACCAGAGTTATCAGCTACGTTTAATTTAGATTGCATTTGAATCATAAAACTACTCCTGCCCTATTACTTCGTTGTGTTTAACACTGAAGTCAGTGCCCAGCGTTTTGTTTTGCTGATTGGTTTAGTTTCATGAATAGTTACCGTATCGCCCACTTTTGCAGTTGATTTCTCATCGTGAGCTTTGATTACAGAAGATTTACGGATGTATTTTCCGTATTTAGCGTGGCGAACCATTCTGTAAACTAATACCGAAATAGTTTTTTCCATTTTGTTCGCAATCACTTCACCTTGTAATTCAACTCTACGGCCTCGAGTACTAACTGTTTTAGTCGGTTGTTTTCCGCTCGTTGTTGCCTTAGCAGCCATGTTTTACCTACCTTACGCTTTTCTTAACAATTGCTGTATTAATTTGAGCAATGTTTTTTCTAACTACTCTGATCTGAACTGGGTTTGCCAATTGACCTAGAGAGTTTTTCATTTTCATTTCAAACAATTGAGACGTTAAGTCTTGTTTTTGTTTGATTAATTCTTTTAACGATTTGTTTTCGATATCTGCGAATTTCATAATTACGCTCTCTCTAAAAATTTAGTTTTGAAAGGTAACTTGTGAGCCGCTCTTAAAAACGCCTCTTGAGCTTGTTCCTTAGTTACACCGTTCATTTCGAATAAGATGCGACCAGGTAAAACTTTAGATACCCAAAACTCAGGATTACCTTTACCGCTACCCATACGAGTCTCAGCAGGTTTTTTAGTTACTGGAAGATCTGGGAACACGCGGATCCAGATTTTACCACCACGTTTAATAGTACGCGCGATCGCAATACGACCCGCTTCTAATTGACGTGCAGTTAACATACCTGATTCAGTTGCTTGTAAACCGAAATCACCAAAGTCTAGAGTTGAGCCACGAGTAGCTAAGCCTCTAGAGCGGCCGATGAATTGCTTTCTCCATTTAACACGTTTAGGACTTAACACGATTTACCTCCTGAACCTGAGCAGCAGAAAGGATGTCACCTTTGTAGATCCATACTTTCATACCGATAATGCCGTACGCAGTTAATGCTTCTGCAGTTCCGTAGTCGATATCAGCACGTAATGTGTGAAGAGGAACTGACTTTTCGTTATACCATTCAGAACGTGCGATCTCCGCACCGTCTAAACGACCTGATACACGGATCTTGATACCACGCACGCCGCCTTTGATAGCTGCTGCGATTGATTTTTTAAGAGCACGTCTCCAAGAGATACGTTTCTCTAATTGCATTGCGATTGATTCCGCAACTAATTGAGCTTCTGTATCTGGTTTACGAACTTCTTGAATGCTTAAGAAAACTTCGTTCTTTGTTAATTTTTGAACGTCAGCTTTTAAAGTATCAATGCCTGTACCTTTTTTACCGATAACTACACCTGGACGAGCTGTGTGGATAATAAGTTTAACTTTATTAGCCGCGCGCTCGATTTCGATTTTAGCAACACCAGCGTGTTTTAGCTTCGTTTTTAAGTATTTTCTTAATTTAATGTCTTCGTGGATATTTTCGTAGTACGTGTTTCCTTTAGCGTACCAACGAGAATCCCAAGATCTAATAACACCAACTCTTAATCCAATTGGATGAACCTTTTGTCCCATTATTATTTCTCTCCCAATACTACGTTGATGTGGCTTAATTTTTTACGAACACCAAAAGCACGACCTTGCGCTCTTGGACGGAAACGTTTTAACACTGGACCGCCGTCTACTGTGATTTTTTTAACCACTAGCTTATCAACTGCCATAGTTTTTTTGTAATCCGCATTCGCAACTGCTGATTCGATTAATTTTTTGATCAATACAGCAGTTTTCTTGTTCATAACTGTCAAAACTTTAAGAGCTTCGTCAACTGACTTGCCGCGAACGACATCAGCAACTAAGCGAGCTTTCTGAGCTCCAACTCTTGCATATTTTAAAGATGCTTTAGCTTCCATATCTCAATTCCTACTTCTTCGCTGGAGCTGCTGGAGCAGCTTTTTTCTCAGCGTGACCTGCGAAAGTTCTAGTTGGCGCAAATTCGCCAAGTTTATGACCAATCATGTTTTCTGAAACGTATACTGGAACAAACTTTCTGCCGTTATGTACAGCAAAAGTCAATCCAACGTACTCAGGGAAGATCGTAGAACGTCTAGACCATGTTTTAATTACTTTCTTGTCATTTTTTTGGATAGCAGTCTCAGCTTTTTTAGCTAAGTGCAAATCGATAAAAGGACCTTTTTTTACTGAACGTGCCATTATCCTACTCCCTACTTACGACGTTTAATGATTGATGAATCAGTACGTTTGTTATGACGTGTTTTGTAACCTTTACAAGGCACGCCCCAAGGTGTAACTGGGTGATGACCTTTACCCACACCTTCACCACCACCCAATGGATGGTCTACTGGATTCATAGCCATACCGCGCACTGTAGGTCTGATACCTCTCCAACGAGAGCGACCGGCTTTACCAAGTTTGATGTTTTCGTTATCAGTGTTACCAACTTGGCCGATTGAAGCCTTACAAGTTGATAAAATTTGTTTTAATTCGCCAGACGGTAAACGTACTTGGCAGTATTTATCGCCTTTACCAGCTAAAGTTGCAGAAGCACCTGCGCCACGGCAAATTTGGCCCCCCTTGCCTGGACGTAATTCAACATTGTGAATCACAGTACCAACTGGGATAGCAGAAACTGTTAAGCAGTTACCTGGTTTAATATCGGCTTTATCGCTCGATTGAACAGTGTCACCTACATTTAAGCCCACTGGAGCTAAGATGTAAGCTTTCTCACCGTCAGCGTAAGAGATTAGAGCGATACGGCAAGTTCTGTTTGGATCGTACTCGATCGCAACAACTTTAGCTGGAACTTCTAATTTAGTACGTTTGAAATCGATTAAACGATATTTACGTTTGTGTGCGCCACCTACGTGACGAACAGTGATCATACCCGTGTTATTACGAGCAGATTTTTTCTTAAGAGAAACTGTTAATGATTTCTCTGGAGTAGTTTTCGTGATTTCAGAGAAATCAAATCCAACCATTCCGCGGCTTGCATGTGATCTAGATCCAAATACTTTTAAACCCATGATTATGCTCCCTCAAATAATGAAATTTTTTGGCCCGGAGCTAGCTGGATGTAAGCTTTCTTCCATTTTTTCGGTACTGTAAGACCGAATTTAGAATAGCGCATATCATCGCGGCAAACTGCCGTACGGATTTTTTGAACTTTAACGTTAAAACCAGTCTCAACTTCTTTTTTGATTTGTTCTTTTGTAGAAGTTAAATCAACTTGGAACACGTATGTTCCAGCTTCTGCTAAAACTGTATTTTTCTCTGTGATTAGTGGAGATTTTAAATGTTGTTTCATACTTTATACTCCGATTATTCCGCAGAACATCTTTCGATGATTTTAGCTACCGAATCTTTAGTGATAACTGCGTAGTCGTATTTTAATAAGTCGAATACATTTAAGCCCTCTACTGGAGAGTATTTGTAATCAACTAAGTTTTTAGCTGCGCGGCTGAATTTTGCATCTGCTGCTTTATCAACTAAAACTGCTTTTTTAACGCCGAAAGTTTGTAAACGTTTATTTAATTCGTTTGTTTTACCTTCAGAAGCCATTGAATCTACAACTGTTAATTTGCCTTCTTTAAATAAGTGAGAAAGAGCCATTTTAAGAGCTACTTTGCGCATTTTTTTAGGAAGAACATAACCATATGAACGAGGTTGTGGACCGAACATAGTACCACCGCCTGGCATTAATGGAGAACGCGTAGAACCTTGACGTGCGTTACCAGTACCTTTTTGTTTGAATGGCTTTTTACCACCACCGCTCACAAGACCTTTTGTTTTAGTCATGTGGGTACCTTGACGACGGCAAGCTAATTGCCATTTTACAACTGTGTGTAATACGTCTTTTTTTACTTCAACTTCGAAAGTGTCCGCTTGTAATTCAAGTGAACCAACTTTTTCTTTTTTCCAATTAAGTACATTAACTGTAGCCATGACTATTGCTCCTTAACCAGTTTCACAAGAGTATTTTTGCTGCCTGGAACTGGTCCTTTAACAAGAACAACACCGTCTTGCGCGTTGATCTCAACGATTTGAACGTTACGTACAGTAACAGTCTCATCACCTAAGTGACCTGGAAATTTCTTACCTGGCATAACACGGCCTGGCCATGTTCTGTTACCAGATGAACCCGGTCTTCTGTGGAATTTAGAACCGTGAGTAGCAGGACCACCCGCGAAGCTCCAACGTCTTACAGAACCTTGGAAACCTTTACCTTTAGATTTCGCAGTTAATTTAACGAAATCACCTTGAGCTAAGCTCTCGATAGAGATTGAATCACCAAGTTTTACATCTGCTGGTAAGTCTTGACGGATTTCTTTAACGAAACGAGCGCCAGTTTCAAAGCCTGCACCTTTTAAGTGACCAACTTCTGCTTTAGAAGAGTTTTTAGCTTTTTTAGGAACTGAAGCGATTTGAACAGCTGTGTAGCCATCTTTTTCGTTAGTTTTGATTTGAGAAACTTTCCAAGTTTCGTAACGTAGAACCGTTACTGGAATAGCTTCACCTTTGTCGTTATAGATTGTAGCCATACCTTCTTTGAAAGCATAGATACCGTTTAATTTTAAACCTTGAGTAGTTTCAGACATTTTCTATTCCTCCTACTCAGCTGATAATTTAATTTCAACGTCAACACCCGCTGAAAGATCTAATTTCATTAATTGATCGATCGTTTGTTGAGTTGGTTCTAGAATGTCTAACATTCTTTTGTGTGTTCTTACTTCGAATTGCTCACGAGATTTTTTATCTACGTGCGGAGAACGTAAAACAGTGAATCTGTTAATACGTGTAGGAAGTGGGATTGGTCCCGCAACCTTAGCTCCAGTACGACGAGCAGTATCCACGATTTCTTTTGTCGATTGATCAAGTAATTTATGATCAAAGGCTTTTAGCCTAATTCTAATCTTCTGACTTTGCATTTTTTCTACCTCTTTCGCCCGTCAAAACCATTCTCCGCTGTGAGCTGGGTTAGCCCGAATTCAGCCCCGAATAAGACTGAAAATAGCGCGGTGGTTTCCGTAGCTAAAATAAACCGAAGCGAAAATATCTAACAATCGACGATTAGAGTCAACAGGAAATAAATTGTTTTTTCAGAGGGGATTTCGAGGGGTTAAGCCAGCCTCAAACCGGGTGGTTTGAGGCTAAAAAACAACGGCCTAACGACCCAGTTTAGTTAATATTTCGGCCTTCACTTTCGCCGGAACCGGCGAGTAATTCTGGAAGTTCATGCTGAAAAAAGCACGTCCTTGAGACAAGCTGCGCACATCTGTGGCATAACCGAACAGCTGCGCCAAGGGCACTTCGGCTGCCACAACCTGCCCACCTGACGGTTTTGCCGTCATATTATGGATTTTACCGCGTCTAGAGTTAATATCGCTCACAATATTGCCTACAAATTCATCAGGGCAATTAACTTCTAGTTTAAACATCGGCTCCAGCAGGACCTGATCCGCGGCTTTGACTAAATCACGGAAAGCCAGCGATGCCGCTGCCTTACAGACGATTTCGTCGGTCGACTGAGGGTTACCGGTCAATGATGTAATTGTTACCTTAAGACCCACCATAGCATAACTGGCGATAGGCCCGACTTCGACCGCCTCTTTAAGACCATTAAGAGCCGCCGTGATCCAGTTAGGCTGGACTTCTTTTGATGGCTGAACAAGTGACGTGATTTTATTGCCTTCAGAAGGGTTGATCGCTTCGACTTTCAGGCTGATTTTGGCAAATTTTTCTTCGCCGCCCAAGAGACGCTCGAAAGTATAATCAATTTTAGATTCGCCAGTGATCGTTTCACGGTAGGCCACCTGCGGATTACCCACATTGGCAGAAATTTTATATTCGCGAAGCAAACGATCAATCAGAATATCTAAATGCAGCTCGCCCATTCCCGAAAGCAAGGTCTGCCCTGTTTCCGGGTCTTGGCGCAGGCGGCACGATGGATCTTCTTTTTCCAACCGCTGAAGACCTTCCATCATTTTATCTTGTTCAGCCGAAGATTTTGCTTCGACCACAACTGAAATTACCGGCTCTGGGAAAGTGATAGACTCAAATACAACCTGGCGAGATGAATCACACAGAGTATCCCCTGTGGTTGTGAATTTTAATCCGATAACCGCGCCGATATCACCAGCTTTGATCTCAGACACTTCTTCGCGCGCATTCGCATGCATTTTTACGATTTTTTGCACGCGTTCTTTTTTTTCCGTACGAGGGTTTAAAACCTGATCCCCAACTTTTAACGTTCCGGAGTAAACGCGGATATAAGTTAACGATCCCGCAAACGGGTCATTCGCTAATTTAAAAGCTAAAGCCGCAGAAGGTTCGTCGAATTTAACATGACATTCAACGGTCATGTTCTCTTTGATAGGATTCATTCCTACAGTAGGTGGAAGGTCCAATGGAGAGGGCAAATAATCATTCACACCATCAAGAATCTGCTGAATACCTTTATTTTTAAAAGCCGCTCCACAATACACCGGAAATATTTTTAAGCTGATAACACCTTTTCTAAGGGCCGCTTTTAGCTCTTCAGCCGAAGGCACTTCACCGTTTAAGTACTTTTCGATTAAAGCATCATCTAATTCGCAGATCTGTTCGATTGTTTTTGCTCGTTCTGCTTCAAACTGTTCTTTCATATTTGCAGGAATATCTACAGTTTGAAAATCATGCGGGTTTCCAGGGTTCCAAGTATAAGCTTTTGATTCAATTAGATCACAAACTCCTGAAAAATTCTCTTCTGCGCCGATTGGAATTTGCACTTTAACCGGATTAGCTTCTAACTTTTCTTTGATCGACTGCACGCACATTTCAAAATCGGCACCGGTGCGATCCATTTTGTTCACAAAACAAATTCTTGGAACTTTATGTTTATTCGCTTGTCTCCACACCGTTTCAGACTGTGGTTCAACACCCGATACCGCATCGTAAACCGCGATCGCGCCGTCTAACACACGAAGTGAACGCTCAACTTCGATTGTGAAGTCAACGTGGCCCGGAGTATCGATAATATTAATGCGGTGGTTTTTCCATGACGTGGTTGTCGCCGCAGAGGTGATCGTGATTCCGCGCTCTTGCTCTTGCGGCATCCAGTCCATGGTAGCTGCACCATCATGAACTTCTCCGATTTTATGACTCTTACCCGTGTAGAATAAAATACGTTCTGTAGTAGTAGTTTTGCCGGCATCGATGTGAGCCATGATACCGATATTACGAGTAAATTTTAAGTCAGCTTCTGTTTTAATAACCATGTTCATATGGGATTTAACCTAATCGTTTTTGGGAAAATCTTCAAACCTTAAACGCAGACCTGCCATCCGTGGACATCAAGGAATCTGTCCTCGAGCACCTGCTTCTCTCGCTCATCGTGAGCGAGAGACCTTAAAAATTAACCCTCAATCTGACGGCCACGATGGCCGGCAGAAAGGCGTACTCACGGACGGTCGCGCCATGCGCACCTATCACTGCTGTAATTACCCAAAAACGAAAAAACCCCGAGTATTTCTACTCAGGGTTTCAAATTTAACAAAATTTTGTAACTGAAGATTACCAGTTGTAGTGAGCGAAAGCTTTGTTCGACTCAGCCATTTTGTGTACGTCTTCACGTTTTTTGATAGAGTTACCACGGTTGTTGTAAGCATCTAAGATTTCGCCAGCTAAACGCTTAGAAAAATCTTTTTCACCACGAGCACGTGAGTAATCAACCATCCAGCGCATAGCTAAAGCTAAACGACGAGATGGACGAA
Source organism: Bdellovibrio sp. SBM16 (assembly GCF_056175625.1). Taxonomy (NCBI): domain Bacteria; kingdom Pseudomonadati; phylum Bdellovibrionota; class Bdellovibrionia; order Bdellovibrionales; family Pseudobdellovibrionaceae; genus Bdellovibrio; species Bdellovibrio sp. SBM16. The sequence goes on along the minus strand of NZ_JBJKJG010000001.1, from coordinate 273,457 downwards.
CATCAACTGGAACCTGGTAAGTAGCTCCGCCCACGCGACGTGAACGAACTTCAATTGATGGTTTAACATTTTCAATCGCTTTTTTAAGGATTGTTAATGAATCTTCACCTTGAACTTTACCTTCTAATTCAGCTAAAGCTCCGTAAAATAATTTTTGCGCAGTCGATTTTTGACCACGTAACATGATTTTATTGATGAATTTAGCGATAACTAAATCTTTGTGAACTGGATCTGGGATAATTTCTCTTTTAAATGTACGACTTCTACGAGACATGACTGTTATTTCCTTCTAATGCTCAGATTATTTTTTAGGTTTTTTAGCACCGTATTTAGAACGGCTACGTAAACGACCATTAACGCCTTGTAAATCTAATGTTCCACGAACGATGTGGTAACGAACACCCGGTAAGTCCTTAACACGACCACCACGGATCATAACAACGCTATGCTCTTGTAGATTGTGACCGATACCTGGGATGTAAGAGATTACTTCAAAGCCATTAGAAAGACGAACTTTAGCTACTTTACGTAAAGCTGAGTTTGGCTTCTTTGGAGTTGTTGTATAAACGCGTGTACAAACGCCACGACGTTGAGGGCAACCAGCTAAAGCTGGTGACTTAGTTTGGTTCTTTTGAACTGTACGCTCTTTTTTAATGAGCTGATTAATTGTAGGCACTATTTACTCCTCTTAATTAGGTATCTAGCCTTATACATTCCAGGATATTTATAGCAACCCTGGTTCGCTATGGATTTGAAACGGGCCATTACCCGTTATTTCGACTTTTGGTCGAAGAACAAGATTTGTACCCTGCAAAGAACCCCTTCGTCAAGCAGGGCAAGCCTTTTACCCAATAAAAAAAGGACCTTTTCAGGTCCTTTTTTGTTCAGGCCCTGTTTTATGGGGCCCTATATTTGAGGCAGATTAACCGCCAAAAGGCAATGCTGCTGAGTCCATGTCCTCATCTTCAGCCACAACCACTTTCCATTTTTTGTATGCCGTTAAGCCTGTACCAGCAGGGATCAGACGACCCATGATGATATTTTCTTTTAAGCCACGTAAATGGTCAGTTTTTGAGTTGATAGCTGCTTCCGTAAGAACTTTAGTCGTCTCTTGGAACGAAGCTGCTGAAATCCACGATTCAGTGCTTAATGATACTTTCGTAATACCTAATAATAGAGGTTTAAATGTAGCAATTTGGCCACCCTCTTTAGATACGCGATCATTTTCTTCAAGCATCGTCGTTCTTTCAGTTTGCTCACCAGCTAAGAAGCGAGTGTCACCGCCATCAACGATTTCAACTTTACGTAACATCTGGCGTACGATCACTTCGATGTGCTTATCATTGATACCCACACCTTGTAAGCGGTAAACTTCTTGGACTTCATTTACTAAGTAAGCTGATAATGCTTTCGGACCTAATACCGCTAATAAATCATGCGGATTTGTTGGACCGTCAACTAACGCTTCACCGGCTCTTACGAACTCACCTTCACGAACGGCAACGTGTTTACCTTTTGGAATTAGGTATTCAGTTTGCTCGCCCACTTCAGGGGTAACGATTACACGTTGTTTACCTTTTACGTCTTTACCGAAAGTTACGAAACCATCGATTTCAGCGATGATCGCCGCATCTTTAGGTTTACGTGCTTCGAATAATTCAGCAACGCGCGGAAGACCGCCCGTGATATCTTTCGTTTTTGAAGTTTCACGGTGAAGTTTTGCGATCACATCACCGGCATGAACATCTTGACCGTCAGCGATCAATAATTGTGCGCCTACTGGAATCATGTAACGAGCTGGGATGTCACGACCTGGAAGGTTCATAACTTTACCAGATGCATCTGTCATAAATACAGTTGGTTTAGTGTCAGAAGATTTTGATTCGGTAATAACTTTCGTAGCGAAACCAGTCACTGGATCCACTTGCTCAGTCATTGTTTTACCTTCAGTGATATCCTGGAATTGTGCCTTAGCAGACACTTCCGAGATGATTGGATTCGAATACGGATCCCACTCAGCGATTGCATTACCTTTAGTAACTTTATCGCCATCTTTGAAGTTTAACGTCGTACCGTAAACTAGTTTAAAGTTTTCACGCTCACGACCAGTTTCATCGATCACTAAAGCGTTACCGTTACGATTTAAAACTGTTAATTTACCAGCTTTATTCACAACAGACTGAACGTTTTGTAATTTTAAAGTACCGTCAAAACGAGTTGTATGAACTGATTGCTCAACCGCACGAGACGCCGCACCACCTAAGTGGAACGTACGCATTGTTAACTGAGTACCAGGCTCACCGATAGATTGAGCTGCGATAATACCTACTGTCTCACCTAAGTTCACAGTAGCACCACGAGCTAGGTCACGGCCGTAACACTTAACACAAACGCCACGACGCGCTTCACATGTTAATGCAGAACGGATGTTCACTTTCTCGATACCTACTTCTTCGATCTTTTTAACAGCCATTTCGTCCATTTCACCGTTGGCTTTTACGATAACAGTGTTTGTTGTTGGATCGATAATGTCGTTGATTGTCGTACGACCTAAAATACGATCGCCGATACCTTGAATGATTTCACCCGCTTCGTATACCGGAGTGATTTCTAAACCTTCTTTAGTACCGCAGTCGATTTCAGAAACAACGACGTCTTGAGCAACGTCAACTAAACGACGTGTTAAGTAACCAGAGTTCGCTGTTTTTAAGGCTGTATCGGCAAGACCTTTACGCGCACCGTGAGTAGAGATGAAGTATTGTAATACTGTTAAACCTTCACGGAAGTTGGCTGTAATTGGAGTCTCGATGATTTCGCCCGATGGTTTAGCCATAAGACCACGCATCGCACCTAACTGACGTAACTGATTGAAGGAACCACGGGCTCCGGAATCGGCCATGATGTAGATAGGATTGAATGAAGGACCTGTAACTTCTTTGCCATCAACGATGAATTTTTGTTTTTCGATCTGACCCATCATCTCTTTAGCGACTTTATCTGAAGTTTGAGCCCAGATATCCACAACTTTATTGTAGCGCTCACCGTCGGTAATTAAACCTTCGTCGTACTGTTGTTGGATTTCTGTAACTTGTTTTTCAGCATCAGCTAACATCGGAGCTTTTTGTTCTGGGATTAACATGTCATCCACAGAGATCGAAAGACCCGCTACAGTTGAGTATTTGAAACCTAACTGCATGATTTGGTCAGCTAAGATACAAGTTGCTTTCGCACCAGCCAAACGGAAAGTCGTATCGATCAAAGAAGCGATAGATTTTTTCGACATGGCTGTATTGATAGTCGCAAAAGGAACTTCTTTAGGTACGACGTCTGAAAGGATCGCCCGACCTACAGTTGTTTCTTCAACTTTACCTTTAATTTTTACTTTACAAGCAGCTTGGATCTCGATGATTCCAGTTTCGTAAGCGTATAAAGCCTCTTGAACTGACGCGAATGATTTACCAGCACCTTTTGCACCCGGACGAGAACGAGTCATCCAGTAAAGACCTAAGACAACGTCCTGAGAAGGATTGATGATAGGTTTACCGTTGGCAGGAGATAAGATGTTGTTTGTCGACATCATTAATACGCGGGCTTCTACTTGCGCTTCTACTGAAAGCGGAACGTGAACAGCCATTTGGTCACCGTCGAAGTCGGCATTGAACGCCGTACAAACTAACGGATGTAATTGGATCGCTTTACCTTCATGTAGAACCGGCTCGAAAGCCTGGATACCAAGTCTGTGAAGAGTCGGAGCACGGTTTAGTAATACCGGATGTTCTTTAACTACTTCAGCTAAGATATCCCATACTTCAACAGTCTCTTGATCGACTAAACGCTTAGCTTGTTTGATCGTTGTCGCTAAGCCTTTTTCTTCTAATTTGTTGTAAACGAACGGCTTGAATAACTCTAAAGCCATTTTCTTAGGTAGACCACATTGGTGTAACTTAAGAGTAGGTCCTACCGTGATCACCGAACGACCAGAGTAGTCCACACGTTTACCTAATAAGTTTTGACGGAAACGACCTTGTTTACCTTTAAGCATGTCAGATAAAGATTTAAGAGGACGTTTGTTTGGACCAGTAAATGTTTTACCGCGACGACCGTTATCTAATAACGCATCAACCGCTTCTTGTAACATACGTTTTTCATTGCGGATGATAATGTCTGGAGCGTTTAACTCTTGTAAACGTTTAAGACGGTTATTACGGTTGATTACACGACGGTATAAATCATTTAGATCTGAAGTCGCGAAACGGCCACCATCAAGTGGTACTAACGGACGTAAATCCGGTGGTAACACAGGAAGCGCTTCTAACATCATCCATTCGCATTTGTTTGAAGAACCTTTGAAAGCTTCTACAACTTTTAAACGCTTAGATAATTTTTTGATACCAGCTTCAGATTTAGTTTCTTTAAGCTCGATACGTAATTTACGAGATAAGTACTCAGGATCGATTTTACGTAACATTTCACGAACTGCTTCACCGCCCATGCCGGCTTTGAAGTTAGGGCCGAATTCATTAAGAGCTGCATTGTATGCATCTTCATTTAAAACAGCGCCCTCTTCTAAAGTCGTCTCCATTGGATCAACAACGATGTAAGACTCACAGTAAAGAACCTTTTCTACATCTTTTAAAGATAAGTTAAGTAAGTTACCGATACGTGAAGGTAAAGAACGTAAGAACCAGATGTGAGCAACAGGAGTTGCTAATTCGATGTGACCTAAGCGCTCACGACGAACTTTAGTTTGTGTAACTTCAACACCACACTTCTCACAGATTACTCCGCGGTATTTCATACGTTTGTATTTACCGCATAAGCATTCGTAATCTTTGATTGGTCCGAAAATCTTAGCACAGAATAAACCGTCACGTTCAGGTTTGAACGTACGGTAGTTGATAGTTTCTGGCTTTTTAACTTCGCCGAATGACCAGTCACGGATCATTTCTGGAGAAGCTAAAGAGATACGAACTGCATCAAACGAAAGTGGATCTTTTGGTTTATCGAAAAAATTTAATAAATCTCTCATGTTATATTCCTACTTTCCTAAATTAGTGTTGAACCGGTGCTTGTTCTTCTGTTGATTCAGAAGGAAGTTCGTCTTCTTTGTCTGTCAGAATATCTGACTCAACTAACTCAACGTTTAGAGCTAACGATTGTAACTCTTTAATCAATACGTTGAATGACTCAGGAAGACCTGGTTCAAGGATATTTTCACCGCGTACGATAGATTCATACATACGAGTTCTACCTGCTACGTCATCTGACTTAACAGTTAAGAATTCTTGTAATGAGTATGCCGCACCGTAAGCTTCGATTGCCCAAACTTCCATTTCCCCTAAACGCTGACCACCGAATTGTGCTTTACCGCCCAGTGGCTGCTGAGAAACTAACGAGTAAGGTCCAATAGAACGAGCATGGATCTTTTCTTCAACTAAGTGGTGAAGTTTTAACATGTACATGATGCCCACAGTTACTTGGTTCGCAAAAGGCTCACCCGTACGACCATCAAATAGGATTGATTGTGTCGAAGGCAACTGAGCTTTTTTCAATAAGCTACGTACGTCTTGCTCAGAAGCACCGTCGAATACCGGAGTACCAACGTGGATACCATTTTTAAGCGCAACGGCCATTTTCTTTAATGACTCGTCGTCAGATTTTTGAACTTTGGCAGTGATTTCAGCATCATCAAAGATGTCAGTAATCGTATGACGAAGTTTATTCGCATCAAATTTTTCCAAGTGTTCTTCGATTTGTTTACCTAAGTTGTGCGCAGCCCAGCCCAAGTGAACCTCTAAGATCTGACCGATATTCATACGCGAAGGAACGCCCAGCGGGTTTAAAACCATATCAACTGGAGAACCATCTGCTAAGTATGGCATATCTTCTTGTGGTAATACTTTAGAAACAACACCCTTATTTCCGTGGCGGCCGGCAAACTTATCACCGACTTGTAATTTACGCTTAATAGCTACGTAAACTTTAACCATTTTGATTACGCCAGGAGGAAGTTCGTCACCTTTTTTAAGACGATCGATCTTCTCGTTGAAAACTAACTTAACTGCATCTAACTGGTTACGAGCACCGTCGATGATTTTGTTAACTTGGAATTCAACTTCTTGCTCTAGAGGGATATAGCTTAATAACTCAAATGGGATTGTTTCAAGGTCTGCATTTGTGATGTCTTGACCTTTATTTAATAACTTTTGAGTACCATCTTCATTTAATAAGATACCGGTCGTTTTTTTACCAACTACGATATCACGTAATTTTTCGATCGCGTTATTTTTGATAACGTTTTGCTCGATCGCTAAATCTTTTTCTAATTTTTTACGTTTTTCTTCGATGATTAAACCTAAACGCTCATCACGATCAGATCCTTCACGAGAATAAACCTGGGCGTCGATAACTGTACCGTAAACGCCAGATGGTGCACGTAATGATGTATCACGTACGTCGCCGGCTTTTTCACCGAAGATCGCTCTTAAAAGTTTTTCTTCAGGAGATAACTGAGTTTCACCTTTTGGAGTTACTTTACCAACTAAGATAAAGCCCGGGCGAACTTCAGCACCGATACGGATAATACCAGATGAATCCAGGTCTTTTAACGCTTCTTCACCTACGTTTGCGATATCGCGAGTGATCTCTTCTTTACCAAGCTTAGTATCACGGGCAACACACTCAAACTCTTCAATGTGAACAGAAGTGTATGTGTCATCTTGTAATAATCTTTCAGAGATTAAGATAGAATCCTCGAAGTTGTAACCCATCCACGGCGTGAACGCTACGCGGATATTTTGACCTAACGCCAGCTCACCTAACTCTGTTGATGGGCCGTCAGCGATGATGTCGCCTTTAGAAACGCGATCACCTTTTTTAACGATAGGTTTTTGGTTAAAACATGTATTTTGATTTGTACGTTGGTACTTAGTTAAGTTGTAAATATCAACGTTCGCACCAAGCTCTCCGCCTTTTGCAAGACGACGAACAACGATACGAGACGCATCTACTTCTTCAACGATACCATCATTGTTAACAACGATTGAAGTACCAGAGTCGCGAGCAACTAAGCGCTCAACGCCTGTACCTACAAGTGGTGCACGAGATTTTAATAACGGCACGGCTTGACGTTGCATGTTCGACCCCATTAACGCACGATTGGCATCATCATGCTCTAAGAACGGAATTAAAGATGCCGCAATAGAAACTAACTGTGACGGAGATACGTCTTGTAAAGTTACTTTCTCACGGTCAACAACCTCGTACTCGCCATCGCGACGTACAGTGTGGTTACCAGGAGCTAATTCTTTATTGTACTTCGGCTCTGTAGGAGCTTGAGCTTTATAATGGCCCGACTCTTCAAGAGCTGACATGTAAGTAATTTGCTCAGAAATTTTTCCGCCTTCAACTTTTTTGTACGGCGTCTCGATGAAACCGTAAGAGTTGATGCGCGCGTAAGTCGATAAAGACGCGATAAGACCGATGTTTGGTCCCTCTGGCGTTTCGATCGGACAGATACGACCGTAATGAGTGGCGTGAACGTCACGCACTTCGAAACCAGCGCGGTCACGAGTTAAACCTCCGGGGCCTAACGCTGACAAACGACGTTTGTGTGTAATTTCAGATAATGGATTTGTTTGATCCATGAATTGCGATAACTGAGACGAACCGAAGAACTCTTTAACAACAGCGTTCACAGGTTTAGCGTTAACTAAATCATGAGGCATCATTGTTTCTACGTCTTGTAATGACATACGTTCTTTGATCGCGCGCTCCATACGAACCAGACCAATTCTGTACTGATTCTCTAACAACTCACCGACTGAACGAACACGGCGATTACCTAAGTGATCGATGTCATCTACAACACCACGACCGTTTTTAAGGTCGATTAATGTTTTAACTGTAGAAAGGATATCTTTGTGAGTTAAAACGCGGAAAGATGGAGGACATTCTTCCATCGAAATACCGAACTTATGGTTGATCTTGATACGGCCTACTTCTGATAGATCGTAAGCTTCTGGATCGAAGAATAAACGTTGGAAGTAAGCTTCAGCTGCTTCCATAACCGCCGGCTCACCCGGGCGTAAACGTTTGTAGATCTCAATTAACGCTTCTTCTTTGTTGCTGACTTTATCAACTAATAAAGTGTTACGTAAAAATGGTCCAACAGTTAAACCGTCAAAGAAAATTAAGTAGAAGTTTTCGATACCGGCAGCTAATGCTTTTTTGATTAACGATACTGATAATTCAGTATTTGCATCTGCGATGATCTCACCAGTTGATTCATCGATAAGAGGCTTAGCTAAAACTTTGCCTTCTAAATCTTGCGGCTGAACCTCAACCTCTGTAAGACCTAAATCTTTTACTTTTTTAACGATAGCGCGAGTGATACGACGGCCAGCTTTTACTAAAGCTTCGCCAGTTGCAGGATCAACGATATCAGCGATAGCACGTTGACCAGACATTCTTTCGATATCTAATTTGCGGAATAAAGATTTACCTTTTACGAAAATTTCATCTAAGTCGTAGAAGTATTCTAATAACTGCTCAGTGTTCATCCCTAATGCTTTAAGAAGGATTGTAGCTGGGAATTTACGACGACGATCGATACGGACATGGATAACATCCTTTTGATCGAATTCGAAATCTAACCAAGAACCACGGTAAGGAATTACACGTGCTGAGTAGATTAATTTACCAGAAGCATTGTTTTTACCACCATCGTGGTCAAAGAAAACACCCGGAGATCTGTGTAACTGAGAAACAACTACGCGCTCAGTACCATTGATGATGAAAGAACCGTTCGCCGTCATCAAAGGAATTTCGCCTAAGTAAACTTCTTGTTCTTTTACATCACGGATTGAACGTGCTTCAGTTTCTTCATCAACATCAAACACGATTAAACGTAAAGTTACTTTCACAGGAGCTGCGAAAGTCATACCACGCTGACGGCACTCATCAACGTCGTACTTCGACGGCTCAAGAGTGTAACCAACGAATTCTAACGAAGACGTGTTATTGAAATCTGAGATAGGAAATACAGACTTGAAAACTCCATTTAAACCTTCGTTACCTCTGCGGTCAGCATCAACTTCTTTTAAAAGAAATGCTTCGTAAGATTTTTTTTGTAGTTCAATCAAGTTCGGGATTTCGATAACTTGTTTGTTTTTGGCGAATGACTTTCTAATGCGAAGATTAGATGCCGTGACGGGAGTCTTATCCATTATTTTTTTCTCCAATAGGCTTTTGAAAATTAGTTTTCGAAAAAAATTTTTAGAAAACTAAAATTGAAAATTCGCTTCGGGGGGAACTTCCAAGACCCACATTAATTCAAATTTGAACGTAAGGTTTTGAGAGTATTGAAAAACTCGACAAAAGGCAAAGAGAATTTAGGCCTATTTCTTGCTTATCCCCAGGGAAAAAGACAGCTTAATATTTAGGCATATTGTGAAAAAATAACAGACTGGAATGCTGTTTTGCATTAAGCGGTTTTAAGGAGGTCGATTGAAAAAATAGTTTAACAGTGGTTAAACTATTCTCAAATGAAAGCTAAAGATTCAGCAAATATTAAAAACGCCCCTGCCAAAACGCTCCCTCATGAGCTTTTCCTGTTCGAAGATTCAGTTGGACGCTTCATGGAGTACTGGGGATTCAAAAAAATCCATGGCCGGATCTGGAGCCATCTCTACTTATCTGCAGAGCCGCTCGACACGGAAGAACTAATGCGACGCCTAAAAGTCTCTAAAGGATTAATGAGTTTAGCGATGCGCGACCTCTTACATTACAAAGTGATCCAGCAAACTTCAACCGGCAAACACGGCACAGTCTTTTACACTGCCAACGAAGATCTGCAAAAAGTAATCTTCAACGTTCTCAAGACGCGCGAAACCAAGATGCTTCAAAACAACAAACTATTGCTCGAGAAATTAAACAAGCTTAAAGAAACTGAGCTGCAGAAGTACCAACTTAGCCATGCCAGAATAAAATCAGCCCTTAATTTGACGACCACAGCAACTGAGGTACTTCAGATGTTTCTTAGTCAGGACGAGTGTGAAGGGCCAGATATTTTTTCGGCGATTTCATTAAAGAATTAATTTATGAAAACAGGCATTTGGTTCACGAACGATTTGCGAGTCTCTGATAATAGAGCTCTACATTGGTCACTGAGCCAACTCCGCCCCGTTGTCGCCTTTTACTTTAAACAAAACGAAGCTTCACCACACAGGGCACAGTTTGTCAGTGAATCTTTGGCCGACTTATCTGATCAATTACGAGAATTAAATATTCATTTCTTCGTATTCGAAAATGCAGAAAGTGAATTATTCAAAAATTTTTTGATCTCTTACAATATCAAAACCATTGCGACCGCCGAATCTTACAATTCCCAGAAGCAAAACTGGCAAAAACATCTGGCAAAACTCTATGACTTTGTTGACTTCAGATATTTTCCAAATGAAACCTTGCTTAATCTAGACCATTTCCAGCTATCATCTGGGCTGATTCCGGATAACTTTACTGCTTTTCGCAAACTTGTAGAATCCCAGTGGAAGGTTGCCGAGATTACCGCCCCTCCTAATATTACAAACCCCAACGTCCCGCTTAAGCCGGAATATGCTGGTTTTCTCTTAAAATCTGTTCCCGCAGCAGCAGCAGCCCCATCCATTTTTAAAGGAGGAAGAGCTGCGGGACTCAAAAGACTAGAGCAGTATCTTTTTACTAGTCAAAAAATTCTCTCATACAAAGACACTCGCAATGGCATGCTCGACTTTGATGACTCATCAAAGTTTTCACCCTGGCTTTCTGTCGGTTGCCTATCGGCCAAAGAAATTTACTGGGCTGTTAAAAGATTTGAGTTTGAAGTTAAAAGCAATGAATCAACCTACTGGCTCGTTTTTGAGCTTCTCTGGCGTGATTATTTTAAATTTCTGGCTCAGAAATACCAAGACAATTTTTTTAGCATCACAGGATTATATGATGGAAACACAACCTACATAAATGAAACTGAGCCCAAAGCTTTCACAGAATGGAAGCTAGGCAAAACACCCGAACCATTTATCAACGCTAACATGATAGAGCTTCTACAAACCGGCTGGATGTCTAATCGCGGACGCCAAAACGTCGCGAATTATCTTGTTAAAATCTTGCATGTTAACTGGACGCTGGGTGCCCGTTGGTTTGCTGAACAGCTTATTGATTATGATACTGAAAACAATTGGGGTAATTGGCTTTATCAGTCTGGCCTGGGCACAGATCCACGCAACAGAGTCTTCAACCCAAAACTACAAGCCCAAATGTATGACCCCAATCAAGCCTATCAGCAGAAGTGGCTCAGCGAAGGCGGTTGCCATGGAAACTAAAAACTGCACCAAATGTGGAAGAAAAATAGAATACAGAAAAAAATGGGCAAAAAACTGGAGCGAGGTTAAATACTGCAGCGATTACTGTCGGAGCGACAAATTAAACCCCGATGATCTTTATATAGAAGAAAAAATATTACAACTCTTGTCCCAACGTGCGAAGACTTCGTCAATCTGCCCCTCTGAAGTTCTTCCTGACGAAGAAAAACAAAATAAGGATCGCATGCAACAAGTGCGTCTTGCGGCCCGCCGCTTAGTTCATAAAGGCAAAATTCTAATTACTCAAAAAAATCAAATCGTAGATCCTTCAGATTTTAAAGGTCCGATTCGTTTAAAACTCAAACCATAAAGGATAAAAAGTATGTTGTCATACCCAATGCATTTTAAAGTAAGTTCAGAATCGCAAAGCGGCATTCAAACAACCTGGCAAACAGGGGCTGCGGCTGCCGTTGAAAAAGTTAATGTTGCGATTCCCCCCGAATTTTCTGGCCCAGGCGGAGGCTTTAGCCCTGAAGACCTTTACGCCATGGCTCTTACCAACTGCTATATAGCGACCTTTAAAGTTTTTGCCGAAAAATCACGTTTAACTTTCAAAAATCTTAAAATCACATCAACACTTTCTGTCGACCGTAACGAAAAAGGACAACCCTGGATGTCTAAAATTCATCTCGACATCGAACTCAGCGAAGTTACACAAAAAGAAAACGCACAACGTCTTCTCGAGAAAACTTCACAATCTTGCATGATTTTAAACTCTGTCTTAACAGAAAAAACATTCGATTTTAGAATTACAGATTAGAATTCACCAATGATATTTTTAGGCATTGACCAAACAGGGGCTGTAGACCGGCGTGGCAGACCCAAGCCACTTCCAGCCTGTTTAATCAAAAATAATTCGGTGAGCTTATTCTATCTCGAGAGTTTTTCTGAAAAAATAGTGCTATTAAAGCCGGACTTAATCTGCATCGACTGCGTTCTCGGCTTACCTGTGACAACTCAGTTTTCTTTACGAGAAGCTCTGGCGCAAACAAAGGACTATAAAACGTTTGGCCGAGATGTGGCTCAGGCATTCTTCGCCAATCTTGGGGCCGGAAAGAAGCACACCCGTACGGTCGAAGTAACACTGAACGCGAATTCTGTTTTTACAGTTCACCCTTTTCAGAAAAATATACAAACCGGAACTTATAGGTTCTGGAAAGAAATGGCTGAATCACCAGATTGGTTCTACTTTCCCGCTTTGCCTAAAGAAAAAGTACGTAAATCTAACAGGATCCCGGTGGTTGAAGGCTACCCAAGCTACTACTGGAAGATCTTATTAAAAAAGAACCATAGAACTCCCAAAGAACTCATTAAAATTTTAAAATCTGCTTATCCAAAATTGATATTGAAAAGTTCTGATATCAAACTTTTAGAAAAAGACGAAAACCTAGCCGATGCCCTTGTGCTAGCACTGGCCGCCCGAAAATTTAAGAATGATTTGAGTCGAAAGAGCCATCCTGAAGGTTGGATTTTAGGATATTCATCGGAACGGCCAGAGCTGACCTGGCCGCATGGATGAGACTTGGACCGGAAAATCCATCGCCGAGTAAAACGATTGGTTGTCCAGGAATCTCACAATAGAGCTCTTGATGCACTGTCAATGGGTGACTGTAGCGCCACTTTTTAACTTGCGATCGAACCAGAGCGTAATCATTTTCATTTAACTTAAGCACTGTGCGCAGAAAACTCTCAAAACAGTTTTCGATCAAAAATAGAATTTCTTTATCAGGCGCATTAAAGTAATTTTCACTGAATTTAGAATTCATCACAACAGTAAAGGCCAATCCTTCACTGACCGATTTTGATTTTTGGTTAGCTATAGAAAAAATGCCGCGGCCTTCATCTTCGACATACTTGAAATCATTTAAAGCTTTATGACTGGATTCAACTCTAAATAGACCAACTAAAGCTTTAGCATAAGAAATCTGCTCTAACTCTTTTGGATAGGATATTTGGCTGGCTAGCAATAACTCACACGACTGCGGAACCGGGCAGGTTAAATACAAACGCCGGGCAAACACCGATTCTGCGCCTTCGATTGTAAGCGTCAGTACACCTTCATTATTGATCTGCACCACTTTATGATCACACATCACCTGCAGACCTGAAGACAGCTCTTTGGCGGCTTTGTTCATACCCGCTTTGGAAAAATACTTAACTGAATGTTCGGACTGAAACCATGAGCTCCAAAATCCGCTTTGAAAAAACTCTTTAAAGTCGGAAGACGAAAACTGAGCCCCGTGATCAAAAGCCGCATCGCCGTCACGTCGAGTAGCCATACGGCCTCCGACGGATTTAGCTTTATCAAGCAAAAGCACCTCATGACCGGCATTCTTAAGGCGATGTGCCAGAACCAGCCCAGAAAAGCCTGCGCCAACGATGACATTATCCCAAACTTTCATTTTCTGACCTGTTTGCCCATTGAGTGAAGTTTTTTTCATCGACCTGCGAAACAATAAACCCTGCGGCAAAATGGGCTACGCTAATCATTTGCCCCAGGTTTTTCAAACGCTGCGGATCCAAAGCAGCATCTTCTGTGGCTTCTACTTTTCCGAACTGCAACAAAGCCTTTTCTATCAGTTTTATTTCACGATTCATGAGAACATCTCGTATAACCTGAAATACATCCGGATTAGCTACGTAGCGCTTTGTTTTACCGTCTTCATTCTTAACAACTATAAGTTTATGCAGCTCCAGCTCTTTTAATGCGGGACTAACAAGAGCTTTAGAGACGCCAAGTCTTTCGGTCAGTTCGACGCCACTGAGCGGAGCAGCATTTAAATAAATTTGAGTCCAAATTTCGCCGTGAATACGACGAAAGCCCCAATAACGTATAAAATTACCGACTGCCTCAGAAAGAGCCGCCAGATGTTTCTCAGTTTGCTTTTTCATATAGTTCATACTACTATGAACTATATGTGAGGTCAATATGCAAGATCACAGTGTTCAAGTGTTTTATGATGGCTTATGCGTCCTATGCTCTAGCGAAATAAATCACTATAAAAAAATGAAAGGCGCTGAAAACATTAGGTTTGTTGATATTACAGGCTTTGACTTTGACGCCAAAAAAGAAGGTCTTGACCCTTTTCTTGTACATAAAGAACTTCACGCCAAAGACGAAAACGGACGCGTTTTTGTCGGCGTCGAAACTTTTATTTTAATTTGGTCAAAATTAGATAAGCTCAAATGGCTATCGCGCTTCGCGCAAAAATCCTTCGTAAAAAAAACACTTGAAGTAAATTACAAATTTTTTGTGAAAATCAGACCTTACCTTCCACGCAAAGCCTGCGCAGAAAGCCCCTACTGCGAAACAAGAGCTGTTAAATGAAAACTTTAGCGCTTAGCCTTAACCAAATGAGTGCAATCTATATGTGTGGAGTGATTTGGTTGATACAGCTGATTCACTATCCCAGCTTTTCAAACATTAATTCGAGATTATTCCAGCAGTTTCACTCGCAGCATACAGCAGTAATGGGTTTCATTGTGGGGCCGATCATGGCTATTGAACTCTTGGCGTCTCTTTGGCTGCTAAATTACGAAACCACCATCCTGAATCTAATCAACCTTGCTCTGGTCGTGGCGTTGTGGTTACTTACCTTCCTGGTCAGCGTACCTCTTCATAACAAACTCACTCACGGACAAGATTTGGTCATTATTCAGAGCCTGGTTCGAACGAATTGGCCTCGCACCATCCTTTGGACTGTGCGAGCCGGTTTGTCGAGCTATTTAACTCTTACAAGCTTAAAAATATGAAAACACTTCTAATTTTGGGAAACCAACTTTTTGATCCCGCAAAATATTTAAAAGATATACCAGCAAACACGCCTGTCTTTATAAGAGAAGACCTTGAATTGTGTACTCACTTCAAGTATCACAAGCACAAAATCATTTTTTTTCTTTCGGCCATGAGAAAATATGCCAAAGAAATTAAAGACCATGGTTTTTCAGTTCACTACGAAAAATTAGAAAAAAAGACAAAACTATCTTTTGATGAGTCTTTGGCTGCTTTTCTTAAAAAAAATAAATCGACACAACTAACATTCTTTGAAATCGAAGATAAATTTTTCGAAAAAAGAATCTTTACACTTTGCAAAGAAATGAACATTCAACCCGAAGTTCTGCCATCCCCCATGTTTTTGACAACTCGTCGACAATTTGCGGTCTACTTAGAAGGTACAAAAAAACCATTTATGAAAACATTTTACGAGTCACAACGTAAAAGGATGCAACTGATGGTAAATAAGGATGGCTCACCTATAGGGGGCCAGTGGAGTTTTGACGAAGAAAATCGCAAGCCTCTACCTAAAAGTTACAGCGAACATAAAATTGCTTTGTATAAGCATGACAAAATAGATATCGAGATTATAAATCTTGTCGAAGAACTATTTGCTGATCACCCCGGTCGAGGCGAAGACTATTGGCTGCCAACAGCTCGTGCTCAAGCCGTAGCTTGGTTAGAACAGTTTCTCAACGAAAGATTTAAAGATTTCGGCCCATACGAAGATGCCATATCTGAAGATTTCGATTTCATAAACCATTCGGTTTTAACTCCGTTTTTAAATACAGGACTGTTAACGCCTGAAGAGATCGTTCGCTCAGCACTTAGAGCCGGAAAAAGTAAGAATATTCCGATAAATTCATTAGAAGGATTTATTCGACAAGTCGTGGGATGGAGAGAGTTCATTCGCGGGATCTATCAAAACTACAGTGAAGTTCAGGATTCCACGAATCACTGGAACCACCAAAAAAGGTTAAATAAACACTGGTATACCGGCACAACAGGAATTCCGCCTTTAGATCACGTCATTAAAAAAGTTAATCGTCTCGGTTATGCTCACCATATTGAACGTCTTATGATTGTTGGATCATTAATGCTGCTATTAGAAATAAAGCCTGCAGAAGCTCACCGATGGTTTATGGAAATGTTCATCGACTCTTCAGACTGGGTCATGGGACCGAATGTGTATGGCATGGCTATCTTCAGCGATGGGGGAATATTTGCAACTAAGCCTTATTTTTGTGGTTCGAATTACTATCGCAAAATGGGTGGCTACAAAAGTGGTGAATGGCAAGATGCGGTCGATGGACTTTACTGGGGTTTTATTGAAAAACACAAAAATAATTTTTTGAAGAATCCCCGCCTGTCAATGATGGTTAAAACTGTTGAAAAAATGGATCCTGCCCGTAAGAAAAAAATCTTTGCCGCCGCCGATAAACTAAAAAAACATATCACAATAGGTTAAATACAATGAGCCAGTCTTTAAGTAACAAATTTAAACGCGCTTTTGAAATCACTAAGATGGCCACCCGGGTCGGCATGAAAGAATTGACTTCAGGAGATCTGCAGTCTCGAGTTGAACAGGCCAAAATCATCACGGAGAGCTTGAGTCAACTTCGCGGGGCCGCCATGAAAGCCGGACAGCTATTGAGCCTCGACCTTGAAGATTATTTTCCACCTGAGGCTATTAAAATACTATCACAACTCCAAAACAGCGTCACGGAGATGCCAGATATTGATATTCGAAAAATTCTAATTCAGAATTTGATGCCTTTGCAGTACCAACAAATTACTCAACTGACGGTTACTCCGTTTGCTGCCGCTTCAATGGGGCAAGTGTACAGAGCGCAGCTTAAATTATCTTCTGACGAAAAGCCCATTTCGGTCGTGTTTAAAGTTTTATACCCTGGTCTTAAAGATTCGGTGGCAAGCGACATCGCCCTGCTCAAGCGAGCCATGTGGGCCTTTTGTAAAATGACCGGCCGAGACATGAATTTAGATCCCTTGTTCAGTGAGATCGAAACTGTGTTAAAAGCAGAAATGGATTACGTTCACGAAAAACAGGCTTACCAAAAGTTTCACGCGCTCACTGAAGAAAAGGCCTGGCCGTACTTAAAAGTGAAAACTCCTGTTGTTATCAATGATTTTTGCACAGATAGTTTTTTGTGCCTGAGTTACGAATCCGGTTTGCCATTAAAAACCTGGCTAGATACCCAACCGCCGCAGCAGGCCAGAGAACAGCTTGCTCTGACTCTGCTGGATTTATATCTCACAGAGTTCTTTGATTGGGGCTTCGTACAAACAGATCCTAATCCGGCAAACTTTATCATCCAAGATCAAACTTTGGTTGCCCTCGATTTTGGAGCTGCCAAGTTTTATGAATCTTCATTTAGAAAACGCTACGTCGATCTTTTAAGAACCATTAAATCTTTAGATGAAAAAGCGATTATCGATGAGGCTATCGCCTTTGGCCTTATAAGCGCCAAAGAGTCTAAAGAAGCTTTTGCGACGTTTACCGAGTTATTAAAGCTGGGCGTGCAACCGTTTTTAAACGAAGCTGTTTTTAATTTCAGTGATGACCAATTCCTTAAAGAAAACTCTAGATTGTCAAAACTACTGTTGAGCCAGCTTAAATACTCACCACCACCCCACCAATTGATTTTTTTGCACAGAAAGTTGGGTGGAATTTACGCCATTCTTCGGAAAATGCAGGTAAAAATTGATGTTAATCAATTTTGGCGCCGCATAGATCAGGTGGCCATTAAAGAGTAAAATGATTTTTCAAAATCGTTGAGCATTTTTGCCGCGTGTGATCCATCAAACAGGCGATGATCGAAGGTTATACCCAAGTGAGCTATTTTCCGAATAGCCATTTGCCCTTGGTGCACTTTGACTTCTTCACCTACTTTTCCTAACGAGACCATCAAAGCCGGGCGCGCCAAAGGAACCAGAGGTAAAAGAGCTTTTTTGATGCCGAGAGAGCCCACATTAGAAACAATAACAGAACCAAAAGGCCTTAGCGGAATATACCGACTTTTTACAGGTACTTTAGCTTCATAAATTAGAAGAGCATAAAGCTTAAGAAAAAATTTAAGTAAGAACTTGGGCAAAACTGCAATTAGGCTTAAAATAGGCCCTAGATGGGGATCCTGTCTTTTTCTTACCAGACCTGCTTTTACTTCTATTTGCTCCGTAATTTCATTCACGCTTAACTGATCCGAGTTATTTATATTTAGAACGGATAGGTCTTTCTTTACATCCGGAATATTGACCATAACCGAAATGCAATGATCTTGCCGCAAACTGACTCTTCCCCATTTTATGATTGATCTCAGCTCAGCGTTAGCCTGCATCGTTTCACCTAATGCTTTAACCACGAAAGATAAAAGCTGCGAAGGCCCTGGCTTTAATTCAGTAACGTCTAATTCAACAAAACCGTAAACCGAGGGATCCCCCTGGTTATGCCATAATGAAGCGGCCAGTTTTCTGAATAATGAATTTTTTGTTTGATCAAACACAGTCACCCCAAGTTCTGCCTTGAAAAGTAGTTTAACATGAATTAAACTACTTTTGTAGAGGTGTTTTTGGGATTATCAAAGTCTACTAAAAATAAGTTCGATCTCCTGTCTCAAGCCGATATTGATAGACTCCTTCGGATGGGATGGGAAGATCGAACGACCTTTGAAGCTATAAAGCAACAGTTTGATCTATCCCCGAACGAGTTTGTTAAAGTTATGCGCCGTCACTTAGAGCCGCTGGCCTTTAAACGGTGGCGCAGACGAGTTTTTACACAAGGTCGCCTGAAAAACGAAATCAAACGGGGCTTTAAAACAACTCGTTTTAAATGTTCGAGACAGTCTGTAGACGGTCTTACAAAAGGATGGAAATAATGCTGAAGAACTTCGCCTATGCCTATTCTGTTTTACGCAGTGTTAACTATTTTACGCAAAGCTCGCTCCTCCCTCTTGTTGAATACGCCGCAACCAAAAAAACTTCGCGTGATCCTGCACAGCTAAAAGATCAGTTAACGGCCAGTCTTCCGAAGCTCGATCAATTGTTTAAAAGGGATGCGCAAAACATTGCCAGTGGTGTTTATCCTGCGAAGGTTCTGTTTGAAGAGTCACCCGTGTCGCATTACGCGCGCATCCCGCTTTTATTGAAAGATGCGTTTCGTGCAGCCAAACAGCGCAATCAAAAAAAAGCTCACGTGTTTAAAGAAACCGAAAAAGACTATCTCGACACAATGCCTGAATATTTCTTGCGAAATTTTCACTTTCAAAAAGATGGCTACCTCAGTGATGAGTCGGCAGCTCTTTACGATCATCAGGTTGAGGTTCTTTTTGCTGGTACGGCAAATGCCATGAGAAGAATGCTTATTCCGGCACTTAAGAGACACTTTCAAACGACCACCGGCGAAGGTCTGCATTTTCTTGAGGTGGGCTCTGGCACAGGCTCCCTCACTAGATTTATTGCCATGGCTTTACCAAAGGCTCAAATTACATGTGTAGATCTCAGCCCGCATTACCTGGCACGCGCAAAAGCTAAACTCAAGAATTTTAAAAGAATCGGTTTTCTGGCGGGAAAAGCTGAAGATCTTAATTTTAAAAATAACTCTTTTGATGCCGTCTTCTCTTGTTATTTATTTCACGAGCTTCCTCAGGAGGTACGACGTCAGGCACTGGCTGAAAAACTGCGAGTTCTTAAGCCCTCAGGGCTGCTGGGCATTACTGATTCAATTCAAAAAGACGATGATCCATCGCTTAACTGGGCTCTTCAACAGTTTCCGACGCAGTTCCACGAACCGTTTTATAAGAACTACGTCGAAAATAAAATTGAAGATGAATTAGCCAACCTTCAGGTTCAACAAGTAAACACTGAGATTGGCTTTCTAACAAAACTCGTAACGGCTACTAAGGTCTAAAACTTGGCCTTACTGACAAGTACTTTAAGATCGGTAGCAATCGACTGAATGACATTACCTGATTTAAGTGTTTGCTCTGCCAAAGCACTGCCCTGAACTGCAATATCGCTAAGGCTGTTGATCTTTTGGTTAATGCCACCCATTTTTTCGCTTACAGTTAAAGTAACCCTTGATAGTTCATTTGTCGTGGCAGTTTGTTCCTCGACAGCTGCCGCAATTGTGCCGGCGA
The DNA here is from genome assembly GCF_056175625.1 of Bdellovibrio sp. SBM16. Classification (NCBI taxonomy): domain Bacteria; kingdom Pseudomonadati; phylum Bdellovibrionota; class Bdellovibrionia; order Bdellovibrionales; family Pseudobdellovibrionaceae; genus Bdellovibrio; species Bdellovibrio sp. SBM16. The sequence goes on along the minus strand of NZ_JBJKJG010000001.1, from coordinate 253,130 downwards.
TACCGTTAAAGCTGGCAACGGCTTCAGAGATTTCTGAAATTGCTTCGATAGCCGTTTGTGAGTCACTCTGAATCGCCGAAATTTTGGATGAGATATCGGCCGTAGCCTTGCTGGTCTGACGGGCTAGCTCTTTGACTTCATTGGCAACCACCGCAAACCCTTTACCGGCCTCACCGGCCCGTGCTGCTTCGATTGTAGCGTTCAGAGCCAGTAAATTTGTTTGTTGGGCAATCGTACTAATAACTTTTAACACCTCGCCGATTTCAAGACTGCTTCGGCCCAAGCGTGCTATGTCTGCATTGGCTTTTTGTGCGATTTCAAGCGTTTGGCGAGACATTTGAGAAGACTCATTTGTTGATCTTGAAATTTCACGGATAGATGCAACCATTTCCTCGGTGTTGGACGCAACCATACGAACACCACCCAGAACTTCACCTGCCATCTCTGAGGCTTCTTTGGCCTTAAGAGTAGTCGTGCTTACATTTTCATACATACGCTGAGAAGCGGCATCAAGTTTAATCGCGTGGTTTTCTAAATCTTTAGATGTTTCACCGGTTGAGATAGTCAAATGCTTGAGTTGAACCAGCTGAGTAATATCTGTGGCATACTTGACAACTTTCAACGGGCGCCCATTCGTATCTAAAATCGGATTATATGATGCCTGTATCCAGATTTCTTTTCCGGTTTTTGTCAGTCTTTTATATTCTTTGGATTCAAACTCGCCGCGATTAAGTTTTTCCCAAAATTCTTTATATTCATTTGAATTTGCGTAATCAGGAGCACAAAACATTCTGTGGTGTCGACCTATGATCTCTTCTTTTGAATATTCTAACACTTTTAGAAAATTCGAGTTGGCATTCAAGATATGGCCATCCATGGTAAACTCAATAACAGCCTGAGATTTATCTATGGCTGTAACTCGGCTTTCATAGTCATTATCCTGCATTTTCTGCTGAGTGATATCTGTCGCAAATTTAATAACTTTGTAAGGGCGACCATCTGATCCGAAAACCGGATTGTAAGTGGCCTGAATCCAAACCACTTTTTTGTCTTTTGTGATACGTTTATACGTTCTTGACTCAAACTCGCCTAACTTCAGCTTAGTCCAAAAATTTCGATACTCTTCGCTTGCAGCAAATTTTTCGTCACAGAAAATCTTGTGATGGCTGCCGACCACTTCGCTAAAGCTGTAACCCATCAGCTTCAAAAAATTTTCATTTGCGCTTAAAATCCTTCCTTCAAGATCAAACTCGATGACCGCAAAAGATTTATTGATGGCCATCCAGGCTCCGCTGACGTCAGGGCCTTTAAGGGTGTAATTCAGCCCAGATGGATTTAATGTTTTATTAAAATTAAAAAATGATAATGCTCCCATGTTCTACCTCTCTATTCGTCAAATAGTTCGGTGTGAACAGAAAAAATCTGGAAGATTTTTAGGGAAATTAATGCAATTTTAATCTACGAAGTACTGTTGTATTATTTTGATACTGCTGGCTTTTACTTTGTTTCTTCACTGATGCAATAGCCAAAACCTCTTACTGTCTTGATCAGCGGCTGCTCATCTTTGGTGTCGATTTTTTCACGTAGCTTTTTAATGTAAACGTCGACGATGTTTGTAAGTGGGTCTTCATTAATATCCCAGACATTAGCCAGTATTCGCTCTCTGCTAAAAACTTTTTGTGGATTAGAAATCAACAGCTCTAGAATCGCAAGCTCTTTTGGTGTTAGTGAAATTATACGTCTGCCCCTGGTAACTTCCAAAGTTTCCATGTCCAGAGTCAAATCAAGAACCTGATACTTTCTGGTTGTCGGTTCGTTTCCGGGTCTTCTGATGACCGCCTCTATGCGGGCAATGAGCTCTTCGAATTCGAACGGTTTAGGAATATAATCATCAGCTCCCATTTTAAGACCTTCAATGCGTTCGCTGACCTGCGATAGGGCCGAAAGAATAATCACGCGTGACTTACTTTTGTTAGCTCTGATTTGCTGCAAAACTTCCATGCCATCAAGCACCGGCAGCATTCTGTCCAAGATAATAATATCGGGCTTTTCCGAAAGAGCCAGGCGCAACCCCAAATCGCCCTTGTCCGCGTGTATTGTCGTATATCCTTCACCCTTCAGTCCACGAACCAGAAAATTTGCAACTCTTGAGTCGTCTTCGACTACTAAAATTTTCATTGATGTACTCCTTCTAAGGGCAATGAAACTATAATGTTAAAATAATCTGGCTCTTGCGGCTGCGCTACAATTGAACCATAGTGAGAGCTTACAATCTTCTCAGCTAAAAACAGTCCTATCCCTAAACCGTCTGGCTTTAAAACTCTGGCTTTATGGCTTCGATAGTAGCGGTCAAAAATTTTCTGATAGTCTATATCCTCTAAACTTAAACATTTGTTTTTTACAACTAATTCGACGGCATTGTCAGTAGTTCGGCACATGACCTCAATGCGTGAACCAGCAGTACTGTATCTAATTGCATTGTCGAACAAAATCAGCAGAAGTTGAGTGACTCGGTCGTAATCAACCAAAACTTTTTTATTATTATCAAGGCCATTATTTATTTCAAAATTAGCTTCAGAATTTGGGTCTGAAATCTTTAATGCTTCTTTCACAGCACTGCTTAAAATGTCAGTCCCTTCATTTTTAAGATTGACCCTGAAAATATCACTGTCTGTACGCGCCAATAAAAGTAAGTCTTCGATTCTATTGGAAAGCTGACGGCCAATAATCTGAATATTCTTTAGTGTCTCTTTGTAAGTTTCGATATCTTTGTCGGCGCCCCTGAGAGTTACAGAAGATTCTCCTAAAATCGCCGTAGCCGGCGTTTTTAACTCGTGAGAGATATTTGATAAGAATATTTTTCTTTCAAATTCAGATCGCTGAAGCTTATCGACGGCGGCTTTAAGCTCTGAGGTTCGATCTTGAATTTCTTTTTCGATTTCTATTCTTTTTTTGATTTCATCATTACGTGATTTTTGCAGTTCCGTCGCCATTTCGTTTATTTTAGTCGCAACCAGGCCAAATTCATTGTTAAACGTTTCAGGAATCCGGTAGGCCATATTACCTTTAGAAAACTCTTGTGCGGCCTGAACTAGCTCTACGATGGGCTGTCTCACTGACTTTTGAATCATACTTAACAGAATTATTGTTAAAGTGAGTATGATCACGGTCAGAGCATAAACAGAATTGTTGAAATAGTCGATGTAGTTCTTGGCCGTTGTTTCAGCCTCCGTGGCCCGCAGTTTCTGTATTTCAATGGCATTGTTAATTAATTTTCGCAGATCATTACCATCTAGGTTATCAAAGATTTTGATCATAAAAATCCAAGCATCGCCCGGATTTCTATAAATACCTTTTGAAATCTTCATCACCTCATCTTCTAAGGCCTTAATATTTTCTTTCAAAGTGGCATAGCGCTGCATCTGCTCGTTAATGATTATTACCTCAGCTGAATTTCCTCGATTTAACTCAAGATCTCGCTGCAAAAGTTGACTTAAATTGTTTAAGCTGGAATTCATTTTGAAAAGCAGGGTATTACGAACTTCGGTCGAAGAATCATTGGTCAAAAGATACTGAGCAAACCACACTTTTAAGCGCTGCTTGTTTCCACCTAAATCTATTAATTCAGTCAGGATTTTATTCGATATACGCCCTTTTTCGATATGGTAATCGGACTGTCTGGCTACCCAGAGAGTCAGCGCCGCTTGAATAAGCGCAAATGCCGACAGAAGGATAAATGAAAACTTAATCTGATTTGTAAATTTATGAAAAATTCTCATATATCACCTCTAACAGCTTCAAATATAGTCTACAGAAAATTGGGCCGTTAAAAACAAAAAAGCCCCGACTAAGCGGGGCTAGGACTTTGTTCTAGTCAGCCTTAGCAATATTGTCGGGCTGATATGGAAGCGACGAATGATGCAGAACTATTCGAAGTTTGCCATTTGTGTCTTTTTTAAAGCCCCAGGTCTTGTCAACTTTAGTGACCTTGCCAGTTTTGTCGGTCAAAATCACGTGCCCCATGGTAATAGCCATGTCGCCATTCAGGTAGACCCCGGCATTGCGGTAATCAAAAGTCTTCCAGCTTTTAAGCGCAAAGCCCGAATCCTGAGGAAAGGCTTTATTTCCGCCGACAAAATAAGCTAATGCCCCGTCACGAGTGGTGCGAAACGTCTGCTCTCCCGAAGCTAAAGTAGGCTTAAAAAGCACAGCCCCCAGGTTATATCCATAGGCGCTGTCGAGAATGGCCTCTGCAGTTTGTTTTGCTTTTCTGAAACCGTTTTTTTCATAGTCAGTGGCTATCTGAATAAGCCCTTTTCCCCAATTTTCCTGCGCTTGCTGAACTTCTTGCAAGCTGATCGAATTATTCACAACCTGACCGTACGTCGCTTGTTGTGTGCCCGCCTGAGCTAAAGTTCCGGCCGATAACGTAACCATTAACGAAGTTATTGCATTTTTCATTTATCCTCCCGAATTTCTATCTTCTTAAAATCAAGGTATCATCCGAGAGGTTTAAAAATCTTGAATAAAAAATTACTTTACTATGAACGAAAGATTAATTTTTCATTAACTTATCTTACAAATTCACAAAGCGGTATGCGCTTACCCAGACCATCAGACTGAACCGACGTTAAAATTTGACAGGTATCGTATCCTAAAGCTTTGTACTTTGATTCAATTTCAATAAATTTCGCCATTTCTAAGGTTGGGGTTCTTGCAAGAATCCATGCGTAATCAAGGTTAGGAGCTCCGATTAGCGCAACACTGTAATCTGGAGACACATCTAAAATCCAATAATCGCCTCCGAATGCAAAAACCCAAGTAATAATTTTAACGAAAGTAACTTTTAGTTTTGAATTTGAAGCGGTATCAACTACCTTTGCCCGTCCTTCGGCTGAGTCACGTTTTCCTGTATCAGTTTCACACGAATTTAAAACCTTAATCAGCCCTTTTTCTGCAAATGAATATTCAGCCGTTGTGTTTCTCACGCATTGTTTTTGGAATGATTGAGGAATGCTGGCCACTTCGTACCATTTGCCGATGTACCTATTAAGATCAACGTAATGAGCTGTTGGTATCTCTGAACGAGCTGCGACTGAAACTAAAGAAGTTAACATTATAAGACAAAATGTTTTCATAAAAACCTCCATTTCCCTACAGCTACCTCAAAAGTAGTTTAACGTCAACTAAACTACTTTTGAGTCATTCAGTAAAGTCGGCGTAGCAATTGCATGATGTTGAACTGTACCTGAACACACATGATGAAATTTAGATCTTGTGGCTAAAAGCCCCACGAAATCATGACGGAGCCTCAAAAATGGATCGAATCGTTTTTTCTTCAACTAAAAATGAATATTTAAAGGGCGTGTTTCAAAATCCAGGAGATATTCCTAAAGAATATGAACCGGTAGACTGTGATTTTACGGATGAGTTAGAGTTTGCAGTCATTAGACAGATTCCCGTCGAAGTTAAATACTGGAACTCAAAAGACGAGGTTCACTCTATTCGCGGCAAGATTATCGATATTTTCGCCCGTGATAAGGCCGAGTACATTAAGATGTCGAATCAGACTCTGATCCGTCTGGATCGCATTTCTTCGGTTCATATTCTGAACCCGCAATAATTATTGTTTAAAGAATTTAGGCAAAAAAAAGGGAAGACTATTGGTCTTCCCTTTCAAATTACGCTTTAAGATGCGTACGAGAAATTACTTGATAGTAACTTTCGCGCCGGCAGCTTCAAGAGCTTTTTTGATTTTTTCAGCGTCTTCTTTAGTTGCGCCTTCTTTAACAGCTTTGTTACCAGCTTCAACTAAACCTTTAGCTTCAGCTAAACCTAAACCAGTGATCGCACGAACTTCTTTGATCACGTTGATTTTGTTAGCGCCACCTTCAACTAAGATAACGTCGAAAGCAGTTTTTTCTTCAGCTGGTGCACCACCTGCAGCAGCGCCAGCAACCATTACTGGAGCAGCAGCAGAAACGCCCCACTTCTCTTCTAAAGCTTTTACTAATTCAGCGATTTCTAATACTGATTTTGCTGATAATTCTGTAACTAATTGTTCATTTGTCATTGCCATTTTAAATCTCCTTAAAAATTTAATTCTATAATTTTATTAAGCTTGAGGTGCCGCATCTGCAGGTGCTGCAGCTGGAGCTCCGTTTTTAGTAGCGTATTCGTTAAGAACACGTGCAAGTCTTGCACTTGGCTCTTTCATTAACATTAATAATTGAGCACGTAATTGATCTTTACCAGGTAATGTAGCAAGGAACTTGATTTTGTTTTGATCAAGAGCTTCGCCTTCCATCATACCAGATTTGATCTTAAGAGCTTCTACATCTTTACCGAATTCAGCTAGAGTTTTAGCTACGCCTACAACTTCGTTAAATGCGAAAACGATCGCATTTGTACCAGTTAAGTGTTCTGCTAAAGCTTTAGTTTGAACATCGTTTCCTGCGAAAGCGCGTTTAGCTAAAGTATTACGAACAACTTTCATCTCAGACTCAGCAGCGTGAAGCTTTTTACGTAAATTCGTAACTTGCTCCACTTTCATGCCTTTAAAGTCTACGACGAAAGCGCCTTTAGCCTGAGCGATTTTCTCAGAGATCAATTTGATGTCTGCATCTTTTTCTGATCTTAGCATTAGGTTTTCCTTTCGTTTTGATTTTAAGGCATCAGTAGAAAGGACAGCTTTGGTTGGTTCGCCTTCGGCGAACCTTTTTCCTGAAGATATCCGTCTCGGTTGGCAGCGACTCGAACTATTCAAGTCGCTATTAAATTCCTACGAAAACCAACTGTCTCTGACGCTATAATTTTATTAATAATAACCGACTCAGATTACTCTGAATCAGATCCTGCCATTGCTTCGTTAGCATCTAAACGGATCGATGGACCCATTGTAGAAGCTGCGTACATTGAGCGAAGGTAGATACCTTTAGATGTAGCTGGCTTAGCTTTAACAACTGTATTGATGAAAGCATCAAAGTTTTCTTTAAGCTTAGCTGCACCCATAGATTTACGACCGATAGAAGCGTGGATGATACCAGCTTTATCAACGCGGAAATCAAGTTTACCTTTTTTCTCTGCAGTAACGGCTTCAGTAACGTTCATAGTTACTGTACCAACTTTAGGATTTGGCATTAAACCACGAGGTCCAAGAACCTTAGCAACTTTTGAAACTGTCGCCATCATGTCCGGAGTCGCGATACATTTATCAAAATCTAACCAACCACCATTGATTTTTTCTACTAGGTCATCTGCACCTACGTAGTCTGCGCCAGCAGCTTTCGCTTCGTTCTCTTTAGGACCTTTAGCGAAAACAACTACGCGTACTGATTTACCTAAACCGTGAGGTAAGGCAATAGCACCACGAACTTGTTGATCAGATTGTTTAGGGTCGATACCTAATTTTACTGCTACGTCGATTGATTCATCGAATTTTGCAGGCGCTGTTTCAACAGCTAATTTGATACCTTCTGCGAAAGAATATTTTTTATTTGCATCAACTTTTTTTGCTGCTGCTTCAAATTTTTTACCCATCTTACACGCCCTCTACATCGATACCCATGCTCTTCGCAGTACCTGCTACTTGAGACATAGCTGATTCAACTTTTACACAGTTAAGATCAGGCAACTTAGTTGTTGCGATTGTTTTGATTTGGTCGGCTTTGATTTTACCAACTTTATCTTTTTGTGGCATTTTAGAACCTGATTCTAATTTTAATGCCTTTTTGATCAATGAAGATACCGGAGGCGTCTTAGTGATGAAAGTAAACGAACGGTCTTGGTAAACAGTGATGATGATAGGGATAATGCTATCACCTAACGCTTGCGTACGAGCGTTGAACTGCTTACAGAATTCCATAATGTTTACCCCATGCTGTCCAAGTGCCGGTCCAACGGGAGGAGCTGGATTCGCTTTCCCTGCCGGTATTTGCAATTTGATCATACCTGTAACTTTTTTTGCCATAGATTCCCACCTTGCAAAGGGTTAATTGTTATTCTGTGTATTTTTACACGAAGGGAGAATATAGCCCTAGCCGCGCGTCAGAGACAACAAAAAAGATGTAAATTTTTGACCTTTTTACGAATGAGAACGACGCTAAAAAATCGATCCAATTTTAACCGCCTAAAAACAAAAAAGCCATGGTATTAACCACGGCTTTTTGTTTAATTATGCTTAAAATTTAAGCTAATTAGTTCTTTGTAACCTGAACGAAATCAAGCTCAACCGGCGTTGGGCGACCGAAGATCGACACCAAAACCTTAACTTTGGCTTTTTCTTCGTTAATCTCTTCAACTGTACCGTTAAAGTTATTAAACGGACCATCAATAACAGTAACTTGGTCGCCGATGTTGTAGTTCGCTTTAGCTTTAGGTTTTTCAGCGATACCAGCCATTTGCTGAGTTACACGCATAACTTCGTGCTCAGGCACTTCCGGAGGACGAGTTTTTGCGCCACCTACGAAGCCAGAAACTTTAGAAGAGTTTTTAACTAAGTGCCAAGTTTGATCACTTAGAACCATTTGTACGAAAATATAACCCGGGAAGAATTTGCGCGATTTAGTTGTCTTTTGGCCTTTAACAAGCTCAACAACGCTTTCAGCTGGAATTAAAATTTCGCCGAATTGGCTTTCCATTTTATTGGTTTTAATTCTTTCTTCGATAGCCGCCTTAGCTGTGTTTTCACAACCAGTTTGCACATTGACGATGTACCATTTTTTTTCAGCTGCTTTTGGTGTTGTTTGATTTTCCAAACTACAACTCCTTTAAGAATTATTTAAGAAATTGGTTAAGTACGAAACCAGAAAAAAGATCGAATACGCTGATGATAATTGAAGAAATAAATACCATGATAATAACTACCACGGTCATCATGCGTGTGTCTTTAATTGGTGGCCATACAACTTTTTTAATTTCTGCAACAACTTCATCAGCCCATTGCAAAACGCCTTTATTAAATTGAAGTGAAGCAAATAAAACCACAGCTAACATCACTGGAAGACCGTGTTTAAATAAATCGTAATCAGAAAGTTTTGCGATTACACCGAAAGCTCCAGATAAAGCTCTGATTAATACAGATACGGTGAAACCAACTAGCGCCGCCAGCGAAAGAAAACATACCGTAATAAATTTTGAATTTGTTTTATCCATCCGTAAATTCCTTCTAATCAGTCTCTTGACTGAACTTTCTAAAATAGCATTCTTCTATGACTGCTACTTCTGATCATAAGAAACATTTTTGTGATTAGCACACAAAAAATGGCAGGGGCTGAGGGATTCGAACCCACGACCTAGTGATTTGGAGTCACTCGCTCTACCGCTGGAGCTAAACCCCTGCATGTACTTGTTTTCACTCGTACGAAACGCAAAATATACCCTTAAAAAGTCTAGCCGGACAAGCTTTATTTAGGTCCTGCCTGCCCTATGATCTTTCTCGGGACCTCTGATGCAAAGTTTAAAAGCTGAGCATTAAGGATTTAAGCAAAAAAAAAGACCGACTTTTCAGTCGGTCTTTTGGTTGATTTAAGCAAGGCTTAAAATCAAAGAGTATTACTACTCAACGATTTCAACAACAACGCCGGCACCAACAGTACGGCCACCCTCACGGATAGCGAAACGTAATTGCTGTTCCATAGCGATTGGAGTGATTAACTCAACGTTAATCTCAACTTTATCACCTGGCATAACCATTTCAGTACCAGCTTTAAGAGTTACAACACCTGTAACGTCAGTAGTACGGAAGTAGAATTGCGGACGGTAGTTTGTGAAGAATGGAGTATGACGGCCACCTTCTTCTTTAGTAAGGATGTACGCTTCTGCTTTGAATTTTTTGTGTGGTTTAACTGAACCTGGTTTAGCTAAAACTTGACCACGCTCAACTTCTTCTTTTTTAGTACCACGTAATAAAACACCGCAGTTATCGCCAGCTTGACCTTCATCTAACAACTTACGGAACATTTCGATACCAGTAACAGTTGTTTTTTGAGTAGGACGGATACCAACGATTTCGATCTCGTCATTTACTTTAACGATACCACGCTCAACACGGCCTGTAACAACAGTACCACGACCAGAGATAGAGAAAACGTCCTCTACTGGCATTAAGAATGTTTTGTCAGTAGCACGAACTGGTTCAGGGATGTAAGCATCACAAGCTTCCATTAATTTTAAGATAGATGGGCGGCCTAATTCAGAAGTATCACCTTCTAAACCTAATTTAGCAGAACCCTTTACGATTGGAATAGTATCGCCTGGGAATTCGTATTTAGATAATAATTCACGAACTTCCATCTCAACTAGCTCAAGTAAGTCTTTGTCGTCAACCATGTCACATTTGTTCATGAAAACAACTAGAGCTGGAACGCCAACCTGACGTGCTAATAAGATGTGTTCACGAGTTTGTGGCATAGGACCGTCAGCAGCAGAAACTACTAGGATCGCGCCATCCATTTGAGCGGCACCAGTGATCATGTTTTTTACGTAGTCAGCATGGCCTGGGCAGTCAACGTGAGCATAGTGACGTTTGTCAGTTTCGTACTCAACGTGAGTTGTAGAGATAGTGATACCACGCTCTTTTTCTTCTGGAGACTTATCGATTTGGTCGTAAGCCATTGCTTGCGCTTTACCTAGAGTCGCAAGAGTTGTTGTGATAGCAGCTGTTAAAGTTGTTTTACCGTGGTCAACGTGACCGATAGTGCCGATGTTAACATGCGGCTTACTTCTGTTAAATTTCTCTTTAGACATTTGTCCTCCTGCGAGAATGTTTTTATTTATAACTTCGTTAAAAGTTTACTCTTAAATATCAAAATCCATTTTCGATCATCGCAAATGCTCTGACCACTAAAATGGAGCCCGTGATCGGAGCCGAACCGACGACCTCACCCTTACCAAGGGTGTGCTCTACCACTGAGCTACACGGGCCAGGGCCGTTTTTATCAACCTGTTGGTTGACCCTACTCTAAAGGAACAACTTACGTTATTCAATCAGACTAGTCTAAATTGGAGCGGGAAACGGGGGTCGAACCCGCAACCCCCTGCTTGGAAGGCAGGTACTCTAGCCAATTGAGCTATTCCCGCTCATGCGATCAGTTGGTTAAGCTGATCATTAACTTGCGACTATACACTGGTGGCTAAAACTAAATACAGGCTTAAAAGACGTAAATAAATGGTGGGCAGGGAAGGATTCGAACCTTCGTAGACCGAAGCCAGCAGATTTACAGTCTGCCCCCTTTAGCCACTCGGGCACCTACCCATTTTTTTAACGTCATGTACTTAGCTAATGTACACTCGCAAATTTCGCCCAAAGACGAAAATGGAGCTGGCAATGGGACTCGAACCCGCAACCTGCTGATTACAAATCAGCTGCTCTACCAATTGAGCTATGCCAGCATAGCCTAAAATAACTGGTCAAAATTGACAGAAATTTTAGTAACTTGGAATTTTTACTGGATTCGCGGTGTCAGGTCAAATTGATTTTTAAAGTGATTTCAAAGTTTTATGCTGGATTTTTAGCCAAGTGCGCCTCAAACACATCACTATAGACTGGAAAATGACCATGAAGTTGGCTTTCCATCAAGAAAACTGAGGAAATTTCACCCTTACCTAGATCTATTTTTTTAAAAGGTCCAATCGCTGATTCAATCGAATTTGGATTTCTGAGCCGTCCTAAAGTCATATGTGGGTAATACTGCATTTGCGGGACTAAACCCAGCTTCTCCTCAAGAGCTGATTGCAAATCTAAGAGTGATTGTGAGCGTTGTACATCGACAAATAATGTTCGTGCTTTTTGAAAATGATCAAAGGCTCCGAGATCACGAATTTTTAAATTAAATTCTGAAAATTCATTCGCAACTTCGGAAATTTTTCTCTGTAATTCTGGAATTTTTTCGGTTTCGGTATCGCCCAGAAAACTTAAGGTTATGTGCATGTTTTCCAGCGGCGACCACTTAATATTAATTTCTTTTTGGTCGAAAGATTTTTTTAATTTTTTTAAGAACGGGTCTAAGTGATAAATCTGGCCGAGACTTGGTTTGATGGCGACAAATAATCTTTTAGTTACAGGCTGTAAACTCATTCTTTAGTAATGATATCACCGCGAATTAAAAAACGTCCATCAAAAGTCATCGGAATCCCCTGCAACTACTTACGTTTTTTCTGCGACCATTGGCGTTTAGTTTCGGCTAACGCCATCGCCGTGGCTACTGATACATTATAACTTGCATCGGCTGCAGCTTGCGGGATAGATACGAGCTCGTCACAGGCACGCTCGGTTGTTGAACGTAAACCTTTATCTTCGGCACCTAAAACCCAGATTACTTTTTCAGGGTATTCGATGTCGTAAATTGATTTTTCAGCTTTATGCGAAAGACCGTAAACCCAGAAACCAGCTTCTTTGAGCGTTTCAAATGGATCGTTGAAATTATTGGTTCTGGCGATTTCAACGTGCTCTGCACCACCACAGGCAACTTTGTGCACTGTCGGGGTTAAACCAACTGCGCGATCCTGCGGAATGATTAAACCGCTTACTTCCATTAACCAACTGGTCCGCAAGATAGCACCCAGGTTATGTGGGTCTTCTACGCCATCTAAAGCGACGATCATGCTGTTGTTTTCCCAACCCTGATGAACGTAATCAAAGGCCGGATTATAGTCGGAAAAAATCACCGCCCCCTGATGGCCGGCGCAGATTTTAGATAATTCCATATCTGAACGTTCTTCAAAGCGGATATCATGTTCTTTTAAGATTTGGATCAGCTCTTTAAGATCGGCTGTGCCCATTAGGTTACTTTGCAAGTAGGCCTGTTTGATCGATTGCGGACGTACCTTTAAGGCTTCTTTAACTGCGTGCGTGCCGGCAATCTGACGCCAAGATTTAGGAAGCGAAGCATGCTGGGATTGCATCGAGTTGCCGCGGGCTTGCGGGCGTCCACCCTGTTGTGGGCGACCACCACCATGAGCTGGGCGACCACCCGATTGTGGACGTTGTTGGCCTTTACCGCCTCTTGAATTACTTGCTGATCTTCTCATACTGTTTCCTAAATTGTAAATGCAAAAACCCGAGATATTAGATCGATTTCAAAATATCTAACACCGCTTGTTTTGGGTTTGCCGCCTGAAGAATCGGTCTACCAATAACTAAGGCGCTTGCGCCAGCACGAAGTGCTTGTTGTGGATTCATTACACGTTTTTGGTCATCTACTGATGCCTCTGCGGGCCTGATTCCCGGGGTGACCTTATAGAGATTGTGGTTTTTTAACAGCTCAAGCTCGTGAGCTGAACAAACTAAGCCCGACAACCCAGAATCCTGAACCAGGTTCGCCAAACTAACTACGTGTTCGGAGACTGGCCAAGGATTAAGCGATTTTGGCATGGCTTGCTGGTCCCAGCTTGTCAGGATCGTTACCGCTAAAATTTTAAAGGGACGAATTTGGTTTAATTCTTTTTCTAGTTTCGCAAGCTCAGTCAGGGCTTCTTTGCCTGAGAGCGCGTGCACAGTGACAAACGTTGCCCCCGCCTGAAAACTTGTTTTTACGGCTGAAACCATCGTTGAAGGAATATCAAAATATTTATTATCAATGAATACCGGAGCAATAGCTGCACATTCTTTGATAAAATCCGCGCCGAATTGGTAACCTAAACGCGGACCAATTTTGATGGCACCCACTTCACTCCCCACCTGATCCAAAATCTTTTTTGCCTGCTCGATTAAATCAACATCAAGAGCCAGCATGATTGGATTTTTGATCAGGTTTGAGTTCATCATCGGTAGCCTTTCAAATTAACGGGTTGCCAAAACTTTTTCTGCCTGAGCCATCACCTGGTCAGGAGCCACTTTTTCAACTTCTTTGGTCTTGCGGTTTACAACTTCGATCTGACCGGCATCAAAACCCTTTTTACCGACGACGATGCGAACAGGCATACCTAAAAGATCTGCATCTTTAAACTTAACACCCGGGCGCTCATCACGATCGTCAATAAAGGTCTCGATACCTTTTTCAGCGAAACGTAAAGCCATTTCATTCACGTAGCCATTTAATTTTTCATCTTTGATATCTAACAAACAAATATGAACATGAAACGGGGCAATCGCTTTTGACCAGATGATGCCATCAGCATCATGGCTTTGTTCGATAGCCGCCTGAACTACGCGGGTAATACCGATGCCGTAGCAGCCCATTTCGTAATACTGCGATTTTCCGTTTTTATCTAAAAACGTACCATTCATTTTTTTCGAGTACTTTTGCCCTAAATAAAAAACGTGGCCGACTTCAATACCGCGGTAAGCTTTTAATTTACCATCAGACTCAGGACATTTATCCCCGGCACGCGCCATGCGTAAATCAGCGGTTTTGGTGATTTGGAAATCACGGCCGTGGTTAACATTGCGTAAATGGAAATGATCTTCGTTAGCACCGACGATGTAGTTTTTTAATCCCATAATACCGTTATCAGCATAAATCGGGATTTTTAAACCAACAGGACCGCAAGAACCCGGATTAGCTCCGGTCACTTCGCGCACCTGTTCGTCAGTTAACATTTCAGGAGCATTAGTCATTCCCAGCATGTTTTTAACTTTGATTGGATTAACTTCGTCTGACCCACGTAATAGAACAGCGAAAGGTTTGATCGTTTTTACTTTCGCGTCTTCGTTGGCGTTGAAATACAGTGTTTTCACCAATTCACGCGCCGGAACTTTAGTGAAAGCTTCCAGATCAGCGATTGTTTTTTGGTTCGGAGTCTCAAATTTCTCCATCGCTTTTTCGGCTTCGCTTGAAATGTGCGCAACAGCATCAATGGCCGGACAAACTTCAACGTTAGCTGCAAATCTTGTTTTATCAGAAACTAATAATGCATCTTCGCCGGCTTCAGCTAATAACTGGAACTCGTGCGTTTGGCTTCCGCCGATATTACCGGCGTCAGCTTGCACGGCACGAAATTCTAAATTTAAACGGCTGAAAATACGATCGTAAGCCTGATACATATCTTCGTAAGTTTTCAGAGCACCAGCCTGATCCATATCAAAGCTGTACGCATCTTTCATTACGAATTCACGGCCACGCATTAAACCAAAACGCGGGCGGATTTCATCACGGTACTTCGTTTGAATCTGATAGATGTTCTTCGGAAAATCCCGCCAAGATTTTAATTCATGGCGAACATAATCAACCACCGCCTCTTCAGCCGTTGCACTTAAGCAGAACTCTTGTTCATTGCGGTTTTTAAACTTTAATAGGCCCGCGCCCATTTGTGCCCAGCGGTCGGTCTCTTCCCATAACTCGCGGGGTTGCACTACAGGCATCAGAATTTCAATGCCGTTGGCTTTATGTAATTCTTCACGCACGATTTCTTCGAATTTTCTGATCGCACGCAGACCAATAGCGCCGTAAGAATAAAGACCGGGACCCAGTTTTTTCATGAATCCTGAGCGCATCATTAATTTGTGCGACGGGATCTCGGCATCAGAAGGTGCTTCTTTTAATGTGAATAAGTGGGTTTGTGACCAACGTAAGATCGGTTGTCTCATATATTTACCTCGATACCGTATGCTTTGATTTTTCTGTGTAAGTAGCTGCGCTCTAACCCGATTGCTTCAGCGGTTTTAGAAATATTGCCGCCGTTTTCCTGGATTTTTTTAATTAAATAATCTTTTTCAAATTCCGCACGCGCATCACGAAATGTTGAAATTTCGGAGTGAGAGCCCTGCTGGCCGTCTTTTTTATCTGACAGGCCGGCAAAACGTAAGTCATGCACATCCACATAATCTGACGGTGTTAGAATGTACACGCGCTCAATAAAGTTTTTAAGTTCACGGATGTTTCCCGGCCAGGTGTGCTTAACCAGAAGTTTTAAACCTTGTTCAGAGATTGTCTTTCTGAAACTTGCCATTTGTTTAGCGATAATGTCGCTAAAGTGAAAAATTAATGACTGGATATCTTCTGGACGGTTACGTAACGGCTCAACAAAGATCTCGTTGTTTTGTAATAACGCCGCAAGCTCGGTGGCGATTTTTCCGCTGCTGATTAAATTTGCCAGCGCTTGCGAAGACGTCAGAATTACGCGTGAAACAGCTTCGATCGGGTCAGCTGAACCTACACGTGAAAATTTCTGTGTCTTTAAGTAATTTAAAAGTTTTAACTGGATTGCCTGCGGCATCTCTTCGATCTCTTCGATGATCACCGTGCCACCCTCGATAAGCTCTAACTTGCCTTTGCGGGTTTTATCAATGCCTGGCAGCACCCCTTTTTCGATGCCGAACAATTCGATCTCGATCAAATCCTGAGGCAAGGTCGCACAGTTGATCTCAACGATCGAACGACTGGCCTGTGCCGACATAAAATGGATGTTCTGGGCGACCAGCTCACGGCCCGAACCCGATTCGCCGGAAATCAAAATCGTCTGCTGGGTTTTGGCAACTGTTGTAATTTGCTCACGAACTTTTTGTAACGACTTAGATTCACCAACCAGAGCGATGTTTTTTCTAAGTTTATTTAGCAGAGCTTGTTTTTCATCTTTTTCAGCTTTGAATTTTAATACGTGATCGATCACCAGAGTGATTTTTTCCAGTGAAAGCGGTTTTTCGATAAAATCCCAGGCACCGATCTTAGTGGCTTTAACCGCTGTCTCAATGGTCCCGTGACCAGAAATCATGATAAACTGTGTCTCGGGGTTATGCGGGATCGCTTGTGTTAAAACTTCGATACCGTCCATTTTCGGCATCCAGATATCTAAAAAACAGATGTGCGGTTTGAAGTCCTGAAGAACCTGTAATCCGGTTGGTCCATCCGGAGCGGTTAAAACATGGAAACCGTCGTCTTTTAAACTTTCAGATAAAACCTGACGGATCGGCGCTTCATCGTCGATAATCAGGATTCGGGTTTTCAATTTTTCTTCATGTAAAGCTTGAGACATAGGTCACCTTCTTATAGCTAATAAAAGCTACAATATTAAGGTGCACTTGTATATAGCGGAAGCTCTATGTAAATCTTTGTGCCTTGCGGTTCATTGCCGAGCGCACGGATCACGCCGCCATGATCTTCAATAATACTTTTTACGATCGGCAAACCTAGACCAGTTCCCTTTTCTTTAGTTGAGAAATAGGGCTCAAAAACACGCACGCGGTCGCGCGCCGGGATTCCCGGGCCGTTATCAATGATATAAATTCGGGCAATTCTGTGCTGAGTTTGATATTCGGTCCTGATCGTAACTACAGGATTGGCAATTTGTGCCGCAGGGTCCTCAGTTGCATGAACCGCGTTATCAATCAGATTCACAAAAACGCGCTTAAGTTGAGCCGGATCAAACTTAAACTCCGGCAATGCCGGATCCAGTTCAAGCTCAAATTTAACTTTGCCGTGATTTTGCGAATACGCCTCACCCATACCCTTTAAGATATCATTTAGCTGGGCCTGAATCGGTTTTAGTTCTGGCATGCGCGCAAACTGCGAAAATTCATTCACCAGATTTCGCATATCATCGACTTGCGAAACGATCATCTGGATCGAATCTTTAAACGCCTGTTCATTAATTTGTTCACCGTATTTTTTAGAAATACGTTCGGCCGCAAGTTTAATCGGGGTTAGCGGATTTTTGATTTCATGAGCGATACGGCGGGCGACTTCCTGCCAAGCGGCCGCACGCTGTGCATTTACGATCGCCGTCATATCGTCAAACACCATGATTCGGCCGATCTGCTGCTGAAATTCGTTACGTAACAGCGACACGTGAACTGAAAGAGGTATCGGCTCTTTTTCTGTGCCTTTTTCTGTTTGTCGTTCAACCTCGATGCGGATTTCTTTTTGCAGGCTGGTTAGATTATTATCCTGCATGGCCTTTACAAACTGAGCGAAAATTTTGTAGTTCTGATCGTCTAACAGCTGTTTAATCGGTTTACCGACAGCTTTGGTCGGGTCAACGTTTAATAGCTCACCGGCACGTCGGTTCATGGTGGTCACAACACCAGCCATATCGACCGATAAAACACCGGCAGAGACGTTACCTAACACGATTTCAACGTAAGTCGTGTATTGGTTTAAGTTTTTGATTGTCTGTTGCAGTTCTAACTCTGATGACGAAAGATTCGAGATCATCTGATTGAAGTTACCGATCAAATTGTTGATCTCTTCACTGCCCGATTCGATTTCTAACGATGAATAATCACCGCCGGCAACGCGTTTTGTGGCTCGGCCTAATTGCACCAGCGGCACCGATAATTGCTTGGCTAAGTGGAAACCGAACCAGACCGCCGCAAACAGGATAACCAGTGACATAACGATCTGCATGACGAAGTACATCGATTTAAGCGGATTTTCGATCAAGGTGTTAGTTTGAAACTCTTGGTACGCACCGACGATATCGTCAAATTTTGCACCCGGCGCCAGATTTAGCACTTTCGACACGATCACAACACCGCGGTTATCAATCGGCACCATCATGCGCAACAAGTGCGAATCAGAGAATACTTGCACAAGACTGGCCTGGCTTTCGTGTAAAAAGCCCTTCTGCAGAAAATCAAAATTCGGGCGTGGAATGACCTGCTTGATGACTTTGCTGTCCTGAGCAATGTAGCGCTCTGATAAAAGCTCCGGATAGTATTCAACCGCATCCAGCTTAAAATCCTTCTGCAGCTTTTTTAAAACTTCATCAATCTTTTGCGGGCTCTGAGTTTTTTGTACGGCCTGGGCTACGATCTCGGCGTAGTCATAGCCTTTGCGTTTTTCCTGGGTGATAAACGAATCGATCACCTCAGAGGCGTTTTTTAAAATACCGATCATGCGCTGTGAGAACCAGCGGTCAAATGAGCTGTTTAAGTAGAAAACCGACAGAATTAAAACTAATGATGTCGGGATCACCGAAAAAGTCGCAAAGGCGATAATAAGTTTGGATTTTAAGGACGAACCGAATATTTTTCCGCGACGTTCGATAAAAACTTTAACGACGTTACGGAAGATTAAGAATAACAACAACAAAACTAAGATTAAGTTTACGTTAACTAACCCGATGAAATAAATAATGTACGGACTTGGTAACGTCTGACCCGAACGAAAAACATAAACCTCAATACCCACTAAAATGGCAAGCATGATTGAAATAACGAAAATAGATAAAACTTCTTTTCGCCGTTTCAGCGTCTCGACATTTTGAGTAGGTTTATTGGTCATAGTTTATTGCACAGTTCAGCTGCGCATCCTTGGCATCTGCCAATACTATTTTTTCTTAATTTCTTTAAGAAGTCCAATCATCTCGAGGGCTGCTTGAGCCGCATCAACACCTTTATGACCATGACGGCCACCAACGCGGTCTAAGGCCTGCTCTTCGTTTTCGGTCGTTAAAACGCCAAAAGCGATCGGTTTTTTGTAATCTAACATTAATCTTGAGCAATTTCGCTCAACAGAACGGCAAACTTCTTCGTAGTGAGTGGTTTCGCCACGGATAACAGCACCTAATGTGATAACTGCATCAACTTTTTGGTATTCTAACAATGCCTGAGCCGCCAATGGGATTTCTACTGCCCCCGGAACGCGGACAGCCAGAATTTCGACCCCGTCAATACCTTCCAGAAAATCCAAAGTGCCATCTTCAAGCTTTGAGGTGATTTCTTCGTTAAAACGAGACGTAACCACCCCGATTTTTACTTTGTCGGCTGCTTTAATAAACTTTGTCGCTTTGACAGATTTTTTTGCTGATTTAGATTTTTTAGCTGGCTTTACATTTTTAAGTTTCATTCGACTTCCTGTACTGGATGAGATCCTCAATCGTTCCGATTTTAATATTATGTTTTTTCGCAAACACCATCAGATCCGGTAAACGGGCCATGGTGCCATCTTCATTGATCACTTCGCAAATTACACTGGCCGGAGTTAGTTTGGTAATTACCGCCAGATCAACGCTGGCCTCAGTATGACCGGCGCGGCCAAGTACACCTTGCGGGTGCGCTTTTAACGGGAAAATATGTCCCGGACAAATCACATCAGAGGCCTGCGCAGTTTCACGCGAAGCCACCTTAATGGTGTGCGAGCGGTCGGCCGCCGAGATGCCGGTTGTTACACCGTAACTGGCTTCGATCGAATAAGTAAACGCTGTTTCAGTCGGACCGCGCTGGTGCGCCTTTGAAATCATCATCGGCAGCTGCAGCTTTTCGATTTGCGATGCGGTAAGCGACAAACAGATCAAACCCCGTGCTTCTTTGGCCATGAAATTTACGGCCTCAGGGGTTATAAAATCAGCGGCGATAACTAGATCGCCCTCATTTTCGCGGTTTTCATCGTCTACTAAAATAACAAATTTACCGGCTTTAAAATCAGTGAGTATTTCCTGGATTGAATTCATTTGGCTAGACATGGGGTGTTCCTTGTGAGCGGATGTAGGCCTTCGCCAGATAATCAGATTCAAGATTTACGTAATCGCCTTTTTGGTAATACTGAAGGTTCGTCACTTTCAATGTTTCCGGAATCAAACAGAAAAAAATAAAATTGTTTTCGATTTTATTAATAGTCAGACTTACACCGTTTACACAGGCCGAACCTTTGTGCCAAAAATATTTGGCCAGCTCTGGCGACGTTTGTACAGACAAATCCCACACGTCACCGTTGGCCTGCGACAGGGCGATTTTAGCCGATTCATCCACATGACCAGTGACCAGGTGCCCGTGCACGCGGTCGCCGAATTTTAATGAGCGCTCAAGATTTAACGGGTACTTTCCCCAGAACGGCAGGCTTTTGGAAAGTAAAGTGAGCGTCTCCAGACCTAAACAGAATTGCATTTCATTTTGATCGAAGGCTTCAACAGTTAAGCAGGCGCCGTTTACGCAGATACTGTCACCGATTTTAATATCATCAAAGAATGAAGGACGCTTCACCCACAGGCGAGACGCCTGGTTCAATTTTTCGGTACGAATTACGATAGATGTGGTCTCAACAATTCCAGAAAACATACGCGCCTTAACTATCACGTTAAGGCGCTTAAAGTCTATTGATTACTTGCTAACGAAAGAGGCTTATTTCTTTTTCTTAGAAGCAGCCACTACAACAGGCGCTTCATAAAGCTTACTGATGCGAGTTAAGGCACCAACTTCAATAGAATCGTCCTCGCGCGGGTTTAAAACGCGGGCCTTGGCCATTAAGTTACCCGCATCTTCGATTTCAATTATCCAAGGATCATTAGTTACCGAAACCGATCCAAGTAACACGCTGCCTTCACCGCAAGGTTCGCCCATCCAGTCGTGCACTTCGTTTTCAACTTTTAAGCGGTCACCTTTTTTTAATCCAAGCTCAGCACCACCCACAATAACCACATAGTTATCACGACTGATCAGCACTCGCGTATGCCATTCCTGACGCTGTAAAGAGGCTAATTTTGCCGAAATATCTTTGATCGATTTTTTTAAACCCTTAAGAACGGTTTCTGCCATTCCGGTTACGCGGTAAAACTCAGGACCGATATGGATAATGCCTAAGTCGATCCCAAATCCTGCAGAGTAATCTTTTTTGATCACTTCTGAATTTACCGCAGCCATTTGTTGTGAACTCCATGGATCATAGGCGTGAAAACTTAAATCCATGCGCATCTTATCCATTTTAAATTTTGCTGATAATGGAATCTGCACTGTTGATGAGTTAAAACCGAACTGCAACGCCATTCCGGAATACGCTTCTAATGAATTAATTTTACCGTAGAGCAAATGCTGCGGGCGAGAAACTAAACAACTTGAATCACGTGATAACTGCACATCACTTGATTTCATAGTTGGGAACCAGGTTTTTAGCTGCACCATCTGTTTGTCTTCTACCGAGGCTTTTTGCAACCCTATTGCAGATTGCGGCACTGTTTGATCGGGCCTTGGATAAATATTGCGTTCAAACATTGATTCTTCTTCAAAGATCACACCAGATAACTGGTTTTGCGCGACTTCAGAAAAGTTGAACCCTGAATTGTCCAAGAATGATGAAGCCTCCATTTTCAGGATCTGCACATTCTTTTTAAGTGTTCTGGCTTTCGCCACCGGCTCTTCTTTACACTTTTGATTGGCCATTGTTAAGACAGCCAAAGAAATCAAGCTCGCTACGGACAATACTTTTTTATTGATGGTCGACATCAACCCCTCCATTTTTTCTTGTCCAGTACGGTGATTACATGAGGATCTAGACGGGAGTTAATTCGGCAAAAATTACCTAGACCTTTAGCCGGTTTGCCAAAGAAAACAGAAGGTTAGAGAAACTGGAAAGAGTTTCGACAATAAAAAAAGGATTGCTGGTTGCGCAATCCTTTAAAGAAAAATTATGTAACAAAAAACCTGTAGCCCGACTACTTGCCAAACGATGTGCCGCCGGAAACGTTGATAAAGTAAGTCATATCTTCACTTTTTAACGGATTACCGTCGCGGTCCAGACGTGCTTTATCATACTTTAAGTATTTGGCACCGCCGCTTAAGCCGAAACCTTTTACATTGACACCAAGACCGGCCTCACCGACCACAGCGTTGTTGATCTCTTTACTTGTCCAGCGGTAACCGGGGCCTAAGAAAAAGTGCGCACCGCCGCTTTGGTTAAATTTAGTTCTTAATACTAACCGCAGCGTTGAATCTAAACCGGTGATCGTTTCAATTTTAGAACCCGATCTTTGAAAGCCTGAGTTGCGCCAGGTTAACCAGTCCGTGAAATTTAAGTTCACACCTAAATGCACCTCTTGGTAAGTAACACCGTTATTAGTACCCGAAGATCCCCCGATATCACCGGTAATTAACGGGGGATCTTTAGCTAAAGAAGTTGATGCAATCGCTACACTACTTAAAAGAGATAGAATTATTTTCATAATCTATTTTTACCACAGAATCAGACTTAATTTCACCAGCAATCATTTTTTTCGCCAGCGGATTTAAGACCTCGGTCTGGATAACCCGTTTAAGTGGTCTGGCACCAAAAACCGGATCAAAACCTTTCTCACCTAAGTACACAATCGCACGATCAGTAAATTCGGCTTTAATGCTTTTCTGTGCCAAGCGATCAACAACCTGTTGTAACTGAATCTTCACGATGCCTGATAAGTTTTCCTGGCTTAACGATTTGAATTCAATGACATCATCAACACGGTTTAAAAACTCGGGACGGAAGAAAGATTTCAGCGCTGACTGAATCGCTTCGCTGCCCTGGCTTGCGCCCAAGTTAGAAGTCATCACGATCACTGTGTTTTTAAAATCAACAGTGCGCCCCTGCCCGTCGGTTAAACGGCCTTCGTCCAATAACTGTAATAATACATTAAACACATCAGGATGCGCTTTTTCGATTTCATCCAACAGGATGACCGCGTATGGTTTGCGGCGCACGACTTCAGTTAACTGACCGCCTTCTTCGTACCCCACGTAGCCCGGAGGCGCGCCGATCAAACGCGAAACTGAATGTTTCTCCATGTACTCAGACATATCTATCCGCACCACTGCCGTTGGATCATCAAATAAAAAATCTGCCAGAGCCTTAACAGTTTCGGTTTTACCGACGCCGGTAGGACCCACGAAAATAAATGTACCGATCGGACGATTCGGGTCGGCAATTTCAGCACGTGATCTGCGGACTGCATCGGCAATGACTTCTAAAGCTTTGTCCTGACCGACAACTTTTTTCTTCAAGGCATCTTCCATATGTAAAAGCTTTTGTGTTTCGCTTTCTAACATACGGCTAACCGGGATATGCGTCCATTTCGAAACCACATCCGCGATATCTTCAGCATCGACTTTCTCTTTTAACAAAGAGCCGTCCTTGGCTTTCAGTTTACTTTCTAAATCAAGTAACATTTTTTCAAGATCAGGAAGTTTACCGTACTTTAATTGCGCGGCTTTTTCGTACTGGGCATCACGCTCGGCACGGCTGATCTCATTTCTGATCTGTTCAATATCAGATTTTAATAATTTAACTTTATCAATCTGGCCACGCTCGAAGTTCCACTTTTCGCGTAATGACTGCGATTTTAGCTGCAACTCATTTAACTCAGCCGAAATTTTGTTTTTACGTTCTAAAGATTGTTTATCAGTGTCTTTTTTCAACGCTTCGAGTTCGATTTTATAATTTAAAATCTGGCGCTCGATCTGATCGACTTCTTCAGGTACGCTTCTGTTTTCGATTCCTAATTTGCTGGCAGCTTCATCAACCAGATCAATCGCCTTATCCGGTAAAAACCGGTTGGTGATATAACGGTGTGAGAGTTTTGCGGCAGCTACAATAGCGCCATCCGTGATCTGTACCCCGTGATGCACTTCGTATTTTTCTTTTAATCCGCGTAAGATCGTAATAGTTTCATCAACAGTTGGTTCGTCAACTAAAACAGTCTGAAACCGGCGTTCAAGGGCCGCATCTTTTTCAATATACTGGCGGTATTCATCTAAAGTCGTTGCCCCGATACAACGCAACTCACCCCGCGAAAGGGCCGGCTTTAATAACTGGCCTGCATCCATCGCGCCATCACCTTTACCGGCGCCGACTAATGTATGCAATTCATCGATAAATAAAATAATTTCGCCATGACTTGCCGTCACTTCTTTGATCACCGCCTTTAAGCGGTCTTCAAATTCTCCACGGTATTTGGCGCCGGCGATCAAAGCCCCCATATCAAGCGCCATCAGTTTTTTACCTAATAAGTGATCGGGCACATCTTTTTTAATAATACGCAAAGCCATACCTTCGGCGATTGCAGTTTTACCGACGCCAGGCTCACCGATTAACACCGGGTTATTTTTTGTACGGCGAGACAACACCTGGATCACACGGCGGATTTCTTCATCACGGCCTACAACCGGATCAAGTTTACCCTCAAGTGCAAGTGCTGTTAGGTCGCGCGCATATTTTTTTAAAACTTCGTACTGATTTTCAGGTTCATCAGTGGTGACACGCTGGTTGCCACGCACTTTTTTCATGGCTTCGGTAAAAGCCGCCTTTTTAATACCGGTTGTTTCTAAAAGTTTTTTGATGCTGCTGTCGTCAAACTTGAATAATGCCAGAAAGAAATGTTCGGTTGATATTAATTCATCCTGAAGTTCAACCATTTCAGCTTCGGCGTATTTAAAAAGTTTCTGCAAACGCGGACTCGCGTAAATATTCGCCTGCGCCGTTGATAATTGCGGCAGCTGACTGATCGCCTTGTTTAAAGTTGCAATCAAGGCTGCCGGCTGAACCTTAGCTTCCTGTAAAATACGGGGCACGACGCCATCGTCCTGCTCGACTAGTTCTAAAATTAAGTGTTCGGGTTCAACGGAAGAGTTCTTTTTGCTTTCTGCTAACTTTGCTGCAGCCTGCATGGCCTCTTGGCTTTTTCTGGTCATTTTTTGAATTTCATTGCTCACTGTTTACCTCGTTTAACCTTACATTAAGGATGAGTTATAGATTGCATTTGTCAACCCGAGGTCCTATATAAATCCTATGTCTAAAGCTAATGCTAAAATCCCTTTAAAACAGTCCTCAGCTCGCATTAGACCGTCTATGAAAAAAGACGTCATTTCACCCCGTGACTTTAATGCTTACAAAATTCCGTTTGCCTGCGAAGACTGTTCACATTTTGCTTCCGAAACCACTCGCTGCACTTTAGGCTTTAATACCGCCAATCACCTACGCGCTAATTCTCTTCACTCCTACGAGTTGAGCGGAAAAATTGCTCAATGCCGTTTTCTTGAAATCGACTAAGCTTACAAAGCCTTAACACAAACAAATTCTGCCGACAGAAATCCGACACTGTACTTGACTGGACAATAGTTACCACGACTGCAGGAAAGGCTCGTCGAGTCCTAAGACTGACGTTTTGAAATCAATACTTTCAGAGGGAAAATCAAAGAAAAATAAATCGTTTTTTTTCTATTTTCTATTCTTGTGTCCTGTCAAGAATTCACCCCGCTACGACGAAAAAATGGATAAGTAACAAACCCAGAGACTGGATGTCTCTAAGATCTACGTCATGCAATTACGCAGAAGCGAGATTCTCAACCTTTTGAAAGGAGGCCTCAAGGACGAATTACGGATGAAACAAAAATTGAAGGAATATTAAATAGGCAAGCGCCAACCTCAACTGTCCATGTGGACGCTCAGGCGCAAAATGAATTGCTCGGATGCAGTTCTACTTTAAACAACTCACGGAAGGAAAAAACAATGAAACAATTTTTATAAAAAAATATTAAACGGAGTTTAAAATGGGATTGAGAATTTCTACTAACGTAAATGCTATCAACACGCAACGTAACATGACGAACAGCCAAAGATTAATGTCAAATTCGTCAGCACAACTTGCAAGTGGCTACCGAATCAATAAAGCCGCTGATGATGCAGCAGGGTTAGCGATTTCTGAAACTATGCGCGGTCAAATTAGATCAGCGATTCAAGCAAAACGTAACGCAAACGACGGTATCTCTTTAGTGCAAACTGCAGAGGGCGGTCTTGGTGAGATTTCAAATATCTTAATTCGTTCACGCGAATTAGCGATCCAGGCAGCTTCTGACACTATCGGTGACCAAGAACGTTCATTAATCCAGACTGAGATTGCTCAGTTGAAAGATGAAGTTCAACGTATTGGTAAATCAACGCGTTGGAATTCAACTTCATTACTGGATGGTTCTTCTCCGGCGTTCGATTTCCAAATCGGTATGTTTTCAACTGAATTCGATAAGATCACGTTTGATGCAAGCGCCAACGTAGCAACGTTGGATTCTTTAGGATTAACTGATATGGATTTTTCACAACGTGACAGTGCTCGTTCTTCGATCGATACAATCGAATCAGCACAACAACGTGTAAACGCGATGAGAGCAAACTTAGGTGCCTTACAAAATCGTATGAACTCTACAGTAGATACCTTAGCGATCACTGAAGAGAACTTAGCTGCAGCCAATTCACGTATCCGTGATACTGACGTAGCGTCATCGACTTCTGATATGGCCCGCAACAGTGTCCTTTTACAAGCTGGTACTGCAACATTAGCCCAAGCTAACCAATCAACACAGTTAGCATTGAAATTAATTGGCTAATATTGACGGATTAATATACAGCTGGTTCCAAAGAAGTTAAAATAAACTGTCAACTTGGTTGACGAAAAAAGCCGATCATTACGATCGGCTTTTTTTTTTGCTGAAATACGCCTGCATTTACTTAAGTAAACAGGACCTTGGTCCGAAATAAGGTTTGCTGAAAGCAAATCAAAACCAGCTTTTCGGGCGAGGGATTTATGAACCAAAAAATCACAACACTACTGTTATTAAGTTTTTTAACTGCATGTGGTGGCACATCTCCTGAACTATTATCATCTATTCAACAACCTCAGGATGGCCAACAGGGGCAAAGCACTCCGACTCCACAAACACCTGATACCACAGCTCCGGTTTCACCAAATATTGACTCAGTAGATATGAAGAGCCGCGTAGACGATTCTTCCAACAAATTAGGTATGGGCGCTAACGGCGCCTTAGCTTTTGATATTGATAAAACGCGCGGCGAAGTCGTGATTATGTTACCTATGCCCCAAGGCGTAATTTTCACCCCATCTGGTACCTTCACTAAGTATCCTGACATTTCTTTTACCCCGATGTTTGACGGCACTGGTAAGATGAAGATGGCCGTAAGGGTTCCGATCAAATATATTATCAAAGGTTTATCAACGGTTCCGGCTACCCGTCTTCCGAATGGTGATCCGTTACCGGCGATGCCTGCAGGTAAGAGCGAATTACCGAGTTTAGCGTTAAGCTTCCCCTCTCATAACAACACCAAAATTAACCTTTATATCGGCACTAGTGCTGTTGGCCTATTTATGACTTTGCCGGATAAAGCAGCACTTCCGTTACCGATTAACATCACTGTGCCGCTTAAAAACAGCGATAAAACCAGAACTTTCGGTTATTTGACCTACGTCAACGCTAAAAGTGGGCACCAACCCGGACTTTTTATGTCGACAATTGTACCGCCTGAGTTCGCCAGAATCCTAGAAGACCATTTCGGACTATAATTAACATCTAGTTCCAAGCACCTACCTCTTGCGTAGGTGTTTTTTTTTCTCTAGTCTTATGAGTGTTTTAGTTCAACAAAATGGAGAATTCACATGGCTAAGAAAAAACCTGCTAAAAAAGCTAAACCAGTAAAAAAAGCTGCGAAAAAAGCAGCTCCAAAGAAGGCAGCTAAGCCTGCAAAAAAAGCGGCTAAACCAGCTAAAAAAGCTGCGAAAAAAGCGGCTCCGAAAAAAGCGGCTAAGCCAGCTAAAAAAGCTGCGAAAAAAGTAACAGCAAAAAAAGCAGCTCCGAAAAAAGCGGCTAAACCAGCAAAAAAAGCTAAACCGGCAGCTAAACCTGCAGCAGCGAAAAAAGTTATTCCAGCTGTAGTTCCTACCCAAACTTCATTTTCTGATATCGATTCTGAGTTCGACGACGAATTAGAGTTAGACTCTATGGTTGGCGATGATGATGCAATGACAGGCGCGGAATCTTACGAAGAAGGTGAAGAGTCTGATGAAGAAGCTGACGCTTCTGATTTCGAAAACATGGAAGACGAATCTGCTGAAGAGGATATGGAAGACGACCTAGAAGATGAAGATAACTTTGCTTCTACTGACGAAGACGAAAATGATGATGACGAAGGTTACATCTAGTCTGATATCAAATTAAATTTTGAGTCAAAAAGCCCTCACAATGAGGGCTTTTTCTTTTTCTGGGGCATCCTGCATCACCCTTTTCTCTGCCCTCCCTGCACGCCGATTGCAGAATAAATACCTCAATGAGCCAGCTCTCATCGGAAGATGTAAAAACTCTGCCTGAAAATCAGATTCACCCTGTCATGATTATCGAAGACGATGATGACATCCGTGACTTAATGCGGACCATGTTAGAAGCCGAAGGCTATCATGTCGTAACTGCAGTCAATGGTGCCGATGCTTTTCAGTTACTCTCCCAGGTTCCGAAACCCTGCATGATCTTACTCGACATGATGATGCCGGTCATGGACGGCTGGACGTTTTCTGAAGAAATTAAAAAAAACTCAAAGTACAGCAGTATCCCCCTGTTAGTAGTTACCGCATTTGCTGAGCAAATTACCTCAAAAGAAAACTTCTACGGCGTTGTCAAAAAGCCTTTACGTTTTGACCTGCTACTCGATTTGATCCGCCACCATTGTCCGCGCGAACGGCAAAGATAAAAATGAAAAAGGCCCAACCTATACGGTGAGCCTTTTTTTCAGAAATAAAATAAAACGAACCTGTTCTGCCAACGTTTCAATATTCAAGTTCGTTTAAACACCAATCGACTGACGTACCGCATTTGGTGGTTCTTCCCGGGATAAAAATTAGTCTTTAGCCGGCTTCGTGTGTACCGCGTATTTTTCGAACTCACCGTACTCATGAAGTTTATTGTAAAGAGTCTTAATCGTGATACCTAAACCTTGCGCCGCCTGAGTTTTGTTTCCGCCGTAATGAGCAAGCGCTTTGATGATATAACGTTTTTCTAATTCATAAAGCGGCATTGAAGGATCAAACTCAAGGCCTTCTTCTTTAACTTCTGGGTTACGAACGAAGTCAGGAAGATCGTTAGTCATGATCATGTGGCCTTCAGATAAAATCTGTAAACGTTCGCAGACGTTTTGTAATTCACGGATATTACCTGGCCAGTCATACTTAACTAATAACTTAAGTGCTTCTTCATCAATAGTTTTACCACGGTTAAGGTAAGAATGACCTTGTGATAAAAAATATTGGATAAGTACCGGAATATCTTCTTTACGACGGCGTAAAGGCGGAGCCGCTACCACGATGGTATTGATACGGTAGAATAAATCTTCACGGAAGTTACCACGTACAACTTCTTGATCTAACTCGCGGTTAGTTGCACAGATTAAACGGATATCAACTTTAATTGGCTCTTTACCACCAACGCGGAAGATTTCGCCTTCTTGGATAAAACGTAATAACTTAGCCTGAATTGAAAGAGGTAATTCACCGATTTCATCTAAGAATAATGTTCCACCGTTAGCGGCTTCTGCTAAACCAATTTTTTTGTTGTATGCGCCAGTGAAAGATCCTTTTTCGTGGCCGAATAATTCTGATTCTAATAATGTTTCACGTAAAGCACCGCAGTTGATGGCAACAAACGGTTTAGTTCTGCGGTTTGATTTCTCATGAACAGCGCGGGCGATTAACTCTTTACCAGTTCCAGATTCACCAAGAACAAGGATGTTAGCTTGTGAAGGAGCCACACGGTCGATCATTTTCATCATTTGGCCCATGACATCCGATTTGTAGATGATTGATCTGTTTTCGATCACTTTTTGAGTCTGGTTTTGATTCCAACTCATTTGTGTTTGATTCTGTGAGCTCGGAAGAACTGTAGTTGCGCTAGAGTCATTTGAAGACATTGGGGCCTACCTTTCACGTACTTAAAACGTCCTAAAAATTAGTGTCTCAATTTGATTAGCTCATTTTGATACACTGTGTTATGCCCGTAATATAACCAAAGTCGGGTAAATATTGCAAGGAAAATTTTGCATCGTGTTAAAATATTTTTAGGACCCCTCAATCGTTATAGCCTAAGTTATAATCAGTTCTGGCGGTACCAGCATGGCGTTTTTAGTTTCTAAACAGATACATAACTTCTTGAAATATCTAGAGAATATAGAATCTTGCTCGCCTTTGACCCTTAAAGCCTATACGCTAGATCTGAACCAGGCGTTCTTTCAAAACAAACAGCAATCGCCATATGCTAAGAAAAACAACAATTTGATTAATTTAGCCGATGTTAAGGCCGCCACCTTTAAATCCGGCGAAGAACTATGGCTATTGTGCCGCGAATCCCTGTCGCAATGGGGCCGCCTCTCACCGGCTTCACGCAACAGAAAGATCGCAACACTTAAAAGTTTTTTTAACTGGCTCTATGCGGAGAGGATCATCGATAAAAACTACGCCGATCAGCTGGTTTGCCCGAAAGTTCCGAAGAAAATTCCGCATTTTATTTCGGTTGATGAAGTCATCAGTGTGCTGCAGTACTTAAACACTTCTCCCGATGCAGAAACGCAGGCGCAGAAGACTTTATTTAACTTATTATACGGCGGGGGCTTACGCATCAGTGAAGCCTGTAACTTACGCTGGAAAGATGTAAACTTAAATGAACGTAAAATTTTGATTCTTGGTAAAGGTCAAAAAGAACGACTGATCGTGATTCCTGAGGCCTGTAACGAAGTTCTAAAAGCACAGAAGGCCAGAAACAAAAATACTGAATATGTCTTTGGCGAAGAGCCTCTGAATTCGCGTAAAGGATATGAGTTTATCAGAACCCTGGGCAAAAAAGTGGGCTTAATGAACCCGCTGCACCCGCATTCACTCCGACACAGTTTTGCCACCCATATGTTGGCGAGCGGTACAAATCTGCGCACCTTACAAACGATGCTCGGTCATGAAAGCCTGCAGGCCACCGAGAAATACACCCACTTAAATATCGACACCCTTGCCCGGATAGTCGAAGTACGGCATCCGCTATCAAAAAAGAAAATTTAGTTCAGAAACCAGTGTCGGCATTTTTAATATAATGCAGCACCTGTGATTCAATTGAATCAGCGTAGTTATCTGCAATTTCGCCCATCTCAGGCAGTTGATCTAACTGATCTGAGTCAGCCATGTTTGCTTTTAAAAACGGCGCCATCCAGTCTTCAACAGAGATAACCCCCTGCTGAAATAAAAATTTAAGGCAAAAATGTAATTTAAACCGCTGCAGATTTCGGGTTTTTCCAAGCATCCGCAGCGAATGCCCGATCAGGTTGAATAAAAAGTGTGAATCAGAATCGCCTTCTTGCGAGACTTTGTAGGCGCAGTTCAACATGAACAGAGCAAATTCTAACTTATCAAAATCGGCCCTGATATCTTTAAAATCATCAATCAAGACCGCTTCATTTAATACATTTAAGGCATCTTCTGATTTACCTTGCTTATAACTTAAATTTACAAAGTGGGTCGGCTCTAAGATGCCACCGCCAAAACGCTTCTTGCTCTTGAGAGCACCCCGGGCGATGAAAGACTTTTTAGCCCCCGATACCGATAAGGCATGAATGATCAAATCCGCTTCTGCGTACTTGGTCTTTTTCAGAATGATAAACTTATCTTGCAAATCAGACATTACGCGGAACCTTAAAAATGAACTCTGACCCTGCTCCAGGGTTACTGATTACACGCACTGATCCCCTATGGGCGGTGATAATCTGATGAACGATATACAGGCCGATTCCCAAACCGCCATAACTTTTGCTGGATACTCCGCGCTCGAACTTGTTGAATATCTTCTTCTGAAACTCCTCAGAAATACCGATCCCGTTGTCCTTAACAGCGAAGATAACATCATTACCTTCGGCCCGTAAATTGACCTCGATAATCGCTTGATTCGAAAATTTAACCGAATTACTTAAGCAATTGGCGATCACTTGTTCGATTCGCTGGGCATCCCAGTTAACGGTAATATCCGGCTGCAGATTTAACTGCAAAGAACAGTTATTCGCTTTAAAGACCGGTTCAAATTTTTCTACCGTCGAACGGATCAGTTCATCAATTTTAAATTCTGAAAAATTATACCGGTAATGCTCTTCGCTGATGCGCCCGACATCCAGCAAATCATCAATTAGCGACACAATGTGGTTTAGATGTTTATTGGCGTTATCTAACAACTCCATCACCTTTTGTTGGCTAAACTGACCCGTCTGCATCAGCTCTTTCACCAAAAAGATCTCCATCTTAAGCGGAGTCAGTGGCGTGCGCAGCTCATGAGAGGCCACGGTCATAAATTCTTCACGTACTTTCGTTGCCGTTTCTGCAGTAACGCGTGCCTCGCGCTCATCAATAAAGAACGTAACGACTAACATCAATAACAACACTGTCAGAGCGGCAAAATAAGGAATAGAAGGATGAATCACCGATTTAAACTGGGCCGATGGAAAATGTGTCATTTTCCAGGAACGTTGTCCGATCGAAAGCATAGTCGTCACGACCAGTTCGTCATTTAGATTTTCAAGTTGTGACGGATCAAAAGGCTCTATTTTTCCGTCGATAGAATTAAATTTTAATGCCCTAAGAACCCCGGGTGTATCGGTCACTTCTTCAATAACAAAATCGACACTGTCAGCCTGCGAAGCACCGATGGCCGCTTCGATAAATTTCTTTAGACGAAAAACAGCGACGGCCATGCCCTCGGATTTCTGAATATTGAGATAAACCACAAACCCCAGGTCTCCCTGGGCCAGCTGCAACCAAGGTGAGACTCCGACCCCTTTACTTTGAGCTTCCCTTAAGGCTTCATTGGCTTTCGGAGTAAAGCTAATGTCATAACCCAAGGCCGCAATATTCTCCTGCAAGGGCTCGATAAAGTTTAATACGTAGTAGTGATCGCGAATGGCCGCAGGACGCATTTTTCCGTCGGACCCCTGCTCTTTAAGGGTAAAGTTAGCAAAGCCCTCACGCTGCATCTGCGCTTCAAATTTAGAACGGTCACGGCCCTCGATGCGGATCATGTGCTCAATCGCCAGCAGGCCCGAATGGCGTAACAGTGAGTTAGTGACAAAATCTTTGAACTGCTGGCGGGTTGTATCGGGATGGGTGAAAAACAGATTTTGCACTGAATACACAACTT
The DNA here is from genome assembly GCF_056175625.1 of Bdellovibrio sp. SBM16. Classification (NCBI taxonomy): domain Bacteria; kingdom Pseudomonadati; phylum Bdellovibrionota; class Bdellovibrionia; order Bdellovibrionales; family Pseudobdellovibrionaceae; genus Bdellovibrio; species Bdellovibrio sp. SBM16. The sequence goes on along the minus strand of NZ_JBJKJG010000001.1, from coordinate 219,523 downwards.
CCAGGTTTTGTTGAAACGATTTTTCTAAAAGAGCTTCTACCGATTTCGCCCGAAAAGCGACCTTGGCAATATCTTTTTCTTTGATAAATTTGGCAAACACCAGGTAGGCAACGAAGGCCATGGCAAAGCTAAGCAGCAGAAACAAGTAGTGCAGCGAGAGAAATTTATGACCGCGGCCTTTAAGGATTAGTTTGATAACGTTCTCCAATAATCGAAAGCAGCTTTGACACGTCGAAAGGTTTTAACAGCGTAGTATATTTTTTAACTTCGTCTGCTTTATTACGGGCCGCCGTCATCACGATAATCGGAATTTTAGAAATTTTATCGCTACTTTCTGCGGTACGCATAAACTCGAAACCATCCATCACCGGCATCATTAAATCCAGAAGAATAAGCGACGGTGCCGGACCACGGATGATCATCTCTAAGGCTTCTTTGCCATTAGACACACAATTTACATGGTAGCCTTGCAATTCTAAAATCATCTTGATCGAAGACTGAATGTCTTTATCGTCGTCGACAATTAGCACGTATTTTTCGCTCACGTCTTAATATACAGTTTAGTCGGCTAAAGGTGTCAAGAAATAGCCCAGGTAGACTGCTCCGTAAGAGTGTCATGAACATCGCTGATTTTCTTTATAGAAATTTTATTTAGGGCGTTTACGCTAATTACCAATAATCCCATCATCAGATCGCTGCTTTTTGCCTCAGGCCACCATGCCGGAATTGAGTCAATAACCCAACTCGGAAGTTCGCTTGGAGCAAAAGCCTGCTCTGAACTCAAATTTAGGTGGGCCTTAAGTGCAGAGCCCGCAACGGTTTTCGAAAAAAGAACCATGCGGTCCTTTAAAGTGGCCGGTTTACTGGCATAGCGGTTAAAAAAATTTAACAGGTGGGCATCGACCTCTTTCAGGAGCGGTGTGTTGTCAACGGCCGGCTTTTCTGCGCTAAGGTAGTCAGCTGCTTGGCGCAGGTTGTTTTGATAGTGGCCGATCAGCGACGGTGTTTTTAACTTTTCACTGTGAAAAACCAGACACTGTTCACGTGAAAACAGGGTTCCAACTTCAACTATCACGGCATAAGCGCTTTGCTTAATAAGCTCAGCATCCTGGGCGGTAAATTTTGATTTTACTTCAACTGAAAAAATACGTTTTGCTGTCAGGCTTTTGTGGATTTCCTGGCGCTGCTGATGATTTAAAAGGATTTCACCGGTAATTTCGTTTTCTGACGACCACAAAACGAAATTCACTTCATGATCAAATGGCGAGATATACTGCGCGAAATTCTCGTTTTCTTTTTTAAAAATCAACGGTGTCTGCAGGCGGTAAAAATGCGGAAGCAGATATTCCTGCAAACTTGTACCTGCCCGAACAATGCCGATCTTCGGACGATGTGATAAAAATTGCAGTAAACCAAAGCACAGATCATAACCGGCAAACATCAAATTTTCAAAAGCACGCACTTTCAACGCCGTACCAAATTTTTCCGAATAGCCTGCGGAAAGCTGCTCGTTCAGGGCCTGGTATTTTTCGGCATTTAAGTAGTTCATGTTTCTATTTCAAACTGAAATTTCATAAATGCCAAAGCCAATCATTTACTGGCTTCTTTCATTTAGACTAGACCACGGACATACGTCTTATGGCTCTCGCCAAGTCATCTTTGCTCAGCCATAATATGTCTCTAGGGAGAATTTCTGAGATGAAAAAATTATTGCTTTTAGTATTGTTGTTTCCGATGAGCTCGTGGGCTTTATTCACGGCGCGCGCAACCTATACCGGACTTGTTGCCAAAGATACTCTAAAAAACGCCTGCGCCGGTACACCCTGTGATGGCCTGGCTCCTGATATGGTTCCGCTCTATGGTTTAGGTGCGGACGTTATCGTTAAACTTCCACTGGTGCCGATCGGCTTTGGTTTACGTACCGAAAAACTTGGTCTTGATGTAAATAAAAACGGTGTTGAAGGCGAAGCAGATTTCAGTCGTACAGCGGCGTTGATTAACTACCGTTTTATCGACACGGTCATTCATTTTGGCTTGATTGCATCTTACGGTTTAGATCACAGCGCCGGTCTGAAGGTTACGCAAAACGGAACGAATCACGTCGATTACGGTGGCGGTGATATTAAGTCGTCTTCGATCGGATTAGAACTTCAAGTAAAGCCGTTAATCGTATTGCCATTGATTGTTGGTGCGGAGACCGGCCTAATGAAAGCTGAATGGAAAAATGCCCGTGACTCTGTCTCATCAAACACAAAAACTATCGATTTAGACAACACCTACATTAAATTTTTTCTGGGCCTGGATATTTAACCCTGTGTTTTTTTGCCAGCGACATAACAAAAAAGGAGAAGTTTTCACTTCTCTTTTTTTGTTTTACAACTTATCTAATTTAACTCAGGACCTGGCACCCTAGATACCAGACTTCAAACGTTCTTGATCATCAACAACTGACTGTACGCCGCCTTTTAAACCCGGGCGGTATGCTAGTTGTTTGATGTCGTAAGTAAAGTTCGCACCATTTAAACCCGGAGTTTGCCACTCAGGCCCTAAACGGATGGCATCTACCGGACAAGCCTCTTCACAGAAACCGCAGAATACACAACGTAGCATGTCGATTTCGTAGCTAATTGGGTATTTTTCAACGTGTGGATCTGGATGCTCAGAGGCTGTGATTTTAATACAGTCGGCCGGACAGTTCGTCGCACATAACATACACGCCGTGCAGCGGATCGCGCCGTCTTTTTTAACCGTTAAGATGTGATTGCCTTTAAAACGCGGAGAGTAGTCATACTTCTCTTCCGGGTAGTTCAAAGTGATCATTTCTTTTTTGTTAGCAATGTTTTTTACCATGTGCTTCATCGTGATCCAAAGACCAGTGAAGATTCCCGGTAAATACCATTTTGATTTTTCAGAAGTGTTTTGCATTACAGCCATGGTTTACTCCTACAATTTCCCACGTTGGAAAATGAATTCATTTTTCTTACGGAAATCCAGCGTTACTTGGTCAGCTGGTTTATTAGCTGCTACAAATAAATTTTTCGGACTTAAAGTCTCGATTTTGATCTCTTGGCCAGCCAATAAAGCCGCGGCTTCAACCACAGTTAAAGCTTCAGAAACAACCGTCGTAACTTTTTTGAAAGTCTGAGAAACACCAGCGTGATTGATGAATGTTCCTGATTTTTCAACGAAAGTTTTAAGCGGAATAATTGTCGCTGATTTTAAGTTTTTATTAGCACTTAGCGAATCAACTTTAGCCGATGTCATGTAAATTAAGTTCGCAGCTTTCGCAAAAAACTCTAATTTCTCGTTAAAATCTTTGTAAACCGGAACGTTCTCAGGACCAACCACGACTAGATGTTTAACGTTAGCCGGATTTAAATCAGAAAACTTAGTTGAAATTCCGTGTTTAGCAAAAACTTGTTGCAAACCTTTTGTGTTCGGGTTTTTGTCGCCGCGAAGTAAGATACCGTCAAATTCATTGGCTTGCGCTTCAGAATTCCACCAGTGGTAGATGTTTTTAGTTTTGTAAGTGTTTACGAATGTTGAAACAATCGCTTCTAATTCTTCAACGGTGTGCTGACCGGTTACAACTAAAGCTACATCATTACCTGCAGCACCTTGTAAGCTTAATGCCGCGTCTTTTGCTGCTGCACCTGCGTGAAGTTCAGTTTGCCATTGGCCATTTGCTAATTTGTGGCCTTTGATCATGCGGTGCTCTTTATTTACAAATTTATAGATGTCACGACCTTCATCGCACATCCAGTGACCGTTGATGGCATCGTTACGCTTAGGTTTAACACGGAAAATACCCTCTTTATTGAAGTACACTTTCACGTTACAGCCCGTCGAACAACCGTTACAAACAGTCTCTTGATCTTTTAAAAACCATACACGTTGGCGGAAACGGAAGTCTTTAGACGTTAAAGCGCCAACCGGGCAGATATCAACTGTGTTTAATGAATATTTATTATCTAATGGTTTACCTGCGTGCGTACCGATCTCGGCGTGGTCACCGCGGTTAAAGATTCCAAGTTCGTGTGTCTTCGAAACCTCATCAGTGAAACGTACGCAACGCGAACAAAGGATACAACGTTCAGAATCTAAAACCACAGTTGGCCCTAGATCTACAACTTTGTGTTTCTTTTGTTTTTTCTCAGCCATTTCAGAGTTGTATTTACCAAACTCCATGTACTGTTCCTGTAAACCACACTCACCGGCCTGGTCACAGATCGGACAATCTAAAGGATGGTTGATTAAATGGAAATCTAAGCCCCATTTAGCCGCGTCTTTTACTTTTTCAGACGTATTATTAACTTTCATGCCTTCGGTCACAACCGTGTTACACGCGATTTGTAGACGTGGATTTCCTTCGATTTCCACCATACATAAACGGCAAACACCGGCAATGCTTAAACCTGGGTGCCAGCAATAGTGGGCGATCTTTTGTTGATTTTCATACATCGCTTCGATAATTGTCGTTCCCGGTTTTACCTGAAGAGCGACACCGTTAATTGTACAATTAATGAGAGGCTGTTGCTGCATATGCATGTCCTTTGTACGCTGTACCTTTTACTTTAGATTTGCCTTCTTTAACGAAATATTCAAATTCATCGCGGAATTTAGTCACGAAGCTGATGATCGGTAATGCAGCTGCATCAGATAACGCGCAGATTGTTTTACCTTTCATGTTATCAGCAACTTTTACCAATAACTCGATGTCTTGTAAGCGACCTTTACCAGCTAAAATCGAGTGAACGATTTTATCTGCCCAGCCAGTACCTTCACGGCATGGAGTACACTGACCGCAAGATTCATGGTGGTAGAAGTGAGTTAAGTTCGCTAAACATTCAACCATACATTTAGAATCATCGATCACGATAATCGCGCCTGATCCTAACATTGTTCCGGCGGCTGCTAAATTTTCATAATCAAGTGTCGCTTTTAAAGCTTCTTCAGCAGTTAAAACAGGAGCCGATGATCCACCAGGGATAACCGCTTTTAATTTTCTTCCGTTTTTAATGCCGCCACCAAGATTCATGATCATATCTTTTAATGGATATCCCAATGGCACTTCGTAGTTACCTGGTTTATTTACGTTGCCAGATAACGAGAATAATTTTGAACCTGCCGATTTTTCCGTACCGTATTTACGGTAGCCTTCAGCGCCGTCGCGGATAATGTATTTTACTGCGGCTAATGTTTCTACGTTATTAACGATGGTTGGTTTTTTTAAGTACCCCTGAACTGCCGGAAACGGCGGTTTTAATTTAGGCTGACCTTTTAAACCTTCAAGCGAAGAGATCATACCTGTTTCTTCACCGCAGATATAGGCACCGGCTCCGCGGTACACATCCATATCGTGGTCAAAACCAGAACCTAAGATGTTTTTTCCTAAGTAACCGGCCTTGTAAGCCTCTTGAATAGCATTAACTAGTGAGTTGATTGAATCATCGTACTCACCGCGCACGTAGATATAAGATTTTTTAGAGTTGATCGCAAAAGCTGAGATAATCATGCCTTCGATTAATTGGTGAGGAGCACGCTCCATCATCATACGATCTTTAAAAGTACCCGGCTCGCCTTCATCGGCATTACATAATAAGTAACGCTCTTCATTGTTCTTAGGCAAGAAGCCCCATTTCATGCCTGTCGGGAAACCCGCGCCGCCACGGCCTCGTAAGCCAGAGGCTTTAACGACATCAATGATCTCCTGAGGTTGCATTTTCAGAGCTTTAGCAAGTTCAACGTATCCACCGTTTTTCTTGTAGCCTTCGATGCCTTTGAATTCTGGTAAGTGATAAAATTCTGTAAGGTATTTTACTTCGCTCATGTCGTGTCCCTACTTCAAACCGCGGATGATATTCATCGCTGATTCATGTGTTAAATTCTCAAAGTATTTATCCCCGATTTGCATCATAGGGGCTGTTCCGCAAGAACCTAAACACTCAACTTCAGTTACGGTGAACTTTCCATCTTTTGTCTTTTCACCTAGGCGCGTACCTAACTGTGAACAGATGTGCTCAGATAATTCTTTGGCGCCATTTAAGTAGCAAGAAAGTGTACGGCACACCTGGATGTGGTGGGTACCGATCGGCTCTTTGTTGTACATCGTATAGAACGTGCAAACTTCATTGATGTTTGCTTCCGGAATTTCCATTACGCGAGATAATTCTTTGATGACCTCTGGAGAGATATAACCTTTGTTTTCAGCCTGCGCGATGTAAAGCGCAGGAAGAACCGCTGATTGACGTGATTCATATCTTTTCAATTCAGCTAAAACTTTTTCTTTTCCTTGGGCAGATAATTGAAACATTTTTCTATTCTCCTAAACTATCTGTCTAACTCACCGGCGATTAAGTTCATCGAAGCTACAGTTGCGATCGCATCTGCTAACATTGAACCCTTAACCACTTCTGGGAATGATTGATAAATTGCAAAACATGGCGGACGTACTTTTAAACGGTACGGAGAAGCTGAGCCGTCAGAAACCAAGTAGAAACCTAGTTCGCCGTTAGCAGCTTCAGTCGCCGAGTAAATTTCGCCAACCGGAGGACGAAGACCTTTAATCACCAACATAAAATGGTTCATTAAACCTTCGATGTTACCATAAACGTCTTTTTTCTCAGGAAGGACAACGCCTTTATCACGAACTGTCCAGTCACCAGATGGAACGTTTTTGCAAACTTGTCTGATGATACGGATTGATTGGCGCATTTCTTCGATACGCACTAAGTAACGGTCGTAAATATCACCAGTTGTTCCAACTGGAATATCAAAATCTAATTTTTCGTAGCCGTAGTAAGGCTGTGCACGACGTAAATCTAAGTTTACACCAGAAGCTCTAAGTAACGGGCCTGTGTAACCCCACTCGATCGCGTCCTGGGCAGAAACCGCACAAACTCCTTGGGTACGTTTGATAAAGATTTTGTTGCCTAATAACATTTTAGAAATTTCTTCTACGCCGTCAGACATCTCATCACAGAAGCGAAGAACATCATTAAACCAACCTTCTGGAGCGTCGTAAGCCATACCACCAACGCGTGTCATCGCCACAGTTAAACGGGCACCACAAAGTTTTTCAAATAAAGCATAAACTTTTTCACGGAAAGTAAATAAGTGGAAGAACGCTGTTAAGGCACCTAAGTCAACGCCGCCAGTACCAACGGCAATGATATGATCGATCACGCGAGACAGTTCGCAAAGAATCACACGCATCGCTTGCGCACGTGCCGGGATTTCTAAGCCCATTAAGTCTTCAACTGCACGGCAGTAACCGACGTTATTCATTGGCGCTGAACAGTAGTTCAGACGGTCAGTGTACGGGATTACCTGGTTGTACGGATGGGTTTCGGCCATTTTTTCGAAACAACGGTGCAAATACCCAATTTCAGGCATTGCACGCACGATGGTTTCACCATCCATCTCAGCCATTACACGAAGTGTACCGTGCATCGCCGGATGCGAAGGACCGATATTTAACGGAACATATCTGGAATCTAATTGGTCACCACGTTGTTCAGGCGTGTTATCAAAGTGAATTGGCAACACCGAAGTACAGTGCTGTTGACGATCTGCTTCGTAATCTTTACGCAACGGATGGCCGACAAATTGGTGGTGAGTTAAAATTTTTCTTAAATTCGGGTGACCAGAAAATTTGATACCGAACATGTCATAAGCTTCACGCTCAAACCAGTCAGCACCTTTCCAGATCGTTGTCGCTGTCGGCACAGAGTCACCGTCAGCTACTTGGGTTTTCACACGTAAACGACGTGCATCTGAAGAACCGAATAGGTGATAAACCACATCAAAACGCTTCTCGCGTGTCGGGTAATCCACACCGCACACGTCCATTAAAAAATTATAACCTGCGTATTCTTTTAAATATCTTAAAAGCGCGCTTACAGTTTCTTTCGGAGCTTCGACAACGTGATCACCAACTGGTGTAGTAGAAAATTTAAATGCGTTATCACCGAACTTTACGGCGATGTCAGATTTCAATGTTGCTAATTGTTCTGCTGATGACATCTTACACTCCTACCGGACGAGGCGTAACAATACGCGTGGAAGTTAAAGAATCCGGAACCGTGTTTGCGTTTACTTCGTAAGGAGAAACCCAGTTGTCTTTCCATGGACGTGGCGTTCTGTCTTTAATCATTTTTTGTAAGGTCATCACGCCATCCAGAACAGCTTCAGGAGTCGGAGGACAACCTGGCACATAAACATCTACGGGAATAACTTTATCGCAACCCTGCAACACGTGGTAAGCGCGGTAGAAACCACCAGAACTTGCACAGGCACCCATTGATAAAACATATTTTGGTTCTAACATTTGCTGGTAGATACGAACTAAAATCGGTGCCATTTTTTCTGTGATCGTTCCGGCAACAACAAGTAAGTCAGCCTGACGTGGAGAGAAACGTACAACTTCCGCACCGAAACGGGCTAAGTCATATTTCGGTCCCATCACCGACATTAACTCGATACCGCAACAGGCTGTACCGTAAGGCAGTGGCCACAAAGCATTTCTTTGTCCCCACGCTGCGATCGCATCAAGTCGCGTTGTTAACGCGAACGACTTTGACATATCTTCTAAAGATTTATCAGACACTGTATCCGACATATGAACCTCTACTGGCACTCGACCAGATAATGAAATCAGGCACCGCCTGATTTTAAATAATCTCAATTGGTTTTCAACGACTCATCATTACAAAAATCCTGAGTAATGACAACGACATAACGTGCTATATGCGCAGTCATTTTTGATCGGCTGACAGCAGACCTTTTGCTAAAGTTGGGCCCAATTTACGACCGTTTATTAGTTGTGAATTTGGCAATGCCCCAGACCTTTGTCCCCCCCAGAAAAGGTCCCATTTTGCGAGTGGCAATTAGTCAGTGGCAAAACTTTGTGCTAAAATTAAAATATGTTTTCTAAAAAGCTGACTATTTTTAGCGTAATTGTGGCCGTGATGATTATCATTCTCACTGAGCCCGCTTTGGCGCGCAAAAAGTTTAAAGGCTTCAGCTTCAAAGGCAAAAAGACTGCTTACAAATCGAACAATAAAGTTATGAGCGCAGGGTTTTCGCTGATTGGCAGCCAGGGAACAATGGGAAATGGCCTTGAGGATGCCCCCGACCGCGATATGTATTTTTATCCGCTACAATTGTTTGTTGGTGTTCGCATGGGAAAGATCCGCCTGTCGGCAGTTGCCGAGTACATGCAAAGCTCACAAATTACCCTGGCCGAAGAAGTTGGCAACACCAACGTAACCGGCAGTGGCGTAGCGTTTGGCCCCCGACTTGATTATTATGACGGCAAACAGAGCTTCGGTGTGTTTTACCGCACAAGTCACACCTACCAGCTGGAAAAGCCCGACATCAATAATGCCATGCAGGCTTACAAAGCAAATAACGGCTACACCATTCAGTATACCCGCCAACTTAAGGGGCGATTAGGATTTGTACTAGATTATACCCAAGAAGAATTTTCCGAGAGCCTGGACACGGCCCCCGTTAAGTGGAACCGTGCAGGATTTGGCTTGATCTATTCGAATTTTGATTCTGCCAAATAATTTTTACTTTTAAATTATGTAGCGCCGTTTGGTTTATAATCTACCGTTACACGCTCGTCGGCAGCAGGAATTGCATCGCCGTGGAATTTTAATAAATAAACCGTGTGACCGTTATTTACTTCGGTTTCCAAAGTCCAACCGTTAACGGCATCTTCATGGATGGCGCGGCCACCGACAGTGACAACAATCGTTGCTTTGTTCGGAATATCTTTAAAACGGTAAGCTGTTAACTGACCGATGATTTTGGCTTTGATATTTGCCACCGCCGCGCTTAAATCCGCTGAGCAGATCGAAGACTTAACGCCTTTTGAAGCATCGACGAGTTTAATAAACTGCGTACCGATTGAAACATGCCCACCTAATACATCACACGATTGGTTCGTCAAAATCCCGATGTAATTGGCAATCCAGCCACGTGTGCCGTCATCAAACAACGGCTTACGCTGATTCAAATAATTTACAAAATCATCATTATTCGGGTTGCCAAATTCAGAACTCTGATCGACTTCGTCACTGATGAAAATTACTGAAAACAGAGCATCGTCACGCAAGAACTGATCCGGATAATCGGTCGATGTAACCAAACGCAATGAATCAAGACTGCGCTCTAAATCCGAACCTGACTCACCGACGATGATTCGGTTTGGCAACAGATTTACATTCGCCTTCGTCAGGTAATGTGGTGTTCCCACCAGTTTTCGCGACGACGGATAATCAGAATTTTTTGCCATGGTCGATGTCGTTACCGCGATACGGTAATCCATACCAAGGCTGTTTAAGGTATCTATCATATCCTGAACTTTTGCCGCCAGCCTTTGCTGGTACTGCAGCATTGATTTTGAATTATCAACGACGAACAACAGATCAACTTTGTTATTGTAAAAAACCTGACCCGAAAATGCATCGTTCTGCTGGGGCAAAGCAAAACTTGTGGCCGCTTTAGAGCAACCGGTTGTATTCAGCATCGCCACAGCCAATGCTGCTAACATTAAGATGGTCGTGGTTTTTTTCATAATTATGCCGCTTTCTTTTTAGTATAATTTGCAATATACGTTTTTGCGGCTGCGGAGATTTTTAAAAACTGAACGCCGTAAATGTTACCTTTTTTAGAGACAATTTTACAAATAGCATTGAATGCCGGAACTTCCGGAGCCGGCTTAAAATGCAGATACACCTGCTGATCTTTGTCAAACTCAGCATCTTCGATCATAAGACCCGCACCGCCTTCAGAAATTTCCACGCCAACAGATTTGTAGATCTTCTTTTTATCGTGAACAATGGCATGCGAATCAACTTTGGCACGGGCATATTTACGTCTGAAAAACACTTTATCTGCAGGGTCTTTTTTCTGAGAATATTTTTCAAATAACAGGCGGATTTCCTGGACAGAAAACTCCTGCACTTCAGCCAATCTCTTCCACGAAGTCATATTTTCGTGCCAAATAAAATCAAACTCATGCAGAGTTTTACTTTGCAGCATCTGAATTAAATCTAATTTTGAAAATGGGCCGTAATTGTTGTTTTGCTTTAACACAAACCACTGGCGGCGCTTAGCCGCATCAACATCAGGCTTGTCTTTGACAACGGCCAGAGGCGTCTGGAAACTTTTATTAAATAGATGTGTAAACGGGGCGTACTCCATCAACAAAACCCAGTCTTCGGCTTTATCGTCGTAAATGTAATCGTGCCAATTAATTTTTTGCGAAGTTAATTTCAATTCAATTTCTTGAATCGTAAATGGTCCCTGTTGTTTGCCTTGGCTTGCGATGTAGTAAGTCGACATACACTTTCCCCTATTATTTCAAGACTCATATCGGAGACCCCGACCATCGTCTTAAATTTTTTTGAAAGCGTACAAAGTTTGTACAGGACCAATTGCCCTGTACAACAGTTCAACAAATTTATTTAACTTAGCTTTAAGCCAATTATTGAAACTAATAACAATGTCAGAAAAAACAGGCGCGACAGCGTTACCGCCTCATGAAAAAGCACAATACCTAAGATCGCCGTCCCCAGCGCGCCGACACCGACCCACACGCCGTAGGCGGTGCCGATCGGCAGAACCTGACTTGCCCGGGCCAGCAAATACATACTGATTCCGAGCGTGACCAGAGTAAAAACACTGGGACCTATTTTGGTAAAACCTTGGCTGTATTTAAGACCGATCGCCCAGCAGATCTCGAATAAACCTGCGATGATAAGGACGATCCATGCGGATGTTGTTGAAAGACCTGTGTTTGCCATAAAAAAACGGCTCCTTTCTCGTTCGATCTGCCTTATGGCAGATCTTGGTTAAAGTAGAGCCGTCTTTGCGTTTTCCCTGGTACGGATCCTCTCGTCAGGGGATTGTTTTGATTCGCCTTCGGCGAACCTTATTCTAAAGGGCCGACCTACCGGTCGTCCTGCTATTTAAGGGCTTCGCGGATGTACGCTGAAGCTTGGTCCATCGCCCATACAACGATAGCGATAACTACGATGATAGTACCTACTTCTGGCCACATCGCTTGTCCTTGATATTGTACCAGTAATGTACCGATACCGCCACCACCAACTAAACCGATGATGGTTGCCATACGTACGTTGATATCCCAGCGGTAAACCGTAAACGATACGTAAGGTAATACGACTTGAGGCACGATCGCGTACCAAATTGTCTGAAGTTTATTGGCGCCGCACGACTGAACGCCCTCGATCGGACCTTCGCTGACGGTTTCAACCATTTCAGAGTACTGTTTAGCTAATGACGCAATTGAATGGATCATTAAAGCTAACATACCGGCGAATGGACCGATACCAACCCAAACCGAAAAGATGATCGCCCAAACTAAAGCTTCGATCGAACGCATGACGTTGAACAGTGTACGCATCGCCAAGTAGATCGAAAAACCCACTTTGCCGGTCATAATATTTTTCGCCGAAACGAACGATAAAACAAACGCAAACGGAATAGCTAAAGCCGTAGCTAAAAAGGCCATAAAAATGGTTTCGATAATATTTAAGATGGCTTTAGGTAAGATTTCCCAGTTTGGCGAACCAATACCTTTAAATAAACGAATGGCTCCGTCAAAGCCGTCTTCATTTAATAATTCATAAAGAGAAAACTTAGTTTTAATGATACTTACGATCATTAAAACCACTAATAAAACAACCAGCTGCCAGGCAGAAAATGTTTTATACCATGCCACTGTCTCTTTCGCCTTTTTGTACGGCGGTTGGAAAAGCGCTTCACCTAAGGTGGTGATTTTCATTTTGGTTAAAGCGTAAGAAACAAATGTACCTAAAATAAAAGCCGCAGCAAAGTAGGCTACGTTAACTTTCATGTTTAAGGCCTGTTCATCAGTCGGGTTGATAATCCATACTGCCAACGAGGCGATAAGGAATGCGAATGTGAATCCGTCTAAAATACTTCTTCTAATAACGTATGATTTCATAGTCTAACTGCGTCTCCTCGGCGTCCGCCGTTAGTTGATGTGTACTTCTTTAGCGCCAGCGCCGTAGATTTTTTCAAACCAAGCTTCGTCGATATTCTTCGGATCACCTTCGTAAACAAGTTCACCACCTTTAAGAGCCACAACGCGGGTTGCGTATTGGCGCACTAACGATAAGAAGTGAAGATTACATACGATTGTGATGCCTAATTCTTGATTTACTTTTCTTAAGTAATCCATAACCACGTGACAAGTAGCTGGATCTAAAGACGCTACTGGTTCGTCGGCTAACAGGATTTGTGGATTCTGTGTAAGTGCTCTTGCGATCGCCACACGCTGCTGCTGACCGCCTGATAATTGATCGGCACGGATATGTGCTTTATCGGCGATACCAACCAGTTTTAAATACTTCATCGCCTCTTGAACATCAGCGTCCGAGAACATCCCGAACAAGCTTTTCAGCGTTGAAGTTTTAGATAGTTTACCCATCAAAACGTTACTAAGAACCGAGTGACGTGGGATCAGATTAAAATGCTGGAAGATCATTCCAACGTTTTGACGAAGCCATTTGATTTCTGATGAAGAGTCGATTTTAGCTAAGTCTTTTTCAACGTTGCCGTCATTGAATACCATTTCACCAGCCGTTGGTTCGTGTAAGCGGTTAATACAACGTAACATCGTTGATTTACCTGAACCTGATAGACCGATCACAACTAAGAACTCACCTTTTTTTACGTCGAAGCTAACGCCTTTAAGCGCTTGCACACCGTTCGGGTAAGTCTTTTTTAAGTTCTTAATACTTAAGATGGGTTTTACTGACATTATATTTTCCTAAAACTTTTTGTTTCGTGCTCAGCACGAATTACTTTTTCATTAAATCGTCTGGGTTCACGCCAACTGTTTTTAACATTTCACGAACACCATCGTAATCTGCATCAGTTGCTTTTTTCAAATCAGTTACACCGTAGATTGATTTGAAAGCCGCTTTACCGTCTTCAGTAGATACGAAAGCGATGAAAGCATCAACGATTTTATTCTTCATTTCTTCAGGCATATCTTTTCTGAAGATGATTGGATCGTTCGGGATGTGCTGAGATAAATCGATGATAGCGATTTTTTTCTCTACATCTGGGTACTGAGTTTTAACTAAACGACGAGCGTCTTCGATTTCTTCAGTGCCTGAAGCATTTTTTGAAGGTGGAGAGTAGAACGCAGCACCTGCATCAACCTGACCTTGATAAACCATTGAGATCACATTGTCGTGTTTTTGGGCGAAAACAGTTTCTTTTGCTTCTACGTTTTTATCTTTCATAGATTTTTGCGGTAAGATGTAACCAGAAGCCGATGAAGGATCTACGAAAGCTACTTTTTTACCGGCTAAATCTTCTAATTTTTTGATTGGGCCATCTGCTTTAGCAACGAACATAGACTGGTAAGTGGCAGCACCGTGACGCAACACTGTTAATTTAGCTTCGGCACCGTATTTGTTGTTAGCTAAGATGTAACCGAAAGTGTTAATCGCAGAAATATCCGCACGTTTTGTACCGAAAGCTTCGATAACCGCTACATACGATTGCGGGATCGTTACTTCGTATTTGTAAGGAGTTGCTTGTTCTAAATACTCTTTAAACTTTTTAGAGTTATCCTCGATAACTTTTGCGTCCACAGAAGGAACAAAGTGTAATTTGATTGGGTTTTCTGCTGTGCCAAGCTCAGCTTTGTTTTTAGTACAGCCTACGATTGATAAACCAACCATTGTAGTGACGACGATGCTTAAAAAGTTTTTCATAAGTCTCCTGTTATTAAGATTTTTAAGGCTCGCAAACCGTACCAAAAAAGATTTCTAATTCCAAGTATAAGATGGTACGTTGTTTTTATGACTCAACCCCAAGATCCCGCCTTTAACCAGACCTTGAAGCAAAGTCTTAAAACAATCCTGACAGAGGCTGCTGAAAAACCACGCACTGTGTGTGTTTTTGACCTCGATTCAACACTTTTTAATGTAAGTCCGCGCACCCAAAAAATCCTGCATGAGTTTGCCGAACTTCATAAGCCGGAGCTTAAAAAAGTAGAGATTTTACACACTGATTGGGGACTAAAAGAAGCTCTGGTTCGCGCCGGTTACGGGTTTGATGAAAGCCCTGAATTGCATCATACTTTGCGTGATTTTTGGGTCGAACGTTTTTTTACCAATAGCTACTTACATTACGACATTCCCTACCGCGGAGCCGTGCCGTTTGTGCAACGACTGTTTGCTACCGGCTGCGAGGTTCACTACCTGACCGGCCGCGATGTTACCCGTATGGGCACCGGCACGTTAGAGGTGTTATTAAAATGGGGGTTTCCGGTCAGGGAAGGCTGCCTGCATTTAAAACCGCACCGCTCGATGGATGACCATATCTTTAAGGTCGACTGGGTGGTTGAGCGTTTTCCAGTGGCAAAGTACCCGCCCGACAGCGCACCGGTGTTCTTTTTTGAAAACGAACCGGTCAATATCAATGCCTTGGGCAGGGTCCGACCGGATATTCATATTGTTCAGCTCGACACAACCCATTCGCGCCAGGAAGAGGTTAACGTGCCGGTGACTAAAGTTTCAAATTTTTATCTCGAAGAGGAAAATTAGCATGTTGTATTTAGTGGCAACTCCGATTGGTGCAACCTCTGAGATTACTCTGCGCGCGCTTGAAGTCTTAAAGTCGGCTGATGTGATTTTATGCGAATCAACCAAAGAAACATCGAAGCTTTTAAAACAATTGGATATCAAAGCCAAAAAATATGAACTGTTAAACGAGCACTCAACGCTTGATGATTTAAAACGCTTGGCCGAAATGTGCAAAAACGAAACGGTGGCCTTGGTTTCTGACTGCGGTACTCCGGGATTTTGTGACCCGGGAAATGATCTCATCGGCCTGTGCCGCAAACAGAAGATAGCGGTAAAGTCGGTTCTGGGGGCTTCGTCGCTGATGGGATTATTGTCTCTGACTTCGCGCCGTTTGAACGAATTTGTGTTTCGCGGTTTTTTACCGGCCGAATCTGAAAGCCGTGCTAAAGAATGGCAAAAACTGACCAGCGAAAAACGCGCCATCATCATCATGGATACACCGTACCGTCTGAAAAAAACGATCGATGAATTAAACCGCCATTTTGTAAAACGCCCGGCCCTGTTAGCTTTGGATTTATCGCAGGATAACGAACTGGTGTTAGAAGGCACTGCCAATTACATCCTACAGAACCTTGACCGTGATAAGGCAGAATTTATGCTTCTGATTTATCCGGACGAAAAAGTGTAATACGTTTTCACATGCAAGCCTTACCGATTGACCCGCATTTAGATGATATCGTGGCTAAGATTTCCGGCGCTAAACCGGTGATCCTGACAGCCAGTCCCGGTTCAGGTAAAACCACACGCGTTCCGGCCCATTTATTAAAGGCGGTCAAAAACCAATCATCGAAAAAAATTATCGTGATTGTTCCGAAAAGAGTTTCGGCTTTATCTGCAGCAGACCGCATTGCCTCAGAAAACAACTGGGCTTTGGGAGCCGAAGTCGGCTATCAGGTCCGTTTTGAAAATAAAATTTCCGCTCAAACGCAGCTGATTTTCATGACTGAGGGGCTATTTTTAAAGCGCATTCAAACCCCGGGCTTCTGGGACGAAATTCACACTTTGATTATCGACGAATTTCACGAGCGCTCGAGCTCGATCGATCTGATTTTAGGGCTTAGTTTCGAGCAAAAGATCATGGGCCGCGAGCTGCAGCTGGTGATCATGTCGGCGACTTTAAATGTACAACAGCTTAAAAATTTTCTGGGCGACAGTGTCGTTTTTGAAATCGAAGCCCCGCCGCATAAGTTAGATATTGTCTATTCAGATAAAAACCAAAAACTGATCTGCGATGATTTGTTCTACAATCATTTAAAAGACACTTTACTCAAAGCCTGGAAAACAGCGCATAAAGATATTCTGGTCTTTCTGCCCGGCCAACGCGAAATTACCCGCTTTAAGAACCTGATTCAGCCGCTATTTCCTCAGTACCGTATTGAAATACTGCATGGCTCGTTAAACTTAAACGAACAAAAGCAGATTGTGCGCAACGACTCAGGCTCAGGGCGCAGAATTATCTTAAGCACCAACGTCAGTGAAAGTTCGATCACCGTATCGGGGCTGGATTGTGTGATTGATTCAGGCTTAGAGAAAAAATCTTACCGTGAAAACAAGGTCGGCTTTTCAGGTCTTGATCTACAGCGTATTTCGCTTTTTTCGGCAAAACAGCGCGCCGGCCGTGCCGCCCGCGAACAGGCCGGAATTTGTTTTAAACTCTGGCATGCCAGCGACGAAATGTCGATGAAAGAGCAGATCGAACCTGAGATTTTAAAAACCTCACTTTTGGAAGAGGCACTGCTACTCTACCAGCAGGAAGTCACCGATCTTGAAAGGTTTTCGTGGTTAACCAAACCTCCGCTATTAACGTTGAAGCAGGCGCGGGCAAAACTTCTTAAATGGCAGTTGATTGACGAAAAATCCAATCTTACCCCGCTGGCAAAAACTGTTTCTAGGTGGCCGCTGTCGGTCGAGAATTCAATCTTGCATTATCAGCTTTCGCGCCGCGGTTTCGAGAAAGAATCGGCAAAGCTGATTGCGGTGCTGGAATCCGGAAGCGCTGAATCTGTATTAGAAAAAAATAAAAATTATTCCGGCTCTGATGTGGCCAAGATCGCCGATCAGCAACCGCTCGATTTTATGAGCGAGCGCATCTACCAGCAGATCCTCGCGAGCTGTAAAATCAACGATCAGCAGTCAGCCAGCGGTGATTTTGAAAAAAATCTTATCCAGGTTTATGCCCAATTTTTCCCCGAAAAAGTGGCGTTTGTAAAAAACAAAACCAATGCCGTTTCTATGTTTGGCCGCGGTTTACAGGCCTCACCGGGATCACAGGCTGCAAACTCTGATTTTTTTATTGCGCTTGCCGGCCGCGAGAATCATTCACAGTTTACCCAGGTTACCTGCGCCTTGGGTTTTGATAAAAAACTTGCACAAGAAATATTTGCGCCTCTGGCCAGCAAACAAAGCGAAGTGCATTACGACTTTGAAAAGCATGAATTTTTTAAAACCGAACAACTTAAGTTTGAGACTTTTGTACTTAACGATTACGGCAAGTCTCGCCTGAGTGCTGACGAACTTAAGAATAACTGGAAAGAATTTTTTAAGAAGACTCCTCTGGATTTTTTAAAAATTCATCCGAACTTTGAAAAGATCAGATCGCGTCTGGATTTTTTAACCCGAAAAGATCTGAAAGAGATCACCTTATCGGATTTGGCAAAAACCCAGATTGCAGGCTTTGAAGACCTGCTGACTGATTACATCTTACAGGGCTATGACCACTTCGAAGATTTTAAGCACAGTGATTTATTTTACTTAAGTTACCAGGTTCTCAACGAAGAACTTTGCGATTTACTGCAGAATCTTCCTGAAGCGGTTAAATCCCCGCGCGGGCGCAGCCATCCTGTCAATTACAGCGATGAAAAAGCGCCGTTAATATCTCTTAAAATCCAGGACGCTTTCGGCTGGAAGGATACTCCGAAAATCTGTCACGGAAAATTCACATTAACCCTTGAGCTGTTGGCACCAAATATGCGACCAGCTCAGATAACCAGCCAGTTGGGGCTTTTTTGGAAAAGCAGTTACGCCGATGTCAGAAAAGATCTGCGCGCCCGCTACCCAAAACACGATTGGCCGGAAGACCCTTCGCTTTAGGTAAATTATGCAAAGATTAAAAGAACAACATCCTCTGCTTTACAAGATCAGCACCTTAATGGACAGTCAGTTTAAAATATTCGGCATCAAATTCGGCTGGGATTTTATCCTAGGCTTACTTCCGTTTTACGGAAACGTTGCCACCACATTTATTTCTTTATTCACTGTTGTGTATGCGGCCACCCACGGTGTATCCGCGGTCGTTCTGGTGCGTATGCTTTTAAATATCAGCATTGATATGATTATCACGGCGATTCCGGTACTGGGAAATATCGGCGATATTTTTTGGCAGGCTAACGCAAAAAACTATCAGATTATGAATTCTTACCTGGAAAACTCAGCGCGCACGATCAAACGTTCGTGGGTAGCCAATATCACAATTGTTGCAGTTTATTTGGCCATTATCGGGCTGATCTTTTACGGCTTATACCGCTTAACCGTTTGGCTGATTAATTTATTTTAGGGTAATCGACTGTGGAGCAACGATAACCGAATTTGGCGGTACATCTTTGATAACGACGGCATTAGCGCCGATTTTTGTGCCGTCACCGATAGTGATCGGACCTAGAACTTTTGCACCGGTACCGATAAGCACATTATTTCCTACGGTTGGATGTCGTTTTACCGGTTCGAATTTCATTCCGCCTAAGGTAACCCCGTGAAAAATCACACAGTCATCGCCGATAACTGCAGTTTCGCCGATCACACAACCTACGCCGTGATCGATCACCAGGCGCTTTCCAATTTGGGCACCGGGATGAATTTCAATACCGGTTAACGTGCGGGAAATATCCGCCACTAAGCGGGCGAAAAAAAATAACTTACAGGTATAAAGCGCATGCGCAATACGGTGAAAAAACACCGCCCGTGGGCCCGGATACAGCAATAAAATCTCAAGCATTGATTTCGCTGCCGGGTCATAATTTTTATATGCGCGTAAAAAGCTGATCACTTTAAATTCCATTTCGTCTTAAGATCATCTAAATAGAAGTAGCGTTCGAAATTTTCGTTAAAGCGCGACCAAGACTCTCCGCTTTGACGTTCCTGGTTGATAAACGACATCATTGTGTCCATTTTTGAATCCATATCGTCGATCATTGCCACCACTAAGGCTTCCGGAAACATCGGCACCTTTGGTGAACCGTACTCAAGCTTTCCGTGATGAGCTAAAATAATATGTTTTAAAATCATGCGCAGATCTTCAGGAAAACCTAGAATACGCTGCGATTTTTTCTCGACCAGCTCGCAGGCTAACAGCATATGTCCTAACAACTGCCCCTGAGCGGTGTAATAGATCTGCTGCTGTTCGGTCTGATCCAGCTCCCAGATTTTTCCAAGGTCGTGAAAGATGGCGCCGAAAATCAAAAGATCTCTGTTGAGATAATTGTAGTGTGACGCCATAAACTGCATCACTTTACAGATTGAAACAATGTGCTCTAACAGGCCGCCGCGATGAGCATGGTGAATCGTCTTAGCCGCCGGCGCTTTTAATAGGCGAGACTTGATGTCTTCGTCCTGCAGGCAATCCTGCATCAGTTGTTTAAGCGGTAAAATTTCGATTTCTTGCACCATCTGGCAAAGTTCGGCATACAGCGCATTTGCATCGATAGAACGTTCTTTGATTTTAAAATCGTCTTTATTAAGCCCCGGGTCTTCTACTTTTTCTAACCGGTGCACGATCAATTGTTTACGCTGATTGTAGATCTGGATGACACCTTTTACTTTGATCAGATCGCCGATTTCAAAGCGTGTCTGCAAATCATCGATATTATCCCAAATACGGCCATCGAGCTGGCCGGACTGGTCGCCGATTAACACCGTTAAAAACGGTTTACCGGTTTTACCGACGCCTAAAACCTTATCTTTAACTAAAAAAATACGATCTTGAACCGGATCTTTATCATTCAAATTTTTAATCGGTGTAATCATATTTTTACTTTCTCGCTCTACTTTTTAAAAATAGCCGAACACATCTTATCGCTGTAACGCGAATCAAACAGGTTTAAGTGCGTCAGATAGTATTGAATTCCTTTTTTAAAGACAAACACATACTGCCCAGAGAGCACATGCGCATACGTATGATCAACTGTATTTAGTTTTAAAAAAGTGCGCTCTTTTAACTTGCTGAATTTTGGCTTTAAATCGACCCATTGACCGCAGCCCAAACCGTACTCTTCGCCGCGCACCGCCACTTTCGGCGAATCACTGATGTAAAATAAAAACGTCAACTCGGGTTTATTTTCGAACTGTTCTGCCGGAAAACTTAAGTAAAAGCTGCCTTCGCCGGTGACATAGTCTTTGAGATCAATACCGCCACCGCCGTTCGGCAATTTAAAAATCAGTCGCGAATAACTTAAAACATTTTTCTGCTCGGCGTGCAGTTCAACTTCCAGATCGGTAAAAATATATTCGGGCTCGATTTTTATATCCACGCCCATATTTTTTTTGATTTCGGCAAAAAGCGCTTCTGGCACTTTAAAGTCTGCCGCCAGCGAATTATCCAATATAATTTTAGGTTTAGTTTCTTGTTTCTTTTCACAGGCTGTGAAAAGAATCCCCACACCTAAAAGTAAAGATAAAAATCTCACGGATTAGACCCTTTAACTTCCAGAAACGGGATAAAATCTTCTCCGGCACCTGAATTGGCCTGTACAAATGAACTTCTTTTTTCCGGCTGCATGGTCACTAATTGCGCCCATAATCCGAGAATGTTGTTCTCTGAACGGAGCGCGTTTACGTGATACGTATAGCCGTCATCAATTAAAGAAGTGTTGTCGGTGTTTACTTTTTGTTTTGCCAGGATCATGACATAATGTCCGGCAGCATTTAGCTTATCAACACCCATAGTTTTTTCCTGGGTTACCACTCCCGAGTAATCTTTTAGCGCAAAGTCGATTTGCAGGCGTAAATTAGCCGCCTCAACCGGATCTTCGATGATGCTTTGATACGCTGAAAACAGCGTCTGCGCCGCAGAAATTTCACCCAGCTCTAGCTTCATGTGAACTTCTACCACCAGTTTTTGCGAAGCGGTCAGAAACGGTTTTAATTTTTCAAAGACACTGCGAACAGTAAAGGGCGAATAAATTCCACCGAAGACCGATAGCGGAACCTGAAATCTCTGGCGAAACCCCAGCGGCATGGCCGCATACCTCTTATAGTCGCGCAAGAATCTTTCTTCTCTGGCCGTGCGTTTATCGAGCAACATATTAATCAGCAGAAGTTCTTTTTTGTAATCCGCTGCTTTTTCTGTGTAGCGCTCGATCTCATGGTTTAACATGCTCTCGGTTTCCGTGTTGGCCACAGGTTTGGCCAGCTCACTCACCGCCCAGCCGAATAACCAGCGGCCTTTACTCACAGTATTATAAAGTTCAGAGAATGTTTTTGTCGCCACATCAAAACGGCCTTCGTAATAACTTAAGATGGCATCGTTTTCTTTGATCAGTTCACTGCTCGGATCTAAATCTTTGGCGCGGATTAAAGATTCGCGGGCCTTTTTAAGATCCTGATCCTGTAACGCCTGGATAAACTGAACAATATCAAGTAATGCTTTACGCTGGTCACTGACACCGGGATTAGATTTTAAATTGCTGATTGTCTGCGCCCCGTTGATATATCCGACCGAATCCAGTTTCGGAATCATCGGAATAATTTCAGTCAGAACCTGTCGCTGCACTTCAGGAGACATATTTCCAAAAATCTCAACGACTTTACTTTCTAAGCCGTACAGACTGTATTTGCGGATCTGCGCAATGGCCTGCTGTTCTTGTTTTTTCTTACCTTGTTGCTGGTAAATATGTAAACCGCCGGCACCTACGATGACAGCCAACAGAATTGAAATTAACACCATCAAGGTAAGCTTAGAATGTTCGCGGATTTTTGAATGCACCGCCGGATCAGCAGCCGAAACATATTGCGGAGCTTTTATTTTCGGAGCAGCCGGCTGTTGCTGCGGTACCGGTTTAAGCGGTTTAACAGGTACCGGCGCCGGTGTTTCTTCTTCGGTAAACTCGGCATCTTCTACAGATACATTGGTAAATGTCGGCATTTCGAACTTGGTATTTTCTGCAACCACTTCCTGCGTAATTGTGCCGGTTTTAGTAAGCCCCTGTGAGGTGCGGGTCTGATAGGTTTTAGTATGATCATCCGTCTTGGCCAGCTCTTCGCGAATTTCTTCGACGATTGCCTTTAATGGTTCACACTCACGGATATATAACCAGCGGGTATTCATGTCGCGAACTTCGTCGATCAAAGAGATCTGCTTTTTTTTGAGTAAATCTTCGATCTGATCATAGGTGTACGGACCTAACACCCGATTTTCTGATTTGATCATCCATTTTCGGTCGGCGGCAGTTTGCATGGCTCTCCTAGAATGGGGACTTCGTTAAGAGAAGTTTTAGATCATCGTTGGTTAAGAATAAACCCACACCCGCATAAGCTGATTGTGAATCGGTATTTTGCAACATGTCGTTATAACCGGCTAAGACATACATGCCGTAACGGAACTTGTATGAAATCGTCGAGCGTATATTAACATCTTCGAAATCAAATGCTTCCACAGAAAACTTAAGTCGGTGCATTTTAAACGGAGAATAATCAATACCGATACCGCCGGAATTTTCGATTAAACCACCCTTAAATGTCCAGTTGTAAATATTCTTACCGAATAGGGCCGTAAATTTGGTTTTACTTTTAAATGTCGTCGTCTCATCAACACTGTTGGTATTGCCGTTTGCGGTCGTCACCGTGTTTTTCTTTTCAACTACGCCGGCCGGATCATCGATGATTCCGAGATAGTAAAAACGGTCCAGACCCGGCTGGATATGAATACCGATCGCCGATTTGGCTTCTTCAATATCGTTTAAATAATACCCGTTAAAATCAAAAGCGGTGGTCGTTTTATTTGCCGTATCGACTAATCCACTTAAACCTTCGATTGCCGAAGAAACATCTTCTGCAGTTTTTTCATCAGAGATAAGTTTACCTAAAGTACCTTCGCCGTTATTAACTTTATCCGTAATTTCTTCCAGATTTTTAAGCGATTTATCAATGCGGGCCATTGAGTTTTTCCAGGTCTTCTTAAAGCCAGCTTCGCTCTCGTCATTGATTAAATCATCTAACGTGCCTGTGATATTATGCACTTGATCGACGATCTCGTTGATCTGCTCTTTGTTTTCGCTGGTCATCTGTGAAAGATCGCCGGATAACTTCTCGATATTCTGTACGATACGACCCAGGATATGTTCGTTAGTGCCATTGGCCGTCGTTGCTTCGTTCAGGTTTTTTGCCACATCTTTTAATGACGTTGTAATTGAAGACACCTGCGACATCACGTCATCTAACGAGCCGCCGGTTTTAACATTGGCAATCTGACCACCGTCTTCCAACAGCGGATCTGCAGCATTTCCCGGAGAAATTTCGATATATTTATCACCTAAGATACCGCTGGCACGCATTTCAACCTGAGCTGACCGTGTTAACGGCACATCTGATTTAACGCTCACATCAATACGGGCTTTGCCTTCGTGCAACGAGATATCTTTGATGGCCCCGACCGGGATACCGGCGGTACGAATCGCGGAACCTTTTGTCAGGCCGCTCGCATTATCTAAGTAAAACCAGGCTCTTTTAGAACGGCCTAAGAACGCCGGATCATCGCTGACTTGCATTGACATAAGGGCAATAAGTGCGCCAATACCCACGACAAGCGCGCCTACTTTAAATTCTGGGGTTGTGAAAAAACTCATTGATGCTTCATCCCTTTTGTCACGAATCGCTTAACTAACTCGATGTCTGAATTAAAGAAATCCTGAGCAGTTCCAGCTAGTAAAACTTTACCAGCATCGAGCATCACAATAAAGTCTGCGATTCTAAAAGCTGCACTTAAATCGTGCGACACCATGACTGAAGTCGTGCCTTTATTATTCTTATGTGTCTCAAGTATCAGATCATCGACCATTTCAGTCAGAATCGGATCTAAACCGGTGGTCGGTTCATCGTAAATAATGATTTCTGGATCTAAGGCCAGCGCCCGCGCTAGCCCCGTACGTTTCTGCATACCGCCGGAAATTTCACTCGGTAATTTACCGTAGTGTTTCGGATCCAGACCAACCATTTTTAATTTATTCTGAGCAATCTGGATAATCTGATCTTTTTTTAAGTTACGGCGGTGTTCTTCAAGAGGAAAACACACGTTCTCTAAAACAGTCATATCATCAAACAGGGCCGCACTCTGAAACAAGACACCGTAGTTACAGCGAAACTTGGTCAGTTCATTCGGATCAAGCGTCGATAAGTCAGTTCCTAAAATTTTAACCGTACCCGAAGTCGGTTTAAATAATCCTAAGATATGTTTTAACATCACCGACTTACCAGTGCCGGAAAAACCGATAATTGCGGTTAAGCTGCCTTTGGGAATCCTTAAATCAATTCCCTTTAAGACAAACTCTTTGCCATCAAAACTTTTTTTGAGATCGGTCAGTTCAATGGCATATTGCGGTGGTTGTTGCTGCGGACTCATTTTTGAATCCCCAGCATGATGTAAACAATACGGATAATATTCATTAAGAAATAATCGATAATAATGATTCCCACCATACTCATAACCACACCGTTATTAGTGGCTTCACCGACACCTTTAGCGCCGCCTTTAGTGTGAAAACCCTGGTAGGTACAAATTACCGCAAACAATAAACCAAAGATCGCTGACTTAATCAGACCTTCATTGATGTGGTGAAAATCCACCGTCTGACGGATTTTTTCAAAGAAAACAGCGCCATCAAGGCCAACTATTTTCGTACATAAAAACCATGAACCTAACATGGCCATAAAATCAAATAATCCGGTTAATAACGGCATACACAACACCGCCGCGATCAGGCGCGGTGCGATCAGGTATTGTTTGGTATTAACACCCATCACATCAAGCGCGTCCATCTGTTCATTCACCCGCATTGTTCCCAGACGGGCTGCCATCGCACCACCGGCGCGGGCGGCCACAATCAATCCGGTTAACACCGGCCCTAGTTCACGCGTAATACCCAGAGCTACGGTCGGACCGACAAGATCTACAGCATTAACTAATTTAAAGCCAAGATAGATCTGAAACGACAGCGCCAGACCGGTAAACATACTGCTTAGGCTGATGATCCCTACCGATTGATTGCCGATAAATTCCATGTGTTTGATCACTTCGGTATATCGGTACGGCGGCGTAAACAACAAACGCAGGCTGGTGATCGCAAACAGCGACACATCGCCGATATCAGTAATTTTTTGTTTGAATTTTTCGACTATCACACCTGCCCGCCCTTGTAATGCCTTGGCACACGTTCACCGACCGCAGTTAAAACTTCCCAGGTGATGGTTTCTGCGGCCTTTGCCGTAAGATCAGCGCTTAAAAAATTTCCGTTCTGGTCATAGCCAAAAAGAATCACTTCTTCTTCGTTGAATTTGTGCAGATCTTTGTTTTTAACCGCATTTGTCACATCTAACATCAAAAAATCCATACAGATGCGGCCGATGATCGGCACCTGCACCCCGGCAAACATAGCCAGGCCGCGGTTGCTTAACAGCCGGTGCACGCCATCAGCGTAGCCGACCGGAACAACCGCAATTGTCGAAGGTTGCACCGCTTTCCAGGTCGCACCGTAAGAAACGGTTTCACCGACCTCGAGTTTGCGGATATTGTTAACCACAGATTTAAAAGTCATAACCGGTTTTAAATCGATCGCCTGCAGATTTTCAGACGGCGAATATCCGTAGAGCATAAGCCCCGGACGGAATCCCCAGTTTTCTTTATGTAAAAAATGATTCGGGTCATTTTTTACTGCTGGTTCAGCCAGACTGGCGATACCACCTGAATTAAGTAAATGGGCAAAAACTCCCTGATCTTTAAAATACGAAAAAATCTCTGTCATAACGGCAGCCTGTTTTGCCGACTGGCCGCTTTGACTGACGGCATCTTCACCGCAGTAAAAATGGCTTAACACAGCTTTTAATATTAATTTTACTGAATTTTTAAAATACGTCCGCAATTTTTCGGCTTCTTGAGGAGAAAAACCCAGACGGTTCATACCGGTATTAAATTTTAAGTGAACCTTAATCGGTTCATCGGCCACACTTTCCAGAGCCGACAACTGATCCCAGGTACTCACAACCGGGGTCATCTGCGCATCAAAAATTTTCTGAGCCCCTTGTTTGTCAAAGCCGCGGAAGACTAAAATTTCGGATTTAAGGCCCTGATTACGCAGCAATATACCTTCTTCGATCAGGCAGACTCCTAAATGCGAAGCCCCAAGGTTTTCTAGGTGTTTGGCCAACTGGATATCACCGTGGCCGTAGGCATTGGCTTTAACCATTGGGCAAAGAAAGCGCCCCTCACCGCCGACTCTTTTAATTTCGGAAAAGTTATGGGCGAGATGGTCTAAATTTATTTCTGCATACGTACGGCGGAACATTTCCATGCTTACGACTCCACGATAAAATCAGGCTTATGTTCAACTGGTGGTTTGTAAATACAAATTTTATCCCCGCCTTTTTGCGAAATAAAATTCAAAGCACGTGCAGCACTGTCATCAAGATCAAAAGCGTTCGGTGTTAATGACGGGTACTCACTGATGCCCTGACTGGCAGTTACCATAACCCCAGCACGCATCAGATTTTCTTTATGCAGGGCCTGGCGGAAACGTTCAGAGCGGATAGCTGCCCCCTTGCGGTTACAGTTCGTTAATATCAACGTGAACTCATTAACACCGGTACGGCACAGATAATCGTTTAAGCGCGAAGTCGATTTAATCACTTCAGAGACTGAACGAATAATCTGATCAGTGGCATCGCGGCCAAGGCTTGCCTCGAATTCGGCGAATTTATCAATTGAGATCTTGACCAGCGAGATCGGTACAAAGCCGCGTTTACTGCGGTCAACTTCACGCTCCAGCACTCGCGAATAGAACACCTGGTTATAAAAACCGGTTAAGTGATCTTCGATATCCAGCTGCTTTGGTTCAGCCTCGTACACCAAAAGTGTATAGACCAGGCTCATTAAAGAAAAATCTTCGGCCACTTCAGCAGAAATATCCTGTGTTGAAATCAGAATACCTTCGATTTTATCGCGGATGATCATCGGTAAAAATTTTAACCGGTCAGTTTCAAATTTATTCTTCAGATAATTGCCGAAACCCTGCGGCAAGGCGCCGGTAAATATCTGTGAAATGAAGTTATCACGGTCTTTGGCGCTTACTTTATACGACAAACCTTCGACCCAGGATTCTGGCACCTGCGAATAAGAGACACATAAAAATGTTTCGATACTTGCAACATATTTCAGGTAGATCCACGATTGAGTCGGCGTCTGGCGGTAAAAAGCGTTTAATAAATCTTCTTTCGAACCCGCTGATTTGTATTCAGCAATACGCAACTGATACGGACGGATTTCCGGCGCTTTACGTTCATCTGACAGCGTCTTCTGCAAAGTTTCTTTTTCAACGGTTACTTTCTGCAGATCTTCGATCAATTGTTCGTTCTGATAAGTGCGTAGAATAATCTCGCAGATACTATCTACCGATTGCAAAACCTGCTGGTCTGCAGCCTGTTCGGCTGCATTTAGCACATTATAGACATTAAATTTTTTGTAATTTTTAAATGCAGCGATCTGCTCGCCTGCTGCCAAAAAGACAAATTTAATTTCTTTTGAAATCTGCAGGGTCTTTTCAATATATTCGTGCGGCGCCATTAATGACCCGCGAACATCAAAAACCACGACATGCGGTGGGTTATCCCGGATACGGACCAGCTGCTCATCAACATCAGCAAAATAATGGTTTTCATAACCGGCCTGCGACAAGGCGTGTTTGGTCTGTGTCCCTAAGTTTACATCCTGGGTAAATATCGAAACGCTGAACTGCGAAGAGTATTCTCTGATATTCATCCTTTTTCTGGCCTTCTGATTTTAACTTTAATTTGATCGGCTTTGTTTTTTTCAGGAGACTCCACATCAATCACCGGATCTTCAACGATCGACATTTTTTCGTCCAACTTAAATTTTGCCGGTTGCATTGCTTTTTCAATATTAATTTTTGGTTTTGCCTGTGCGGGCTCGGCTTTATCCGCAGACTCATCATCGAGCGACAACAATGCATCGATATCCAAATCATTTTGCACAGCCTGTGGTTCAGCTTTTGCCGGCATTACGATATCAGGCATTTTTAAAGTGCCGGCGTCATCTTCGGATAAAACAAAACGCTGCTCCTGTGCCGGCACAGTTTGCTCCGGCATTTTTACCAGTGTCGTGCCTGCATGCTCTAACTCTTCCGGACGGGTAAAGGTAAACCTGAAGATCGCCTCACCGGCTGACGAAGCCACCTGTGAAAATTCGCAGCGGGCTTCAGCAAGCGCCGGCACAATTGCTTCATGCAGATTCAGGCTTGCCAGCGGCGCCTGGATTTCTAATGTCGTTAAAGCTCCCGCATCGTAAGATCTGATCTGGATGCGTTTTTTGTTTCCACTTAAATTCTGTGCGATGGTCAGCAAAATATTTTCAAAAATTCGGATAAACTTCGGGTAATCCAGCACGACAGACTCGCCAGAAACAAATTCTTTTGTAATCATCACACCACTGGTTTTTAACTGGCGATCAACATTAAAAATCGCCTGCTGCACACAGGCCTGCACCTGGATCGGCACAATTTGTGGTTCATGATCAAACGACAGTGGAATAAAAGTCGGCTTAACTGATGGCGCTGAAGCCCCAGCTTTTTTCGTATCCGTAGCACGGCGGTTCATCACCTGTGGTGCCGGTGCCGGCGCTGAGTCACCCAGGCCGATACCGAAATCACCTTCTTCAGATTCTTCCGAGTATATATTGGCTTTAAGCGGTTTACCTTTCGCAGCAACAGTGCGCGCCGCAGGTTCTTTATCCGGCTTGGCCACAAAAAGTAAAACTCCGGCCATTAAAAAGGCCAGACCGATAATAATACCCAACATTGAAAGCGGGATATCCAGATTAGCCTGTGCTTTTTTTGACGAGTAGCTGAGTAAATTTAAATTTGTACCGCGGATTTCCTGGCGGTCGACAAAAAAGTTTGCTTCAGAAACTTTGTTCTCATCAGAAAGATTGCCGACATACTCGTATTCACTATGGGCAGCCACGTTCTTATCTGCAGTTAACAATACCTGAGTGATCGAGCTAGTGCGCTGTAAATCAAAAAATCTCTGAAAGTAACTGACATCGCCAACAACCATAACCCCTGAGCGCGGCTGATTGTTGCGTTTTTCGCGGTCAAAAACCACCAAGGCCAGATGCACCAGACCGCTTGAATCTTTAAAAGTCTGTGCTCGCAACAATTGATTGCCGCTTACTTTGCCCTGCAAATACTGCTGCAGAGTAGTCGTATTCCAGCGTTCAGCCACCGATCCGGATTGTAAAAATAATTTTGCAACTGTTAACCGGTTGGAACTATCTTCCTGCACTAGCGCCAAAGCATAAAACGGTTTTAGCTGCACCCAATTGATCTTTGCTTCGTCGATCTGCACGGTGTAAGCGCTGAGGGTATTACGTAACTGCGAAAGTTGACTGACTAACGACGAACGAAGCGCGGTTAATTGCGTTTGGAGTTGATTTTGTTTAACGGCAATTTTTTCAGTGCGATAGGTATCGTTTAGCTTCCATAGTGCAATGCCTACGACAACAAATATCAACGCAATGGTGGAATAAACGGTTTTTAACTTCATTTTGCTTCTTGCATCCTTGCTAAAAGACTTCAGTCTCTATTGTGTTGTTTTTCCTCTGGTTGTGCAACATTTACCTTAGACATTTTGTAGAACTCAGATTACAAAGCTTGCATGGCAAATTCGGTGAAGCACCACGCGGAAATTATGATTGTTGGCTCAGGCGTCGCAGCCCTGAGTATGGCGTTAAAAGTTGCCGCGACAAAATCGGTTTGCATCGTCACTAAAGATGTCGGCCCAAACAGTAATTCGGCCATGGCCCAAGGGGGCATCGCCTCGGTCACCGACAAATCCGACAGCTTTGACAGCCACATCAAAGACACCCTGGTTGCCGGCGCCGGTCTCTGCGATCTTAACGCTGTGCAAGATGTGGTCTTGCAAGCTCCTGAAAGAATTAAAGATTTGGTTAAATGGGGCGTTGAATTTGACCCAGAATTAACCCGCGAAGGCGGCCACTCCGAGCGCCGTATTTTACACTTTGAGGACCAAACTGGTGCTGAAATTCACCGCAAACTTTGGCGCAATGTTACCCAACACCCCAACATCAAAGTTTTTGAAAACCACTTTGCTATCGATCTGATTGTAAACAAACAAGTTGATCCAACACTGATTGCGCCCACCGCCGTGGTCGGCAGCTATGTGCTGGATAAAAAATCCGGCGAAGTAAAAGTATTCACTGCAAACACCACCATTCTTGCGACCGGTGGTGCGGGCAAAGTTTATCTCTACACCTCTAACTGGAGCGGCGCTACCGGCGATGGCATTGCCATGGCTTACCGGGCCGGCGCACGTGTTGCCAATTTAGAATTCATGCAGTTTCACCCGACATGCCTATATCACAAGGATGCACGCAATTTTTTAATTTCTGAAGCGGTCCGCGGTGAAGGCGGTGAACTGATCAACGCCAAGGGTGAGGCGTTCATGAAAAAAATCCATCCACTGGGCTCACTCGCTCCGCGCGATATCGTCGCCCGTGGCATTGATGCCGAAATGAAAAAAACCGGCGAGCCGTGTGTGTTTTTAGATATCTCACACCGTGATCCTGAATTTATAAAATCTCACTTCCCGACCATCTATGCCCGCTGCCAAGAGTACGGTATCGATATGACAAAAAAACCGATTCCGGTAGTACCGGCTGCACATTATCTGTGTGGCGGCGTGATGACGACCACCTCAGGCAAAACCGACATCGTCGGTCTTTACGCGATCGGCGAAATCGCCTGCACAGGGTTACATGGCGCCAACCGCTTGGCCTCGAACTCGCTGCTGGAATGTCTGGTAATGTCCCACAATGCCTCGGTTGAAATCGAAAAAAACTGGGAGATAATTTCTGCGGCGACACAAATGTCGACCGAACCAAAAGCATGGACAAAACCTGAAGAAACCAATCAGGATGAAATGGTCGTGATCAACCATATGTGGGACGAAATCCGCAGACTGATGTGGAATTATGTCGGCATCGTGCGTTCGACAAAGCGCTTAGAGCGCGCCCAGCACCGCTTAAACAACATCATGCATGAAGTAAAAGAGTATTACTCAAATATGAAAATGCACAGTGATATCTTAGAGCTGCGCAATATCGCCATTGTTGCGGATCTAACCGTGCGTTGCGCACTTCAACGAAAAGAATCCATCGGTATTCACTACTCAATTGATTATCCGCCACAGGATAAACCTTCCTTAAGTCCAGAGACTATCGATTTAAAAACCTACTCTAAGGGAAAAGACACTGTTTTACTCAGAGGCCTGAATTAATTTTTGACTTAAAATTCAGCTCGGTTAGACTTTAATTGTATGAAACGATCTGAATCTTTTTTTCGCGGCTACGACCAGACTAAACTCTACTTGCAAAAATGGGATGCCGACAATTCTTGTGGTACGATTTTGATCACCCATGGTCAGGCCGAACATTCTGATTGTTACAACCGCCTCATCGAAGGTTTTCAAAAAAGTTCACTTGGGAAAAACTGGAGCTTTCTGGCGTGGGATATGCGCGGCCACGGAAAATCCGAAGGTGTGCGCGGTTATGCCAAAGATGTTGATGAATATGTTTTGGATTATCATCTGTTTTTAGAAGAATGTTTACGCATTGAATCCGTTAAAAATAAACCGGTTATACTTCTTGCGCACTCGATGGGTGGATTAGTGCAATCATGTGCTTTACGCGAAAAAAGTTACAACCAGTTCAAAGCTCAGGTCTTAAGTTCACCTCTGTTTGGCATCAGCCAGCCGGTGCCAGGCTGGAAAGAATCTGGCTCTGAAATTTTAAATGCCCTGTTACCGAAAGTAACTTTAGGCAATGAGATCAGCAATGAACAACTAACCCGCGACCCGGAAGTGATCAAAGAGTATGAACAGGATACTTACCGTCACGGTAAAATTTCAGCCGGTGTGTTTTTAGGTTTTAAACGCGAATTTGAACGCATTGTTACCACGGCCGGAAGCATTACTTTACCGACTCTGATACATATCTCGGATAATGATCCCGTCGTTTCAACGGCGCAGGCAAAAGTGTTTTTTGATCATTTAGCTTCGACTGACAAAGAAATTAAAATTTATCCCGACGGAAAACACGAGCTCTATAACGACATCATCCGTGATGAGGTTTATAAAACCGTCATTGATTTCTGCAACAGACACAAATAGGAGTACCCAAGCCGTGAAAAACATCGCCTTAATTTTATTACCATTTATCGTGTTTAGTTGTGTGACCCGCCTACCGACTCCGGAAGGCGTCAGAGATATCTCGACATCCGAGTATGAAGACATCGTCGATAGCAAAACCCAGAAAAAAGAAGTGTACGATGGTCTCTACAACAAACTTACCGTGCAGGCGACCCGTTTAGACGCTGACATGAGCGAAACCCTGGTGGCCTATCAGGCCAAATTACAACAGTGGAATCTTGAGAAATACAAAGAAGAAAAAGCAAAGATCATCGCCAAACATTCTGACGGCACTGAATTTTTCATCAGCTTTTACACACCGGAAAAAAAACATGACGACTTAGCCTACAGCAAAACTTCATGGAAAGTTTATCTTGATGTCGGCGGACAACGTTACGAAGGTAAAGTGACCAAAATCAAATCGCTACATCTGGATCTTGAGGCGATTTACCCGCACCATAACCGCTGGTCAACGGCCTATACTGTGATGTTTCCAGTCTCAACGCCGGCTACCGATGGCAAACCAGTCACATTAACCGTGACCGGCCCGCTGGCTACGACGCAGTTATCTTATTAAGAAATTTCTTTTGGTGCCTGCTGTTTGTTACGCAGAATCAGCAGCGCCACCAGTGTTGCCACGTACGGAAGCATTTGAATAAATTCGTTCGGGACTTTCACGCTAAGATTTAAGTTTTGTAACTGGATCTGAATTGCTTCGGCAAAACCAAAGAACAGCACCACCAGCCACGCTTTACGCAAGGTCCAACCAGCAAAGATCACAGCCGCCAGCGCGATAAATCCGCGCCCCGCGCTCATCAGCGGT
Organism: Bdellovibrio sp. SBM16; assembly: GCF_056175625.1. NCBI lineage: Bacteria > Pseudomonadati > Bdellovibrionota > Bdellovibrionia > Bdellovibrionales > Pseudobdellovibrionaceae > Bdellovibrio > Bdellovibrio sp. SBM16. The sequence continues at coordinate 185,560 of NZ_JBJKJG010000001.1, read as the reverse complement.
GAATAGCTCGATGCCAGGTAAGTTGATAAAATCGCGCCGCCAAGACCGGTTATTAGCGCACATAAAGTAACTGCCTGCCAGCGGCGCGCAATCGGGTTAACGCCCACGCTGGTTAACGCCTCGGATTTTTCTCCGGCAAATTTAATCTGTAAGCCCCAGTTTGATTTTTCGGCGATCCAATAGCTCACCGCCATAGTCAATACCGTTACACAGCTGACCATCACCAGCGAATGTTTTAACGCAGCCTCAGAGGTGTCTAAAGCCGGGGTTGAACCGGTTGATTCGAATAATGTTTTACTCACGATCGGGATTAAACCCATCGCCAGTAAATTCATGCCGGTTCCGACCACGATGGAATTAGCTTTAAACTTAAAAATTAATATATTAAAAATCTGCGCCATGATGGCGGCCGCAATTCCGGCCGCGATATAACCTAACACCAGTGACTGCGTCTGAAACCCCACCGCTGCTGCGGTAAAAGCGCCGATCAACAGGTACGCCTCTAAAGCAATTTGTGCGACTCCGGATTTTTCTGAAAAATAACCGCCGGTTGCCGCAAACACTATCGGAAGCGACATTCGAACTGTGGCCAGTAGTAAACCTAACAGAATTTCCGGACTCATGATTTTTTCCCAAAAGGACTAAGCGTCCCTTTAACCCTTCTATGGTTTAAATAAACGGCACCGGCCACACAGAAAATAATAATCGCCTGCAACACTTTAGAAAAATCGCGGGTTAGAAACTGCGTTTCTAAATCTAAATCAGAGGCCCCCTTGTGCAGTACGGCCATAATAAAACTAGAAAATAAAATGCCGATCGGATGCCCCTGCGCAAGTAACGCTACCACGATACCCAAAAAACCGTACGCCGGTGAAAAGCCCACCTTGTACTGGAATGTACTGCCTAAAACCTCTGTTAACCCCACAAGGCTTGAGAAAAAACCGGCGATACCCAGACTTAGAAAATTTATTTTTTTAGCCGAGATCCCCATGCGTTCTGCCGCCGTCGGATTTTCACCAAAAGCCTTGATCTCCAGCCCCCATTTAGTCTTGGTTTCAAAATACCAGACAGCCAGACAGCTGATCACCGCAATTAGTAAAAAACTGCTGACCGCTGATTGTTCGAAAAATAATTTTAGGCTATCGGCTTTAGCACCCTGAAACAGTGGCTTAATCAGCGCGCTCTCGGGATTTTGTGATTCGGTATTCTGAAAATTCTGCAGCACCACATAAGTCGCCACGGCCGCAAAAATAAAATTAAGCATAATCGCCACAACGACTTCGTGGCCCTGTTTAAAAACTTTAAAAAACGCAATGGCCTGCGCCGCCAAAACTCCCACGATCATTGTCGTTAAACAGATAACGATAATTCCGAAGCTACCCAGTGATTCCGGCAGGATAATCCCCGTTACCGCGGCGATCATCGCCGATACCACGATCTGCCCTTCGGCTCCGATATGAAATAAACCCGCTTTAAACGGGATCGAAAAGGCCAGCCCCGCAAACGCAAAACAGGTGGTGTAAAACAGCGTTAACCCCATGTCGAATTTCGACTGTAAAAAGCTGCCACTTAATACTTTTAAAACATTGCCCGGGTTTTCTTTAAACAACAGCACTAAAATACTGCTTAAGGCAACACCGATAAAAAAACCGATCAGACTCGAAAAATCTATACGCTTCACAGGTTAGCTCCTTTTAGCTCGACCCCGTTCATGATCTGACTGATCTGGCTGTTATTTAATGAACCCTTGGTAAACGGTCCCTTGATTGCGCCTTTGTATAAAATTACAAAGCGGTCGGATAATTTTAACACCTCATCTAAATCCGAAGACAATAATACGACGGCACGGTGATTTTTCTTTTGATCAAGCAGTGCTTGATGAATTTTTTCCTGCGCGCCGATATCGACGCCGCGTGAAGGGTGGGCAGCTAAGATAACATCCGGGTTATGCCATAGCTCGCGGCCGATAACGAACTTCTGCTGATTACCGCCCGATAACGAGCCCATAATCATCTCGCTCTGCGCAGGACGCACATCCCACTCCTGCACGATCTTTTCCACTTCTTTTCTGACCTGGGATTTGTTCACCAGTCCAAAACGCGTGAAGTATTCACGGTGGCGGATCAAAAAGTTTTCAATTAAATTTTGCAACGGGTAAATACTGTAACGGTAGCGATCTTCAGAAATATCACCGAACTTCAGTTTTAATAACGCGATATTCTGGCGCAGCTTAAAAATAAAATCTTCCTGGCCATTACCATCAACACCGGCAACGCCAAGAATTTCGTTCTTGTGAAGCTTCAGGCCTAATAAATTCAGATCGTAAGCAGGTCCGGTCTCACCGCTTGTCTCGACCTTTAACAGCTGCTGTTTACGACCGATCATCTTTTCGGCCATCTGCTCAACCGTAAAGTTAGCCCCCAGATCCGAACCGATCATCTGCCCACGGCAAAGAATCGTCACATGATCTGCGACTTTTTTAATTTCGTTGAGCTTGTGCGAAATCAAAATAAGTGTATGACCCTGACTTTTCAGGCTTAACATGAAATTTAGAAAATCTTCGATTTCGTCAGGGCTTAATACCGCAGTCGGCTCATCAAAGATGATGATCTCCGGCTCCAAAATTAAAACGCGTAAGATTTCTAATCTTTGTTGTTCGCCGATGCTGTAGGCTTTGATCTTTTTATCTAACGGTAAAAGCCATTTAAACCTGGCCTGCTTTTCTTCGACAATACTCACAAGCTTTTTACGATCCATCTTTTGCGTGCGGGCCACCAGCTCCAGGTGATCCCAGCCGGTCAACTCATCGGCCAACTGGAAGTGCTGGTGCACAAAACCGATCTTTTTCCGGAACGAGTCCTGCGCCGATTGCGGTTTATACACTTCACCACGCAACACCATCGTGCCCGATGACGGCGGCACAATCCCCGCCAACACTTTCATCAGCGTTGATTTGCCGGCACCGTTTTCGCCGATAATGGCATGGATCTGGTTTTTACTAATGGTAAACTGCACCTGATCCAGGGACACACAGTCCCCGTAGTTTTTCGAGATATTTTTAAATTCGATCAGGCTCTGAACTGACATGAAAACTATTTGGTCTTGTAGTAATCAGGAACCGCAACTTTGCCGGATACGATTGATTTTTTTACTTGCGCTAATTTTTCGATCTCAGCCGGTGACCAAAGTGATTTGTTGTGTGCATCTAAGGCCCAGTCAATACCACCGTCTTTTAAACCAAAGCGGTTTACGCCAGCTGTGAATTTTGCGTCTTTTACTGATTTGATTGTTTCAAAAACCGCCACATCAACTTTTTTTAACATTGAAGTAAGGACTACACCCGGCTTTACCCAGTTTTGATTTGAATCAACGCCGATCGCGTAAACTTTTTTATCTGCGGCGGCATCAAACAACCCTGAACCAGAAGCGCCGGCGGCATGAAAGATCACGTCAGCTTTCTGTGAAATCTGAGATAACGCGATTTCTTTGGCTTTAGCCGGATTGTTCCAGGCTTCGCCGGTTACGCCGATATAGCTTACCAATACCGAGGCTTTTGGATTTACCGATTTAACACCGGCTTCAAAACCCTTTTGAAATCTGCGGATTAACGGAATATCCATGCCGCCGATAAAACCGACGACACCAGATTTTGATTTCATGGCCGCGGCTGCACCTACCAGGTAAGAACCTTCGTGCTCTTCGAATAAAAGTGAACGTACATTTTTTGCCGTTACTTCGCCGTCAACGATGGCAAATTTTGTTTCCGGAAATAACGCCGCCGCTTTTTTAACGGCGTCGGTTTGCGCAAACCCGATACCGATCACTAAATCATATTTTTTCTGTGCGAAATTACGGTGAAGAGTTTCTAAAGAATTGTTATCGGTCGCTTCAACATACTTAAGCTCGATCCCTAATTCTTTCTCGGCTTTTTTTGCACCGGCATAGGCTGCCGAGTTAAAAGATTTATCGTCTTTACCGCCTTTATCTAAAACTAATCCGATTTTTAGATTGGCGTGCGCAAATTGAGCCATGGCTAGACAGAACACGAATAGAAACTTAAACATACATCCCCCGTTTAGTTATTACTTTGGTCCAGTTTGATTCAAAGTCATATTAATTTACCCCAAGATTAATTCAACGATTTTAATGGCTTAGCCGATAGGCTCTAGCGGCCTTTTTTTGAATTAATGTTTTTTAATTCAATGTTCATACGCTCTTAAAGCCACTGAATTAGGCTAATAGTGTACAGACAAATAACCATTAGCGTGTTTAAACACGAGAAAGTGAACCTTCTATGAAAAAAGCATTAGCCATCGTCGTCCTAGCAACGTCAGCTCTCGCATTTGCCAATGACCCGGAAAAAAAAGCTGAAATGAAAGCCAAAGTAGCTGAGCACAAAGCGGCTGCAGAACAGGCCTGCGCTGCTGACGCCGAAAAAGCAGGCTGCTCTGGCAAAGAAATTGGTTCTGGCTTAATGAAGTGTATCCACGCTTACAAGAAATCGAACAAATCTTTCGAGTTATCTGAAAGCTGCAAAGCCTCGGTAAAATCATTACGCGACGAGAAAAAAGAGTGGAAAGCCAAAAAAGCAGCAGAAAAAGCTGAGCGTAAAGAGGAAAAAGCTGACAAATAGCCAAACTTGGCGTCACAATTTCAGCATGGGATCGACGGTCAAATCCACACACCCTTGCCAAACCTGTGGCGCCTGTTGCGCGAGCTTCCGCGTTTCTTTTTATTGGCGCGAAGCTGAAAAAGACGATTCAGACCACCCCGTCCCTCCCAATTACTGGCTCGATGTCTCTGATCGGGCCAGAATTTTAAAAGGCACCGACAATAAACATCACCCAAAATGTATTGCTTTAAAAGGCCGTATCGGCGAGTTTGTCTCTTGTGAAATCTACGCCAATCGCCCTTCTCCTTGCCGGAATTTTCAAGCTAGCTACGAAGCTGGCGTACATGTTCCGCGCTGTGATGAGGCCCGCGCTAAGCACGGACTTAAACCGCTCACCAAACAAGACTTTCTCAGCTATCACCAAAGCCAAAGACCTGTTCCGGACCTTGAAGCATGATTTCAAAACCCTGGGAATCAAAGCCACGTTTAAAAAACACGGCTGGAAATTATTTGCGATTTTTTTCGTGTATTATTTAATCCGGGATTCACTGCTGTATATCGTGATCCCCGGATTAATCGGCTACGGCTTATTGGCGAAATAGTTAAAACGTTTTTGCATCAATCACGAAGCGGTATTTCACATCACCGCTGACGGTGCGGTCATAAGCTTCATTGATTTTATCAGCGCTGATTAATTCAATCTCAGAAAAAACTTTTTTGCTCGCGCAGAAATTTAACATCTCTTGCGTTTCTTTAATGCCGCCGATTAATGATCCGGTTAAACGTTTACGTCCGTTGATTAAGGCACCGGCCGCAAGTCTTCCCTGCTCTGGCGGAACACCTAATAACACCATAGTGCCGTCGATCTTTAACACCTGTAGGTACGGTGTTAAATCGTGGGTTGCTGACACCGTATCAATAATTAAATCAAACTTTTTTACCAACGGTTGAAAGTTGGCTTTTTCTTTTGAGTACACGAAATGTTTAGCACCCAGTTTTTTTGCGTCTACAGCTTTATCGGGCGAAGTTGAAAACACTGTCACTTCTGCTCCCATGGCTTTGGCGATTTTAACCGCCATATGGCCTAAGCCGCCAAGGCCAACAACGCCGACTTTTTTACCTTTTTTAGTGCCGTAGCGTTTTAGCGGCGAATAAGTGGTGATACCTGCACATAATAACGGTGCCATCTTATCTAACGGTAAGCCTTTTTTGATTTTTAAAACGTAGTCTTGCTTAACCGTGATTACTGTCGAGTACCCGCCGTAAGTGTAAGCGCCTTCTTTTACCGGCGAGTTATACGTATAAGTTGTGCCAACTGAACAAAACTGTTCTTCGTTGGCTTTACACGAAGCACACTTGCCGCACGAATCCACAAAACAACCCACACCGACCGGTTCACCCAGTTTAAATTTTTTAACTTTTTTACCCACCGCAATCACGTGCCCCACGATTTCATGCCCCGGCACACACGGATACTGGGTTCCGGCCCATTCACTGCGCGCCGTATGAATATCTGAGTGACAGATACCGCAATAGGCAATTTCAATTACCACATCGTCGGGCTTTGGCTCTCGACGTTCGATCATCATCGGTTGAAACTGTGCTTTTGCATCACTTACGCCGTAGGCTTTAGCTGAAATCATAATTACTCCAATCCTTCATTGCCGGCAGCGACAAAGGCTTTTTTAACTTCTGTTTGGTTTTTGTCGCGGGTTTTAAATTTTTCAAACATCACGTACAGTGCCGGAATTACATATAACGTTAACAGCGTAGAAAATAATACGCCAAAAATAATGGTGATAGCCATCGAACGTGTGAGTTCTGCGCCTTCACCTGTGGCAATCGCGGTCGGAATTGCGCCCGCCATTGTGGCAAATGAGGTCATTAAAATCGGACGTAAACGCGTAGGCCCGGCCTCGACCATCGCCGCTTCTGGTGTAGCTGCCGCACCTTTGCGGTCGCGCACCAAATTTGCAAACTCAACCAACAGGATTGAATTCTTCTTTACGATACCCATCAGTAATAATATCCCGATCATCGAGTAGATATTTAAACTCTGCTGGGTGATAAATAAGCCAATAAATGCACCGGCAATCGCATACGGTAGCGCCATTAAAATCGTGACCGGATCAATAAACGAATTAAACTGCGCCGCTAAAATCATGTAGGCCACCAACAGTCCCAGCACTAAAGCGCTGATTAACCCCTGAAATGACTCTTTCTGTGATTTTGAAGTTCCGAATTCTTCGATGAAATAACGCTGTTTTAAATTTTTGGCTTTTTCGCGCACAAAGGCCATCGCCGCTTCGGTCTTTACCCCTTTTTCTAAGTTGGCATAAATCGAAATCGAGCGCAGACGGCTGTCGCGGTTGATCTGTTGTAAGGTTTTGGTTTTTTTAAATTCGACGATTCTCGATAAAGGCAGTAAATTACCTTTTGAATTTGAAATATAAAGTTTTTCTAAGTCTTTGATCTGATCCTCAGTTTTTTGTAAGTCAACCCGGATATCATAGCGTTTACCGCCATCGGCGTACTGTCCGGCACGCACGCCGCCGATCATTGCATTGATGGTGCTGGCCACGCTGTTCACACTCACCCCGGTGGCCGTTGCGCGGTCACGATCCGGCACGATCTGAATTTCGGGTAAACCCTGCAGTAAGTTACTGTCGACATCAGTCATCAGACCGCTGTTTTTCATCTCTTCCATCATCTGGTCGGCCTGAGCCGATAAGTCTTCCCACTCTGGGCCTTTGATCACAAACTCTACCGGAAAACCACGTCCGCCACCGCCAAATCCGCGTGATGTCGGGTCCTGCATCGATACGCGGCCTTTAACGATCGATTTTAATTGTTCGCGGGCCTGTTTAACAAATTCCGCCTGCGAAATCGTGCGTTCGGCTTTAGGTTTGAGTGAGACAAACATCACGGCCGTATTGGTATCAGCCCCCGAACCCGAAAAACCACCCACACTTGAAAACACCTGCTTAACGTTCGGGTTTTCTAGAAGCAGGCGCTCAACTTGTTTCGTGGTTTCATTGGTCACTGCAAATGCGGTCCCGGTCGGAAGATTAATTCGGGTCATTAAAAGCCCAGACTCCTGGGCCGGTGTAAACTCTTTCGGGATAAATTTAACCAGCACAAAACACAACACCATTAAAACAACTGATCCTAAAAACACTTTCCATTTGTGAATCACAGTCCACTCTAAAGTGCGCTTATAAGACTTTGTCATGCCGTCAAAAAATACATCAAACGCTTTACCGATTTTAGTGGTACGGTGTGAGTGCTGGACAAACGAAGCACAGCGCATCGGCGTGATAGTTAAAGCTTCCAGCAGCGATAACATGACGGCAAACGAGATCGTGATACCAAATTGTAAAAAGAATTTACCGATAATCCCTTTCATAAAAGCTACCGGTAAAAAGATTGCCACAACCGCCGCCGTCGCAGCGGTGGCCGCAAAAGTAATCTCGCGCGCTCCGATAATGGCGGATTCAATCTGGTTTTTACCGCGCTCGTTGTAACGGAAAATATTTTCAAGCACCATGATGGCATCATCGACAACAATACCGATTGCGAGGGTTAAACCCAACAGCGTAAAGGTATTTAAGGTAAAACCTAAGAAATATAAGGCGATAAAAGTACCTAAAATCGATGTCGGAATTGAAAGTAAAACGTTAACAGTAGCGGTAAAACTTCCTAAGAATAGCCAGCACACAAATGCCGTTAGAATGACCGCCATAAGTAAGTGCTTATTAAGCTCGGCGATCGAACGTTCGATAAACTGGGTGGTATCAAAGTTAACACTTAACGAGTAACCGGGCTGCAGATTTTTTTTGATCTCTTCCATGCGCTCTTTAACCGCACGGGCCACGGCTACGGCATTGGTGCCGCGTTGTTTTTTAATACCGATGCCGACGGCGAGTTTTTCGTTAAAGCGCGAAAAACGTTTATCATCGGCTAAGGCCAGATCAATATTGGCCACATCTGATAGGCGCACCCGTAACGACGGGTCGGCCACAGTTTGCCCGGCACGTTTAGAGATAATAATACTTCTGAACTCTTCTAAGGTTTTAGCTTCACCTTTTACGCGCACATTAAAAACATTCTTAGTATCATCAACCTGGCCGCCAGGAAGTTCGTTATGCTCGGCCTGAATAGTGTTGATCACATCCAACACGGTGATATTGTAGCGGTTCAGTTTTTCTGGAATCACCTGCACACGCAGGATCGGATCGGTAAAACCACCAAGCTGAACATCACCAACACCCATCACTGAAGTAAACTGGTCTTTTAGATATTCTTGCGTGTACTTCATAAGTTCACGGCGATCACCGGTTTCGGTGGTGACGGCAAGCCAGATAATTGGCTGATCGTCAGGATTTGATTTGGTAATAATCGCCGGGTCTGCATCTTTTGGTAAACGGCGCTGCGCCAGTGAAACTTTGGTCTGCACCTCTTGTAAGGCAGCATCAATATTGCGATCCAAATCAAATTCAACCGAAATATTACCGACCCCGCTGCGGCTTGAAGAGCTTAGGCCTTTAATCCCCTCTAAAGTCGTCAACACATCTTCAACCGGCTCAACGATGTTAGCTTCAACAACCTCGGGTGAGGCCCCCGAAAGAGCAATCGACACATTGACTGACGGAAAATCCACATCCGGAAACTGGCTGATGCCTAAGCGAGAAAAACAGATCGCTCCGAACACCATTAAGAACGCCATGATCATCCATGCCATAACAGGATTTTTAATTGAGATATCAGAAATACGCATGCTAAGCTCCCAGTTGTATGTGTACAGCTATGAGTAAATCCTATTTGCGAAAAATTGCTTTGTCGATCTTGTGTTTCATTTCACAACCCGCTACGTCAGATACCTTATCCCCTCTGAAATTAACCGAAGATGATGTGATCCGCTTAGTGCAGACCCAGAGCTTTAACTACCAGGAAATCAGAAACCGCAATCTCACCAGCGAATACAACTACCAGCTTCTAAACGGCAATTACCGTTTAAATTTGAACTTCGATTATTCGCTGGAAAAAGATAAAACCGAATCGTTAACCACTTTTACCGCCAACGATTCAGATAAAGAAAAAAAGACGCTCACATTAAACAAGCGCTTTTACACTGGCACCGCCACCAGCCTTGAGTACACCAATGTCGAGTATGATGCGACAACAACCGACTATGCGCAGAACTACTACACACTGGGCTTAGAACAGAATCTGTACCCGTACATTTTCTCAAACTCTGAGATGCAGGCGTTAAAAGCGGCAAAAACCGAAGTTGCACGGACCCGCCTGCAAACCGATATCGATTTAATGGATAACACCCGCGAAGTGCTGTCACTGTACTGGCGCGTGCAAGCGGCACAAAAATCAGTGCAAGAAAATGAAGACCTGCTCAGTAAGTACGGCCGCCTGGTCAGCAACGTTAAAAGCAAAAAAGCCAACTCCTACGCGAGTGCCGGCGAAGTTGAACAGGCACTGGCTGAATTTGAAACCAGAAAACAAGCCTTACTTGATGACAAAAACACTTTACTGACCAACTTACAGCTCTTAAAGACAGCGCTAAATATTCCGCCCGAGCAAGTGATTGTGTTAACAACGCCGCAAAACACGGTAAAACCGCTACCGGCTAAATTTCAGGGCGAAGTTAAAAACTTGCGTCGTTATCAGGTGCAAAAACTAAAAGCCGAGTCAGCTATAGCCAGCGCCGAGGCCGCAAACCTAAAAGATCACCCTAAACTCAGCATTTATGGCAAGTACACCGCGCAAGGCTTAGACCTGTCACAATCCGAATCATTAAATGAAATGCAGGATGATCCCAAAGATAAATACACGATTGGAGTAAAATTAGATTACTTCTTCGGAGATGATTTAAACAGATCAGAAAAACAATTACGCCGTGCCACCCAACAAGTCGAACTGGCAAAATTTAACCGAGCTGAAGCTGATTTAAAAACCCAGATCGAAAACACCCGACAAAAGCTTGAAAACGCTTTTGCCAATGTGACGACCACCCAGAACGTCGTCAAATACCGCGCCGAAGCGGTTAAACAGCTGAATTTGACATACTTTCAGGGCAGAACCGACATCAGTTTTTTAATCGATGCTTACAACAAAAAAATCCAGGCCGAAGTGGCCGCGATCAATGCATTGGGTAATTACACGACAACGCTATTAGAATACGAAAATTTGATCCAACAGTAGTTGAGCTGGCTGCTATCTTCCCCAGCCTTTTAAGACTTCTGCCTCTTCAGCCTCAGAAGTCACTTTTTTAAACTTTACTCCGGGCGCACCCTTAACCGAAGCTTCGCATTCGGCCCAGGTTTTAAAACGCGTAATCACCCCGTTTTTTAAAACGACATACCACTGGGTTTTAGGTTTTTCTGATTTAGTCCAATTGTTCTCTGGCAATGGTTCAGTGGGCGGCGGCGTGGTGATATCAAACAGATAGTTTTCGCCTGACCCGTGATAGAGATTGACGTAGTCATTTTTTGATAAAGCGACGGCGATTTTATCACAGCGCTCGTTACCCGGTGTGCCCATATGGCCGCGCACATAATCCCATTTGATTTTAGCATTCATTTTCTTCTGCAGTTTAAAGACCACTGCATCCAGGGCCTCCCAGATATCCTGATTGACGACATCGGCGCCTTCGGCATTTTTCCAGCCACGTTTTTTCCAGCCGAAAACCCACTGGGTAATCCCCTTAATCACATAGACAGAATCCGTGTAGATTTGAATCGAAAATTCAGAGGAATTTGTCTGCTGATCGATGTAATTAAGCGCCGCCAAGACAGAGCACATCTCCATACGGTTATTCGTCGTAGCGATTTCGCTGTCGCCGAGCTCTTTAATTTCAACGTTTTTTCCCTGTATTGAGCCTATGATGGCTCCCCAGCCGCCTGGGCCTGGGTTACCCGAGCAAGCACCGTCCGTGTAAATGATAAATCGCATATGACACGATATTAGGGTGAAAACTCGAGTTTGTTAAATTCTTTAGGCACGCGTCTCGCATAGTTCCATAAAGAGACGTGGCTGGAACTTTTGATTCTGGCCAGAAAGAAACTATGCGAGCCTTAAAACGCAATGTATTGAATTTGGATTCGAAAGTGACACTATTAGCGGTAGTTGTCGCAATGTTCGCCAGTGTCTTTTTGGCGTCTAAAAGTTTTGCAGCCAATGTAAATACTTCACCAAACAAGAATGTGATGTCTGCTGATCAGGCAGAAAAAGTCGAAGAAAAAAAGAGCACGAAATTTTCAGCCTCTATAGATGTGTCACGTTCAACGAATCTTTACGATCATCAGGATGGTTCACGTTTTGACTCGTTAGATTTCCGCCTGGTTACGGGCTTAGCTTTTCCGTTTGGTCACTCTCTATCTATGGTTGTTGACTACGCCAATGACTTAAACGACCCGGAAAATACAGCCGCAGGCTTAATAGACCCCTCATTAAAATACTCATTTAAATCAACTGATTGGGCGTGGTCGGCACCGTATGTATTAACCTTCAGACCGAGTATTTCGACGGTTTTACCTATCACTGACCGTTCGACTAAACGCGACCAGTTAAATGGCTCATTATCAGGCGCGATTGCCTTTGGTATTAAGCCCGATGGCATCTACAAATCTGATGGCGTCTGGAATGTGATGGTTTCACTTTCGGCCGGACGTAATTTTCACACTTACGAAGAAGATATCAACGGCAAGGTACTTAGCAAGTACTCTTCAAACCAAGCGTTAGACCTTGGCTATTCGATCGGTGATTTCAGCTTTTCTGTAAGCTACTTACACCGCTCACGCTGGACTTATCAGGGCAATATCCGCGAATCGTTCGTGCTTGGCCAAGAAATCGGCTACAGCCTTAACGACAATTTCTCGGTTAACGCCGGCCACTCTAACGAGGGTTCGATGATTAAAGCCAATGGCTACGAATCGAACCTGGATGTAGTTGATGAGAATAACTCATCAGTCTACATGGGAATCAGCGCTTCAATTTAATATTTAAAGATTTAAGAGATTACAAAGTTTCAAGAAATTAAGAAATGAAAGTGAAAGAGGGAAATATGAAAAACAAACAGGAACGTAAGCTGCTAGCTTTGACGATGTCCTTAGTTGCGATCATGGTGATCACATCATGTACTAAAAAACGTGGTGCTGAACTGCCAGAAGACGCAAAAGCGGATATCTTTGCGATCTCTGAGTTCGGTACGCCATCGGCAACGTCGGCTTTTTCTGCCGCACGCTCTGATGTTGAATCTGCAGGCGCTGAAGATTCATTACAGGCTTTAAATACCGAGACGACAGCTAAGCTTTCTTCAGCGGAGGTCAATGTCCCTGACCGCATGAAGTTCATGTTTGATAGACTCCCAATGATCGGTCAATCGGTTAAAAACTTTAAAATTACTTTCTCGGTAGATAAAAATACCGTTACAGCCTATAAAGTGGCCGACTCTATCAATGAACTGACAGCTTTAGAAAAATCTATCGCTATTTCTGCCCGCCAGGCACAGTTATTAACTGAAGTATCACGTGCATCTGGTGCAGAGTTAAAATCACTGTTAACCCAGCAGCGTTCAGAGGCCTTAGCTTCTGAAAAAGTTAAAGCCGGCAAATCAGCAGGGGCTTTATTAGTTCCGATATTTAAGTACAACATCGTGGCTTACGGTGTATTACAAAAAGTTAAAAACGATCTTAAAGAAGATACTTCGGTATTAACTTTAAAAGCGACTGACTTTAAAAACGCGACTCACATCCAAATCAACTCATTATCAGATGCACGTGAAGTGATCGGCTTGAAAGCCGGCCAAACCAAGCAGATGAACGAGTTATTCGTAGCTTCGAAACTTGAAAACCAGGTTACAACAGCCGGCGAATTAGAATCACGTTTAAAAATCGGTTTAGCGTTTATCGACGATAACGCTAAAGTTATCACTAAAATTGATAGCGACAGCCTTTTAATTTACGAGATCACTACAATCGAGAACTTATCTGAAAACCAAAAACGTTTATTACAAACCAACAGCTCAAACGGCACGATCAAGCGTTGTTCTGACGAAGATGTTGCTTCTGCAGTCGCTTCTAAAGAGCAGAACTGTGTGGTGGTTTTAACGGCTAACGTTCAATTGGAGCACGTTAAACCTAAACTTTCTTTAACAGATTCTACCGGTGCAACTTCATCTGACGTTGAATTAGAAGAAGTTTCTGCCAATGAATCAGTTGGTTTAGTACAAATCCGCCAACAAACTCCGGCCGTTCAGGTTGAGTTATTAAATGACCGTTTAGATCCGAACAGCACTTTAGTGTTAGCTGACTTAAAAGGCGAATTCTTTTTTCGTCGTACCTTAGAAGACGCCGCTTCTTCATTTTTAGGCCGCACCGGTACTTCTGGTGATATGTCGTTAGTGAAGTTTGAGTTAGAAGACGAGCGCATTGTTGTTCGTAACCAGATGTCTTTAATCCAGTACACTGGGCAAGGTGCTAAAGATAAAGAAGAAATGATGTCAATCCCGGTTCGTTACTTCCGTGCGATCCGCGAAACAGCTAACGGCACTAAGTTGGCAATCCCTAAATGGGTTGAGACAACTAAAGAAAAAGCTGAAGTAGCTTCTATCGACTGGACCCGTAACTCGGTTCCGGATGCATCTTCTCCGCTAGCTTACTACGATATGGGTTCTTGCTTTATCGCTAACTCGTCACAAAAAGTAACTGATACAGATATGCGTTTGGCAACAGACGGTATCTTAAGCTTTTCTATCGCAAGTTCATACACTGTTGATACTTCGTGCGTAGCTATCAAAGATACAAATTCAGCCTACTGGTCAGGTATGGCGCAGTTTAACTACAATGTTAAAGAACGTATCTCTTTTATCAGACACGAGAACAAAGCTAACACTGATAGCCAGTTTTCAATGAACATTTCGCACATGGCTCAGGGTGCATTTAACTTCGGTGTATTTACACTAGCTGATAAAGTTACTAACAACGGCACTTTAAATAACCGTGATGGTTCTGAAAAGTACATGCCGATGATTCACGATTTCAGAAATGGCCGTGTTGTTAAATGGTACTTAGGTGGTATCAATGACGCCGCTGCGACAAATGCAGAAAGAAGACAATTATTAGTTGAAGCAGCTCAACAAGTTGTCAAAGAGTGGAATGCTTCATTCAGAATTTCATTCAAAGGCACAGCGTTAGAGCGCTCTGGCGATTACATCGAGTTAATCGTGGAAGAGCCAGGTAAAGAAACCGGTCGCCTTGGTGATTTAGACAAAAACTACATCTGGTTCAACGAAATCCCGGCTGATAACGGATTATTAGGTGTTGCCCAACCGGCCGCCAACCCGAAATCAGGTGCGATCGAATCTGCCAATGTGATCGTTTACACGGGTAACACGTTCCAACAAACTGAGAACTTATTAAAATCTACGAGAATTGCCCGTTCTTACGAAAAAATGATCGCTTCTGAAACGGCCCGTCTTATTGAAGAAGCCGAAAAAGCAGAAGCTGAAGCACAGGCTGGCAAAGATGCTCAACCGGTAGAAGTACCGGCTGAAGGCGATGCCAAAGCCCAACCTGCAGGTGCGGCAGCAGTTGCCGGCAAGATTAAAATGCAAGAGAGATCTTTAAAGCAAGCTTTAAAAGCCCTTGCAATTGATCAAAAAACTATCCGTGCAGCCCTTAAACAGTTAGACGTTAAAACTTCACCGAACACGGCTGCAGGTTTACCGGCTCTTTCTAAAGACATGTTTAAAGGTACGAAGAAAGGTCAGAAAATTAACTACCCGGTTAATGCTGATACTTTCACGTTGAAGTTAACTGAGCTTGCGATGGATAAATCGTTAAAACGAAATCCACAAGAACTAGAGTTCAGAATGAACGAAGTGATGATCAATCACGCCGGCCTTTCTGAGATCACTAAATCAGCTCTTAAAAAACGTCAGGCGAAATTATCTCTGGCTATGCGTTTTGAACGTGCACAGATTAACCGTCCGGGCTGTTTCTACCACTCTCGTCCGGATATCGAAGATGCAGCATTGAATGCCGACAAAGATCCTAAGAAAAACTTAATGATCAACTTCAAAATGGCGGTCATGAGCACATTATCGCATGAGTTAGGTCACGCATTTGGTTTAATGCATAACTTTACCGCTTCAACTGACGTAGCCAACTACGAATTTGCCGGCGAAAAAACCGAGCGCAATTACTCATCGATCATGGATTATATCTCTGATATCGAGCAACACTACGCAGGCCCTGGTCCTTACGATGTAATGGCAGTTCGTGCGGCTTACACTGGTTTAGTACCGTTAAATCCGGCGATCGTAGCGAACACAGCTTTAACTGATAAATGGAAAGCTGCTGGTATCAAAATCGTTAACGACAACTTAATCTCGATCAATGATGCGGTAAGAATCTTAGGACAGAAATCATTGGTACACTTTACTAAAGATACAGTTAATCCACGTGGCTTAATTCAGTACTTTGCCCAGTGTACGGATATGGAAGTCGGTACGGATATCATGTGTGCCCGCTTCGATACTGGTGGTTCACCACAAGAAATCGTAGCCAACAAAATTGCTGACTACACCCGATCTTATGCAAATAGATACTACGTTTACGACCGTATCAACTTCTCGTGGAACGAAAAAGTTGGTGTGATCTTACGTAACGTTCAATTGTTCGAAGAAATCCGTGGTTTCTTAGATCAAACGTTAATGGCTGCGATCTACGGTTCAGGCCGTGGCGAAGCTGCTGACCGCCAGCACTTAAACAACTTAGTTGAAGCGACTATCGCCGGTTACCAGTTCTTCCATGAAGTCGTACGTATCCCGGATGCAGACGGCACAAGCTTAATCAAAGTTGGTGAACGTTTTACTCCGGTTCCTTACGCTTACGAAGTTCTAAAACTTGATGGCAACGGCCAACCGGTTATCGGCGCCGATGGTAAACCTGAAACTGAAGTTAAAAAATCGATCAAGCTTTTAGAAGCTCGTTCGGTATATGATGTTGCGATGAACAGCAACAAACTTGATACTATCGGTATCGGTTACGACAAAATGTTTGCGATGAACTATCTATTGACAGCTTCACAAATGAACTCAATGGATGACTCGCAATTGAACATGATTTCATACACGGATTTCGAGCAGTTCTTCTTAGGTGTTAAAGACCCATCTGAATCTTTAACCATCCAGACAACTCTTGATATCTTAACTGGTAACTTATCTGCGGGCTTCCATGCTCCGAACGGCCAATTAATTAACGTTAATATGCCGGTAGAAGTTAACCGTAACTTAGCTGATAACACGGCAGTGGCTGCAGTTATCGGTATGAACCAGGCTAAATGGTCTTCTTACGATAAGTTTGCTGAGACTTTATTAGTAGCGCGTTCTTACGTTAAACACGCTCCTAAAGACCGCGTAAACGTGGTTCGTATGGGTCAGGATAGAAAGCTGTCTGATACTGTTGTTTACCACTCAGCGCAAAATGCAATGAGCGCAAACTCAATCATCATGCAGGCTGCCCGTTCTGAGACTCTGATCGGCGCAAAAACTGCCCTGTTCCCGATGTTAAAAACATTGGCTGAGGCTGACAAAAAAGTTAAAGCTCCGATCGCTGCGATCAAAGAAGCGGCTTGTCAGTTAGATCCGGAAACACAAGAGCCGGTTGACCTTGAAGGTTGTATCGCAGCTCTTCAGAAATCAGATGATGAGTACGTAGCTGAGTTATCGAAACAAGATCCTACGATCAAGCAAGCTAAAGCAAAAGCTGACAGCGAAGCTAAAAAAGTAGTGAACAAGTTCCGTCAGTTAAATGCACAGGAAGTCTTAATGCCTAAACAATTTGATGCTGCTGACTCACAAGTGAACTTTGCGGCACAAGTTGAGGTGATGAGAGAACAAATGTTCGCACAGATCAGCTTAATTGAAAGCTCATTAGCGACCTTGGCAACAACGCCGGTAGACCAGTTGGATGCAACTATCCAGGGTATCGTTGGCCAGCTACAAGGTATGGCGCAAGAGAACGAAAAAATTTCGGCATTACCGACTATGCAAGTGGCATTTATGTTCATGGCTGAATCTACGGCTGCGTTAAAAGTGAAACTGCAGGATGGCGTATCTGAAATTTCAGGTGAGCAAATCTCTGGTATCATGATGAACTCTAAGCAGTTAGCAGAAGAGCAAGCCCGCTTAACAGACGTGATCGACAAATTAAGTCTATACACTCGTTACGTAGACTTAGACCAAGCTAACACGCACTAAACGTTAGCTAAATAGTCAAAATTTCTCAAAACTTAGAGAAGTACAGAGGCCTGGTGAAAACCGGGCCTTTTTTTATGCTTAAATGCCTTACTTAAGTTAAGTTGGTCTGGCGTTTTGATTTTTGGTCGATCGAATTGATCTTCTGCGCCAGCGAATGCAGGTAATCAGTGGTTCTGAATTTAACCTGGATATTGTCGGTCTCACCGGCTAGGTAGCGGTCGATTTCACGCTCTAAGCGAAACAACGGGCCGGCAAATTTATTAGACGTATACAGCACAATAAAAATCCCGATCACTAAGTTTACGATCATCGGTAAGATAATTGATAAATATAAAAACTGTTTCCACGGACCAAGCACGCGGTAATCAACCACTAGGGTGATATCGGCGGCAACCTGTGCGCCCATCCATTTCATCGCCAGGTAAATTCCGGCCATCTGGATGATGGATAAAATCGTAAGACCGACAAAAATCTGCATCATTAGCGGTTTTTGGATCTCAGGGTAAATGAAATACTGACGTCTAAAAAGGCTCATGTTGCAAACTCCAGGTGTACATCTTGTTCGAAAATATCTTTAATTTTAACCTGCTGATCAAAGGGATAAATGACAGCAAGTCGGATGCGTTGGCCCCGCTGAACCAAACCCATCTGCTTCAAACAACCCGCATAAGCGCGCAGCTGTTCAAAGGCCTTATCTAAGTATTTCGCGCTTCCTGTTTTATAGTCAAGAATATACAGATCCTCGCCCACATACCCCCAGGCATCGATCTGCCCCTGAACCAATCGCGACTGCGCTCCGGAGCCGACCTTTAAACCAAAGCCCCACTCGACATGACCGCGGTCGAACATTTCGCGAAGATCGACTTGCGTTTGTTCTGTTAACCACAGCAAAGCCTTGCGATCAGCATCGGGTAAATTATCGGCCACTTCGTCGATCGTGTTGTATTTTAATGATTCAAAAAACTTATGTAAATCGGTTCCTTTTTGCGTTTTATTGTACGCTTTCACCGTTTGCTCGCTAAGCTCTTCGGCCAAGCGCTCTGGCTTGGCCTGAACTTTTTCGCCTTCATACGCAAGCTCAGCCGAAATGATACTCGTGACCCCGGCTGACACACGGTAATCCTTTTCTAAGTTAAGTGGTTTGAGCATGTGCGCTGTTTTCTGTACTTCTAGGTGAAGCTTTTCCGGCTCTTCAGCAATATCTAAAAATTCAACGTTATACTTTTCTGAGGCAAACTGCTCTGGTATCCAGTTAATTTTTTCTAACCACGAATTCTTCGGCGGATTTTTAGCATATTGTTTTCGGACCAGAGACAAGGAATCAATCGCACGTGTCAGCGCCACATAAAGCACACGGTCACTTTCATCTTGCGCGCGCTTTAAGAAGTTTTGATGAACAATATCAGCCCACGTCGTTGCAAATGATTTTTCAAACTGCGGCAGCTGCACTTTTAAAGCAAACTGCGCTGTTTCTTCGTTAAAAGTAAAAACATCAGCGCCAGAATTTTTAATAATATTATTAAAGCCGCTTACAATAACATGTTTAAACTGCAAGCCTTTAGACCCGTGCACGGTCATCAGAGAAACACGGTTTGCGGCAAAAAGCGGAATCCCCTCGCCATCTGACGAAGTCAGGTCTGAATTAAACTGCGTAAGTTCATGGTTTACAAAATCACTTAAATTAAAATCCGCGCGCATTTCATTGGCCATCACTGTCTGCATGAACTTCCAGATATTGGCTTCGCGCAAAGACGTTGGATCAAAGTGCAACGCTGAATCTAAGAACACCGACTGGCTGATAAACTGGAATAGGGCTTCAGATACGCCTTTTTCCAGGTACTGTTTTTCAATGGCCTTTAACGTGCCATAAACCGGATGATTTTTCTTTTTTAACTGTAGCCAAAATGATGTTGTCGTTTCGTCCTGACGAAGTTGGATAATATCCTGGTCTGAAATCGCAAACCAAGGGGCACGCACAAGGCGGATCAAATTATGATTGTCAAACGGATTAATTAAAAAACGTAAGAGCGCCAACAGATCGCCGACTTCCGATTTATCTTCAAAACCTTTAGAGATTTGCACTTGCACCGGCAGATTAAACTGATTGGCGTATTTTGCGAATTTTAGAATGTCGCTGTTATTTCTGAACAGAACTGTAATATCTGAAAAGGGAACACCCTTTTTGTGCAGGTTAATTGCCTGCGCCACAATCGCTGCAAATGGATTTTCTAAAGCTGTAATAAAGAAAGCTTCAGCAAAAGAACGTGAGGCAAAGTCTTCGTTCTTTGTTTTCATGGGCTTAAATTGCTTCGAATAATGATCAAAAAAATCATTCATAAACGTCATTAAACGTGCATGCGAGCGGAAATTCTGCATTTTTTGTGTTGTTGCAAAACCCCGCTTATTAATTTCAGTTTCTTTATTGGTAAAAACCTCTGATCTGGCTCCACGAAACAGGTAAATACTCTGCTGAGGATCACCCACGATAAATTGAAACTTGTCCTGCATCAGTTGATTTAACAGCTTAACCTGTAACGGTGAGGTGTCCTGATACTCATCGACCATGATAAAATCAAACTGCGAAGAAAATTGCTGCATGGCCTGCGGAGCTTCGTTTAAAATCTTCATTGAAAGTAATTCAAGATCCGCAATCGACATTTCACCGTTATTCAGGCGAAGGCGTTCGATAAACGCAGAGGCCTCGTCAGCTAACGCTGAAAACTGAGTTTGCACCTCGTCAGCTACTTTTAAATAGTGCTCAAAACACATCGGCGAAAGGCAGACTTCTTTAAAAATCGCCCCCATCGCATCGTTCAATTCTTCACTGATTTCCGGATTTTTTGTGCTGACTCTGAACTTTGCTGGCTTTGCCTCGTAGGCTGATAAAAGATCTTCATAATTCTGTTCTAAGATGGCTTTTTTAACCAGCTTAATAAATTCAACAGGCTGCTGCCACTTTTCAGGATAAGAGCCTGCGCCGGATAGAAACGTATCCAGCGTCGCCAAGACGCTGTCGCGCTCAGTTTTTGCCGCGGCAGCCAGAGTGGCAAAATCTGCTGCCTTAAAACCGGCGTGTTCCAATTTTAAGCTGGCCGAGTTAACAAGTAACTGAATCAACTGATCAAAACGAAAATGATCCAGAAGCATTTGATACTGCGTATTTTTCTCAAAAACGTTTTTAATATGCTTTTTTAAAGCGAAAAAAATCTTATAGTCATTCACAATGGCCAGGTCCGCCGGTAGGCCGATGCTTTCAGAATGCTGACGGATGAATAGGCTTAAAATGTTATGAATCGTCCCGATCTGTACAAAAGACTTTTTGTTAAAATACTGAAAAAGCTCTTCATCATTTGTTTCTAGCGCCTCTACGATTAAACGCTCTTTAATTTCTTGGGTCGCTTTTTTTGTGAAAGTGGTAATAATAATTTTCGGATAACGGCCGTTGGCGGCTTTAAACTGCTTGGCAAACGCAATACAGGTCGCAATTAACGTGGTGGTCTTGCCCGCACCGGCGCCGGCGCGGATAAACTGCACTTTATTCTTGGGGTTTGAAAAATCTATTTCAAATTGTTGACTCGACATGTTTCTACCCATTCGCACCGTTTACATAATTCTTCATCACTTGGTTTAACCGCAAAAACCCGCTTTTCAATATTCGCAAAGACATCCTTCATTTTGGCATGGAATTCAGAATAGATTTCAGATTGCTTATCTTTTGCAATGAATGTTTTCTTTCCCGGTTCTACGTAATTCGCAAACACGTTATTATCATTGAGAAGATAACCGTGCTTATGCTCTAATGTTTTATAAAAATAATAAACAGCCCCGACCGATTGAACCCCTAAGATCTGTTCAACTGCGATCGAATAGATCAACAACTGGAATTCGGAGTTCTCTACCCAGTCTTCGGCAAAACTTGTACTGTCATTTTTAGAGGATTTGTAATCAATCACCATCCCCTGCTTTGTGGTCTCATCAACATCTAAGCGGTCGAGACGGCCTTTGATAACAAAATGCTTTCCCGCAGGCTGAGCATTTGTAAATTCGAATTTTTCCAGATCGTAAAAAACCTGAATGACTTCTTCAGTTTTGTGGCGAAGCGAAGTAAAGCTACTTAGCCTTGCTTTTTCGGCGGCGATAAACTTAAGACCGATCGCCATGAGCTTTTCTTTATGCGGCCCCCAGAACACATCTAAAAACGGAAACAGGTTTCGCTCTTTGCGTTCTTTATCCAAGTGCGCTGATAAATCCTTCTCGCCGATGGTAAGATAATTTTTATCCTGTATGATAAATTTAAACAGATCGTGGATGAGCGTGCCTTTTTGGCGGGAATCAATTTCTAATCCCAGAGTATCAAATTGCTGCAGGCGAAATCCCTTGCGGGCTAAAAATTTAAATGAACACTGATCGTAAGCTTCGATGTCCGTCGGAGCGAGTGATTTCAGATTTAAACTATCCACTTCTAAATCAGCCGCAGCCACTTCCAGTTCAAGCTTACGCTTTAACTCTGGATGCTGATCAACCGTAAAGGCCTGTTGCTTTATATCCACCATGGTTGCCGGATAAGTTACGGCCTCTGGCTTTTTATTATTTTCTAAGAAGTACAAAGACGTATTTAGTGGATCTCCGGTGGCGGATACGTGCGCACAGGTAAAGTATTGCTCGTGACAAAAGGCCATCGAATACCAGCGCAGATTAAAATCGGCGTGTGATTCTTCGGGGTAATCCAATGCCAGATCAAAAGTCTTTTTAAGCTCTTCAATATCTGCCAGTGGAATCAGAGACGTTTGTCTTCCTTTTAAACCTGATTCATCTAAGCCTACCCATAATCTGTGGGTGGAATCAAGAACCGCAGCTGAATTAATCGGAAGAATCTGAACTCCTGAACGCGTCGGTTGCTCAACTTTGATTTCTTTCTTCGCCAAACGAGAGCTTAGTAGATTTAACCAGTCTGATAAACGAAGTTTAACGTCAACTGTTTGCTGGATAAAATCTTTAATAATACCCTGAAGTAATTTTTTATGTTCAAGCGTCTGATCAACCCTGATCCAGGATTGCAGCATGGCGACTAAAAAATCATCGCGCTTTAATTTCTGATCTAAATTAATTTTTTGATAAAATAAATCTTTAGCGGTTCCTAAACGGGCTAAGTCAGCATCATCCAGCAATTCGGCAAAAGCCGCTTTAAATTTTTCAAACTGTTGCAGATTCGAAGTTTCAGCAAAGCTACCATACGACATTTCCAGTTTTGTCCATGTGACATTCTTTGTCTGGGCATGAATCGTCGATAACCAGCGCTGGATCACACCAAGACTGATCATTGAACTGACCAGTTCTTTTTGCGCATGAATGCCTTCAGCCTCTAAATGAAACTTTAAGATTGGCCAGTAATCTTCGATGCGCGGAGATAAGACTAAGATGTTTTCAGGTTTTACGCCCGACTCAATCCATTCACGCACCTTAGTGGTGATATACTTAATCTCGTTAATTTCTGAATTAAAGCGGATAAATTTATCTGCGCCCGGGTTAACTGTTGCTTTGGCCTGTGTCAGTTGCGTGGTCTTACCGTAACCGCTGTAGTCTTTGTAGGTATTTAAAATATAATGAAATTTATTTTTCCAGGCCGGGTCAGGAACGATCACTTCAATGTGATTATCACGTGCCAGGGTATTTAACAGCCCCATCTCAAGCGAAGTCATTTGTGATCCCAGATCAAACACTAATTTTTTCGGCCAGACAATTTTTTCCAGATCCAGCTTTTGCAGGTAACTGACAATCCAGGCTGATTCGATGCAGTTATGTTCTTGTTCGATGTAATCAAGACACTTCTGCGCAATGGCGATCCACTTGCTCCAGATGGGTTTAACTTCTTTTTCCCCGACCCAGTCTAAGAGAATTTCATGCGAGCTTGGGTGCAGCAACAGCGGCGCAAGGTCGCTTACATACTTGTAAAGCGTTTTAGCTTCATGGCCATCAAGGTTATCGTCTTTGCCATGCTGTTCGATATATTGGCTGATTAAAACACGGATAAACTCGCTGGAAACAATCTGAGTGCCCGGCGCAAGACGGCGCATCCACATTTTCCAGAAGTCAGATACACGCAATATCGAATCGTCCGAATAATAGCCATACTTAGCGATACACTGTTCTTGAATTTCTTGTTTGGATTTTAAGTCAGAGACCACCCAGGTGGTGGTCTGCGGCTTAAATTCACTGAGTTTTTCGCGAATCTGATCAGGATGTGTGACTAATGTGAATTCAAGCATAACGAAGATAGTTTATACTATCTTCGTTGTTGAAGTCGCCTTCTTTTTCCATCGGTATTGGTTAACTTGAAGCTCGAATCGAAATCCAAGTTTAAACTTAAACTCGCTTGGTAACGATCGTTCGGCGTTTGACCCGCCGTGGCTCCAAGCTCTGATGTGTAAGATGCCAAATCAAGTTGCAAAAACCATAAATCCACACCTAAACCATAACTGAGATAGCCCTGATTATAACCGGCACGGATATCGATTAAAGCCAGCGACAGTTCTGTACCTAAGTGTAACTTTTTGGTGATGTCACCGTCATTGCGAACAAATTTATACTCAAAGGCATTTGTCCAGGTGATAAATCCCAGTTCTTTTGAAGCCGCGGCACCTAATATTAAATTATTTTCCTGGCGATCAGGACCATCACCTTGAGTTGGATTAAATTTGGTATCACCGACATCTTTCCAGAACGCGGCCAAATCCACATTCCAGCTGCCTTTGTGGGTATACAGCGCGGCCAAATCCAAGGCGTTACCTTTACCTTTGTTTAACAGTTGCGACTCGATCACATCTTCCGGACTGCTGCCGATCAAGCTGCTCACCAGAATATCAGCGTTACCCTGCCAGCGTTTGATATGGCGGAGCGACACACCCAAAGAAAAATTATCGGTGATCGGAACCGCGCCACCGACCACATAGGCATAGTCGCTGGTAAAGTCGATATTAAAAGTCGGAAATGACGGATTATTAAACGACATCAATAGTGTATTATTTGAATAGGCACCGACACCGACATAAGGGACGACGACGCCACCGTAGCCGGTGATTTCGGTGAAAATCTGTTTACCGTAGAGTTCATTGACATCCGACTCGTCAAAAGTATCACCGAAGCCTTCAGCTAAATCGGTCGCATTCGTAGAAACTGCCGGACCAAAAGTAATCATGTTTAGACTAAAACCATTTACACGCGCCAAGGCTGCCGGATTATTAAAAATCGCGTCCGTGCCGCGGGCAAAAGCGATTGAAGTACCGCCCATACCCTGCGAGCGGGTCGATTGACCCATCTGAAACAGCTCTATGGCCGATGCATTAAAAGCAAAAAATAAAATGCACAAAAGGCTGATGTTTTTCATTTTACATCCTCACACTAAGTCCCGGGACAAGCTGCGTCGATTTCCTGCGCATCATCACCCTGCTCGTCACCAATACCGTAATTCGAAGTATTTAAAAGTCTGCGGATCACATCACGTGTCTGACTGGTCACAGCATCTTTGTCTGTCACTGAACACTCAGCCCCTGGAATCGATTCACACACGGCGATTGAATCCGTTAAACCTGCCATTGAAGCATCACCCAACAACTCTGCCGAAACAAAGGCCACGTTAGTAACAAAATACCCATAACCGACAATGATATCGTTCATCTGATCATCGGTAACCAGGGTGTCGTTACAGATCATGTTGTTGGCATCCATTGCGCCGTTACCATTGTTATTGGTGCCGTCTTTATCGGCGTAAGCACGCAATGAGATGCCCATGAACACTAAACCAGTAATCGCACTGAAGGTATTTTGATTGGCCGTACGCTGGGCCGGCGTACCGATGGAATCCATCGTCTGTAAAGCCAGCAGGCAATACTCAGGCGCTGCTTCGACCTGCACAAACGGCTGCATCATCACGTCAAAGACCGCATTTGCGGTGTTATCAGCAAATGAGGTCACATATTCTATAAAGTTAAATCCGCACTTACCCGCGTACGCGCTGGCCAGAAGTTCTTTAGTCGTTACTTTAGCCTGTGCACCGGCCGATAATTTATTTAATAAAATATCCAGGGCGTAATCATAGTTCTGGGCATTGTTGGCCTTGGTCGCTTCTTCAAGATAATAATCATCAGAAGTCTGCGACGACAAACCCGACAAAACATTCGGGCCACAGGAATGGCTTAATAAACTCAATATAAGTACAAGCAAAATATTCTTTTTCATAACAGTACCTTTATAATGTTTCACATTAATACCTAATCAATATACGGGTTGCATAACGGCGGTCTTCCTGCGGATCATCTTCGGTGCCGATCTCTTCACCGTAACTTGAGATCTGCCACGCAAATCTCTCTGAAGAAATCTCGATTCCGCCGGTATAATAGTTCTGATTCATACCGAGGCGTAAGAAAAACAAATCCTTAAAATTGATTTCGCCACCGATGTGCAGGCGTTTTTTAGTGCCTTCTTCATCACGTGAGTTGGCAATATCGCGGTATTCAACGGTCCATACACTTCTGATTTTATTACCATGGATCGGAAACAAAGAGATCGCTGCATCGATTGACTGCTTAACGGTTGCCGGCTGCGAAGCGGTGCGCGCACGCACGCCATCGCGCAGATTAAATTCGGTATCTCCGATATCACGGGCAACGACAGATAAAGTCGGAACCCAGTCCACTGGCATTTGCACCATGAGGGCCGCATCATAGGCGATACCTGAACCTTCAGCCGCGATTGTACCTAAGTCAAACGGACCGTTGGTAGAAAGAGTCGCACTGACCACTTCAATTCGGTTTATCGCTTTTGCGCTCGCACCAATCTTAATCACACCGCCGAACAACGATTGGTTAAAGCCCAACACCACACCAAAATCGTTCTGATAAAAAGTATCCATTGAGGTTGTAGCCGTTTTGCTCACCACAGCGTTTAATTCGTTACGGTAAAGTAATCCGAAACCGAAATTCTTAGTGGTAAAACTTGGCGTAAACTGCACCTTAGCGTGATAAAATTCGCCCGGATTTTTCTGCAGCTGTTCGGCCATGCCTTCAACTTCAACAGCCTTGGTAAAGCTATCGCCGCGCACGATGTCGGTAAATGTACCCTGCCCCTCGAGCTCAGGATCAATTAACGAACCGAAATAGCCACGGATACTGCCCATGTTGGCCGGATTACGATAAAGCGAAGTTTCATCACTGGTGACACCGATTAAAGCGCCGCCCATACCTAATGCTCTGGTGTTGGTATAACCTTCTACCCACTCTGAAGTAGCCAGCGCAGCGGCCGGCATAAGCAGACAGGCTGTTATAAATGCTGATAAAATTTTGGTACTTCTTGCACCCATGATATTAAGTTCCTTCTTAATTATTATCTCATTGTCAGTCTTCCTATCGGAATATGCCGGCAGAACTTGAATTAAATTGAGACACTTAGGCGTGCGAAAAAGCCGCACTTAAGTCGGGATTTGATACGGCATTTAGCTTAAAGCGCGAATAAGGTTAAGAACTTGCAAATTTAAGTCTTCAAGGTTCGTCGAATTATCCAGGCAATAGTTGGCCCGGCTTATTTTTTCGCTCATTGGTAGCTGCGCATTGATCCGGGCAAGCGCCTGGGTATGGGTTAGATTATTTCTGAGCATGATGCGCTCGACCTGAGTCGTGAGTGGTGCGTACACTAAAACGATCTGGTCAAATTGGGCGTTTAATTTTTTTTCAAACAACAACGGCACATCATAAAAGCACAAAGCCTCGCCGCTTTCGTGAAACTTTTTTTTGCGCTGCTGGACTTCAGCCTGGATCAGTGGATGCAGAATATTTTCTAACTGCAGTAATTTTTGCGGATCGTTGAAGACGATATCACCCAAGTGCCTGCGGTTTAGCGAGCGATCGGCATTGATGATGTCTTTCCCGAATTGAGACACGATCTCAGCATAACCCGGACCTCCGGCCTGCGTGAGTTCGTGCGAGATCATATCCGCATCAATGACCGGAATATTCATCGTTAACAATTTGTTTTTAACGCTCGACTTGCCAGTGGCAATCCCGCCCGTTAGTCCAATCCATTTCATTGTGATACATGACGCACGCCATCTCTCGGCGGCACCCTACCTTGGACTATATCATGAAACTTAAAGCGCTTTTTGTAAAGGTAAGACTTCAGTTAGCCGATGATGACATAGATGTCGAGTTTCGAAAAATTTGGTAAATACATTCTTTTAGAAAAATTAGCCGCCGGCGGTATGGCCGAAGTGTACTTAGCCAAATCTGCAGGCGCCAATGGCGTGAGTAAATTCGTTGCCGTCAAACGTATTCTGCCTCAGTTCTCAAACAATGATGAATTCATCGAGATGTTCCAGGAAGAAGCCAAAGTTTCGATGAACTTAAACCACTCGAGTGTGGTTTCTACCTACGATTTCGGTACCGAAAAAGGTCAGTTCTTCATCGTTATGGAATTCGTCGAAGGCCGAAACCTCCGCCAGATCATCAATGAACTTAAAAAATTCAACCGCTCAATCAAAACTGAAGAAGCGGTTTACATTGTTAAAGAAGCCGCTGCAGGCCTTGATCACGCGCACCGCTGCGTGGATAAAAACACCGGCCGCCCGCTGAATATCACTCACCGTGATATGTCACCACAGAACATTATGATTTCGTTCGAAGGTGAAGCCAAAGTTATCGATTTCGGTATCGCCAAACAAAGTGAACCAAACGGCGAAGAAACCAAAGCCGGTACGTTAAAAGGTAAATTTGCTTACATGTCGCCGGAGCAGGCCGAAGCTGAAGAAGTTGACCCGCGCACAGACGTGTTTGCCTTAGGTATTATTCTTTGGGAACTTTTAGCTAACGACCGTTTATTTACCGGCAGCAACGAAAACGCCATCTTACGTAAAGTGCGTGAGTGCCAGGTGCAGTCGATCCGTAAAATCAACCCTCTTGTTCCGCAGGAGCTTGACCGCATCGTCATGAAAGCGTTAGCGAAAGACAAAAACGTTCGCTACCAGACAGCAGCGGCCTTACAAAAAGACTTAAACCGTTTTTTAAATACGCAGTATCCGGATTTTTCACCGCACGACTTCAGTAAAACTGTTATTGAATGTTTTAAAACAGCTTACCAAGAAGGCCGCGAAAAATTGATTACTTATGCAAAAGTAGATTTTTCTGATAAAGAACTTCAGCAGCAGCCGATTTCATTTGCACCAGCTGAAGATAAATCAGATTCAGCATCTAAATCTGCTGGCAATAATCAGGCACCACCGCCACCGCCGCCGGTGAAGCTGGTTTCGCTTGAACCAAAAGGATTAACTCAGGAACAACAGTTTAAAATTGATCTTGATGGTATCAAAAATGCGAAAACTCAGCAGCTGCATACCAATAAAAATACTCCCCGTGCAGGCAGCGGTAACCCAAGACCGGTGTCTAACGAAACCAGTATTGGCTACAACACCCGCGTAACCCAGAATACGCGCATCAGTATGCCGCAACAACCAACCAACAATGAATCAATGGCTGATGTTGTCATGAAGCTTGTGATCATCGCTGTTATGGGCGTTGCCGGTTACTGGGGTTACAATAAATATTTAGGAACGCCAACCCGTAAAATCGCTAAAAAACAGCAGGTTACCGAAGAAGGTCAGGTTGATCTTTCGGCCACAGCAGCGGTTAAAGTTTCTATCTCCAGCCAACCAAGTGGTGCCAGAATTTACATTGATGGTGTTGATACCCAGCGTACGACTCCGTCGATTGTGACCATGACGGCCAACAAGGATACGAAAATTACGCTTAAAAAAGAAAGTTATTACCAGTACGAAGTTGTTAAATCATTTAACGACACAGGTATTTTAACGACGACGTTGCAGCAGATGCCGCAGGCAGGCTTTATCAACATCAATATCCAGAATGGCGGCGCCAAACCTGTGATCTACGTTAACAACCAACGTCTATCAGAACAACCGCCGATTAAACGTTATGCCGTTACCGCCGGTACGGAGATTACCGTGACCGGGGTAAACCCGATTACTCAGCTAAAAGACGAAGTAAAAGTTAAAGTTGAATCCGGCAGCGAAGCGACCGTCGATTTAATTTTAGGTCGAACGAAATAAGCAAATAATATAACATTATAATAAAACACCTAACGATATGGCCACCAGCATGACAACAGCAAGCAAAACGAGCGATCAATCTATTCATCTTTGGTTAAAAAATGCCTATACGCGCAAAGAGCAAATCGCATTTAAACACAAAAAAAAAGGCCAATGGGCAGAAAAAAATAATTACCAGTACTTGCAGCTGATCACCCATATGCAGGGCTTTTTAAAAGAAAATAAAATCTCAACCGGCAGTAAAGTCGCGCTCATGTCGGCTACCCGCTGGGAATGGGCCTTGACCGACGTGGCCACTCTGGCCATGGGGGCAATTTTAGTTCCGATCTACCCTAACTTAACTGATGAAGATGTGATTTATATTCTTGATCACTGCGAAGCCGAATTGTTATTTGTCGACAATAAAAAAACGCACGCGCAATTTGAACGTATTAATGCAAAATTGCAAAAACAGATTAAGTGCCTGGTGTTTGAAGAACTGGATATGGACTCCGGTTATGTCGGCGACAGCTCGATAGAATTATTAATTAACCACGCAGCCCAGACCAAACTGGAAGACCCGGCAACGATCATTTACACCTCAGGAACTACCGGACGCCCGAAAGGCGTTTTACTGCAACATCACGCATTGATTTCTGAAGTTTACGAAGCCTTCTCGCTGTTTAAAATTTCGCACGAAGATATTTCGCTTGCATTCTTACCGTTTGCGCACGTTATGGGGCGCGTAGAGCACTGGGGCGCATTGTTTCGCGGCTCACAAGTGGCTTACGCCGAATCGATCGAATTATTGAAGCGCAACTTAAGCGAGGTAAAACCAACTTACCTGGTGGCTGTACCGCGTATTTTTGAAAAAATCTATTCCGGTATCGCAGCCCTGGTTGAAACCAATCCGTTAAAGAAAAAACTTTTTGACCAAACCCTGGCGCTGGCGAAAAAAATCTCTTATTACCGCGAAACCAAACAGGCCGCTCCCCTGGTGCATGCCTTAGCTTATGAAGGTTTATCTAAAATCGTCTTAGGCCCTATCCGCCAGGCGTTTGGCGGACGCCTGCGTTTTGCAATCAGCGGCGGCGCCCCGTTAAGTCCTGACCTGGGACTGTTTTTTTCTTACCTCGGTATCCGCATTTTTGAGGGTTACGGTTTAACCGAAACCTTTGCCGCAATCACGGTAAACACTGAAACCCACTGGGAATTAGGTACGGTTGGCCGCCCGATCGGCGATGTACAGATCAAATTTGCCGGCGATGGCGAAATTCTGGTTAAGAGCCGAAAGTGTTTAAAAGAATATTACAAAAACCCCGAAGCCACAGCGGCAGCCATCGATAAAGACGGTTTTTTTGCCACTGGTGATATCGGTGAGTTTACGGCTAATGGTTATCTAAAAATCACTGACCGCAAAAAAGATCTTATCAAAACCGCCGGCGGTAAATACGTGGCTCCGCAAAAACTAGAGGGCCTGTTAAAGCAAGAACCGATCGTTTCACAGGTGTTTATCTGTGGTGATCAACGTAAGTTTATCTCGGCATTAATTACGGTTGAGTCACTACCGATCGAAGCTACGGCACAACAGAAAGCTGAAGTGCTGCAAAAAATCAAAGCGCAGGTTCAAAAGGTGAATTCACAACTTGCAAGTTTTGAAACTATCAAAAAATTTGAAGTGCTTTTTGAAGTCTGGTCGGTTGAAAACGGCTGCCTGACACCGTCCATGAAAGTAAAACGCAAATTCATCGAAAACCGCTACGCGCATATTCTAGATGATATGTACGGCGGCGCAAGCGGCAAAGAATAGACACCTGCGTGACAAAATAGGGCTCCTCGCCGTTCATTATCATATAAACAAGTCATATATTAGCGCTAGCCAGGCATTGCCTGGCCTAAGCTTCGCAATTTGTTTAAACGTTAAGTTAATAACAGATCGGAAGCTATATGAAATCACTTATCGTATGGAGCATTGTTTTCTTTCAGCTGCAGGCATTTGCCTGCGATGATCAAATTAAACCTTTTGCCAGAGATTGTGCGATTCAAGACCGCTATATCTCGTTAAAAAATGCGTACGCCAGCAAACAGATAAATATCGACGAGATAGCCGAGTACCGTGTCATTCGCTTTGTCGACCGCCACAACTGGGAACGTGCAAAAATATCCCGTATTAAGCCTGAACAAATCTATCAACCCGCCCCGGCAACCTGGAGCGTGTGGGATGCCGGAATCCGTGAAGTAATTCGTGTTGGCGGTGTTAAGGGCCAGTTGAATAACGGCTTTGAGCTTAACGAAGACAATATCGCTTATATAAATAAAGTGCTTTTATTTAACGAACAGATGAACCTGAATATCAAGGGCCAAGGCACTGACTCGACGTTAAAACCCGGTGAATACCGTAAAGTGACCAGCACAGGCGTTGGCTTTCGCTCTGGTGGCAGAGACTACTCGCCGATGATCGCTGCCTCTGAAGAATCAATGAACCGTTTACAGGCCCATTGGGAATCGCTGATGGGAGCCACGTTCTCATCTCTGTTACAAAGCACTGGATCACCTCACCACAACGGTGCAAACCTACGATCAGGTATGAAAGCCAACGAGACTCTCAGTTTCGTATCTTATGCTCCAAGTGCAAATGTCCCGGCGGCATTAGACTGGATCAAAAACTTTATCAGTTTAAATCTTCAACGCTACCGCGATGGCAACCCGGTATTATCCCCAATGGAATTAGCAACGGTTGCGCAGAAATGGTTTGTCAGTATCCACCCGTTCTCTGATGGCAACGGAAGAACTTCGCGTGCGATCCAAGATTTAATCTTGGCTCATTTTGAAATGCCTTTCGTTCCGGGTGGAGATTTACAAGACGACGCAACTGCAGTTTATGAAGACTATTTACAAAGAACCTATGCTAAAACAGAAGCACTATTAACTGCGTTAGAACTGTGTTTAACCGTAAATACCGCTGCTTACCACTGCCAAACGGTTGACAAATTAAATACCATGGCCGCTCCGCCAGCCCAACAGCTACTATTCAAAAAAGTTCCGAAGAAGGATTAATTATAAATGCTAGGTAAGCTTTCTGTCTTCATTCTGACTTTACACTTATGCGGAGCCGCTCTGGCTTTTGATGACGGGCGCTTCGAAATAAGTGAATCCGGACAGACTTACTGGCTGCCTGATAATATCCCTTACGGGATCTATCACGATTTTAAAGAAGAACTGGTCACGCTGCCGACCCAAGCCAGGACCACAACCGAAGAAGAACAGTGCCGCGATTCGTATCAGAAATTATTTTCTAAACCCGAACTTAACTGGTCGATTTATTTTGGCTACGGTGACGGCGCCGGCGAAAAATACACCACCGATATGGCCGAACGCGATATCTTCGAAAAAGAAATCAAAGCCCCATGTCCGCAGTTTCGACCTGACATTGAGTTGTGTGATTTTAAAGCTGACGATTTAATCTCTGGCCAATACACCAAACAAATCACAACAAAAGACGGTCGGTCGGTGACCGTGCGCCTAAAACTATTTAATGCCTCTTTAACCAGTGAAATCGCTGTAAACAACGCCCGTAAAGCTGAACAAAAGAAAAAAGCTAAAGCCCTGGAGAAATCTTTTCTTCATGCCCTGGAGACAGATGACATCGTATTTTACAGTGGCCATTCCCGTCACGGCTCTGGCCCTGGCTTTCGCCCTTTATCGAAAAATCCGCTATCACGTTTTTTCACAGGATTATTCAGACCGATGGCTTCAAAAATGTACAGCCGTTTAGGTGAAGACGATCGTTATGAGAACGACGATATTTATCACTCGACATCAACAAACACCACCGGCAAAAGCGCTGCTATACTTGGTTTTTTTGCCTGCGAAGCTGAAGCCCACTTCGGTGCAAACCTCGCACACAGAACGGATGCCGGGTTAATTTTAACTCGCCAGTCGATTACCACTGTCGATAATATGCGCCTGTTGTATGCGTCGACCAACAGTTTACTGACCCAGTCGTGCGAAAGAGATTTTGCACAGAGTATGAATAAAGCAATTAAAACTATTTACTACCGTCCCAAAAAGGGAATTCCCACATCTTACGAAGATAGAATGCCCAAGTTTTTTAATTTTTTTCATAAAGATAAAGTGAAATACCGCAATGATCTATTACTGTACTTTCAGAATAAAAAAGAAGTCGGTATCGCCATCGAACAACTGCCCGAGTCCAATTAGACTGACTGCGCCCTGTCGTCAGCCCTCTAGGGCACCTGTAAAAACTTTTGACACCTCAGTTGTCATAAATTCGCCTACAGGCAAAACAAGCGAGGCACAGCCCTTGCTGTTTACAGGGAAAGGCAAGGAGTTTTGCTATGTTTAAGTTTAGATCTTTATTCACAATGAGATGTATGTTCTTCGCATATTTAGTCTTAGTGACTTTCATGGTGACCGCTTGTCAAAAGAACAATAACTCAGATGACGGCGTAATTACTACTGACTGTATTAACTACCCGCAAGCCTGCCAAACTCAATATTATAACCAGCCTGGCTTTACCCCGTATAACTACTACGGCTACGGTCAACAAGGTGGCGTATTCTATAATAACGGCTACTATGGCTCTGGCACTAGCCCGTTTCACCAAATGTATAACTCAGCTTATTTATGTAACTGCCCGGCAGGTTCGGTTCCGACCTACAATAACTACGCGGGTCTTGGCTGCGTGCAGTCAAGCTTGCTTGGCGGCTATCAGGGCTACGCTTATTTTGGCTATAACACATCAAACAATAACCAATGGACAAACATTCCGCAAATTTCGAATGTTCAAGGCTACAATAACAGCAGCTGTTACAACGGTGTTGTGCAATCGTGCATAGTGAATGATCAAGCAACCTGCAGAACCGGCTATACTTGCCGCCCTTCTTCTGCTGCGTCAGCCATCGGTATCTGTGTGTCGAATGGAGCGAATGGTCAAGGCGGCCAAATCTGGCGTTAATTTTACCTATAATTTCATAGATTTTATATAATTTATTCGATTCAACTGTAAAAATCAGCCATAGTATTGGGTATCAAAGAGGTACCCAATATGGCATTAAACCCCCTATTAGAAAAATTCACTCATAAAGACCAGGCCGCTCCGTTTGATCAAATCAAAACTGAGCACTATATGCCGGCTTTGGAAGAAGCCATCAAAGAAGCCAAAGCCAACTTAGAAAAAATCAAAAACGAAAAAAATCTGACGTTTCAAAATACTATCGTAGCGTTAGAACAGCTTTCGGAAAAGTTAGACCGCGCTTCAAACATCTACTTCAACTTGTTTTCGGCCGAAGCCAGCGAGGAACACCAGGCCTTGGCGCAGAAAATTTCGCCGTTGTTGTCATCATTCGCATCAGATGTTTCTTTAGATGAAGAAGTCTTCAAGAAAATTAAATTCATCTTTGATAACCGCGTTGGCTTAGGTTTAACCGGCGAAGATTTAAAACTGACCGAAAAGATGTACAAAGATTTTTCCCGTAACGGGGCTTTATTAAATCCGGAGCAAAAAGAAAAATTACGCGCCCTTGACCAGGAGCTTTCAGTACTAAGCCCGCTGTTTTCAGAAAACTGCTTAAAGGCGATAAACGCTTTTGAAATGTATATCACAGATAGCAAAGATCTTGCGGGACTTCCGGAAGGCGCCATTGAAGCTGCGGCTCTGGCTGCAGAAGCCAAAGGTAAAAAAGGCCAATGGTTATTTAATCTACAAGCACCTTCGTTAATTCCGTTTTTAACCTACGCTGATAACCGTGCCTTACGTGAAAAAATGTGGCGCGCAACCAGTTCGAAAAATTTCAACGACCAGTTTGACAACCAGGCCACGGTATTAAAGATCATCAAATTATCTAACGAGCGCGCCCAGATCCTGGGTTTTAAAACTTATGCAGAGTATGTTTTAGAAGAACGTATGGCGCAAAAACCATCTACAGTTTTCGCGTTCTTAGAAAAGCTGATCGAACCTTCGATGAAAGCCGCAAAACGCGATTTGGAAGAAGTAAAGAAATTCGCCGGCACCGACGATATCAAACCGTGGGATTTTGCATACTACTCAGAAAAACTAAAAGAGCAAAAATACGCTTTCAACGAAGAAGAGCTGCGTCCTTATTTTAAACTGGAAAATGTGGTTGAAGGTGTTTTTGAACACGCCCGCAGGCTTTTTGGTCTTACGTTTAAACAGATCAACGACATCCCGGTTTATCACCCGGATGTTAAAACCTACGAAGTGTTTGAAGAAGGCACAAATAAATATATCGGCCTTTTCTACACCGACTTCTTCCCGCGTGAGACAAAAAAATCCGGCGCCTGGATGACCTCTTACCGTGAGCAGGGTACGTGGTCAGGCGAAATCAAACGCCCGCATGTAAGTATCGTCTGTAACTTTACCAAACCGACACCGACCAAACCCTCGTTACTATCGTACGACGAGGTTTCGACGTTATTCCATGAAATGGGCCATGCCCTGCACGGCTTACTTTCTGATTGTAAATACAAATCACTGGCCGGCACCAACGTGTACTGGGATTTCGTAGAGCTTCCGTCGCAAATCATGGAAAACTGGGTTAAAGAAAAAGACGGTTTAGACGTATTTGCCAAACACTATGAAACCGGCGCCCCGATTCCTGTAGAGTTAGTTGAAAAAATCAAACGCTCGGCCCAGTTCCAGTCTGGCTGGATGTCTTTACGCCAGTTAACTTTTGGCTGGTTGGATATGAACTGGTACACCACTGATCCAGATCAAATCACCGATGTCGACGCCTTTGAAACAAAAACTTTAGAGCGCCTAAGACTGCTTCCTAAAGAAGAAGGACAAAACATGTCGGTAAGCTTCAGCCATATCTTCGGTGGCGGTTACGCTGCCGGATACTACTCATACAAGTGGGCCGAAGTTTTAGATGCCGACGCCTTTGAGTACTTCAAAGAAAAAGGATTATTCAATAAAGAAATCGGTACGAAATTCAAAACAGCTATTCTTAGCCGGGGTGGCACTTCCCACCCGATGGAACTGTATAAAGAATTCCGTGGCCGCGAACCAGATACTCAGGCGTTATTAAAACGCGACGGATTGGTGTAATACGCCCATGAAAGAAAAGCATTTACGACTTAAGCTGAATAAAAAAATCGCCATCGTTTACCGTATCCATTCACCGGAAGCAGTTCGCATGGCGAAAAAAGTTGTCGCCAAACTAAAAGCTAAACGCATTAAAGTATTTACGGCACCGGAGCAGAAACAACTAGAAGGCACGCAGATGCTGATCAGCTCAAACGAATTAAAAGAAATGAGCTTAGTGATTGTTCTTGGCGGCGACGGTACATACCTGCGTGCGGTGCGCTTACTTAAGGGCCACCAGGTTCCGATTCTCGGTTTTAATATGGGCTACCTTGGCTTTTTAACCGCTCACGCGGCCTCTGATGTTTTTGCAATTATCGACGAAACATTAAAAAACAAAATGGTTGTGCAATCGAGATCGCGTATTCACGCTTCAGTTAAACTTAAATCTGGCCGCCGAGTGGCCTTTGATGCGCTAAATGACGTGGTCATTGAGCGCGGTTCGTTCTCGCAATTAATTTCAACGGCCGTGTATTTTGATAAATCTTACGTTAACCACATCAAAGCCGACGGTCTGATTATTTCAAGCCCGACCGGATCTACCGCCTATAACCTGGCTGCCGGTGGCCCGTTACTGCATCCTGAAACCAAAGCCCTGGTGTTAACGCCGGTTGCTCCGCACTCGCTAACGACCCGCCCGCTGATCTTTCCGGATGATAAAAAACTGGTGATCAAAGTTGAACAGCAAACCGTTTCAAGCAACTTAATTATCGATGGTCAGAAGGTCTTAGAACTTTCACAGGATGATGAAGTGACCATTACCCGCTGCGAAACAGATCACGTGATGATCCGCAGAAGCGGACATAACTTTTTTGAATTATTAAAAGAAAAACTTAAATTCGGAGATCGCTATGCTTCAGGAACTTAGAGTTTCTCAGTTTGCCATTATTGATTCTTTAAATATCGAATTTCAGAATGGTTTAAATATTTTATCCGGCGAAACTGGCTCGGGAAAATCGGTTTTATTAAAATCATTAGCGCTGTTAATGGGCGAAAAGGCCTCAGCCGACACGATCCGTACCGGCTGTACACAGGCCACAGTTGAGGGTTCGTTTTACTTAAAAAGCCGCCCAGATCTGAAAAACCACCTAGAGTCTTTAGGGATTGAAATCGAAGATCACCAATTGATCGTTCGCCGCATTATTTCTTCTGGCGATAAATCAAAAGTTTACTTAAACGGTGTACTCTCACCGCTGGCGCAGTTGCGCGATATCGTAGCCCCACTCATTGAAGTGACCGGCCCGTCTGCACCGCTGATTGAAATGACCGGCCAGCATGACAACAGAAATCTTTTATCAAAGGCCTATCACCTGGATTTATTGGACCAATACGCGGGTCACTGGGATAAGCGTATGACCTTTGAAAGCCAATACCAAAAATGGGTAGAGCTTAAGTCACAAATTGCAGATTTTGAAATAAAAGCCCAGGAAAAAGCCCAACGTTTGGATTTTTTAAAATTCCAGTTCCAGGAATTTGAAAAGTTAGATCTTCAGCCAGAAGATGCCCAATTAGAAATTGAAATTAAAAAATTAAAGAATTCTTCTAAACTTTTACAGTTTGCTGACCTTTGTGACCAATTGGTTTACCAAGATGATGGCTCTGTTTCTGCCCGGTTAAAAACAATTCAGAAAAAAGCTCTTGAGGTAGCCGCACTTGATCCTGCATTACAGGAAAAAGTCGTCGCCTTAGACCAGGCACAAAGCTTGATTGACGATGCGATCTACGCTGTTCGCACCTATGTCAATAAAATCGACGCTGATCCGGAAATGCTTGAAGAAAAAGAATCGCGTTTAAGCCAGATCCGCAAACTTCAGAAAAAACACGGTGAAGACTTAAATGCATTAATGACAGTCTTTAGCCAAATGGCCGACGAAATCAAAGCTCTCGAGAACAGCGACCAGCACTTGGAGCAACTTAAAAAACAAGCGACTGTGCTTGAACTTGAATTAAAAAAACAGGCTGCCGAGCTTCACA
Source organism: Bdellovibrio sp. SBM16 (assembly GCF_056175625.1). Taxonomy (NCBI): domain Bacteria; kingdom Pseudomonadati; phylum Bdellovibrionota; class Bdellovibrionia; order Bdellovibrionales; family Pseudobdellovibrionaceae; genus Bdellovibrio; species Bdellovibrio sp. SBM16. The sequence goes on along the minus strand of NZ_JBJKJG010000001.1, from coordinate 146,483 downwards.
AAACCCGCACGGCGAACGCCAAAAAACTGACCGAAAAAGTAAACCAGGAACTTTTAGACCTAAACATGAAAGGGGTCCTTTTTGACGTGCATATCGCGTCTTTAGAGACACTTTCAGCAACCGGCAGCTCTGATGTTGAGTTCTTGTCACAAACGTCACCTAAAGACCCAAAGCGCGCCTTAAACAAAGCCGCCAGCGGTGGCGAGTTATCACGTATTCTTCTTTCGCTTAAAAAGTCGGTGGGTAAATCGGATTTTCCGCGCACTTACCTGTTTGACGAAGTCGATACCGGCGTTTCAGGAACAACCGCAGAAAAAGTCGGCCGCAAGCTAAAAGAAATCGCCCGTGGCCAACAGGTTATTTGCGTAACACACTTACCGCAAGTAGCGGCTTTTGGTGACGTTCACTTTTCAATTCAAAAATCGACTCTTAAGGATCAGGCCGTTATGACGGTCAATGAACTTAAAAAGCAGGATCGCGTTGAAGAAATCGCCCGTTTAATTTCGGGCGAGAAAATAACAAAAACGTCGATTGCGCACGCGCAAGAACTTATCAAAGAGTGTCAGGCGTAATATACGACCTGAATAAAGCACTTCGCTTTGGCCACCCTGAACGGAATGATCAGATGTTTAGCTTTTTCTTCAGGGTGATTTAGTCTTTCAGTAAAATTCATTGTCGGAATAGCCGATTTAAACTGATAGCCTAACGGGTTTAACAGCGACTTCATTCGGCCATAGACCACACTTGTCACCGCGCCGGCCCAGTCAATGGCATCTTCGTTAACCTGTGTTGGGGTGCGACCTAAAGCTTTTGCCATCATCGTTAATATGGCCACATCAGCAAAGTGCAACTGCAGCAGACCACGCTGATCAGCATTGTTTAATTCAACTGTTGCACTGGCGTGTCCGGCAGGAATCCAGTGTTCGGCCACAAAGCTGCTTTCAAAATCGCAAGCTAAATGACACATCTCTCGGATGGTTTCCTGCAGACCGGCAGCTACGGCGTTGGCAAAATTTTCATCGAAGAAAAAATGTTTAAGTTCAGTTTTAACAGCTACAGCAGACATTACTTACCTTTCTTTTGGACTATGTCTACTTATCGTAACTATATGTTTTTTTATTTATAGCATTTTTAACAAAACTAGATCATTTTTTATTTACCAGAGTAATCACATTAACCACTTCAATCTGACCTTGGTCGATACAAAGCGCCAGTGGCTCGACTAACCACGTGCCTAAGTTAATTGAACGTACACTTCTGCTGCCGACTGAAAAACGGTAATCGTCAAACACATGCATATGGCCCGTGACAATGACGTCAAAAGGTTCGGCATTAAAGACTTTCATAGCATAAGCCTGAATCATGGCTTTTAATTTATCCGGGTTCTGGGCGGCATACTGGCCGGTTTTTTTACGGCTCTTTTTACTTAAACTTTCTCCCACCCGTTTCCAAAGTTTACCCGGAAGATTATGCGCAAACCACTCAATCCACGGCTGCCTGACCGTCTCACGGTAAGCCAAGTAAGCTTTATCATCAGGATTAATGTAGTCGCCGTGTTCACAGCGCACCTTTAATCCGTCGATCATGAAAAAGCCCTCGTTCTCATAGACCGGAATATCGAGCTGGTTAGTCCAGAATCGGTCGACGTGAAAATCGTGGTTTCCCTCGAAGTAAAAAAGCTTTCCGCCGCCATTTTTAAATTTGCGGATTTCATCGATAAGCTGTTTGTAATGGTCTTGTAAGGCCTGGTGATCAGATAACCAGAAGTCAAAAATATCACCTAAAAAATACACGGTGTGTCCGGATGGATTCTGGTTCAATAAAAAGAAAAAGCGCAATAGCAGATTGCCATTGCGCTCGTTGATGTCCGTAATATGAAGATCAGAGATAAACCAATGCTTCATTGAGACACGTTTCGATCTAAGTGTTTAGATCGAAACCTTGTTTCTTTCTGATGAAAGCCGGAACTTCTAAGATGTCGCGAGCCATTTTGCGCGCGTCTTCGACCTGACGTTCAGGGTGGCGTTCTTCAGTCATCATAGTTAATTGTTCAGGAGCTACGTTTTTCTCTTCAGCTACAGCCGGTTGAGTTTCACGAAAAGCACGCGCTTTTGCCAGTAACATATCGCGGGCAGAAGCTGCGTTTGTTGCCACCGGCGAAACTGCCGAAGATAAATCCTGACCAAAAGTTTCGTTGGTTTGTGCGTGTGCGTTCATTTCTGGAGCTGGCGCCGCTGCCGGGGCAGCTACCGGAGTTTCAGGTTGCGTAAAAGCCTGAACTGACTCTTGAACTTGCGCCATCGGCGGTAATACCGGAGCCTGCTGCGGCGCCGGAGTTTGTGGCGGCATCATCATAGATGGCTGTGGCTGAGCAAATTGCTGAGCTTGCATCATCTGAGCGTAGATAGCCGCTTGCTGTTGCGCCTGCTGCATCTGCTGAGCCATATGATTCGGCACAAAATGCTGCGCAGGTTGCTGCGGAAGATCAAACATAATTGAAGGACCAGCGTTTAAGAAAGACTGCATGCTGTTCATTTGCGGAAGAGCATCCATTTTTTCTTCACGGGCAAAACCAGTTGCGATTACAGTTACGCGAACTTCGTCCGTTAAGTTAGGATCGATAACTGCACCGAAGATCACTTCTGCATCTTCAGAAGCTGCTTCAGTGATTAACATCGAAGCTTCGTTGACTTCGTATAATGATAAATCAGGACCACCAGTAACGTTGATAATGATACCAGTCGCACCATCGATTCTTACGTTCTCTAACAGAGGCGAAGAAATTGCCTGGGTTGCGGCTTCAACGGCACGGTTATCACCTTTAGCAGAACCAGTACCCATTAACGCCAAACCTTTGTTCGACATAACAGTTCTGATATCGGCAAAGTCTAAGTTAATAAGACCGCGGATATTGATCAAATCAGAAATACCTTTAACCGCCTGAAGTAAAACTTCATCAGCTTTCTTAAAAGTATCAACAAGCGGAGTTTTATCTCCCGAAATTGATAATAATTTTTGGTTCGGAATAACGATCAAAGCATCAACGTTTTCTTTCAATTCAGAAAGACCGCCTTCAGCATGCTTAGTACGTTTTTTACCTTCAAACATGAATGGCTTAGTTACAACACCAATTGTTAAAGCACCTAATTCACGTGCGACTTTCGCGACAACAGGAGCCCCTCCAGTTCCTGTTCCCCCGCCCATACCGGCAGTAACGAAAACCATGTCTGAACCTTTTAGTTGTTCAACGATTTGGTTGTAAGACTCAATAGCTGATCTGCGACCTACATCAGGATTCGCACCGGCACCAAGACCTTTTGTAAGATCTGCGCCTAATTGGATTTTGTAACCGGCTTTGCTTGAATTTAAAGCCTGGATATCGGTGTTCGCTACGCAGAACTCAACACCTGTCATCCCGCCTTCGATCATTGTTGCAATTGCATTTGATCCGCCACCGCCGACGCCGACAACTTTAATATTAGCGCCGATATTTACGTTCTCTTCTAATTCAAACATGGGTTCCCTCCCGAGTGATAAAAATTCCCTTTAAAAAATTAAAACAAATCTGTAAAAAACTTTTTCATTTTAGATGCCACATCTCCGATAGAGTCTGACATCGCCTCACCTATTAAAGATGTCGTCGAAAGATCCTGCGGCGATTGCGCGTAGTATTCTTTCTTCGTTTCTAAGGCATGAAACAGTAATCCGATAGCTGTCGCAAACTCGCCACCTTTTACTACATCTTTTAAACCACCCACTAACGCCGGATAACCACGGCGTAATGGCAGATCAAAAATAAATTCACCCATCTCGATTAAGCCGTCTAATTGGCTTGATCCGCCGGTGATCACTAATCCTGATCCTAATAGTGGTTGTAAGCCGCTCATTTTAATGTCGTGAGCGATCATATTTAAAACTTCTTCTGCACGCGCTTCTAAGATATGTGCTAACTCTTTACGTGGCACTGTGCGTGATTTTCTGCCGCCAACACCGTCAACTTCGATTGATTCTTGTTCATCAACTAAAGTTGCCAGAGCGCAGCCGTGTTTTTTCTTTAAAATTTCAGCCGACACCTGTGGTGTACGAAGACCTACAGCCACATCGTGAGTAAAGTGCATACCGCCAACCGGTACCATTGAAGTGTGAGCCACAGATCCATTAATTAAATAAACCATTTTCGAAGCGCCGCCGCCGATATCAGCAACACATACGCCAAGATTTTTTTCATCAGAGCTGATAACTGATTTAGTTACCGCAACCTGATCCATCACAAGTCCCGCAACGCGCAGACCGGCTTTTTCGATACATTTTGTAAGATTTGAAATCGCCGATTGTGAAGCCGTTACGATGTGAACATTCGCCTCTAAGCGCACGCCCATCATGCCGATGGGATCAGTGATGCCGTCTTGTTGGTCGATTTTAAATTCGCGGGGTAATACGTGCAAAACCATGCGGTCAGCCGGAATCATGATGGCTTTCGCCGCTTCAATTACGCGGTCGATATCTTGCTGGTTAACTTCTTTATTTTTAACCGCAACCATGCCTTTTGAGTCGAAAGACTGAATGTGCGAACCAGAAACTGAAACCCACACTTCATTTACTTTCGAACCTGACATTAACTCAGCTTCTTCTTTTGCGCGACGGATGCATTCAGTAGTTGCTTCGATGTTAACTACAACACCTTGCTTGATTCCAGAGTTTGGAACTAAACCTACGCCGGTGACTTCGATTTTAGTTTCATTTTTTTCATTAAGAGTTACATGGGACATCACAAGCTTAACAGCTGATGATCCAATGTCTAAAGACGCCAGAACTGGTCCAGAATATTTTGAAGCACTCATCCGTAAGCCTCGTTTTTACTCGTCAAACGACGAGTGTGTTGCAAATACATTAAGCAGAAAAATCACAGACTAACGTCATCCAGACTATAGTCCTCTTTTTAAGCTTAAGGAGTCTGCTGCAACCTGACAAGAACTTTTTTCGAAAGATTTGCGTCTATGACGCGTGCTTTAAGATCGCGCTTTTCGAGATAATCCAAAACTTGCGAAACGCGAGCGGACTTCACCGCAAACTGATCATCGCCCAATTTGATTTTGATATTCGATTTTGCCACTTCAACCCAGTAACCTTCTTTATTATCAAAGCCGATCTCTGAGATGATTCTGTGAGAGAGCTTTCCCTCTTCGGGAAGAGATTTTAAAAGCTCAATCGCCGTTTTTCTTTTTGCCGGATCTTTAACAAAAACTTCACCTTTTAACATCGCTAAAGGCGGTGCCTGGGTGGTATCTACTTCGGGCAAGATCGCACCGTCACTGGTCACCGGACGCACAAAACCTTCCGCTAATCTTTTTTGATCAACGTAAAGCAAACTTAAGACTTTCGGTTCGATTTCAACATCCAAACCCTGTGGCCAAGACCGCGAAATACGAAAATCTTTGATCCAACTTTTGGTTTTTAGTTTTTCTGAAACTTGCGATAAAGACAGTCGCCATAACGACTGTCCTTTATATGCGGATAACTCTTGGTTGAGTTTATCCAGATAGGGCTTAGAAAAGTTTAGTTGTTCTGATTTTGCCATCACCTTGATGTCGATCTCTTCAATCGCGAAAAAACCGCGCTGATCCAGGGTGTAGACCGAGGCAAAAATCGCCGCCGGCACCAACACAAAAATAAAGAACAATCGAAAATAAAATCTAAGCCGTAACCAGTTCACTATTATATCCTATTACTTCTTACCTACTGCTTCAACAGGTAAACCCATTTGTTCGTAACCACATTGCTCATACACCTCTCCAGAAGTATCTAACTTATGAAGGTAAAGAATAACATCCATTTCGCCTTCTAAAGCCGTACCTAAACGGTCAAACGCATGTTCAGAATCAGCCAAGTGGTTTGTACCGAAAGAGGTTTCATCAAACCAGTGATAGTTAAAGTTAACCGGCACTTTATTTTGTACCGATTGGGTGTTGTACCACTGGTCTTTTTTAAGTTTGAACACAAACATCCAGTGTTTACAGCCATCCGCCGGAGACTGCACCGTTACACCCGGAGCCGTAAAACCATCAGAAGCCGACATCTCATAAGACGAAGCCACAAATGGAGAGTAAGCTTGGTCACGCGACATGCCTATACCGTCGTCGTAACCAGATGCGTACCAGTCAGTGTGACGGTTAACCGCATCGCGGATACGCTCGTAAGCAAAACCCTTATCAACATTTTTAGTACCTAAACCCGTTAACGAGTTAAAACCTAAATCCGAACGTCTCCAGAAAACATCTTTGCTGTTTTCCCAAGATTTAACGAAATCATGATAAACAACATTTGCCGAAGCTACCCGTGCCTCATGCTCAGCTTTTAACTTAGCCTGAGTCGCTTTATGCTCTTCAACCTGCGCATCCGAAAGCTCTACGTAATCGCCTTTTTCATGGTCCCATTTTACAAATTTACCGGCTTCATCGGCTTCTAACTCTTCTTCATAGAACGAGTCTTTCACCGGCATTTTGAAACCAAAAGGTCCCTTTGTCGGATCTAAATTCGGAACCATGTAAACCGAGGCTCCTTCAGCCGCAAACACTGAATCATGCTTTTGATCACGCAACAGCCATGTAGCTAGACCCGCACGTGCTGCCGACCAACGGTAAGCAAACGGGTTTGTCGCGTACTTTTCGCAGATATTAGGATCAGCCACTTTATCTTTTGAGGCTGTTTTAAGAACGTATTTACCGTCTTTGGTTCTTGTACAGTTGTTCGTGATGGTCGAAGAGTACCAGATCATACCGTTTGATTCCGGTGAATTTGGCTTGAAGTTTGAATCACCACGGAAGTCGTAGATGTAGTCTAAATCTTCACGGTTACAACGGGCTTTAAACTTGTTGTACTCTTTACGGTATGCCTTTAAACCATCGTCGCGATGATCAAATTTTAAATTACTTTCCACAAACTTTTTAAAGATGAACTTCGTTTCGCAAACTGTGAACGGCTCAATAGGCACATCTTCATTGTATCTACCAAGTTTTACATCGTACTTACGCGCTTCCATTTTTTTGGCACGAAAGATTGCTGCAGAATTTTCGATATAACCTTTATACGAATAAGCTGAAACCTGCGACCATAATTCATGTCTGATATTGATCGTTTGTTGCGGCGTAGCCGGCAGCGTGTACATTCTGTTAACCCAACGGATTTTTTCTTTGATCAACGACGGACGGTCGCGGAACTCACCGCAAAGTAAAGTCATGAAAGCGTGCGCATTTTTACGGCCGTTTTTCACTTCCTGGATATTTGCTGGAAAGTCAGCCGGGACATCGACTAATTCTTTACCATTACGTAAGTTGTAAGTGTAAAGAGGACCAGAGTAGAAATAAAAGCTGTATGGCGAAACCAAGGCTAATTTTTTTACTGCCGATAAAACTTCACGGTTTTTATAATTTGGTGTCGGGATATCAGCCGAATTTCTGTTTCCGCCGCAATAGGCGGCCCAGATTTGCTCTGAGTTCGAACCCGCAGGCACCGGCGGCATGATGTCACTGAAATCAGCTGCCGAAACATATACCGAACTTACTAATAAACTCGAAATTAATAATAGTTTTTTCATCTGGTAATTCCTTATTTAACTTTTTTACCGACAAGAACTTTGCTCGAAAATCGCGGCGCAACACCGTAAACATTTTTATTTGCCGTGCAAGGGTCATAAGAAGCCTGGTAAGTCATACAAACATATGGCTTAGCCGCAGGGTTATGCTGCGTCCTGATCGCTCTTTTGCTCCAGCGGGTGATCCAGCTTTTTTGTGCAGGTTTGACCTGACTCATCGGCACACCAACGATTAGGTGTTCTTTTTCGAGGTTAACAACGCTGTCTTTGTTACAATCGATCTGTAATGAATATAAACGGTCATCAATTTTTTCTGCAAAGTTCACATCAACGGCATTGCGTGATGTTTCAGTAGTTCCCAATAAACCACAGCTCATCACTTCAGTAGTGCTTGAAGGCAAACGATCCATATTCGGGTGTGTATCAACTTGATTATGACTGCACGATGCAAGCAAGGCGATTGCTGCAATGACATAAATCTTCTTCATTATTTATCTCCGTTTTTATTAATAATAGGTTGATCATTTAACAAGTGACTGACCGTACCCTTTGCAGGCAGGTCAGGAATCGCGGTAGCAAGTTTTTCCCACGTGTAAATGTAGTGGTCGGCAAACTTGTACACAACTTCAGGGATAGTTACGTAGTAAGAATTTTCCCAGTTTTTATTAAAGCCTGCACCTGTCAGATTTGCTGAACCGGTAAATACCGCTGTAAAATCTGAAGGCCGATCAGCTTTAGAGTTTTGGCTTGCAAAGATTAAGTACTTGCTGTGGTGTAATTGGTGCTCATCGCCGTTAGTTTCCATGAATTTAAGTCCGGCACCTTTGTTCATTAATTTTTCCATATTGTAGTACTCTTGCGGCATCGTATCGCCGATAGCGTACTCCGGATCATTGGCTTTATAGTATGTATCGTCATCACAAACGATTCTCATATCCGGGCGGTACTTAGGATTGCCTGACATACGTTTTGACAAACCGCTGATCATTTTTGAATAGAAAAATCTATGACATGCTAACCAGATTCTTTTTGCGTTGTTGATGCCCGGAGTACCGGCTTCTTTATCGCCATGTAATAAAAAATCAAGTGCGGTCTTTTTAGTTGAACCAAACTCAGGCTCGCCTTCACCGGGAACAAAGAAAACTTTGATGTCTTTTTCTTCCGGAGCCTTGATGTTAGCCCGGCAGTTTTTGATGGCTTTAATGTACTCTACGCGTGAACGGCCGGAAACTTCATCCCACTCAGCGTTCATTGCACACAAGTGAGCTTTGGCAAAGTGTGAGTTGGCATTGGTCGTAATGAAGTTCCAGTTTTCATGATGGATCACCGGGCCTGATGTCATATTACCAGAAGAGAAAACGATTTTAAATTCGTACTTTGCGTTTGGATTTACGATAAAGAATTTATTATGCGCAAAGCCTAAATCACCTTCCATACCGCGGGTTTTCATCTCTACGTTATGCGGGGCACAGGCCACTAATTCCTGAGCAATGGTTGTGTCTTCAGTGCTGCTCATCACGAAACGGATTTTTACACCTTTTTTCGCAGCTTCGCATAAAGCATTTTTAACAGTTTTGTTTCTGAAAGAAAGATAGGTAAAGAAAATCTCTTTTGTTGATGGCATGTTGATCCACTCAACTATTCGGTACTGCGGCGACTGCGGACGGTCACCCGAGCGGCGTAAGTCGTATTTATTCTTGCAGTATACGTTTTCCGGCTTAGCTTTAAGCTTTTTACCGCTGACACTTCTTACGTCTTCTGTGTAGGTATAAACGCCGCACTCTGGATCAGTGAATAACACTTCGTATTTGTACGGCTTATAATCTTGTAAACGATTGAAGTATTTAACTTCTTGATCTTGCTCTTCCTGTTGTTCCTGAGCAATTTCACGATTTGTTGGAGCAAAAGTCTGACATGAAAATACCGAAGCCAAACAGATAGCCAACGCCGCTTTCTTCCATGAAAACATAGCAGTCTCCTTCGCTGTTAAAACAGACTCTTTTAGATTAAAGGAGAATATGTTTTTTTAAAATGAAATAAAAAAAGAGCTCCGTGGACGGAGCTCTTATGTTAAGACCTAGGTCTGGTGATCTTTTCACATTGTTAACAAGCCGGATGTTGGTCCAGCCTGTGTTAGTGTGTGTCTTATTTAAATTAATCTTCGCCGCCGACTGCAACCGCTTGTTTACCCTGGCCAACCAACGAAGATGAAGGCCACATTTTTTCGTCGAACTCTTTGTTAAATGCAGTCATGACCTCTAACTCTTTTTTCTTATTACGGATCGTAACCATGTTTTCGTCATTGATGTCGTTACCGGTTTGCGACCAGTTCTGTGAACCGATGATAATCACCTCGGCTTTTAACGAACCATCTTTCTGACGGCGGGATAGAGTCGCCGATTTATGGTGATTTAAACCATTCCAGTCATTTTTTCTGACCTCGATGGAACCTGTCGGATTTTTCGCATACGGATTTTCCTGCATCAGATTTCCGTCTTTGGCTTTCCACCAAGAGTTGGCACCGGCACCGGTTAAATTATCGAAGACAATTCGGATATCCACACCGCGGGCAGCTGCTGCCTGCATGGCGCGAACCATTTCAAAACCGCCGCCACCGAACATTGAAATTCTTAATAAGTCGCCTTTTTTTGCCGAGTAAATAAGAGGTAAAATCACGCGGTGTTCACCATCATCGGTCGGAGAAAAGTGAACGCGCACTTCAGTGCCGTCGGTAAATGAAAAATAACGCTGGGTATTCGGGCGCTTTTTATCGTGAAACGCACCTGTTAGCAGGGTTTTAGGCTTTGAAGCACTGCTGTTGTAACCCTGATGCATTTCTGTGAATTCTGCAAGGAACGCATTTGCAATCGCATCGTTCTTGATTAAGATCGCCAGATTTGAATTTGACTCATCACCCATGCAGGTGCGGGCTACGTTGGTTGTACCCGACCAAACGCTGCGAGAACCGTTGTTTTTTTCAAACACCACGAATTTATTATGCATGATACCTGTAAACGGAAATTCAATGCGGGCACGGGCCTGATCATTGGTTTTGACCACTGAATTAAGCAAGCGTAAAACCTGCAAGCTGTTCGCGTATTGAAACGGTGTACGAGACAATGTTTCTTCATAATTTGATAAATCTTTATAAAGACCGATCCAAGTTAGATCGGCAACCTGCAGATCGTAGATCTTAGTTGTTGCCGGTGGCTTTATAAACATATCTTTTTGTAAGTATTTACGTAAATCAAACTGCTTCATGGATTTGGCAAGTACGGCAACATCGGTTAAGTACTGCTTAGCCCAGCTTGGCGGCAAAAAGGCCGCGTTGTCTTTGTCTATTGGATTAATATAGCTATAATCCAGTTCAACTTTTTTATTTCCTAAGGCATATTTGCCGTCAGGTAACTTTGTCATGTTGTAATCGCGCGGGAACGAATTTGCCTGCGCTTCGTCAGAGACATCAAGCACGGCATATGTCGCCACACCGGCTTTCACACGGTCAGCGATCGCGTTAAATACCGTAGCCATCGTATCCTGAATATCGTCAATTCCGTACAAGGCCAAAAAAATTTTCTTTTCGCCTTCGGTTCTGATTTTTTCACCTAAGATTTCAGCTACAGTCGTTTCCGGAATCACAAATTTTTCACGTTTATTGATAAAATTATCGTACCAACCGTTTGTAAAGAAATACTCAAGCTCTAACGATTCGCCGGCTTTAACTGCCGTACCTAAATTTGGATAGACTTCTTGGCGCATTTTAGATTTAGGCGCAACGACTGGTGGCGCTTCTAAACATGACCAGTCTTCAACATCTTCACAGAAGATAAAGTTAGTTGAAGAATTTAATAGACGTGTTAATTGAAACTTAAAATTCGACTTTTCTGGCGTTAAACCGATGGAAACCAAGTAAGTCGCGATACGCTCGATTTTTTCCGGCGCTACTTTCGGTAAGGCTTTTTTAACCGCGGCTTTAGTGGCCTGAACCTGGTTGCTTTCAATGGCAAGTGCGGCCATGAAATCAGCGCGGGCATAAACCGGCTGACTGATCATTTGTACTAAAGTGAGACACGCTAAACCGATACTTAATTTGCTTTTTAGGTTTTTCATATTAAAGGGTTACAGCAGGGCCGGTGCCACTTCTAACCAAATATAGGTTTCCTGATAGCCCTTTACTGTTGAGCCATTAACGATTATGCGTAAATTGGCACACACCCCGTCTCACCTAAAGACAAAAACACACAAAAAACACAGGACTTTAGTCAAAATCCCCGCACATTTTGCCGATAAAGATCATGTGAAAAATCGTTTAATATCGGCCTTACTCATAGGCCTTTTATTTACTGTTTTTGGCCAGGCCGAACCGGGCAAAACCCTATACCTTTCGACGTTAGAAAACGACGACTCCGGCGCCCCCCTGTACTGGTGTAAAAACGGTAAATGCGGTGAAGGCCATATCAAATTAAGCCGCGCCACTGAAGTCACGGTCACCGGCAAAGAATTCTCAGCCCAGATGAGCGATCCTTTCGACGACAGCAGTATCAGCGAGACATTTGTTTCGGTGCGCCTTAAAGACAATACCGAAGGTTACCTGCCGTTATACTTATTGACCGAAAAAAAGCTCGATGCATTTTATTCTGATGAAGGTGACAGCCGGATGCCGGCAGCGGTGAGTAAAAATAAAAAATCCAATTCCTTAAAAGCGGCCACCCTGATTTACGACTTAGTCGGTGAATGCCCGCTTAAAGAGCCTACGGTAATGCCGGCAAAATTACCGAAAGAAAATATTTTCGATACACTTGTGTATAACAAGTTAAAAAAACAAAAAGTACCACGTTTAGTCAACGAACAGATGCGTCCGATGACAACGGAAGATCTAATCAATATCGATTCACTGGCCCGTACTATTTACGGCGAAATGGGCCGATGCTTCCGCAAAGGTCTGCAGTATCCGATTGCTGCCGCGTTGGTTGCGGTTAACCGCAGAGACAACAAAGCCCGCTATAAAGAGTGGACTTTAAGCCGTGTAAAAAGAAAAGTGGCAAGCCTCCCGCCGTTAACAAAGATCGTAACTACGCCGGAAAAATTCAACGTGTGGAAAACCAGTGAAGGCGGAAAGCCCAATGGCCCGCTTCACCACAGTTTATGTCCGGCCCGCGCCGTAAATAAACCATTCTGGAAAAGCAAACGAGCAAGCGCTGCCGAAGTCGACATCTGGAAAAATGCCGTGCGCATTGCTACTGAGGCGGTGATGTTTCCATCACGTTTTAAAGCGCGCAGCCCGGCCATGCGTAATATTAATTTTTACACCTCTGGTATGGGACAATATCAGGATTATATGCAGGTCTTCCCGTTTGTGAACGACAGACCTCTCGAACATTTTGAATGCATCGAAATATGGAAAGAACCGGGTCGCTAGCGCGCTCAATTTGCAGTGCAGATTAGTATTGAATCAAAGATTTAATTGGTTCGTTTTTAAATGTCATAGTGTTCAGAAAAGTTAAATTAATTAACACCAATACATCAGAAATTTTGTAGCCGGCTTTTTCGCACAGACTCATTGAGGCTTTTAATGTTCCGCCGGTTGCAAGAACATCATCAACGATGACCACACGTAACGGTTTTTGTGTCGGCGCAATCTCTAAAGTCGCTTCGCCGTATTCTAACTTATACGATTCCTTGATGGTCGGCGGAGGAAGTTTGCCGGCTTTGCGTAACGGCAGAAATCCTTTACCAAAGTGCGCAGCTAATGCCGTACCAAAAATAAATCCGCGCGACTCAATCCCGACAAACACATCAACTTCATCCAGGTTAATCAGTTTGCCGAAATCTTCAGTCACTTCTTTAAACGCACCCGCATCCTGTAACATCGGAGTCACATCACGGAACAATACACCCGGAATCGGAAAATCAGCTACATCACGAATTAATTTCTGATAAGATTTCATATGCTAGAACATCTTTTTACGTTGAGACGACGGTAAGATCCTAAGTACTTCGCGGTACTTAGCCACTGTACGGCGGGCAATGTCGACGCCATCTTTTTTAAGCAGATCTACCAGTTTTTGATCAGATAATGGCTTTTTCGGGTCTTCTTTAGCCACCAACTCTTTGATTTTTAGTTTAACCGCTTCTGAAGCTAAGGCATCCCCGTCAGTTGAAGCGATACCCGAGTTAAAGAAGTATTTAAGCTCGAAGATACCTTGCGGTGTATGCATGTATTTCGCTGTTGTTACGCGCGATACGGTCGACTCATGCATGCCGATGTCGGCCGCAATATCACGTAAGATCATCGGCTTTAAGAACGCTGTTCCTTTTTCAAAGAATTCACGCTGATGTTTAACAATCGAATCCGACACCTTGTAAATCGTACGTTGACGTTGGTGGATTGATTTAATCAACCACACCGCTGATTTTAGTTTTTCAGAAATAAAATCCGCAGCTTTGGCATCTCCGGTAGGCGTCGTGCCGCCTTTTAACATATTACGGTAATAATTCGAGATTCTTAACTTCGGCAGACCATCTTCATTTAACGATACACTGAAGTCGTCGCCCACTTTATACACGTAAACATCCGGTGTTACATAGTGTGTATCGTTACCTGCATAGGCACGACCGGGTTTTGGGTCCATCGCGTAGATTATTTTACACATCTCAACCACTTCTTCCATTGGCTTTTGTAAAGCTTTGGCGATGGCATCGTAGTTCTTTTTTTCTAAGTCTTTTAAGTGATTGTTGATCAACGTGACTAAATCCGTCGTGTCTTCTTCTAAGTGCTTGGCCTGAACCAATAAACACTCTTTAAGATCACGGGCTCCTACGCCGGCAGGATCGAATTCATGAATGAGTGTTAACGTATCTTCTAATAGTTGCAGATCAACTTTTTCTTCTTCAGCAATCTGGGCCAGTGGAGTTTTGATGTAACCGTCGTCATCGATGTAGGCAATCAGCGCATCAGCAGCCAACTCTTCTTCGGCGTTAAAGCCGGCCATTTTGGCCTGCCAGTACAAGTGATCATGCAGCGTCTGCGTGGTTGAGATCACGTTTTCGTAGTTCATGATCTCTTCAGAACCTGAACTCGCTTCGCGAGGCATTTTATGCTGGATTTCTAAATAATTTTCCCACTCAAACTCATCCTGTTTTTGTGGGTCTTGCGCTTCGGCTGTTTGCGCTTCAGTAGGTGTGCCGTCAACCTGGGCTGCGGCTTCTTTGGTACGCTCAAAGTCTTCTTCTTTTAAAACTTCGGCCTCTTCTAAAATCGGATTTTCTTCTAATTCTGAACGAACCTGTGATTCAAGTTCTAAGCGTGACATCTGAAGCAACTTGATCGCCTGCTGTAACTGCGGCGTAATTACCAAGCCCTGACTTAAATTCATCGTTTGCTTCATTGCCATGTACTAACTTCTTCCTACTATAGTTTAAAATTTTCACCCAAGTAAAACTTGCGGGCCGTTTCCGAATTCGCGATTTGTTCAGAGTTTCCGCTCACTTGGATTATGCCATCCTTTAGAATATAAGCATAATCGCAAATACCTAAAGTCTCACGCACGTTATGATCTGTGATCAAAACTCCTATACCTTTGGCCTTAAGATCTCGAATGATATTTTGGATTTCCCCCACCGCAATAGGATCAATACCTGCGAATGGCTCATCTAACAATAGAAAATGCGGTGAACCAGCCAAGGCGCGGGCGATTTCCACTCTGCGACGCTCACCGCCGGATAATGCATAACCAAAAGACTCACGAATATGGTTGACTCGAAAATCCTGTAACAGACTCTCCAGTTTTTCGCGGCGCTCCTGAGGGTCGTAACCGTGGGCCTCTAAGGCCACCAGGATATTATCTTCGACCGACATACGGCGAAAGATACTCGGCTCCTGCGCTAAATAGCTAAGGCCTGAGCGGGCCCGCTTGTACATCGGGTATTCAGAAATTTCCAGATCGTTAAGCATGATCGAACCTGAATCGGATTTAACCAGGCCCACCACCATATAAAACGATGTGGTTTTGCCGGCGCCGTTAGGTCCCAAAAGTCCTACAACCTGCCCTGAATGCACTTCAAAAGAGACATCTTTTACGACTAAACGCTCACCATATTTCTTGGAGATATTTTTGATGGTTAAGGTACTAGTTGCATTTTCGGCCATGGCTATTCAAGATTCTTTCTAAAGTTAATTAATCAACAAAAGTTATTGCACTTTTTTACTGTCGATTTTTACTTTATTCATCTTAACTTTTTTTCCGCCTTCTAGGAAGACGATTTCTTCACCTTGGATTTCGTCCTCGCCCATCTGGACTTTAGGTTGACCACTTAAGGTCATCGTGTCGTCGATCAGGTTCATCAGCAGCTGCTGACACACAGCGCTTTTGCCTTCATCTTTAAGAACGACTTTATCTTTCAATAAAATCGATTGCAGGGCCTTTTGTTTTTCGGAATAGCGAAAAAATGCCTGTGGCGCTGTTACTTTGGTTTTATCAAACGTCATGTGTACATTACCGGAAAACAGCGCTTCCTGGTTTTTATTGGAGAATTCGGCCGCATTCGAAGTAACGTGGAAGTTTTTATTATCCATTTCTTTGCTGGCTTCGATATTGGATTCAATATACATTTTGTTGGTTTTCAGATCGATTCTAAATCCCTGACCATTTAATTTAAAACCTGCGCCGCTTTTATCTTCGGGGCCCAACATCGACACCAGGTTATCACTGACCAGCATCTTAGAATCCGCCAGGTAGTTCATATCGTTGGTCTGAAACTGATAGCCATTCGCACTCTGGGTAATCACCTGCCCACGGATCAACATATTTTTTGTTTGCCCGTTGATTTCGCCGACATCACCCGAAACGACATAACTCGACTGGTTTTCATTGAAGAATTCAACTTTAACCTTTTTTAACACCCAAAGCTCTTCACTGGAGCCGGTAGCTTCATCGGCGCGCAATTCCCAGCCTTTCGCGTTGTTTGAATTTTCGACCAGATGCACGCCCACCATTTTTTGCTCAACGGCTTTGCGTCGTGCGGGCTCCTGTGGTTTTTTGTTTTTTTCGGCTTCAGCCTTCATGTCAGCTTTTTCTTTTTCGGCAATTCTTTTAGCTGCATCAAGCTGCGACGGAGAGATTTCCTGCGGTGCCATTAATAATGCCTGAACGAAGATCAGGCTTATCACCACAAATAGAAAGATAGAAATTTTATTGAGTTTTAACTTCCTGAGTAGCATTTTTATTGTCTGCTTCTTTTGCTACTGCAAAATTAATCGGGCCACCGCCGGCCTCGTAGATTGAATACATAACTTTTTTCAAAGTTAAATAATCCATATCTTTATCCGCTTGTAAAGTGACTTTTCTCCAGGCGTTAGGATCTATTTCTTCATTGCCCACAGTTTTATCAACCACGTTACGGATTTTATTCTGTAATTTAGCTTCTTGGTCAGCTTTGGCCTTTTCAAGAAGTACACGCACCTGGTCACGTAAATTCGGGATAACCCAGTCAGTCGATGCTTGCACCTCAGCAAAGGTCGCAACCTGCGTTCTGTCGATCAAAACTTCTTTTGACGACACGGTCACGACAACCGCAGGCTTTAATTCGTTCACCCGCATCGCTTTTGGAAGTGTGACTTCTTTAGGGATGTAGAGGATTTCACCTGTGGTGTTGTAATTTTGTAATAAGAAAATAACTAACACGGTGAACATGTCAACCATCGCAGTTAATGACAGAATAGCCGTAACAGAACGTTTGCCGCCGCGGCGCTTTAACAGTCTGTGATAACGGTGTCTTTGCCCGGGTTTTTGAATAGCCATTAGTTCGGTCCTCCGGTTAATAACTCAGGAGAAAATCCGGCGCGTAACCCTAAGTCCATTGCAGTTACCACATGTTCGTACTTAATTTCGTTTTCGATGGCCATTTTGATGCCACCTTTATCCGGATACATTTGTTTAACTTTGTCCAGATCAGCACTTAACGCTTCTTTGTCGTATTCACCATTTAACATCGGGATGGCACGCACATCTTTACCAACATAAAGAACGTATCCCGTTGCTTTGATATCCAAACGTAAAACTAAATCTTCAAGAGGTGGAGGAGTAATCACCTCTTGATTTGGATCTTTTGGCGACGCAAATGAAGCGCCTAACTGAATCATCGAAACTTGAGTCCAAACAGCAGAGATCAATAGAAAGGTGATCAACACTGACATTAAGTCAATGAACGGAACTAAGTTCAGATCAAAATTTTTACTGCGTCCCCGGCCACCGGTTTCAATATGTGCCATTCGTTACCTCAAAGTTAACTCGAAAAAAACGTCAATTAGTCTTTCATTTTATCGCGATTAGCAGCTACTAAGTTCATTAGTGACATGCTGGTCTCGATCATTTCGTTCTCAGATTTTTGGATCATGTGCTGGAATAAACCGTAAGCCACGATCGCAACGATTGAAACTGATAATCCGAAACCGGTACAGTTTAAGGCATGCGAAATACCCTGGGACAGTAATGTCGCTTTCGTTGCCGGATCTGCTGAAGATACCGCACGGAATGAACCGATCATACCTAAGATTGTACCTAATAGACCCGCTAACACGGCGATGTTACCAAATACCGCTAAGAAAGAAGTCCAACCTTCTAACTTCGGCATTTCGCGCATAACGGCTGCGTCCATAGCTACCTGGATTTCTTCATCCGGGCGCTTATTTAATGCACCAACTAAACCTGCCTTTACTGTGTTAGCAAGTGGTGTCGGGCGAGAATCACAAAATGAAATCGCTTGTCTGATATCGCCACCAATGATCATACGAAACACCTGGTCTGCGAATTCTTTTTTATCCACACGTAATGATTTTAAAGTCATGAATCTCTCCACAACTAAAATCAGGGTTAATACCGCGATAAACGCGATGATGTACATGACGCTTCCACCTTCGACGAATGCTCGCACGATAGGATTCACGTTATCTGCTGTTGCTGCTACTGCTGCTGTTGGTTCCACTTTACTCTCCTCGTATAATTATCTTTGCCCCTGAAACAAGAACGGATAAACGGCTTCAGCCATTGCACCCGGAGGTGGTTCAGGGAATCTTAATGTTAATAATCTTGCACGCACACACTCTTCTACCGCTGAATTACCCAGCGTAGATTTTTCTTTTACGACGCGTGCATTTTTTGCAATCCCTTTTTCATGGATTTCCCAAGAGATCACGACTTTACCTTCTAACTTAGTATCTTTTTTGTATTCACGGTCATAACAGGCTTTAAAGCTTAAAAGCGCTGAACGAACCGCACGGCGGACAGCTTCTTTATCGATTGAACCGATAAATTCTTCTTCCGCACCACCGGCCTGGATCGCCACCGAATCTTTGTTACCAAAGCCCGAGCCACCCGTACCTGTACCGTAACCAGAACCACCTTTGGTTCCGACACCGGCGATACCTGCAGTCGCAGTACCTTTACCGCCTGCGCCCGTATCTTTAAATTTAGAACCTAAGTCATTACCCGCACGGTTTTCGTTAAAACCAGAAGCACCCGTCGCTTTTTCGCCGGCCCCTAAGGCTTCACCCGAACCAGAGTATGCTTTGTCTAACTGGGAACGGGCACCACCTGAACCGAACGCAGATAATAGACCGGCGTTTGTTGGATCTGGCTCTTTCGACTGCGCATTCGCTCCGGCTTTCGGGCCGGTCTTAACTGCGCCACCCTGTTTAGTCGAGGTGAACATTTTTGTTTTAAGCTTAGAGTCTTTCGGTTTAACTTCGTTAGCACGCCCGGAAGCCGATGCGGCCTGAGCTTTTTGTTCAGGTTTGTTCGGGTCACCTTTTGTTTTAACTTCCTGCACTTTATCCGTGATCGCCACCTTTTTCGGTGGCTCTGGCGGCGTCGGCGGCGGCGGTGGTTGCACCGGCGGCGTTACTGGCGGTGTAGGAATCACCGGAGGATTTACCGGCACCGGTGGTTTATTAAAAATCACCTGGGCTACACGCTGCACTTCTTCTTCCTGCTCAGTCGCTTTCGGAGCAAGAACTGACATAATTAAACTTAATAAAACCGCAAAAATCGAAGCGGCCAAGATCCCGGTAAATTCTGATGACGTTAAAATCAACGGTGAATCCAGCGGAACCAATGCTGTCTTCGGAGCAAAACGAATCGCCAGTTGCATACCGTTTGGTAACTGCACAAATAACACTTCATTTTGCTGTAAACGGTAATTTGACTCCGAAAGCACCAAGATATCTTCTGCTCGGTGAACTTCACCTTTCATATCCTGGGTCATGCGGACCACAACACCAGTCGTACAATCTAACAACACCCAGTCTTTCGGGGCTGCACCTTGTGGCAACTGAATTGAATGATCCGGTCCTGACTTGTAATGGCCGCGTGGTTCGAAATGATGTGTCTGCAACACACGCTCTTTCCACGAAACAATTACTTCAACTAAACTTCCGGTGCCCGGCTTGATGAACTCATTTAAATTCTGGTGTTCAGAAGCTGGTGCGAAAGTTTTCTGGTTTTTTGTTTTTTTAATACGTGCATACGCCGCATGTTTACTTGCCGGACGCTGCCCGATAAATGCCGCATTAATCGTTGGCTTTGCCTGCTGTGGCTGCGCCTGTGGCACAACTGCAGCAACAGGAGCCGGAGGCGGAACTGCTGCCGCTGATCTTGCCGGAGGCTCTGTTGGTTTAGCCGTAACGATAATCTCAGAACTGGTTTCCTGATTATGAACCGGCTTAGGCACGCCGACAAAGAACACCACTTTAAACGGACCAACCTGAAATTCATCGTTGGTATTAAGTGCTTCGTCTAAAACCACTTGCCCGTTTTTGTAGGTCCCTTGTGAAGATCCTAAATCACAAAGGTAAAACTGCGTTCCGCGTTTTTCCACTAAGCAGTGGATCGCCGACACTTCTTTTGATTCTAAATCGACATCAACTTCAGCGCCAGAATCCAGGCTGCTTCCGAAAACAATTTGATCTTTGTCGATAAATTGTTTTACGAAATGAATTTGATTGTTCTTGAATACTCTAAATATAATCGGAGATTTCAACGTCCCCCCCGAAGTCGCTGTATGTCTTCAGATGTTTTTCTCATTTCGGGTAAAAAGTTTTCTCTAAGTTTAATTAAGCGTGTGTAGTTGAAGTTCTTCTTCTGAAACAGATAAAACAGTTCCGGTTTCTGTGCAGAACCTTCAACTAATTCGTCTTCGAAATTTAACGTTTGTTTTTGACCTGCGCGCAGCTTGTAATTTTGTGCCATAGACACATTCGCAACCAATAAAGTTGCCAAACCCAGAATTAACGCAAGATGTGATCGGAACATAAACGACCTCGTCATACTATTTTAAACCAGCTTTTGCCTTTGATTCCAAATCTTTTATTAGATTTCTGGATTCTGAAGGCGCACCTACAAACTTTAGTCTGTTAATAAGATCTAATCCTTCACGATATTTCTGTTTATGTTCAATCAACAAGATTGAATAGTTTAACATAATATCACGGTTACCCGGATTATCCTTCATTAACTTTTCATAAATATCTTCGGCTTTATCGTGCTTACCGGTGCCCGTTAAGGCCACCGCATAGTTCGATAAAGTTTTTACATCTTTCGTGCCCTTGCGAAACGGAATTTCCAGAGCTAATTCGGCTTTCGAATAATCTTTTTCATTCACGTAGATCGAACCTAAGTTTGCACCGATCACCGCATCCTGACTGTTAACGCTTAAGCCTTTACGAAAAGCCTGAATCGCTTCACGCTTTTCACCTTGGGCCATTTTGATTAAACCTAAATTCGAATAAAGTTCTGAGCGGTCATTGTCTACAGCCAGCGCCTTGTTTAACAGATACTCTGCAGCCTCGAAGCGTCCACGCTTGTAGTACACCATCGCCAGCGCATTTAAAGCGCGTAAATCCTTCGGATTCTGGGTTAATATCTCGGTTGTAGCCTGCGAGATACCCTCATCATTCTGATTGCGTACCGCCTCGGTTAAACGATCACCGGCAGAAGTGCCGCCAGCCGCCGAACCATTGGCTTTTTTCGCGTTTCGGTTTGGTGCATAGTCAGCCGAGACCTTGCCACTCGATGCATCCGTTACTTCACTTGGAGTTGAATCCTGTTGTTTTTCCGATGAGGCACAGCCCACCATAAACAACAGCATCGCCAATGTCGGAATTAAAATCTGCAGTTTCATTATTTATCCCCCACCCATTGGATCAGACGTGACTCTGACGATATTTCTGAACCTGAATAGAAACCTTTACTGTCTTTGGCCGCTGCCTGCGCTAGTGCGTGCTTGTAGGCATCGTTATAAACATCTAAGTCACGGCCGCGTTCAACCGCTGCTTTGAACGAATCGTCAGCCTTCTTTAAAAATGGTTCGGCGATCTTAGCAATTCCGGCCATGTATTGTTTTTTCTGTTCATCGTTAAAACCTGATGGCATCGGAGCGTTAATGATCGCAGAGCCGATATGCTCATTGGTCGCACCTAATAAATCTAATGCCGATACGATTTCATCCGCAGAATCCAGTTTGATCGTTTCAGTTAAGATCTCACCGATTTTAGCAACCAGACTTAACTTTCTATCAACAATATCTTTCTGCTTCTTTGGATCTGCCGGGATTTTTAAACCGACTAATTCATTATACAACTCGCCGGCATTGCGCAGTTTGATTTTAGCGATGTATTTCGCAGCTTCTGAACGCTCTGATTGTTTCAGCTTGTTAAAAACGGCAATTGCTTTATTTTCGTGATCGCGGCCGGCCCAGTAGAATGCGGCCACACGTTTGGCACTGTCTGCTGATGATTCCGCATACTCACGGTATTTGCCCTGCCAGCCCGAAGAATTTGACTTACGCATTAGCTCAGCTAAATTGTACAACGTCTCAGAACTTTCTTTACCTGATTTGTTTACTTTTAAAAACTCGTTATAAGTGCTGATCGCTTCTTTATTGTTACCAAGGGCTTCATACATAACTGCCGCATTAAATAAGTAGTTCGGCATTAACGGATCAGACGGATTATCATTAGCCGCTTTTTTGAAAAGCTTGGCTGACTCCTCAAACTGACCGGCATCCTGATAAAGCTTAGCCAGTAACTTTTGTGCTTTAGGCTTAACTGTCGCAGAATTTTTATCATTCGTTGTCATGGTTTTTTTGTAGTTCTGGATCGCTTCATAGTTTTTACCAGAACGCTCAAAGTTAACCCCGGCATTGAATAAAGCCATTGATACCAGTTCAGATTTTGGATTTTGCAGCGCGAAGGCCTGAAACTGTTCAGCTGAAGCTAAGTAATTTTTCTCAACCTCTAAATCCTGACCTTTTTTAAAACTTGCGCGTTCTAAAACGTTACGGATATCGGCGCCAGCCTTCGACTGAGAAATAGATTCATTCTGAAGTAATTCAGTTCCCATTTTCTCTAAACCTACGAAATCTTTTTTAAGATTGTAGATATCAAGAAGCAAGTTTGCCGAATACTCTGAGTATTTAGTCTTAGGGTATTTCGCCACGATCTCTTTAAAGATCACTTCAGCTTCGTTAAAATAGTTTGATTGGTAGTATAAACGGCCCATACGAAACTTGATTTCGGCCATTTTATCCGTGTTCGGAAACTTTTCAGTGTACCACTGCGCAGATTTTAAGAACTTCTCAACGCGCGGATCAAGAGGAATCGGCTCAATCGAATCACCTTTACGTTTTGCTAACTCCTCGTCACGAGGTAAGGCTTTTTCGATAGCTAATAATAAGTTTTGCGCAGCTTTTGCACCGTACTTACTTTTAGGTGCATTTTCAGCCACCCATAAGTAATGGGTCGAAGCTTCTTCAAACTTGTTCATATCATATAAAAGTTCGGCAAAGAAAAAGTGCATATCTGCAACTTGTTCCGAATCCGAGAATTCCTGGAAGTAAATTTCGTAACCTTCCTGCGCCAACTTACGTGAGTATGGAGCCCGTGAATTCTGGGCCGTCTGATGCTGCTGTAAGATATAATTTCTTAATGTTTGCTCACGAAGTTTATAAGCATTATCCAAGAACGCCTGGTCATTTTTATTACGTTCAGCCCATTGCGAATCTTTTTTAAAGTTATTGATCCAGTTGTATAGCTCTTCTTTAAACTGCGGTGAATTTTTCGAGTAAAAGTAATTCTGTACAATCTGGTACTGGTATTCGAAAGCTTTTTTCGACGTCGGGTCATCACTGATCAATAAACGGAAGACATCACGGGATGCATCTTTTCCGCCTTTATCAGCATAATAATAAGCTAATTTTTCGATGTAGTTATTGGCATCAGGCAGACCTAAGCTTCTGAAGTAATTAACCGCCCGTTTGGTATCAGCAATATCCGAGAAAAACACCACGATATCACGTAGCGCTTCATTCTCAAGCTTGCTGCGGCGGATAGTCTTTTTACGTGATGAGCTGTCATCTAGTTTGATAATAAAGTCTAAGTATTTGATCGCTTCTTCAGTACGGCCTAAACGGTACAGACACCAGCCGCCTTTGTATAAAGAAAACGAGTGTAAACGATGACGTTTATCTTTGATCAATTTTGAATACTCTTTATAAGCATCGGCCCATTTTTCGCTTTCAAAATAGTACTCACCTAAGGCAAAATGCGCCTCGCCGACAAACGGAGAATTCGGGTAACGACGGGTCAATTGATCGTAGTATTGCGCCCCTTTTGAAGGCTCATTTAACTCAAAGTAGTTATAACCCAGGAAAAATAAAGCCTGGCTGACTTTTTCGTCGTTCGGGTAATCACGTAAAAACCATTCGTAAAGCTGAATCGCACGGCGGTTGTAGGCCTGCGACTCTTTGGTATCTAATTTAGGTTTAACTTTTGTACGGCCCTCTTGAAAGTTACGCAATTGCGCGTCGTACTGATCTTGTTTACGGGCATCAACCAAAGTTGATTTTTCGACGTACAATTCAGCTAAACGCAGCCATAACTCTCCGCGGTTCGGGCTGTTTTCAAACTTTTTTGTCAGCTTGTATAGTTCCTGGATCTGACGGTCTAAAGTGCGCTCGTATTCGGCGTGGTCATCACCTGGCTCAAATTTTAAGATTTCAGTTGAACGTGGCGGTTTAACCACCTGCAGGTTGGTTTGCTGTTTGAAGTTAAACTGCGATTCAGGAACCGCTGTCTCATTCTTCTTCATTGACTCTAATTTACCGCCACGGCTGTCATCGCGGACTTTGCTTAACAGCTCACCCACGGTCATTTTTTTCTTCGTTTGCGCGTGCGCAATCTCAGCCTTGGCTACCAGAATCCCTATTGTTGCAATTATAAATATAAGCCAATGAATCATCTTTTTCATAAATTACTCGCAGCTTTGTTTTCCAAGATAGTGATAGTTACCGACTTCATCTAACCAGTACTCGCCTTGGAACGGATAGTATTCGTAACCGTTTTTAACATAGAAAGAACGGTCCTGTTTGTCGTCAACCTGTAGATCGGCTAAGTCTTTACCGGCAATACGTTTTTTGATCGTCTCTTTTTTACCGTTGATCATTTCGTAGCGGATCAAACTTGCCTGTTCCTGTAAATCTTTAAGTTCAGTATTCATGTTTTCTAAATGCGCCTTAACCATATCACCCGTTAAGGCTTTGGCACCTTTTAAACGGTTATTTAAGATTTTAAGAGCGTACTGACCAACCGCAGAGCTGCGAAGAGCCGGGTTTTCTTCAACTAAACGTCTCTCTTCAACTACCTTTTTGATGTAGGCCAAAGAACGGCGGACGTTACCTTCCTGAGAAATTTTATTAACTACTTTTAAAGGTAAAATGGTTTTCTTGGTAACATCTTCTTCTTTTCTCATGATGTACGCTTTTTCAACTTCTGAGTAATAGCTTTCAGGAGCTGTTTTGGTACGCATGAAGTTTTCAATACTTGTTTGCACCGGACCGTATTGTCTTTCGTACAAGCTTAACACTTTTTCGATCTCGTCATATTTACAGATATATAAGTAGACGATTGAACGTAATAACAACGATTCCGGGATAAAGAAGTCTTCATAGTAACTTGAGTGCAGGGATTGAAAGTTAGATAATGCCGAACGGAAGCGGGCTGCACGCAACATAGCCCAGCTTTTTTCAAACATCGCATCATGCCACATTACGTGGTCACGCGGGATTTTTGAATACATATCAATCGAGCCTTCAAAGTCTTTTTTCTGGTACAGCGAACGTGCAATACCCATCATGGCAGCTACTTTATTGGTGTCTGTGACCTTAGCGTTATCACGCACATTTAATAACTTTTTAAAAGTTGCAATCGCCAGTTCAGGCTGTCTTGCTTCGGCTTGTGCTAGTGCTAACTCATAAAGTGCATTGAAGTAATAACGGCTTTGTGGACCTACTTTAGCAAATGACTGAGCTGCTGCTGCAAAATCACCGTTTGCCGATTTAATCTCACCTAAGCGGTAGTAAAGCATTTCACGGTGCTGACTCGGTACACTTGATACGTCAATTCTTTGAATTGCGTAGTTTAAAAGTGTTTCATCACCCAATCTGTCAGTTACGATCAATAATTTTTCAATCGCCTGGCGGGTAAATCGGCCGTCGCCGGATTTAATCAAATCAACAAACTGAAACGCTGCTGTTTGATTTAGATTCATCTCCATTAAAGCTTCGCCTAAATACAGGCGTAACTGCGGGCGTTCTGCCAACAGATCACGGCGTTTGGTTAGCGCATACAATGTGTTTGCTGCCGACTGGTAATTTCCGTTCTTAAACTGGGTAATTGCCGCCTGAATCTGGTTGCGCGCCACATTGTTCTTAGAACTCGAATAGACTTTCGGAGCCGCTTTACGCTGAAACGATTTCGGCACAGCTTGCTTCTTGGTTTGCGCCTGAGCCGAATCTACTGTGGTAAAAGCTAAAGCGATTGCTACAAATAATGAGGTTGTTTTTAAATTAATCATCTGTATGAAGCCTCCGGAAAGAAGAAACTGAATCCCGCAGATAAAACTAAGTCGTTATAACCACTTTTTTCCGGTGGTGAGTTGGCCGCCTGCGGCTGAACCGGCGTTGCAGAAAAAGTGTTAAAGCTGTAATCCCAGCGGAAGGCCATTGATTTTGACAGGGCAAAAATCTGACCTAGGCCAAAATGGAAGGTTGGCACATCACCCTCTTGCGAGTTAGTCGATGATGTTCCGCCACCGACCGCAAAGTACATATCAAACGGAATAATGCTATTATCTAAAGCCGAAATTTTTCCGTAGATCGGGCTCCATACTAAATCTACGCCGACATATCTTTTGGTGTAGACGAACTGCTCGGCCTCTAAACCGTGCTGTTCTTTGATCTCTTTTGCAGATTCGCGTTGCGAACTCGTCATGAACATTGAACTAAGCTCTAAGCCGAAGGTTTCCGTAAAGTTATAGCTGAAATTAAGTTTAGCGCCGAAATTGTTATACCAAGGTGTATTGGTCATGACCGACCCTGCCGCGAATAACTGAAAGCGCTGGGTTTTTGGCATAAATTTCTTCTGGATAACCGAAACTTCACTGAACGGAGCTAAACGGTTTAAATCTTTTAAGTCTTTTACATCAACCGATTGCTGCGGCTGTTGCTTTAACTGCGCAGGCAGAGCTTCGTTTTCCTGCTGTTTTTCATCTTTAGCCGGAGCCTGATTTGAATACATGCCTTCAACGCTGATAACATCTTCGTCATCCAAAGTTTGTTGTGCTTGTGCCAGAGGTGCCGCCAACAATGCTACTAAAATTAAATGTAAATAAGAATTTAATTTCACTTTATCACCTCTAAAATAAATAATTTAAGCCGACTTCTAAATTGGTCGTGTAAGTAATACGTTCATCAAATGAATCCAGAGCCGGGGCCGGATTGCTGGTTAACATCGATCCTCGCTTAAACGGAATCGGCGCCTGGTGCACAAATAAACGCAAATCTGCTTTTAACGATAAAGATTTATTAAAGTAAAATCTTTCGCCCATCCCAACCGCTACAGCTGGATAAGATTTATTTTCATAAGCCACCATACCGGCAGCGGCCGAACCGTAAATCGTGGTGTTGATTACACCTAATTTAGAAAAAGAAAGCTTTCCGTAAAACGGTTTATAGTTGTAATCCAGCATCGTCGTGTTTGTTGGCTTAGGGGCACGGTTAAAATCAAGATTGTGAGCATCTTTTAACCCTTGGGCATCTTTTGAAAGACCACTGCTGTTCTGACTGAACATTAATCCTAATGAATGCAACTCAGAAAAGTGATAGTTCGCTGCCACCCCGAATTTTGCCGTATCATAGATCGGCTCTGTCAAAGCGTAACCACCGAAAATGCCGACATCGATACGGCCTGCAGTTGCGACTGTACGGTTTTTCACGCTTTGCGGGTGATCGAACACAGGATAAACCGACTCTTGCGCCAGCTCATCAAGCGGTACATCGACTGCATCAGCAGCCATCGCAAGGTTTGTGAAAAATAGAACAAACATCATGTTTATTATTTGCTTCATTGTTTCTCCGCATGCTTCCAGCACGACTGTTTATTGCGTGCCCCCGGCACGACTTTTTGTAAAATCAACACGACTTTCTTTGGAGTAAAAACCGTAATTTAAAATAAAATCTGCTACTTCACGAACAGCACCGTTTCCGGCCGGTCGTTTGGTGATGTACTGTACTGTCTCAAGAACTTCTTCCATTGCATCCGGCACTGTGGCGGCAAAACCAACTGCTTTAAGTAGTGGAATATCAAAATAGTCATCTCCCATGTAAGCCATCTCACTCGGTAAGATGCCGGATTGCTTCTGCAAGTCTTCAAACGGAGGGGTTTTGTTCAGAGCGCCCTCGTAAAAGTATGAAATTCCTAACATTTTAGCGCGGGAACGAACGTCTTCGGCCGTGGCACCGGTGATGATTGCCACTTTGTAACCGTTTTCCAGCAAGGCTTTGATGCCAACACCATCACGAACAGAATAAATTCTTTTCCACTGCCCGTTGGAATCCATCCATAGCCTGCAATCGGTCAAGATTCCGTCAACGTCTAAAACTAACATCTTAATATTCTTTAATTTTTGTACATCTATTCCCACTCTTTAATTGTTAAAAATAAAAGCTGCATGGGCAACTGGTCCACACTCTTAAGAGAGACCTTAGTCCTGCGAACAAGACTTATGTAACATTGTTTACAGAGTAAATGCTGACTTAACTGGACGATCGTCTACGGGGATTTTTTTATTTCCCAATAATTCAGGTGTCTTGCACAATGAAAAAATCAGGAGACCAGACAACATGAAACTACAAATTTCAATGATGACAACAGTTATGTTTCTATTTGCTTCGTTCGTAGAAGCCCAACAACTTAACGTGATTCAGGTTAAAGGTAATCGCGCGATCGTTGAAGTTCAAACTGGCGAAAAACTGAAAGTCGGCGAAAGCTACGCGGTCGGAAAAGTTGATGGCGAAGTCTCTCTCGATCCGGTAGCTTCTGGTAAGGGCTCAAGAAATTATTTAATCGGTCTGGATTTCACTTTATCTAACACAAAAGCTGATACTACCGGGGCGCAGTCGGTATTGAACATCGATACAACTTTGAAATTCGGCTGGAATAAAAAACAATACGAATACGGCCCGCTATTTGCGCTCGATTACACAAAAACCGGCAGTGTTAAACCGACTTACACCTGGGGCTTAGGTGGCTTTGGTACATACAACTTTCAGCCTAATATTATCGGCACAGATTTAATTTTTTCAGGTGATGCTGAGTTTGTCTTCGCACAGACAAAGGCTGGCGATGCTGATGCATTTAACACAATGGGTTTAACCGTTGGTCCATTTGCTAAATGGTACGGTATCAGTGATGACCACTGTATCCGCGGCGGCTTAGTGTTCTCGTGGTCCCGCACAAGCCCAGCCACAGGCGATGTCACCACAACCGGCATTCAAGCCGTCGTCGGTATCTCGACCTACTTCTAATCGGTAGGCCTACCTAACTTTCGCGGCGAGGAGATCTGGGTAAATTAACATACCTACAGGTTGAAGTGGTTTTGCTGATGATTTATCTAATACCACTAACATCTGAATGCGGAATTGCTCCATTAAAAATAAGGCTTTTTCGGCCAGTTCTGATGCGTCGATGGTCTTTGGGTTATGCGACATCACATCTTTTGCCAACGCCTGAAATGGATTCTGGTTTTTTTCTAAGAAGCGGCGGATATCCCCGTCGGTGATAATGCCCACCAGATTCTGGCTGGCATCAATTACCCCGGCGGCCCCGCGCACGCTCTGATGGGTCATCTTCGTTAAGATTTCTTTCATCGACGTATCCGGTGTTACAAACGGCAGCGCCGCACCGGTTTTCATGACATCTTTTACTTTTAAAAGTTTTGCACCTAAAGAACCTGCCGGATGAAATTCAGCAAAGTTCTCGGATTTAAAGCCGCGCATTTCCAGTACAGCCATCGCCAGAGCATCTCCCATCGCCAGCATTGCAGTTGATGACGATGTCGGCGCTAAGTTTAATGGACAAGCTTCACGCTCAACGGCCACGCTGATCAGCACGGTCGCCGACTGCGCCAGTGAACTTTCAGGTTTTCCGGTCATCGCAATCATCTTGATATCACGACGGGAAATAAAATTTAAAACGTGGTTTAACTCAATTGTCTCGCCGCCATAAGAAAGGGCGATTACTAAATCCTGGTCTCCGATCACACCTAAATCCCCGTGGCTTGATTCGGCCGGGTGCAGGTATAAGGCCGGTGTTCCAGTGCTAGACAAAGTCGACGCGATTTTACGTGCGATTTGACCGGATTTACCGATACCGGTGACTACGACTTTGCCTTTGCAGCTTAAGATTAACTCGACAGCTTTTTCAAATTCACCGTTAACTTTAGCAACCAGGTTTAAAATACTTTCAGCTTCTAACTTTAAAACATTTTGCCCACGTTCAATAATTTTCGACATAGCGAGATCCCTCAATTAGCGCGATTTACTTCTTTTTCCGCTGCTGGCTTTAACAAAAGCTGCAAATAGTGGATGTGGATTTAACGGCTTAGATTTAAATTCCGGATGGAACTGCACCCCGATAAACCAAGGGTGATTCGCATTTTCGATAATTTCAATCAAATTACGATCCGGATTAATACCGGTCGCACGCAAACCGTTTTTGTAAAACAGATCTAAGTATTTATTGTTAAATTCAAAACGGTGACGGTGACGTTCCTGCACCACGTTCTTTTTATAAACACGGTTCGCTAATGATTTAGGAAACAGCTTACAGGCAAAAGATCCTAAGCGCATGGTGCCGCCTAAATCCTTAATGCCACGTTGTTCTACCATTGAATCGATAATGACATTGCCGCCACGGGCACCTTCGCCAATAAACTCACGCGAAGTGGCATCGTGCAGACCGCAAACATTGCGGGCAAATTCGATCGCCGCTAACTGCATACCAAAGCAAATTCCAAAGAATGGCACTTTCTTTTCGCGCGCGTATTGAATGGCTGTGATTTTACCTTCAACACCACGCGAGCCGAAGCCACCGGGAACTAAAATACCTGATACGTCGCCCAGTTCTGATTTAACGTTTTTAGAGGTTAATTTTTCTGAATCAACGTACTTAATATCAAGTTTAACCTGGTTAGCTAAACCACCATGAATCAATGATTCATGCAATGACTTGTACGACTCTTTAAGATCCACATACTTACCCACAACGGCGATTTTGACAGTGGATTTTGGGTTATTCTGAATCTTAACGATCTTCTGCCAGCCTGAAACATCAGCCTTAGTTTTCTTTAACGCAAGTTTTGCGCAAACTAATTCATCTAGTTTTTCAGAGTACAATTTAATAGGAACTTCAAAGATCGACTTAGAATCTTGCGCCGAAATGACATGATCTTTATTGATTGAGCAGAACAAACCGATTTTTGCTTTTAAGTTGTCATCGATTTCTTTTTCAGAACGGCAAACCAAGAAATCCGGCTGTAAGCCGATCTGACGTAATTCTTTAACCGAGTGCTGGGTTGGTTTTGATTTTAACTCACCCGCCACCGCGATGTACGGCACATAGGTTACGTGAATCAACGCGGTATTATTTTCACCTAAATCCAAACGCAGCTGACGAATAGCTTCAAAAAACGGTTGCGCTTCAATATCGCCCACGGTTCCGCCGATTTCAACAATGGCAATTTCAGAGCCCTGTGCGGCCTCATAGGCGCGTGATTTAATCTCGTCAGTGATATGCGGGATTACCTGTACAGTTCCCCCCAAGTAATCACCTTTGCGCTCGCGCGTAATCACCGAATCATAGATCTGACCGGCACTTACTGAATTTGAACGCTGTAAGGTTACGTTGGTAAAACGCTCATAGTGGCCTAAATCAAGATCAGTTTCAGCGCCGTCATCGGTTACAAACACTTCGCCGTGCTGTAGCGGTGACATCGTGCCCGGATCGACGTTTAAGTACGGGTCAAACTTCATGATCGTTACTTTAAAACCACGGGACTCTAATAACGAACCAAGACTGGCTGCTGTTAAACCTTTACCGATTGAAGAAACAACTCCACCGGTTACAAAGATAAATTTTTGGTTTCTTTTTTTAGCTTTCGTCATTTTCATAGTCGTATCTCCCCTACGATAGCATCTTCTCTAGTTTGGCCAGATCTTCCGGTGTATCCACGCCCTGAATCGGCTTTTTCACTGATAGCACTTTAATCTTTGCGCCCAAATGCAAGGCGCGCAGCTGTTCTAAACTCTCGGCTTTTTCAATCGCTGATTGTTCGCTAGTGCAAAATTTATTTAAAAAAGTTTTTGTATAACCGTAAAGACCGATATGTTTTTCACACGCTGGTGTACCATTAAGCTTTTCGCGGCTATAAGGAATGGCAAAGCGCGAGAAATAAATCGCTTCCTGGTTGGCGTTTTTAATCACCTTAACCGCGTTCATGTTTTCAATGTCTTCATGAGCGATCGGATGTGAAAGTGTGGCCATATCCAGACCCGGTTGATCGATGAACGCTTTTGCCAGCAAATCAATATATTCAGCGGTTATCTGCGGTTCATCACCCTGGATGTTTAACACCACGTCAAAAATTAAATTCTTGGTTGCCTCAAAGATCCGGTCCGTGCCTGTCGGGCATTCCGATCGGGTCATAAGAAAGTTTCCGCCGGCAGCGGTCACGGCATCGGCAATGCGCTGGTCGTCGGTGGCCACATAAATCTCAGACACCAGTTTTGCAGACTTTGCTCCCTCGATAACCCATTGAATCAGCGGCTTACCTTTAAGTTGTACCAGGGGCTTACCCGGAAATCGCGTTGAACCATAGCGCGCCGGAATTACTGCAATAATTTTCATGAACCTTTAATCCATTCCTTATAAATGTAATCTTCCATGACGTCGTACCCTTGTTCGTTGGTACTTGAAACCGGAAATAATTTATCCGTATGCGCATGCTGTTTGATGGCGGCAAGGCGCTCACGTAATTCTTTTTGATTTAAACGGTCGATTTTAGTCATCGCCACAACCACAGGAAGCCCGATCTTATTTGCATAACGCATTAACATCTTCTCTTCTTCTTCCCAGTCACGGCGCACATCCATCACCAAAACCAAACCGGCCAGGCATTCACGCTGGTCTAAATAGTTTTCAATGGCCTGTGTCCACTCACGAATCTCATCACCTGAGCGTGAAGCAAAGCCGTAGCCTGGCATATCGACTAACACATAACTTTCACCGAAATTAAAAAAATTCAGCAAACGTGTTTTACCAGGGCTTGATGATACGTGCGCAACATCGGATCCGGCTAAAGCATTAATTAATGAAGATTTGCCGGCGTTAGATCGACCAACGAAAGCGACTTCTTTCTTTTTATGTACGGGATAATCAGAGGGCAGAAAGCCGCTTTTAATAAAGGTGACCTTGTGCTTTTTCTTTTTCTGAACGGGCATGATCCATACTAAGACTAATTGGTAAATTTCTCAAATCTTAGATTTTTTTAGCCTATTTTTTAAAAAATCGGAAAAGGCTTTCTCCTATTCAAATTTAAGGCAGTTTAAGCGGTTTTAGCTCTGGCGCAGCCCTTGAAATAAGCCAACACGTGTTTGAAACAAACTATTTTTAAAGGGAAGTTATGAAATACGCACTGGAACTATTAGATGGCTCAAGCCAACGCTGGCAAATCGACACTTATACAACCGTGGGGAGCGACGACAGCTGCCCGATTCGTGTTCAATTGCCCGGCGTCTCCGACCGCCATTTTCGCCTGGAAGTCAAAAATGATAAACTTTTTATCAAAGACCTGATGTCTGCCGAAGGTACTTTTGTTAACAGTGCCCAGATTATTGAAAGTATTCTGGCCGACGGTGATCTGATTTCGGTCGGCTATGCTGATTTTGTAATTCACGATTTAGAAAAAGCCAAGGCACGCTTTCCGTTAAGCAGTAAATCCGAACTATGGAACCAGCAATTACAAACCTTGGGTTCGGTTGCAGAAACCGATCACCCGGTATTATTACTAGGCCCGTCAGGTACTGGTAAAGATGTATTAGCTAAAAACCTGCACCAGGCTTCGCTTCGAAGCCAAGCTCCGTTTTTAAGTGTAAACTGTTCGGCACTTACCGAAACGTTAATCGAAAGTGAATTGTTCGGTCACGTGCGCGGAAGTTTTACCGGCGCTATCTCTGACCGTAAAGGCGCGTTCGAGGCAGCCCGCGGCGGTACTTTATTTTTAGATGAAATCGGCGATCTGTCTTACGGCCTACAGGCCAAACTTTTACGCGCCATCGAAAATGCCGAAATTCGCCCGGTCGGTTCTGACCGCGTAATCAAAACTGATGTCCGCATTATCGCAGCCACCCACCAAAACATCGGCCTTAAGATTCAGGAAGGCTCATTTCGTTCGGATTTATACTTTCGTTTAAATGTGATCACCGTCGATGTCCCGAGTTTAAAAGATCGTATCGAAGATTTTGATGAATTACTGTTTTGTTTTGCCCGCCAGATGAAGGTTCGCTTTTCTTATAATGCCATCGTACGCCTGCGCAAACACGACTGGCCGGGAAATATCCGTGAGCTGAAAAATTTAGTGGCGCGCGCTTCGGCACTTTACCCGAAAGCCTATATCACGGATGAACATATCGACCATCTGTTGAATAAACGTGATCGTCTAGCCTTAACCCCGCATATGCCGACCACCGACGGAAAATACACGATTCCACAGGCCGTAGGCTCCCAGTCGCTATCGGTCATCCGCGAAATCGAAAAACAGATGATCATGAAACGCCTGGCCGCTAACCACGGCAATCAGAAACTGACAGCCCTGGATTTAGGAATGCCGAAATCGACCTTGCATGACCGTATTAAATCCTATGGTATTAACGTTAATGACTTTAAATCGTAGTTTTTTTTCGGCACTAAGGTAAACACCGGCCTACGGCACACTCAAATTACAAGCCTACGGCACACTCAAATTACAAGCCTACGGCTTGATGACGAAGTTTTTGTAATAGACTTTGCGGATTTGACCGTCAGTTAAATTCGCATTGATTTTTGCCAAGATGGCATCGCTGAGTTGTTGTTTGCCGGTCGCCGTCTCCAAATCGTCGTAAGTAAAATCTTCAGTAGCCCGCAGGATCAGGTCACGAAATTCGGCTTCACGGTCTTTGATTTCGACGATCGGGTCATTTGAAACACCCTGGATAATAATCTCAAAAGAGATCATCGGGTTATTCGAAGAATTGGCCGATGGGCGGATATTGGCCGTCATCTTTATGAGCGACATGATATTTTTAGATAAACGCACGTTATCATAATACGGTTCAACCTGCTCAAGCATGTCGTAGTCGTGCACGGTTAAACCAAGAGCGGCATAGGATGTTAAAAATAGCTGGGTCGGTTGATGCCAGAAGTGCGCTTGGTAAAGTTTGAATCCGCCATAACCTAAACCAGCCAGAAGAACCCAGAAGCCCAGAGCTTGTTTCGGGTATCGGTGAATCATCACAGGTCTAAGCAGCAGCCCCAGAAGCGGCGAACGATTTTCTGCCGCCACAAACAGACCTGAATAAGCATCTTTAAAACGGGTCATCGCCGAACGAGGCGGCTCATCGCTTTCAACTTCTTCAGGTTCGATCGGTGGTGGGTCTTCGATCGTTAATTCCCCGACTGATTTCATGAACTCGGGATCTTCTTCGTTTAAGATCTCTTCTAAAAACTGCAGACCTTCTTCGAGTTTTTCTTCGTCCTCGAATTCGTTGCCTTTGCCAAATTTCAGTTTATTAAGGAGATCTAACATGCCCCTTAAGGGTACATTTGGATTATTTTAAAAGCCAGCGATCTTCTTACCTTCGTCCAGAAAATTGAAAAAGCAAACACATTCCCCTTATGATAAATTAAGATATAAGAGTATGAAAAATTCTTTATTATTAGGCCTAACAGTCATTGGTTTACTATCATTGTCATCGTGTGCGAACCTGATCAAGACAGCGGCGCGCCCAGAGCTGGCCGAAACAGAACGTGAAAAAGAAATCATTGGCCGCCAAAAAGAATTTGCCGATCCGAAAAAGGATCCCGACCGCCTATCCGATAAAGACCTGGAAAAATACGCGTACGAACTCGGTTTAGACCCGAAAAAGACCTTATCAGAAACTGAACGTAAAAATGTGATGAACCGCCGTAGACTGCGCCAGCTCGAGCGTGGCTTGGATTCTCCGAAAGAGCGTGTGAACTACTCAAAAGTGTTACCACTTTTTGCCAACGATCAGGAAAAAATCGATTATTTAACAATTCCGTCTTTAGAGGGCCGCCAGGCCTGGGTTAACCGCAATAAATTATGGAACCGCGACAAAACCAATCCGGATATTATGGCGGTGGCCGAAGCACAGGATATTACTCTTGGCATGTCTCAGGAGCTGGTGCGCAAAAGCTGGGGCGAACCGACGCAGGTTGAACACAGCGGTAACCCGATCTACAAAAACGAACGCTGGAAATACGTCCGCGATTTACCAACGGTCAACGGCTACAAACGTGAGCGCCGCTACGTCTATTTCGAAGGCGGCCGCGTGGTCGGCTGGGAAACTGAGTAGAGTTTTTCTAAAATAGGTCTGACGGCACGACGCCGTCAGAAGTCTGCCACGGATGGTGGCTTCGTAACTAATGCGCCTGATCCCAGTTCTGTCCGATTGATGAGTTTACTTTTAACGGCACTTTAAATTTAGCTACATTCTCCATAATCATACGGATGCGGGCGACATTAGTCTCTAAAACATCCGGAGCACCTTCGAAGATCAACTCATCGTGTACCTGTAACAGCAAACTGATTTCTGCTTTATCCTGCATAAGTGCACGCTGCACATCAATCATCGCTATTTTCATCAGATCACTGGCTGTCCCCTGGATAGGTGCATTGATCGCTGCCCGTTCGCCGAATTTTTTGACCATGGCGTTGGTTGAATCCAGTTCAGTTAAATAACGACGGCGCCCGAATAAAGTCTCGACATATTTTTTCTGGTGGGCCTGCTCGATGGTCGATTCGATATAATCTTTAATACCGCTGAATTTTTTGAAATAACGGTCGATAATTTCTTTAGATTCCGAGCGTGAAATCCCCAAAGCTTCGGCTAAACCGTAAGCCCCTTGCCCGTAGGCGATACCAAAGTTAACGGCCTTAGCTATTCGACGGTGCTCTTTGCTGACAGCTTTGACATCGACTCCGAAAACTTCGGCAGCGGTAGCCGCATGGATATCTAAGTCATCTTGAAAGGCCTTGATCAGGCCTTTATCACCCGAAATATGTGCCAGCACACGCAGTTCGATCTGCGAATAGTCTAATGACAGTAAACTCTTACCCTGTTCGGCAATAAAAGCCTGGCGCACTTTTCGGCCTTTTTCGGTTTTGATCGGAATATTCTGTAAGTTCGGATCAGTGCTTGAAAGTCGTCCGGTAGAAGTGAACGCCTGGTTAAAATGCGTGTGCAGCCGTTGTTTGCTATCAACCATTTCCGGAAGTGCATCTACGTATGTCGACTTTAATTTTGTTAATTCGCGATAATTAATCAATAACTGCGCGATCGGATGATTAAGTTTTTCTAATACTTCATTATCGGTCGAATAGCCGGTTTTGGTTTTTTTAATGGCCTCTAAACCCATGCGCTCGAATAAAACTGCACCTAACTGCTTCGGCGAGCCGATGTTAAACTTTTCACCCGCAATCTGGTGAATTTCTGTTTCAAGTTTAGCAATGTCATCACCCAGCTCTTTAGAAAATTCAGCCAATGTCGCCGTATCGAGTTTGATTCCCACATTTTCCATACTGTAAAGAATCGGGATCAGTGGTTTTTCCAGTTTTTCGTAAATCGTCAATAAGTCTTTCTCGCGCACTTCGGTCTGCACTTTTAACGAAAGCTGAACCAACGCCGCCACTAATTTATCAACATCAACCGGCTGCTTGGCTTCCGGTTTAATATCGATATCCAAGAAGTCTTTGACGACCTCAACCGGATCACGCATGTCCTGGGATTTAATACAGTAGGCTAACAGCATAATATCCCAGTCAATTTTTGCATTGACCACGTCTTCAACCGGAAGGTTTAAATCGGTCCAGACTTTTTTGATATCAAAACCTGACCACGTCAGATTTTTATAATCTAACTGGGCATCAGCTGTTGCTGTAATGTAGTAATCGAAATTATTAAAACAGAAGCAGATTTTTTCAGCTGCCGTAAACACCAGAAATTTTTCATTCTTAATTCGCTGCTGAACAATAACCGCATCCCAGGTCTGCGCTTTTAAATCACCGGCCACGCTGCTGTTACCGGCAATG
Source organism: Bdellovibrio sp. SBM16 (assembly GCF_056175625.1). Taxonomy (NCBI): domain Bacteria; kingdom Pseudomonadati; phylum Bdellovibrionota; class Bdellovibrionia; order Bdellovibrionales; family Pseudobdellovibrionaceae; genus Bdellovibrio; species Bdellovibrio sp. SBM16. Next base: position 108,137 of record NZ_JBJKJG010000001.1, on the reverse strand, counting down.
GATGGCCCCGGAGCCGTGGGGGTGGCGAATTTAGGTTCAGCACCGGTAATCTTATGGCCGTCGCCTTTTTTCATATTGGTCTGGCCGTCACCTAAAAGGCTTTTTTCGAAGGTTTTAAAATTTAAATCCTGCAAAAATGCACGCAACTCTTCGGTTTTAAAATCTTTGATGATGTAATCATCCATCGTTTTTCCGGTTTTAACATCGGTCACAATAGTGACTAATTTTTTCGAGATCAACGCATCATCTTTGGATTTAATCAGTTTTTCTTTTACTCCGGCCGGTGCGACCTTATCGATATTGGCGTAGATATTTTCCAGCGTACCGAACTGCTCAATCAGCTTTTGCGCCCCCTTAGGGCCGATACCGGCTACACCCGGCACGTGATCTGAGGTATCGCCGGTGATCGCCAGGAAATCAATAAACTGATTCGGGTAAACGCCGTGTTTTTCTTTTACCGCATCGATGGTGTAAACGTACTCTTTCATCGTGTCGTAAAGAAAAATGTTTTCGGTCACAAGCTGACTGAAATCTTTATCGCCGCTGACGATATAAACCTGATAACCTTCGGCTTCGGCCTGTTTGGCGATGGTACCGATCAGATCGTCGGCTTCATAACCAGCCACTTCGAGATCGGCGATACCGAAAAGATCGGCCACCTGTTTTAAGTACGGCATCTGCACCTGAAGATCATCGGGCATTTCGGTGCGGTTGGCTTTGTAATCAGTGTAAAGGTCTTTGCGAAATGAGGGCTCTTTTCTGTCGTAACAGAACACCATGTGGTCAGGGTTTTTCTCTTTAAAAAGCTTTACGATCATTGAAATAAAACCGTAAACCGCATTGACCGGCACACCCTTTGATGAAGACAAAGGACGGATGGCGTAGAACGCACGAAAGAACATAGAACTGACATCAACGAGGTAGATTTTTTTCATGCGTTAAATCTACCTCTGATGTTCGAGCTATGTCATTTCAGTTATTTTTTAAGTGCGGTGAATCTATTGTGTGCTGGCGTCTGGCGCCTGGAGATTTCTTTGATAGCGGTCAAATTGCTCATGATTTTTTAACTCGGTCCACGAGTCGCAAAGAGCGTCTAATTTAAGTCCTTGCGCGTATTCGCTAACTTGTTTGTTTAAAATTTGCGGGTCGATTTGACCTAATTCTAAACGACGTTTTAGCTCTGTTTTGGTTAAGCCTAAGACTAATGATAAATGTTCTAGTTTCATAAGGACTCCTATTAGAGCTTTTACTCTAAGTAGTTGCAAGTCCTGCCGCTCAGCAAAAAAATAGCCTAAATTTTACTCAGGAAATACGAAAATAAGGTCATGATCGCCCACCAGATCCATTTTATCGCGGGCCTGGCGTTCGATAAAGGTGGTGTCGGTCGCCTGGCTGATCTGTTTATCGATCACGCGCATTTGTGCTTTGGCTTCCAGAGATTGAGAAATAATCGTGTTCTGATCACGGTATAAACCCCATAGCTTCCATAGGGTGCCGTTCAAAAAAAGCGTAATCACAAGTCCCATCACACAGGCGAAAAATACTTTCTGTGGTTGGCTTAACCATTTTTGAATTGCGAAGGCCATGCTGCGTAGTTGATCCATGCACTTAGTTTCTAATTTTTTACGATTTTTGGGTATGGCTGATGGTCTAGTTTTTAAATCGTGAACGTAAATCGTCCAAGCGAAATTCTTTTAACAGCGCCTCTAAACGCTCTTTCGCCTGACGCACCTGATGATTTTTATCGGGATTGCCGTGCTTGGTGGCCACAATCAATTCATTTTTCATCGAATGTTCAAAACCCACAAGTTCAGTCACAGTCACGTCGTAACCGGCTGCAGTTAGTTCCAACACGCGTAAAACATTAGTTAAATGTGAACCGAACTCACGTGTGTGAAGCGGCTGACGGAAAAGTTCTGACATTGGGTTTGCCAATAATTTTGCTTTATTTGAGCGGAGGTGCGAGGCCACTTCGGCCTGACAGCAAGGAACCAGCACGATGTGCTTGGCATTTTTAGCTAAGGCAAAGTGAATGGCATCATCAGTGGCGGTATCACAGGCATGTAAGGCCGTCACAATTTCAACTGATTCAGGTAATTTTTTTGTCGTGATCGAGTCCGCCACGGTTAAGTGCAAAAAGCCCATATTCGGAAATTTTAATTTTTCAGCCAGCTCGGTCGATTTTTTTACTAACTCTTCACGAAACTCGATACCGTAGACTTTGCCCGGTTTATTTAATGATTTATAAAATAAATCATAGATGATAAATCCTAAATAAGATTTACCCGCTCCGTGATCAACTAAGTTAATCTGTTCAGAGTTTGCTTGCAGGTCTTTTAATAGCGGCTCAATAAAATGATACAGGTGATAGACCTGTTTCAACTTACGGCGTGAATCCTGATTTAATTTTCCGTCGCGGGTCAGAATATGCAGCTCTTTCAAAAGCTCAATACTTTGCCCGGGTTTTAAATCAAGATCCAGCTTTGCCGACATAGTTATTAGTTCCGATTAACGAAAACCGGCTTTATCCCAGTACACGCCCATGCCACCCAGATCTTCTTCGATTCTTAGTAGCTGGTTGTATTTGGCTGTACGCTCACCACGGCATAATGAACCGGTTTTGATTTGGTGACAGTTCAGGGCAACCGCTAGATCTGCGATAGTTACATCTTCTGTTTCACCAGATCGGTGTGACATGACAGTTTTCATTTTATGGCGTTGCGCTAAGTTAACCGCTTCGAACGTTTCGGTTAAGGTACCGATTTGGTTTACTTTAACCAGTAACGCATTGGCCGCTTTTTTCTCTAAGCCCATACGTAAACGCTTTGGATTAGTTACGAATAAATCATCACCAACTAACTGGACGTGGCTACCCATGGCTTGAGTTGCAGAAACCCATGAATCCCAGTCATCTTCAGAAAAACCGTCTTCGATAGAAACCAATGGATATTTTTCACTCCATTTTTTGTAAACGTTTTCTAACTCTTTACCTGTGATTATGTTTTTCTCCCAAGTGTAGCTTCCGTCTTTGAATAATTCAGTCGCTGCCACATCCAGCGCCAAGAAAACGTTTTGGCCGGCTTCGTAGCCTGCTTCGCCAATCGCTTGCATTAATAATTCAAGCGCTTCTTCGTTTGATTTTAACACCGGCGCAAAACCGCCTTCATCACCAACCGCAGTTGATAGACCTTTTTTATTTAAGATCTTTTTCAGTGTGTGGAAGATCTCAGAACCGGCACGTAAACTTTCTGCAAAAGAATTGTTTACGGTAGGCACGATCATAAATTCCTGGATATCTAAACCGTTGTTGGCGTGGGCACCACCGTTTAACACGTTCATTAGCGGAACCGGTAAACGGCACGCTTGCGAACCGCCGACGTAGCGATAAAGCGGAAGGCCAGCATCTTTAGCAGCAGCCTGTGCCACAGCCAGAGAAACACCTAAGATCGCATTGGCACCTAAGTTGGATTTATTTTCAGAGCCGTCGATATCGCGTAAAACTTTGTCGATATAAACCTGTTCAAATACGTTAAGACCGACGATTTCCGGAGCGATTTTTTCGCGAACGTTATCAACGGCTTTAAAAACGCCTTTACCTAAGAAACGTTTTTTATCACCATCACGTAATTCGTAAGCCTCGTGAGCACCAGTTGAAGCCCCAGACGGAACAGCGGCACGACCCATATTGCCTGAAGCAGTTTTAACTTCTACTTCAATCGTCGGGTTACCACGGCTATCTAAAATTTCGCGACCTTGAACACTTACGATTTCTGACATAACTCTCTTATCCTTCTGATGGCGTAACAGAGCCTTCTTCAGACTCTGGCTTATTCATCTTTTTTAAAATTTCAATACTTTCAAAAATAATCTGTGGGTACTGGCTCTTTACTAAATCCCAGTCTACTTTATGAAACATCGCCTTCATGGCAGGCGTTGCTTTTTGCCCGGCCGTAAGCAATGTCACCAGCTGGTGGGCACGCACCATGTAATCATGCAAGCGCGCCAGATTCTGCGCCACCTGATGGGTGGGTTTTCTGATAAATTCAAATTGCGCAAAATCATTTGGCGAAAGCTGGATCGCTTCAAGTTTATCTTTTGAAGTCCACTTTTGCTCGGCAAGGCGCTGCAACTCTTCGTTGCGGCGCTGAAGCTCGCGGTTTTTTTCTTCAAGATCACGCGAATTCATCTGTAACTGGTTAATCACTTCTTGCATTAGCTGCGGCGATACCTGGTGATGACTTTGATCATCTAAGATCGTGTCTTGGTAACCCGGCCAGTCCAATTCGAAATGCACCTGCGTCCAGCGGCACTGGCCCGGCGTAAGGCCTACGTAAATCGGTAAAGCTTCAAAGGCGGCTTTTAAATAACTGGTAACTAACGGGTACTGTTCGGCCGGCAGTGGAATATCAAAGCTAATACCCGCTTCAGTGCGGATCACGTTTTCAATCGGCGGCTCAGGAGAAATAAAATAACCGATGAATTTTTCCGGCTGATGGAAAATTTCCTGCGGACGCGGCATCATGCGAAGAACTGAATCCAGCACACCCCACGCACGTAACTTCGGCGTTAAGTGACCGGCGCGTTCGATTTGTTCTTGCTTGGTGATGATACGCTCTAAGAACGCTTCCATGTCGGGAGCGTACATCCAGTTTGACGGATCTTTTAAAAAATCCCACGGGATATCCGTATCCGAAAAATATGCATTCAGATCAACCTTTTCGGTTTCCAAGTAAGTCAAAATTGAATTCGTAATTTTACAGCTAAAATGCACGCTCCAGAGGCTAGCTTCCGGTCTTAAGAGTTTCAACCTTTTATAGAGTGCAAAAGCGCATTAAAGTGCAGTATTTAGGCAGCTAGTTCATCGTATCGGTCACCGAGTTCCAAACCCTGTTTAAATCTGACCAAGTTGCATTGATTTGCGGCTGAATTTCAAGGGCTTTGTACAGCAGGGCCAAACCCGAGAGCTCATTGCCGTTTCCATGAACAAGCACAATTGAGCCATTTTTGATCTTTTCGCCTTTTCCTAACCAGGCATTGGCCCCTAACGGCACTAAGCCCCAGGCTTTAAGCTGCCTGATCAGAGTATCACTTGAAATTAAACCAGGAAAACGAAAGAACACTGATGGCACCAGGCCTTGGCTTAACATCACTACTTCGTTACCTAAAACTTCGCGCTCAAAATTCACATTCGGTGATAACAGAAAATTTTCTTCGATCGATTTGGTTTTATCGTACGGATGCGTGAGCGAGTGATTCACCCAGGTGATTTTTATTTTTTTCTGATCTTGTAATTGCAAAAGATAGACGAATTCATCGTGGTGATTTTTAATCCATAAGCCCGAAACCGCCAAGGCGACCGGAACGTTCGTCATAAAACCACTCTGAATCTTTTCAAAAATTTCAGTCTGCAGCTTTTTTGATGATGGGCATAAATCAACCGTTAAAAATTTATCGGTCGTCGGCTCTTTGGCCTTCTTGATGCCTACACCGGCTGTTGGCGATGGCACGAGGGTTGATTCGGTTAAAAGGTTTGTGTACTTTGAATTGTCTGCGGCCGAATAATCACGGCAGTTTTGCAGACATTTTTCTGGAACCAAAGCTGTTTGTAACGATTTAGCATTTACGACCCAGTTCATCATCTCGCCCCGTAATTTAAAACGGCGCAAACTCACCACATCAATCGATTCACCCTTAGGGTTTACAATGGTGCAGGTATCCATCGTCGTCGCGTACGTGGTTTTATCCAGGTCGTTCCCGCTGACCGGAAAGCGCCCGGTGATCGGTGCACAATCAAGAGCATAAGCTATTGAAGTCGTTGCAAAAACGGATAAAGCTGCAGTTATTAACCATGATCTTTTCACGCTGTCTGATAGAGCAAAGCTCAATCCACTGTTAGTGCCATTTTAAACGGCTTTTACCCCTCACCGCTGTCTAAAAGCTGGCTAGGGCGACGTTTTTCGAATAGGTTGGCCGGCCGCAAAACGGCAAACTTAAATATTCTTATCTGGAAATTACAGAACTAGTGATTAACCGGCTTTTTTGGCTTTTTGAAATTTCGTTAACGGAAAGTTGATTTTATTATCGATGATTTCCTGATAAAACGACGGCACATTGCCCGTGGCCTCGATACCGCCGATTAATTTTCCGTCGGGCGCACGCTGCAGATTCTGGATTTCAAAAATCGGCACAACGATGTACTTACCGTCTTCATCTAAACCGCGCACTTCAGAGATTGCGCCGATTTTACGCGATCCATCTGAGTAACGTGAAATCTGCACGATCACTTCGATGGCTGAAGACACCTGCGACGTTAATGCTTTTTCTGAAAGTTTGGCATCACCGCTGGCCGCTAAGGCTTCAAGACGGATGATCGCATCTTCCGGCGAGTTGGCATGCACCGTACCCATTGAACCTTTGTGACCGGTATTCATGGCATTAATTAATTCTAAAGCTTCACTGGCTCGAACCTCACCGACGATGATGCGGTCCGGGCGCAGACGTAATGCTGACTTTAATAAATCTTTGATTGTGACTTCGCCCTTACCCATAAGGTCGGCCTGACGGGTTTCAAAACGCACCACGTGTTCGTAGTCGATCTGCAACTCTGACGAGTCTTCGATGACCAATACGCGCTGCCCGTTAGGAATACGGGTGCACAATAGCGAAAGCAATGTGGTTTTACCGGAACCGGTACCACCGCTTACGATAATATTTTTACCCAAGAACATACAGAGATCCAAAAACTGCCATGCATCCGGCGTGATTGTTCCGTATTTGATATAATCGTTAGGGGTAATTTTACTGGCAGTAAATTTACGGATAGAAATCACCGTTCCCTGACGGGAAATCGGCGGCAGAACTGCGGCGATACGTGAGCCACTGGCAGGGCTACCCTCAATAATCGGAAGACGCGCATCTAAGCGCGGCTCCATCACGTTGATACGACGACCAACGGATTGTGCGATCGAATTGATCGCTGCCTGTAAGGTATCTTCATCGGGAAATTTGGCATTGGTTAATTCTAACTTACCTTTTCTTTCGACGAAGATTTGATCTGGTCCATTAATTAACACCTCTGATACACCCGGATCAGCCAAAAACTCATCAACGGGCCCTAGCGCCCGCTGAATTACTTCTTTAAAATTTGATTGTCCGTCAGAAGCCATAGTTATTTACCTATTTAAGTGACTCATCACTTTCAAAAACGCTGTTGTCGATAGGGAGGGACGATGCGTTTACTTGTTTATCAACTTTTTCCTGGGCTTTTACTTCAGGAGATTCTTCCGAAGCCAGTTTTCTTACGGTATCTGGTGTAATCACCACTTTACCTAAAAATCCCGTTTCAGGACTCTGGAAAGAGTACACACCTTCGATTTTCGGCTGAATCGTAAATGTTTTCATGTTGCCGTAAACCGTGTTGTGCGTCTGCGAAAATGCATCCATCACAAAGCTTGTGTTTTTCTCTTTAAGATTTAAATTCACCACGTGAATTTTATAAACGTCATTCTTTTTTAAATGGATCATTTCCGGTACAAAACCTTTTTCGGTCTGTAAAATCACGATCTCCTGCGACGGTTCAACCGGGTTAACCACTTTTTTTAACGCTTCTAAAATATCGGCGTCAGTTGCTTTTGCTGGTTCTAAATTGGTAGAAGCCGGCATTCTCTGGTTCTGAATACGGGTGAAATCTGTCTGGCGGCGCGACAAATCGACATTCCATTCTGCATTGACTTTAACCTGCACAAAAAAGAATAACGAGAATAAAAACGCCTTCATAAAAGTATGAACATCAAACGTAGATGGCATATTAGTGTAGTTCTTTGCGGTCTTGAAATTCACTGAATTCACGAGCTACCTCCAGAGCGACAAACGAAACAGATTGTTGATCCATTCCTAATAAAGTTTCGATAATTTTTTTACGATCACCAGAACAGGCATTAATCGAGTGGCAGATATTGTGGACTTGTCTCGGGTTAGCGTTCATTTCGCAGTTTAATTTTTCCCAGTCCGCTTGCAATACAGGATCAATCGCGCCAATTGAATAAAGTGCGTCGAATACTGCTTGTAAATCGCCTTGAATAAACATGTTGTAACCTCCTGGTAGTCGTTCTTGAACATCATCCCTTGATGTACAAGATTCTTATCGGAGGATTTTTTGAAAGCTTGAGTCGTTATGAGACAGTTTTGAGAAAACTGGATCTATGAATGGCCGCTGCGCTAGCTGGCTTTCCTAGCCGGCCTTTCTGACGGCTTCCTGCCGTCAGATGATGAATGGAAAAACTATTTTTTCTTTTTCTTTTCAGCTTCGCGCTGTTCTTCTAATTTTTTGTTTTTGATCTCGATCAGCTTTTGGGCTAGCTGCGATGGTGTTAAACCCGACTTCATTTGGTTGAGTTTTTTCTCTTGTACGGCTTGTTGCGAGAACCTTAAATCTGAAGCCGCGATGCGTTCGATCACTGTGGTTTCAAAGCCCCCACTTTGGTATTGCTTGGTAAACATCGGCTTAAACTCCGACAGCACGTTTTCTAAAATAACCGAGGCTGTGACCTGGTCGGTTCCGGTTGATGAATCTGATTTTAAGGTTTGTACAGATTGCCCGACCATTTGCTCGACCGTTCCTTCCCACTCACCTAAATCTTCTAAGGGGCTGCGCACAATTGAAAGGATCTTATCAAGAATCACTTCTTCATTGGGGCGGGAAAAAGCGATCATAACCCCTTCACGCAACGCCTGTATGCGGTTATTTCTTTTATAGTCATTGGCCTTATCGTAGAGAAGATCGGTCATCTGATCTAAATCTAATAATTTAAGTGATTTATAAGTGTGCTCGGTCTGGATGGCTTCGACCATGGCAAAAGAAGAATCGGTCGAGCTCTTTGGAGATGAAGAGCAGGCAGAAAAAGCCAAAACTAAAAGGCCGGCGATAAAAATATTTTTGTGCATAAATAAAGTTCCCTTTGACTCATTATACCGAAAATAAAACCAAAAAGTACTGGTCACGCTGTCCAGGGCCAGACCTTAGTCTTAGGTTGCATTTTGAACGGGCTATGTCACACTGTTTTGGCTAACAATAATAAGGAGAACCTCTTGAAAACTATTAAGTCAATCAAACTAGCTTTAGCAGCTTCGGTAGTACTAGCTATCACTGCATGTGCCCCTTCAGCTAAACAATTAAAAGAAGCTGTAGAAAAAGATCCATCAATCGTATTCGGTGCGATCGAAAAACATCCGGATAAATTCATCGAAGTGGTGATGAAAGCTCAGCAAGAAGCACAAAAAGTAGCCGGCGAAAGAGCTCAAGAAGAAGAGAAAAAACAACGGGACGAAGAGTTTGCAAATCCTCTTAAACCAGAAATCGATGAAACCCGCGTTATCTTCGGCAACAAAGCCGCTCCGATCACGATCGTAGAATTTTCTGATTTCCAATGTCCATACTGCTCACGTGGTTACCAAACGATGAAACAAGTGCAAAAAGAATACGGCGACAAAGTACGTATTGTTTTCAAACACTTACCACTTGATTTCCACCCGTTGGCAATGCCAGCAGCTCGTTACTTTGAAGCTATCGCGCAACAAAGCCCTGAAAAAGCTGAAAAATTCCATGACTTGATTTTCGAAAACCAAGGCATGTTAAAAGATAAAGGCGAAGGATACTTCGTTGAAGCAACGAAAAAAGTTGGCGCTGATCTTAAAAAAGTTCAGGCGTCTTTAAAAGACGAAAAAATCCAAAAACGTATCGATGCTGACATGGAAGAAGCCCGCAAATTCAACATGAGCGGTACTCCTGGTTTCATCATCAACGGGGTTTCTTTACGTGGTGCTTACCCGTTCCCGGCATTCAAAGAAATCATCGATCGTCATTTAGCTTCTGCTAAATAATTTTAGAGATCTATCTTTAAAAGCAAAAAAGGCAACCTTCGGGTTGCCTTTTTTATTTGGGTCGCACTAGACTTTAACTTATGAAAACTTTATTAGCTCTATTTACCATCCTATTCTGTTTAACTTCGCAAGCCGCTGATTATGTACGCCCCTGCCACGATATTGAAGGCGACTACCTGCAGACAAACTTAAATATCGCGGCTAACATCTGGACAATCACGCACACAGCCTTTGAAGAACGCGAATGCGCCACGCCCTATTTAATTTACGAAGAAAAATACTCTGTCGCACAAAATGGCCAGAATATCGATATGTCGGCAGTTGAAGTTTCGTACACACCAACATCAGAATTGGTCGCTGAAGTGTTAAATCAGATCAATTACTGTGGTTTAACTAACTGGAAAGTTTTTGGTCAGCAAATCGTCACCGGCAAAATGTGCGATGACTACCAGACACCACGTGAAAATGAGTTTTTATACAGTATTTATAAACTTGAAAATAACGGCACAGAATTATTCTTGGGTATGCCGACCGAAAACCTAAACGGCAAAACTCCGGCCCGCCGACACAATACACTTGATCCTTTTAAATTCGTCAGATCCAATTAAAGTGTAGCGAAAAGGGCCTGGCACCTTCTAATCTAAAACTTTGTATAAACGAAGCGGTAATGATTTACCTTTTACTTCGATATCGCCGGCCAGATCGAACTTAAACTGCGACTCTGTCTGTACAACAGCTACTGAACCATCGGCCGTAGGCTCTGATGTAGTCGCCGGCTGTGATAAACGGTTATAAACTTCATCACTCACTAAAAGATCTACTTCAAAGTGCTTCGTTGAAGACTCGATACGCGAAGTGACGTTCACGGTATCGCCGATAACGGTAAACTCCATACGTTCTTCTGAACCAATCGTTCCCGAAATCGCATCACCGGCATGTAAACCCATCCCGATATGAATTTCGGTTAAACCGCGCTCTCGACGTGAAGCATTTAACGTTACCAGCGCTGAGCGCATCTCTAAGCAGGCTTTCAGTGCATTTTCAGTATCCTTACTGCTGCCCTGAGGAACACCCCACACGGCCATGATCGCATCGCCGATAAATTTATCCACGACGCCACCATGACGGTTAATGATACCCACCATCACCGCGAAATATTCATTTAACATGGATACGACTTCTTCCGGTGTATGACCTTCTGAGAATTTCGTAAAACCACGGATATCCGAGAAGAATACGGTCACTTCTTTTCTGGTACCGCCGACAGATACTTCTTGTTGTAATAAGTTTTCGGTAACGCTTGAGCCGTGGAACTTATTAAATAAGTTTTTTACTTTATCACGCTCTTTTAAACCTTCGGTCATGTGGTCAAACGCGGCAGCCAAATCACCCACTTCATCGTGGGATTTAACTTTTTTTCGGGCCGAGATATTAAAATTACCCTTAGGAATTTCTTTGATTAGATCGGCCAGGATTTCAATTGGTTTACTTAAAGTTAATGAGAATAAGAAGACCGCAAATAGAGCAAAGCTTAACACGATACCAGAGATAAAGATCGCCTTACGTTGTACTTCTTGGGCCGGCTCATTCACGATACTTAATGGCGTTTGCGCCAGTAAGACCGTACCCCAGAAGCTTGATTTCACAAAGGCACCGATAAAGGCTTTACCTTTGGCATTTTTAAACGATAACTGTTTTGAGTTCGTCGGATCCGCGAGGGCGCGCTGAACGAAATTTTCGCCTTTTAGGTTTTTACCCTGGCGCAATAACTCTTCGTTTTGATGCGCCAGTAAAAAACCGTTACGGTCGATCAAGAAGAATTCACGCTCTGATTCACTCGAGAATAAGCTCTGGATTAGCTCAGAATTGTAGGCTGCGATCACGAAAGTATTAACCTGATTGTTCGCATCACGGCTGAACGGGAAACCGATCGAAACCACACGCACACTCGGGTTAACTTCGGCAAACTGCAACTCGATATTTTTTTGCATCACCGAAGCCATTGGGAATGGTTTTTTGCTGCGTACCTGATCGATAAAATCCGGTGTTAATTTATTTTTGATTAAAAAATCTTCCTGCACCTTTTTAACATAAAGTTGCGGACGACCTTCGACCACCTGCCAGATTTCAATACCAACCAGATTTTTATCTTTCGGCAATTTATATTGCCCCAGGCCTTCGAAAGTTTCTTTTAATAAAATCTGCGATAAGTTTCTCGCTTTATCTAAAGAACCGTCCAGTAAAGTCTCAACCTGCTTGGCACGCAGTGAGGCTTCGGTAAAGTTTGAAAACTCTTCACGTTGGGTCATAACTTTTCTGAAGAAATCAGAACTCTGTTTGGTTACCAGAACCATTGCCGTTAAGATGATAAAGGTCGTAACGCCAATGATTTTTGCTGAAATCGGAATTCGCATGTTTTTCAGATTCATAATTGGTACTCCAAGAATAGATTTAAATAGTGACCTTTAAGAGTAGCAGAGTTTTTATCCGCCGCTGGATTGGTAAAAGTTGCGGTTGGCGCAGTTTTGTACTCCATTTTATCAGTACGGAACGCATAACCGCCCAGAGTGGTCAGGTTCTTGCTCCAACGGTAACTTAATAAAAATCCTGCCTGCACCGAGGTACTCGGGATAAAAGCCTGCCCGTTGGTCGTCTTCTGGCCCATGATCAACGGAAAGATATGTGCATTAGCCTGCAAACCAAGTTTAGGTGTCATCGCATGCCAGTACTCAACGCCGTAACGAAGTCCTAATGCCGCAAGTGCCGAGGTGTTTTTTACCGTACCGGCGAAGTTTGTCGTTAAATCCGGAAGTTCTTTATAGACCAGCCCTGCCGTCTGGCGAAATTCGCCGGCATCATTGGGTTTCATTTTAAAGAACGAATTTAATTCTAACATATTATATTTAATATCGCCGAAACCTTCGACGGTAAGGGTGCTGGCCTCGGCCGCTAAAAAATAGCCCCATGGATTTTTTGTCGTTACATAACCAATACCGGCGCGCAATGTCCCGCCGATCGCATTATAAGTTGTCTGGGTTCCGGTTAAATCGTAGTTTAGATTCTGATATTCGACCGAGTTGACCAGGTAGCTGGCTATAGCAAACCAACCAGAAAGTCGTTCGATCGACTCACGTAACCGGGCAAGGGCTTCGGCACGCTCAGAACGGTCACCTTCTTTAGCAGTAAACTTTAATGACGTCGGTTCTGATGACGGACGATAGTTGGCAATTGCTTTTACTGTTAATCGGTAAGTACCACCCGGCAACTCTTTTTTAAATGGCATGGCTTCGCCACGCAGTTCTTTACCTTCTTCGACGGTGTTAAATTTTTGAGATTTAACATCCATTTTTTCTAAAACGTAACTGTAAGCCTGTGCATGTTCAGGTTTTGACCATTTGATCTCGCGCACGAACTGACTCTCTGGCGCGGTGATCTTCGGCGTCGCCAGCTTCTTACCGCTTACGGTAAATTCGATCGACTGGTCTTTTTCGGGATTACTCGTTAATACTTCGTTGGCAGAACGGATCGTCGCCATGAATTTAGTGGCCACCGGAAGTTCTAAAGTCGTTTTATCATCGGTTAATTCCATTTGTTTACGGAATGTCGAATCCAAACCCTGAACATCGAGGGCATATTTTTTACCGGCAAAAACTTTTTTCCACCTGAAGGAAACATTCTGATTATCGTTATTGCTAGACGCAATAATAGAACCGCTCGTTGGGTTCACAAACTCGGGAGAGTCTAAAAATACTTTGAACTCCTGGTATTCCGACCACTCGCCCGGAACTCCCCGCTTATCGCGGGCCCTGATCCGCATCTTAAAAAAGCCCGGCGATAAACGGCCGGCCCAGATCGGTTCTTTCACCTGAAATTTAAAGGTGTTTTTTGTTGATTTAACTTCGAGGTCATAACTTTTGGCGTTTTCAATACCTTCCCATTCAAGCTCGACATTGCTCTCGCGGGCAGCCACCGCAAAATTCGGACATAGCACGGCCATCATTGCCATAAATAGTGCTAAAATCAGGTTGCGGTGTTTTTGTTTTATCATGTTGCTGCTATATTCTTATTTCACTTTTAATTTTTTAATTTTCGGAGCCCCTAAACTGCTCATGCTCGGCACTTCTATTTTTCGAACTGCCACATGACCGGTCCGGCCCAGCATATCTACACCGGCCAGCTCTAAACGATATACTCCCGGCATTAACGAAGCAAAGTTCATCGAATCAGCCTGAGCTGATTCTAGTAAACGCCCCTCAACCTGCTGGCCCAGTTCATCAATTAAACGGATTTTATATTTGTAAGCCCCGGTTGCTAAATTCCACTTAACGGTTAAGTCACCGTCGCGGTTAGCTTGTAATATTTCTTCGCCTAAAATCACCGGCGGTTTAACCATATCTAATTCTTTAATTTCAAAAATTCGTTTTTGCGAATTGGCGATCACGTTTTCGCCCTGGTCTACACCCTGGATGCTGGCGATGTATCGGCCCGGTTTAAAAACTTTGGCCTTAGTGGCAAAGTCACGGCTACGCACTTCTTGCGCCGGTGCATAGGGATCATCGCTACTTTGTAATTTAATACGAAATTCTGCGATTTTTTTGCCTAACTGCGATTCCCACGTCATTTCCAGTTCTGGTTGGGTGATGTAGAATTGTTTTTCGGCATCATTACCCCAGGTGATTAAATTAACCCCGATCGTTGACGGATCGATTTTACGGTTTAAGCTGATTGTGAATTTTTCAATTTTTCCGGCAACCGGTTTGCTTTCGCCATCAAATAACGCCGACATACGCGCGTAATACTCGCCCGGAGATAATTCAAACTCAAAGCCGGCTTTTTTGGTTAAAGCCTGATTAATCACCTTTTTGGTAAGCAAAGGATCCGTTGCGACTTCAATTAAATATTTTGTAACGTACTCACCCTCGGTCCAATCGAACAGCATTTTGTATTTCGGGTTAGCCGATTGGTTCACGATCTGGATGAACTGGTTTGCCGTAGGGCTTACGAAAACCGGAAATTTACGTTCATTGATTTTTAAACGTTGTAATTTCGACTCACCCACCACTTGTCCCGTAGCTGGATTTGTAAAATACATTTTATAGAAATAAAATCCGCTCGGTAACGTTAAGCTAAATTGCATATCGTTGGTTTCAAAGACCTGATTTAAATTATTTCTTTCGCTACCGATGGCGATCTTGGTTTTAAAACCTGCAGGAATTCCTGCCCAGTTCATACCTACTGAATTATTATTGGCATCAATTAACACACTTTTATCTTTTGCCGGCTGAACCATTCTAAAGCCCGATAGCCGATTATCGTTCATCACCGCAAAAAACGGATTGCCGCCAGCACCGGAATCATCGCTTTGAATTTCCAAGCCGCCACTACCTGATTTAGAAAGTGTCGCCGCCCCTTTTAAGGCAACTGTTTTACCGTTCTGGATTAAGTTGAAACCACCGGCATCGGCTTTGTCGGCGATAACGGAAGCTCCCCCTTCCATAAGATCCAGAGAGAATTCTTTATTGGCACTTTGCAAAATCATGACGATTGATTCCGGTTCGATATCAATCGAGCGCGAACCATCCAAGAACTGAATCTTTACTTCGGAACCTTTCGCGGTACGGATCGCTTCACCTGAGTAAACCACTTCACCTTTGGTAATAGACTGCCAAACCTGGCGTTTTGCCGGACGACGATCAACTTCTTCTTTGATTTGTTTTACGACCGCGATTGGCTGGGCGTTGGATACGTTTTTATTTTGTGGTTCAGAGATATAATACCAGGCAAGAACCAAGCAAAAGCTTGTTCCCGATATCATCCCTGCCATTATAAAACGCCGCACTTGTTCGTTCACAACATCCCTATTTATTCAAATCCGTTAAATAAATGTACTGAATTTCTCAATATGATATCGGCAGAAAGCGAAATGACTTGAATTGGGTCAACGTCCAGAATATTCCGCCTAGATCTGACCAAAGTGTTAAACATTTAGACCTTTGGACCCGATAAATACAGTGATGAAACTACGTACTTTAGCAGTCTGGCTTACATTATTTGTTTCGCTATCTGCATCAGCGGTGTCTGATGAGAATACGAATATTACTTTCGAAGGCAGCCTGACCGACTCGAGCGGTAATGCCATTGATTTAACAAGTCAGAATTTATTTTTCTATATTACGGCACTGGATTCTGGCGGCAATACGTGCGTATTATTTGCCGAATCTTCAGATACCTCTGGCGACAGTTCGGGAGCCATTTTACATCGTTTTGGCTCAGGTTCTGAAATTATCTCGCCGGTCTCTTACAATCACACTTTGTCGCATGAAATTTTCAACGGCACGACCAACGGTAAAAAGGCTGATGGCAGCGGTGTTGCGTGTTCGGTATCAAACACCAGTACCCGTCGCGCCGAAGTTTATTCATCGGTCCTAAATGTCACTGGTTCAATCACCTTAGGAGCCGTTCCTCTTGCGTTTTTAGCGCAAAGTGCAAGTTCACTAAACGGCAAATCAGAAAATGATTTCGTTGCGGCAACCAGTTTATCCGGTGGAAGCCCGGGACAAGTGCTAAGCCGTTCTGGATCAAGCGGTTTTACCTGGATTACTCCGTCGTTCAGCATGCCTGACATCGTCAGTGGTGGCACCGGCACGAAAATCACATTCGACAGCAAAGGCCGGGTTACCGGTACAAGTTCATTATCGGTTTCAGATATCCCGGATTTACACGTAAGCAAACTGACTGCCGGAAGTTTACCGACGTCACGCGGTGGTACCGGTATGGGGTCAATTGGTGGCATGAATCAGTTTCTGACCGTAAATAATTCTGGCACCGGTTTAGAATACAAAGCGATGGCCGGAGCTTCCGGCGTTACGGTTGCACTAGGCCCTGGCGCGATTAACCTTGGCTTAGAAAGCGTTGGCACAGCAGGAAACTACGTAAAAGTCACAGTTGATGCTTTCGGACGCGTAACCAGCGGACAAAACTTAACAGCTGCTGATATTGATGATGCTCTGGGGTACGCTCCGGCCAATGTGGCCGGCGAAAATTTTACCGGCAACTTAAATACTACAGGAAATATGGGTGTCGGTACGGTTTCGCCAATGACCCGTTTACACGTTAATGGTACGATGCGCTTAGGTAACGGCGGCGAAGCCTGTACATCCAGCACTATGGGTGGTCTTCGCTATAATTCGGGCTCAATGGAATTTTGCAACGGTTCAGCTTGGCAGGTGTTAGGTGTGAGCGGTGTCGGTACAAGCCCGATCGGCAATGCCGGCGGCGATTTATCAGGTACTTACCCGAATCCTACAATTGCCAATGACAGGATTACGTCTGCTAAAATCCTTGATGGCACGATCTCTAACGCTGATATTGCTGCTAATACGATTACCTACAGCAAATTAGCCCTCACTGATAACGACATTCCGCAGGCTAAAATCGCCAGCTTAGGCACATCACTAGCTGCGAAAGAAAATCTGGTCAGCGCCGGCACAACGTCGCAATACTACCGCGGTGATAAAACCTGGCAGGCCCTAACCACATCTGCCGTCTCAGAAACCTCTAATTTATATTTTACTGAATCACGTGTTCGCTCGACGCCATTAGTTGGCTACGTTGCCGCTTCAGACACCACTGTCGTTGCAGCCGATACGGTTTTACAGGCCATCGGAAAAATCCAGGGACAGATCAATGCCCGCTGGCTAACCTCTGGCCCAGATATGTTTTTTAACAACGGCAATGTGGCCATCGGTACTAATATTACCGGCAACAGTAAGTTTTTTGTGACCAATAGCGCTTCGTCTCCGTTGACTACCGCAGCCACCTTCGAACAGATGGTGGACGTAGATCCTAACAATATTCTACCGGTTCTCTCAATTCAACGTCGCCTACCTTCAGGCTCAACACCAACTCATGGTTTTGGCTCGTCGATTAATTTTCATGCTGAAGACAGTTCAAAAACATTAGCATGGCAATCATATATCCAATCTAACTGGGTCAACGCGGCTAATGGCTCAGCTTACAGCGCAATCAGTCTCGGAACCAGAAATGCAGACGGTACATTAACGACCAAAATTTACGCCGATCAAAACATCGTAAAAATACGCAACTCTAACTTAGCGGTGTCAGGAAGCGTACTGATCGGTACAGATAATAGCGCATCTACGGTTTGCACTTCACAAGAGGCTGGCAAACAACGTTACCATCCTAGCTATCGTGTGATGGAATACTGTGACGGTGCTTACTGGCAGGGATTAAACGGTATTACAACCTGTGATGCAGGTTACACGCTGGTCGGCACACCGGGCACACCATCGGCATTTTGTATGGACACAAATCTTTCAACACCGGCCGCGTATGCAACGGCAACAACTGCTTGCCGCAGCCGTGTTACCAATCGCAGATCACAGGTCAGTGTTTGCAGCGTGCAACAATTTGACAACGCCTGCGAAAGTGGAGCGCCTGTTACGGGTTTTAATAACACCACACAATGGACCAACTATGGTGTCAGCGGACAAAATCAAAATTACAGCATAATTTATAAATACGTTTCCAGCTGTCATTTACACTTTATTGAATCCGGTGACTCGGGCCGCGAACTGAGTATTACTGGCTTAAGCAACAGCTTTAGCTATCGCTGCTGCTATGAATAGAGTAAAGCATGAAGAAAAATATTAAAGCCGGTATGCTAAAAATTTCTTCCCTTCTTCTGCTGAGCGCCTGTCAACCGGGAGCTCCGGTTGTTACCGTGATCGGTGAAGTCGGCGGATTTAATATTTCCGAAACCACCCAGATTTTAAAAACTAAAAACAGCAAAAATATCTTTTATATCGCCGGCAAATGCCAAGGCGCGATCAAAGATATTCAAGTGAGTTTTGATAATGGCGCAACTTACACGCCGCTAAGTCAGTTTGCAGAAACTGTCAGTTTTGACTGCGCTACGAATGGCAGCTACTCGTACAAAATTAATCCGAACAATACCATTGCTTTTGATATCCCGTCAGATAGTTCTTACAAAGATTTTAAATTTCGCGGCAGCAGTGATTTCGGTCACACAGTGGTGCAGATTCTTCGCCGTATGGTTTCAAACAGCGGTGATTTACAGATTACGGCCGGAAGTGTGAGCGAGAACGTAACTGTTTCCGGCACACCGGCAGTTTTTAAAGGGCGTATCGTTTCATCGTACGGCACCGACAGTGGAGCAAATTTTAAGTTCAAAGGCGCCATCCGCATCAAATAGCCATTAAAAAATCCCGAAGTGAAACATTGGTCTATAAACCGGCCTGTTAAATGTTTACCCTGGATTTTCCGATAGGTTAGTAAACTATGACAATGATCACTCTTAAAATTTCAGTGATGTTTTCTTTTCTTCTGCTGCTCACCGCCTGCCAGCCGGGGGCGCCGTTAGTTACGGTATTAGGCCAGGTCGCAGGGTTTGCCCTAAACGAATCTACCCAGATTTTAAAAAGTAAAACTAATAAAAATTCATTCACCATTTCTGGTAAATGTAATACAGCCATCAAAGAAATTGAAATTAGCTTTGACGGCGGTTCCAGTTATTCGCCACTGGGGCAGTTCGCCGAAAGTTCCAACAAAAACTGTGCGGCTGGAACTTTTTCGTTTTTAATTAATCCGAACAATACCATCGCCTTTGATATTCCCGCTGATGCTTCCTTTAAAGATTTTAAACTGCGCGGTACCGGTGATTTCGGCGCCTCTGCTGTTCTTAACTTTCGCCGGATGGTTACAAACAGTGGCGATTTGCAGATCACCGCAGGCTCTGGCTCAAACAATGGTGTTGTTTCAGGATCGCCTGTTGTTTTGAAGGCCCGTATCATCTCTGCTGCTGGCTCGACCAGCTCAAACCCGAGCTATAAATTTAAAGGTTCGATCCGTATCAAATAGTTGTTAACAAATCTCATTTTGAGACAGAATTTTCCGTTAACCATTAAACATTTATTAGATAAATTCCGATAGATAAAATGAATGTACTTAAACGCGGGGAACACCAAAATTTTTAAGAAATTCACGGCGATAGCTTTGTCTTTGCTATTAGGCCAACCCACGTACTCGCAATCTTCTGAAAATCAACACATGGTGTTTGAAGGCACGTTAACTGATGTTAGCGGCAACCCAATCAGTCTATCAGGTGTGACCTTAAATTTTTATATCTCTGCAAATGGTTGTTACCTGTACGGTGAATCTTCGGCTACTGCCGGTGATAGCCAGGGTCAGATCTCGCACCGCTTTGGTAATGGCACATTGCTGATGGGTTCGCCCAACGCTTTTTCACAAAATCTATTTTTCGGCAATGTCTCAGGCACGACCACTTTTGCCGGCAACAACTGTTCGGTGACTGCCGCAGATACCCGTTTGGCGCAAGTTTATTATCCGGCTCAGAATATCACGGCGACAATTAAACTTAGTACCGTTCCTTACGCGCAGAATGCAACCATGCTTGGCGGCAAGTCTGCAACGGATTTTATTCAAGTCAGCGCCGACACGAACACGCTTTTGTATGCCGGGATGACCGGTCAGTATTTAACAAAAGGTGTTTCAGGTTTAACCTGGACCAATAACACGTTAACTGCATCGCAGGTATCTGCGGCTCTGGGTTACACACCGGCCAGTGCGACCACGGCCTTAACTTCTGCCGCAATCAGCACGGCTCTGGGTTACACGCCGGCCTCAGCGACGGCACTAGCCAACTACGCAGTTAAAAGTAACAACTTATCAGATTTAACATCGGCGACATTAGCACGTGGTAATCTGGGCTTAGGCACACTAGCAACAAAAAATTCGGTCAACTTAAGTTCTGCCGAAGTCACCGGTACTTTGGCGACTACGAATTTACCGGCTTTTTCTGGTGATGTAATTACTCCGGCAGGCTCAGCAACAACCACGGTACAAAGACTTCGTGGCATTGCGCTTTCTACGACAGTGCCGACTTCTGGACAAGTGATGTTGTACAATGGTACCGCTTGGGCACCGACATCGATTCCAGGTAATGTTGGCACGGTTACAAATATTAATACCGGTACCGGGTTAACTGGTGGGCCGATTACTTCAACGGGGACAATCGCGGTTAATTTTGGTACCACTTCGGGTACGGTTGCTGCCGGTAATGACTCACGACTTCTTGGCGCTTTACAGGCAGGAAACAACCTCTCTGAACTTACATCACCATCGGTGGCCCGTTCGAATTTAGGATTAGGCAGTTTTGCAACCGCGTCTTCTGTCGATTTGGGGTCAGCTTCTGCTACCGGCATTATCGCCGATGCCAGACTTGCCAATCAAGCTAACATTACTTCTGGTACACAGTTCACAAAAGTAACTGTTGATGGCAAAGGCCGTGTCGTGAGCGGCGGGCAATTAGCTGCTTCCGATATTAATACCGCGTTAGGCTTTACTCCGGCTTCAGTGGCCGCTCTTGCCAATTATGCGGTAAAAAATAATAACCTTTCAGATTTAACTTCGGCCACAGCTGCCCGTAATAATTTGAATCTCGGCGCACTGGCGACAAAATCAATTTTAAATTTAGCTACCGATGTTTCCGGAGTACTACCGATCACCAATGGCGGATCAAAATGGACGGCGAACTTAGGGACAATCTACACTGTCAGCAGCACAACAATCGGTTCAAGCACCGCTTTTACTAATGTAGGACTATATGCGGTTGCACCGATAGGCGTTTCAAGCACGATTGCCACGTCTATTTACAATCCAAACGCCGATGGTTTTGGTTTAAAGATCAATGTTGATAACACCAGCGCATCTCACTACGGCTTACGCGTCATGACCAATAATGCGAACACCAATTTTGTTGTCTTAAATAATGGTAATGTCGGCGTCGGTATTTCAGCAGCAACGGCACGCTTACATATTGCTGCCGGTTCAAGTACTTTAGCGCCATTAAGAATTGCCAGCGGTCCGCTAGTGGCATCGCCGACAGCTGGTGCAATCGAATTCGATGGGCAGCAGCTTTATCTAACAGACCAAGGCAATACCCGCCGAATCATCGCTTCACAACCATCACTCGGAGTCATTGACAATACATCAACAATTTCAAATTCGAGCGGCATTACGCTTAATCCCGGCGGGGGTGGCGTCATTGTCTCGTCAACCGCGACAAGTACAGGCTTTAATAACGGCGCACTTGTCGTTAAAGGCGGTATCGGCGTTAACGGTAACGGAAATTTTTCCGGCCAGTTAAATGCCACCGGCAATATCAACACCAGTGGTACGATTACCAGTGCCGGTAATATTAATGCCAGCGGCTCAATTGTTACAACTATGAATGTTATTGCCGGCTCAGTCATTGCGCCCTACATGTACGGTGGCACCGCTTCTGGCGTAACATTGACGATCGATTCAACCAATCATACAAACAAAGGCAATATTGCCATCGCTGCCAGCGGTGGCAATGTCGGTATCGGCACGAGCAATCCAATTTACAAATTTCAGGTGCGATCACCCGGTGTTAATACGTACAATCAGGTAAATTCGGCATCATTTGGAAGTGCAATGATCGGTACCGGCGAAGACTCAAACAATCAACTCTACAATATTGGTTTTGATGCCTCTGGAACTGCGCGCTGGTTTTTTACAACCGGTGGCCCTAACTATATTAACAATAATTTATCTCTGGGGAACACTTCAGAGATCGCAGGCAATAGATTATCGGTGCATGGTAATACTTTTATCACCGGTAATGCCACCGTTTCTAATACCCTATTCTTGGCAGCCGCTTCGACAGCCATTGTCCCTCTGCAATTTACCAGCTCATTGATGGCATCGACTCCGGTGGCAGGCGGTGTCGAATATGATGGCTTTAGCTTATTTTACACCAACAGTGCGGCCCAACGTCGCCGACTGGCCGGTGGCGTAACATCAGGAACTATTGATAATGTAAATAAAATCACCTACGCCGGCAATTTACTCCTCGAGGGTAACACCACAGGCACTACTCCTGCGATCACTATCCAGAATTTAGGCACAGGCAACGTTGGCCTTCAGATTAACGATAACACCGTCGTAAGTGGTTCAATTAAACTATCACAAGATGGCTTAGACAGCACGGTGGCCTGTACTGCTGCTGATGAAGGTAAACAACGCTACAACAAAACTTATAAAACCATGGAGTATTGTGATGGCGCTTACTGGCAAGGGATGTCTGGTATTACCCACTGTCACTCTACCGGGGTTTCTTACACATTAATCGGAACGCCAGGTACTGGTAGTGCGTTTTGCATGAGTAAAAGCAACGAGACGGCAACAACGTATGCTGCTGCCGTAACCACCTGCCAGAGTCGTACCACGACTCGCAACAATTCCCGTCCGTATTTATGTTCAGAAAAAAACTTTCAGATGGCCTGTCGTCAGTATTCGATCTTCAATACGCAAGCCGAAACGATGCTACCCGGTTTTCGAAGCATATACTACTGGATCCCGTCGTCTTTTAACACTGGCAATATTTTCGCTCTTAAATACAGCACTTCGACAACCGGCGCTTGTAACATCGGCGACATGACTATCACTGACTTCGGTGATCAATCAAATCTAAATTATCGCTGCTGTTATGACTAATACAGCGGCTTTAAAAGTCTCAGGTTGAAACAAATCAACAAATTCTTATCCTTAACTTAGCTAAGAAAAAGGCCGATAAGTTCTTGAATGAACGTCTGCGCAAACCGCTCAATTTTTTATTTTTTAGTTATTGCTTTTGCTTTGTCATTTAGCGTGACAAATACGGCTTACGCCCAATCTGGCGAAAACCAGCAAATCGCAGTTGAAGGTTCGCTCACCGATAGCAGCGGTAATGCAATTGATTTGGCCGGTAAAAATTTAGTATTTTATGTTTCAGCCAATGGATGTTACCTTTACGGCGAGAATGTTACAAACGCCGGAGATAGCGCAGGCAATATTAATCACCGCATCGGTAGTTCGTCTCCAGTTTTGGGATCTCCAAATAGCTTTACCCAAAATTTATTTTTCGGATCGGTTTCCGGCACAACCACCTTTGCCGGCAACAACTGTTCAGTTTCTGCAGCTGACACGCGCTTAGTGCAGGTTTATTTTTCTGAACAGAATATTACCGCCACGATTAAACTGGGCACCGTGCCTTACGCGCATAACGCCACGATGTTAAACGGAAAAAATGCTGCCGAATTTGTGCAGGCTTCGGCCGACACCAACACCTTACTTTTTAGCGGCTCACCGGGACAGGTTTTAACCAAAGGTGTGACTGGTTCGCTTGCGTGGCAAACGCCATCAAGCAACACAGTTACGGCATCCGCGATCACTTCGGCCTTAGGGTACACACCGGTAAGCACCACAACCGCTGTCACTTCAGCGGCAATTACCTCTGCCTTAGGTTATACTCCGGCTTCAGCTTCGGCGTTGGCAAATTACGCAATTAAGACCAATAATTTATCTGATTTAACTTCTGCAACTGCTGCACGCAACAATTTGGGATTAGGCGCATTTGCAACCCTTAACAGTATCAATCTTGGCAGTGCGAATATCTCTGGTCCATTACCGGCTACCCACTTACCTAGTTTTTCAGGTGATATCTCAACCGCAGTTGGCTCGGCAACAGCTACACTACAAAAAATCCGCGGCATACCTTTGGCCGCAACGGCACCGATTTCAGGTCAGGTGCTCTACTTTGATGGCAGCAGCTGGACGCCAACGTCGATCCCAGCCGGTGTAGGTACCGTTACTTTAGTCAATGCGGGCACCGGTTTATCCGGCGGGGCGATCACATCTTCCGGTACTCTGTCAGTGAACTTTGGCACTTCTTCCGGAACTGTGGCACAAGGTAATGACCCGCGTATCTTAGGCGCACTGCAATCAGTAAATAATCTGGCAGATATCTCATCGGCAACCGCTGCGCGCAATAATTTAGGCCTATCTGCCTTGGCAACGAAAACGACAATCAATTTAGCAACCGATGTATCCGGTGTTTTGCCGGTCGCCAACGGCGGAACCCAGTGGTCAAGTAATGCTACTGGTGTGATGACAACACTTAATGCTACGATTGGTTCGAGCACTATTTACTCTAACATCGGCTTAAGCGTAACTGCACCAAGTTTTACTAATCCATTGATTGCTAATTTTGTTAATACCGATGCCAACGGAAGTGGTGTTCGCATTAATGTCGACAATGTTCTGACAAATAAATATGGATTGAAAGTATCTTCAAACAACAGTACAAATCTGATTGTCTTAAATAGCGGTCATGTCGGTATCGGTGTGGCCAATCCGGCCGCCCGTTTAGAATTGGCTTCTGATGGCGCAATTGCGCCACTTAAGTTTGCCTCAGGTACGCTGGTTGCCTCGGCTGCACCAGGCTTCGTCGAGTTTGACGGTTACAATTTATATTTTACTGACAACTCGTCGATCCGCCGTATGCTTGCGACCAACTCGGTAAATTCAATTGATAATATTTATAATATCAATTCACCATCTAACCTTTCACTGAACACCAGTGGAACGGTCATAGTTACTTCATATGCTAATAGTTCTAATCCGTATAACGGGGCCATGGTTTTAAATGGCGGTTTAGGTGTCGGCGGCAACATCAACTCTGCAGGCAGTATTAATGCTTCTGGCAATATCAGCACTTCTGGCAGTATCAGTATCGGCCCCAATGTGACAAGTGCACCGGCAAGTTTATTCAGTGTGACTTCATTATTGACGAGCATGTCGACCATCAACTTTAGAATCAGCACGACTGAAGCGATGTCGTCAGATCCGTTCAATATGGGCGTGATGTCAGGAACAACCGGCCGAGTCATTGCCACATCTGAACACGGTGCTAACAGGCAGGCGATGATTTTCTCTGATACAACGGCCACAGAAACGTTCTTTGGTCTTTCATCAAGTGTCGATAATGGTTTGTCATGGCAACCACGCTTTGTCGTGAAACAAACAGGCAATGTCGGTATTGGTACCGCTTACCCGGATGCCAAATTACACCTAGGCGCCAGCAGCGGCACGGTACCGTTAAAATTTTCAAGTAATTCTCTATTGGCCTCAGCGACAGCTGGTTCGGTTGAATACGACGGTCAGAATTTATTTTTAACCAACAACAGTGGCACCCGTAACGCCATTGCCCAGGGTAAAAGTCCGAATGAAATTGATAACATTAGCGCTATTAATTCACCCTTTGATATTAACCTGGTAACGGCCTCTTCAACAGTGCGCACCTATGGTTCATTAGATGTCATCTCGGCATTCTCCGGGCAGTTGGCCCGCTTTTATTATCCAAACAACTCAAGTAGCGGTTACTTGTCGATCGCCAACTCGGGCGGCGATCGCGCTTATATCGGCTGGAGCGGCACCGCTGCATCAAGTATGTTTCCTAATGGCGGACTTAGCGATACTTTAGCATTGCGTTCAAGCGGCGGAATTCAGTTCGGCAATCCGACGAACGCTTACATGACGATGTCGAATAGCGGCAATATCGGTATCGGTACAAATGCTCCAACACGCACCTTAACTGTCAGTGGAACTATTCGCACAACTGCGGGGGTTGAATTTAACGATGGTTCAACCCAAACTACCGCGGTCGGCGGCTACGAGCGAGTCTTTGCAAGCTGTACCAGTGTTATGAATTGCTCAATCGGCTGCTCTGCCGGCAAAAAAATTATAGGTGGTGGCTGTCAACTTTCATCTGGCACAAATCGAATAATTGGATCGATGCCGGATACAGATACGACATGGAAGTGCACTGCTGGCAGTACCGATACAATTACTGTTTATGCCATCTGCATGAAAATGTAACTACAAAACCACGTCTAATTTTTTCGTGGTCAGTTTGACTTCATCACGTGAAATATCAATGATCAGCGGCGAAATAATCAGGCCTTGTTGGGCGGCCATTTTAAGAAGCCGAACGTAATCAGGATCTAAATCACAGGGCGAGAAATAATCGACGTCATTTCTTTGTACCGCAAAAATCAGTTCACACTTATGCCCCTGCTGCATCAGCTGCATCATCTCCTGAATATGCTTTTGCCCGCGCTCAGTCACCGCATCAGGAAACTGCGCGTGCGGTTTTTTATCGATTTTGGCGCGATAGGTGGTGTTTTTAATTTCAATAAAATGTTTTTTCGCTTTCGGATTATCCAGATCCATGGCTTTAAAAAAGAACGCCCCGTCTAAACGCGTTTCTTTTGAGATTTTGTATTCGGGTTTGTAAAAACCATACTCGGCCCACTCTCTTAAAAACGGTGTACCGGTATCAATCGCATTTTGAATGGCTTCAGTTACCACGCGGTTCGGATTAGAAGTATTAACACCAACCCACGCCCCTTCTTCGGTCTGCACGGCTTCTAAGGTGCCTTTAAGCTTTTTTGAAGCATCACCATGCAGCGAAAACCAGCACCTCTGCGGCTGCGCAGGATTTTTTTCAATGACCGCCTTAAGTGAACCCGTATTCGGCACATGAATTGTTAACTTTTCCCCGTCTAATTCCACATCAGCGAAAAACCTTTTATAACGAGAAAGTAAAATTCCTTCATGCAATTTTTTTTCAAATTTCATTTGGCAACCTTAAAATATATTAAAAAACCATTTGTGTTCCACTGCTTTGGAACACCGAATGTCACCACTTTTATACTAGGAAAGGTGCCATTTGAGCCACTTTTTTTTGGCTGATCTTTTGCTTCATGTGTTCCAACAGCTTTTAAAACAAGTTTTTTTAAACAAATGACACCAGTTTGCAGTCGCAAGCGGGGTCAAAATTTAAACAGGGGGGATTTATGAAATCATTATTCTTAGCGATTATGTTAATCGCAGGCTTAGCACAAGCTCAGTATTTAGTGCCAGGAAACGGTGATGGCCACGGCCGTCCGGGCCGCCCGCACCACCCACAACCAGCTCCATACCCAGGTAACCCGTATGAACCAAATCCATACGAGCCAAACCCGTATGAGCCGGGTTACCCATCTTATCCAGGTTACGGTGACTACGGTCCGGCGCGCACTTACCGTTGGTTAGATATGGGCACAAACAAAGTGGATAAAGTCACTGAAACTATCCGCTTCCACGCCAATCACCGCTTAGTGAACGAAGTTTTATTACGTTCAACATCAGCAGATACTGACATCGCCCGCGCTTACGCCCGTTTATCTAACGGCCGCACAATTCACTTAGCAGCAGGTACCGTAAGAGAAGGCCGTGACGTACGTGTACGTTTAGACCGCTACTACTCTGTACGTGTTGAGTCTATTGTGATCGAAGCTACGTCTAGAAACCTGATCGGTTCACGTGCTCGTTTACAAGTTTGGCTGGGTCTTGCTGAGTAATTACTCGCAAAAATAATAAAGACTTAACCTCAAAAGCCTCGATCGCAAGACCGGGGCTTTTTTATTTCAGATCACATGCGTTCCGGAGCCGGAATTCCCAACAAGCTTAAACCATGTTTGATCACGGCTCCTGTCGAGTAAGCCAGCGCTAAACGCGCTTTTTTAAGATCAGGTGTTTCTGCGGTACCGATCGCACAGTCATGGTAGAAGGTATTAAACTTCTTCGCCGTATCGTATAAGTAAGAGCAAAGCGCCGCAGGCTTATAGTTCTCGGCCGAATTTAAAACCACCGTATTAAAGTTCATCAAATGCTGCATCAGTTTCAGCTCAGAATTGTGGGCTAAAACATCAGGCACAAACTCAGCCTTGGCATCGAATGTGAACTTTTTAAGTAGCGAATTAATACGTGCAAATGAATACTGAATAAACGGACCAGACTCACCGTCAAGCTTTGTCCACTCATTCATATCGAACACGATTTTTTTATTGGTATCCTGTTTTAACATGCCGTATTTGATCGCACCTTTGGCCACTTGGTCTGCCACAGTTTCGATTTCTTCCTGTGTCCATTCGTTGGCGTAACGGTTTAGGTATTCGGCTTTGATATGGTTTCGCATCGTCTCAACCAATGAAGTTAACGGCACGATATTACCTTTGCGTGAGCTCATCGCCCCGTCTGGAAGTTCAACGTAGTTATACTGCAAGTGGAAACAATCTTTAGCCTGCTCAAAACCCAAAACTTCTAAAGTTTTAAATACCTGCTTAAAGTGTAAGGCCTGTCTTTGGTCAACGACATAAATTGATTTTTCGATTTTGTAGTCTTCAAACTTACGGCGCGCAAGCTCTACGTCTTTAGTTGCATACAAGCCGGTACCGTCAGATTTCAGCAACAGACAAAAACCCAGGTTTTCATTTGAAAAATCAAGGCCGATAGCCCCTTGCGACTCTACAAGTTTACCTTCGGCATGATATTTTTTAATGGTTTTAATCGAATCAGAATCCACATCCGATTCAAAATACCAGTGGTCAAAGTGCACATCAGCCCACTTGTATACATCCTTCATTAACTCAATCGACCACTCACGTGTTTGTTTCCACAAATCGTAGTACTCACCGTTTTTATGCTCTAATTGTTTTAAGATTTCAGTGAGAATTTTTTTATTCTCTTCTGCTTGCGGTGTGCCTTCCTGGTCTTCCAGTAAAAGATTACCTTTCGAGTACATCGCACCCAACCAGGCCCCTTTGTTTAACATCGGGATTGACTCTTTATTGTGGTATTTCATGTACCATAAGCATTTCGCTACGTGTGTTCCCACATCACCAGGAAATGTCGAAGCTAAAATGTTGTAGCCTGAATACCTTAGTAATCTTACGATTGCATCGCCCAAGCACATATTGCGCATGTGGCCCACATGTAACTCTTTGTGCGTATTTGGCTGTGAATACTCGATCATCATTTTCGGCGTCGCCTCAGTTAACTGCGCCTTAAAAGTTTCGCCCGATAAAATCGGTTTTAAAACGTAATCAGCAAGACCAGCCGGCGTAAATTTGATATTGATATATGGGCCAGCGGCCTCAACCGAGGCGATGGCTTTTTTCAATATTACATTTTGCGCACATTCATTCTTTAATTCCTGCGCCAGAAGTTGGGCAACAACCGGCGGACCTTTTTTCAAATTTTTAGCGGTAATAAAACAACCGAAAGCTAAGTGGCCAAGATCAGTATTTGGCGGTTCAACTAAGGCTTTATAAACATCTCCGGCACTCATCACATCCTCGGCAACACCGCCTGCAGTGAGCTGAGTTTGAATTAACTTAATAAGCGTTTGAGAAACGAGTTTACGTAATGGTTCATGCATTAATGTCATAGCCTATATAGCTAACAAACAAGAGTTGATTAGACAACCAATGAGCAACATAAAACCCTTGCATGGCCTTGTTTTATAGCGAATATTCTCGATTGCCACCCTGAGAAAACGCTTGCTTCAGTTTATTAGCTTTTGAACCCCTGTTTAACTCTCCGATTCAAAGTAAAAACCTTTGCTTTGCCCCCTCTTTGAAGCTAGTAATATAGCTCTAAATTCAGTGATATTTTTTTGCACTAAAAGGTGGCAATATGTTGAATGACGTTCCAGGCGGAAACGCTGGCGAAAATCAAGATTCAGGAGCAACTCCTCAACCAGTCCGCAAACCGGATTGGTTGAAAGTAAAAGCTCCAGCGGGCGAAAACTACGCGCGCATCAAAGACATGTTAGGCGAATTAAAACTTGCTACTGTTTGCCAAGAAGCCCGCTGTCCAAATATGGGCGAATGCTGGTCTGGCGGAACAGCCACCATCATGATCATGGGCGATACCTGCACGCGCGGCTGCCGCTTCTGCAACGTGAAAACTGGAAATGCAAAAACCGGTCTTCCGCCAGTTGATCCGTTTGAACCGGAAAAGGTGGCGTATTCGATTTCGCAAATGAAACTAAAATACGTGGTGATCACTTCGGTTGATCGCGACGATATGCCAGATCAAGGTTCTGACCATTTCGCCAGAACTGTCAACACGGCTAAAAAACTTGATCCAGATTTAATCGTAGAAATTTTAACGCCGGACTTCCGTGGTGATGAAAAATTAATTCTTCACCTAGCCGCAAGTTATCCGGATGTGTTTGCCCACAATATTGAAACTGTTGAGCGTTTAACCCCGCGTGTGCGCGACCCGCGCGCTAAATACCGCCAATCATTAGACGTGCTTAAGTTAGTTAAAAAATTTGATGCAAAAATTTATACTAAATCTTCAATCATGCTGGGCTTAGGCGAAACAGATGAAGAAGTGATTCAAACTTTAAAAGACCTGCGCGAAGTCGGATGCGATGTGGTGACATTTGGCCAGTACTTACAACCAACACCTAAGCATTTAAAAGTGATTGAGTTCGTAACGCCAGAAAAATTTAAATTCTGGCAGGAGACGGCAGAAGCTATGGGATTTTTATACGTGGCTTCTGGCCCATTGGTTCGAAGTTCTTACCGCGCCGGTGAGTTCTTCTTAGAAGGTATGATTAAACAAAATAGAGAATTAAATAAAGTAGATCGTTTGAAAGGAAACAACTAGAAATGGCTGATATTAAATTACCTGAATTAGGTGAAGGCGTAACTGAGGGCGAATTAGTAAAATGGTTGGTAAAACCAGGCGACCAAGTTAAAGCTGATCAAACTGTTTGCGAAATCATGACTGACAAAGCAACGGTTGAAGTTCCGACCCCAATCGCAGGAACAGTTAAAGAATTATTATTTAAACCGGGCCAAGTGATCAAAGTTGAGTCTGTGATCTTAAAATTAGACAGCGCTGCCAGCACGACGGTTTCTGCACCGGCGCCAAAAGCTGCTCCGGCTACGGCTCCGGCCGCTGCAGCCCCACAGGCCGCAGCCCCGGCTGCAACTGGCGGTGGCACAACCAATGTTAAACTTCCGGAATTAGGTGAAGGTGTTACTGAAGGTGAATTAGTTAAATGGACTGTAAATGTTGGTGATACAGTTAAAGCTGACCAAACTGTTGCAGAGATTATGACTGACAAAGCCACCGTTGAAGTGCCGACCCCTGTAGCGGGCGTTGTTAAAGAATTAAAGTTTAAAAAAGGCGATGTGATCAAAGTTGAATCTGTGATTTTAATTTTATCAGGTGCCGCTGGTGCGACCGCAGCAGCTCCGGCTCCGGCCGCCCACGCAAATGGTAATGGCGCTCACGCTCCAGCTCCGAAAGCAGCTCCAACGCCAGCGCCACAAATGACAGCTTCGGCTGCGGTAGCAGCAGCAGCCGGTGGCATCTACCCTCCTGTAGCTGAATCACGTGTGTTAGCCACTCCGGCGACTCGCCGTTTAGCGCGCGAGATGGGTGTTGATATCAACACGATGACTGGCTCTGGACTCGCTGGCCGCGTAACTCGTGAAGACGTATTAAGCGCTAAAGGTGGCCAAGCAAAAGCCGCTGTATCAACTGGTGCAGGTGCTACGTCTGCGGGAACACCTACTATGAACTTCCCGAAACCAGAATACAAATCGACCAATGCGCAATTAGAAGAGCGCGTAGACTTAATCGGCATCCGCAAAAAAATCGCACAAAACATGCAAATGTCTAAAGCGATTATCCCGCACTTCACATTAATGGATGAAGCTGATGTCACGCAGTTAGTAGCCTTACGTGAGTCATTAAAAGATTACGCTGAGAAAAACGGAACTAAGATTACCTACTTACCGTTTGCGATGAAGGCGTTAATTGCGACGATCAAAGAATTTCCGCAGTTTAATGCTTCAATTGACGATGCCAATTCACAAATCGTTTATAAAAAATACTTCAACATCGGTTTTGCCGCCGACACGCCAAATGGTTTAGTGGTGCCAGTGATTAAAAATGCTGACCAAAAAACAATTTTAGAAATCTCTAAAGAAATTTTAGATCTTTCAAAACGTGCCCGTGACGGAAAATTAAAACCAGACGAGATGAAAGGCGCAACAATCACGATCACAAACATCGGTTCTGTGGGCGGTACTTATGCAACACCAATCATCAATCACCCTGAAGTAGCGATCCTTGGTATGTACAAAATGTCTGATAAACCGGTTTTAAACAAAGACGGCTCTATCGGTTTTATCAAATCAATGAACTACACAATCACTGCAGACCACCGTTTAATCGATGGCGCTGTGGCAGCGAACTTCTTAAAATCGTTCTTCGCTAAGATCCAAAATCCCGGCGTGATGATGATGGGAATGTCATAGGAATAAGTATGAAAAAGATTTTATTGTTCTCATTATTTGCGATGGCCCTACAAACGACAGGTTGCAGTTCTGCGCCTGTGCTAGTGCCATCTACGCATTGGGAACAACAAAGCTCGAGCGAATCTAAGGCAACCGCACCTGTTGACCCGAACCCCCCTGAACCGGCTAAAGAACAAGCTTCGTTCTGCAGTTACGATGGCGGTTTGCGGTTCGGCCGACAAGGCGGAGTTTACACAGGCAACTGCCCAAAAACTTTAGAGCGCGCATTTAAAAATGGTTATCTTAAAGGCCGTGCTGAATACGACAAACAGCACCCACAAGAAGGAAATAAGTAATTTATGCAAAATTTTGATATCGTAGTAATTGGCTCTGGTCCCGGTGGTTATGTGGCGGCAATTCGCTCGGCCCAATTAGGTTTTAAAACAGCTGTTATCGAACGCGAAGCCTTAGGCGGCGTTTGTTTAAACGTAGGCTGTATCCCGTCAAAAGCGATGATCACGGCAACTCACATGTTACACCGTGCTCAACACGATTTTAAAACTATGGGCTTAAATATCAAAGGCGGAATCGACGTTGATATGAAAACTTTAGTTAAGTGGAAACAATCTGTCTGCGACAAAATGTCTGGCGGTGTGAATCAACTTTTAAAAGGTAACCAGGTTACCATCTTAAAAGGCGAAGCGACTTTCAAAACGACTAAAGAATTAACTCTTAAATCTTCAACTGGTACTGATTCAATCACGGCTAAACATTTCATTATTGCCACGGGTTCGCGCCCGATTGAGATCCCGGGTTTTCCGTTTGATGAAAAAGATATCTGCTCATCAACGGGCGCTTTAAACTTTGATGAAATCCCTAAGCGCGTAGTTGCGATCGGCGGTGGTTACATAGGTTTAGAAATTTCTTCTTACTTACGTAAATTAGGTTCTGAAGTGATCGTTGTTGAAGCGCAGACTTCTCTGCTTGCTGGCGTAGTTGATCCTGAATGTGCCCAAGTTGTGGCCCGTAAAGCTGAAAAAGCCGGTATTCAGTTTAAGTTTGGTGCTAAAGCCAAAGGCCAGAAGAAAACTAAAGATGGTTATGAAGTGACTGTTGAAATCAACGGTAAAGACGAAGTGATCAAATGTGATAAAATCTTAGTTACAGTGGGCCGTCGTCCAAATGGCGATCAGGCTAATCTTAAAGGTGTTGGTATCGCGGTTGACGAGCGCGGCTTTGTTAAAGTTGATGCTCAACGCAGAACCAACGTTCCGCACATTTTCGCCATCGGTGATATCTGCGGCCAACCTATGCTTGCGCACAAAGCGTCGCACGAAGGTGTTATGGTTCCAGAGATTATCTCTGGCATTAATCGCGTTTACGACGCAAAAACAGTTCCTGCGGTGGTGTTTACTGATCCAGAAATCGCCTCAGCGGGTATGACTGAAGCTGAATGCAAAGCTAAAGGTTTTAACGATTTATTAATCTCGAAGTTCCCATTTGCAGCCAACGGCAGAGCGGTGAGCATGATGGAAACTGACGGTTTTGTAAAAATGATCGCGGATAAGAAAACTCACGTTTTACTTGGCGTTCATATCGTTGGCCCTGAAGCTTCAAACTTAATCTCTGAAGCAGCACTGGCGATTGAAATGGGTGCCAGATTAGAAGACGTGGCGCTTACCATCCATCCGCATCCAACATTAGGTGAAACGATGATGGAAGCGGCTGAAGCTACTTTAGGTCACGCGATTCATATTATTCAAAAGCCTTTAACGGGCGCTAAATCGGCGCACGCGTAACCGGTATGATTTTCGAAGACTGGGGCCTCATCTCTTACGATGAGGCTATGAAAAAACAGCTAGAGTATGTTGAAAAACTTGATCAGTTGTTATCATCAGGCGAGCAGCACCCAGGCTTCTTAATCTTTTGTTCTCATCACGCAGTTGTTACTACCGGCCGACAAACTCAACCCACTGATATATTCGCATGGCAAGGCCCGGTGATCGAAGTATCCCGTGGCGGTCGTGCGACCTATCATGGCCCTTCGCAAATCGTGGTTTATCCGATTTTTCGCATCAAAGATGTGCGCGCTTATTTACGAACTTTAGAGTCGGCTATTGTTAAAACTCTGGGCTATTACGGCATTCAGGCCGAAGGTAAAACACCGCAGAAAATGCCAGGGCAACAAGTTGAAACCGACGAAACCGGTGTGTGGATAAAAAACCAAAAGATCGCATCTCTTGGTATCGCGGTAAAAAAATGGATCACTTATCACGGGGCCGCGATTAACTTTTTTGACGATCCTACCGCTTTTACCGGAATTAATCCCTGTGGTTTTAAAACTGAAACCATGATTTCGGTTGAAAAAATATTAGGCCAAGACAAGGTCTCGGCCGATGAGTTTAAGACTACACTTAGAAAAAATCTAGAGGATGTTCTTTAGCTTACCATCTGATCAGGGCTGCTGCTGAGTAATCACAAGCATGCGAAAAGCCCGCTAAACAAACCAAATCACCTTTTTTGATTTTTTGATTTTTGATCGCTTCGGCTAATGTTACCGGAACACCGGCGCCAAATAAATTAGCGTACTTTTCAAACGTATCCAGATGCTTTTCCGGAGGGAGCTGGGCAGCCTCACGCCAGTTGCGCAAGAAGGTTTTATTCGGCTGATTCGTAA
This sequence comes from Bdellovibrio sp. SBM16, assembly GCF_056175625.1. Taxonomy (NCBI): domain Bacteria; kingdom Pseudomonadati; phylum Bdellovibrionota; class Bdellovibrionia; order Bdellovibrionales; family Pseudobdellovibrionaceae; genus Bdellovibrio; species Bdellovibrio sp. SBM16. The sequence goes on along the minus strand of NZ_JBJKJG010000001.1, from coordinate 72,530 downwards.
TCAAATAACTGATGTCTGTTGTTTTAACTTTGATATCTGCGCATACCTTATAGATCATTTCAGGAACAGCCTTGTTACCTCGGGCCACGATCATCGCTGATTTATCTTCATTAAAATCAATACGTCCAGAACTTGAACGTGACTCCCACCATTTAGCGCCATTGTAATCGGCATACATATCTTCAGAATATTCGGGATAATTTTTAAATCCCATACTTAAAATCGGGCGTTCATCACTTGCCGTAACATAGGCCACAGCAAATCCATCACCTGGAATAGCCGCTTGCGCCAGTTGCCGTGTGTCTTCTTGACCAAAGATACGCCCGGCAGCAGTTTGAGCAACACAAATTAAAGCATGGCGAACTTTATTCGCTTGCATGTAGGTTTTTGCCATATCCAATAAATATAAAAATGAAATGCATCCCGTGTTATGAACATCAAAAATCCACTTGGCTTTACCTTCGATTTTTTTATTCACCACAGCTCCGCAGCCGGTAAATGGCTGATCGGGAATTGATACGTTCGTGAGAATCATATCGACATCCGTTTGCGGGTTTAAATTTAAACGAAGTAACAGCTTTTTGGCAGCTTCAGCTAAATAATCCGAAGCCAATTCATCACGCTCCATATGGCGACGCTCGACCGTTCCGGAAAACATTCTGTTTTTCTGACGAACTTCGGCTTCACCAAAGTAATCGTTCGTCACGATTTTCTTTGGCATAATTTCTTCAACATCGATCAGGCTGATATTCATAACGGTCCCATAGGTAAATTATTTGAGTGACGGTATTCCAAAATTTTCTTTAGATTTTGTAATTCAACAGTGTGGCCGGCGTAAAAGAAATCCCAAAACTGCCCTACCCACGGCCGGCCTTGCGGTGCTTTTTCAGGATATGGATTTTTCAGGTAATTCGGGTGGCGGCAATTTTGCCAAAAAACCACCGAGCCTGGTTTGTTTAAAACCAGTTCTGCCGGTACAATGCGGTTTAGATAAATCATCCACAGATCATCACCTTGATCCCAGGCGCAGTGGTAATCTACCGTCAGAGCCTCTTTATTGCTTTTAACTTTAAAATAAATATCGGTGCTATCTCCGATACGGTCGCGGCCAACGAATAATCCATCGTCGTTAACTTTTTTAAAATCGCGCATGCTGTAAGTCCACTCCTGTAAACTATAGGGATTGGCCATGTATTCAAAAACTTTTTCAGGAGGACAATTGATATAATCCTGAATCGGACAATAATCGCCGTAGATATCGTCGTGTGGATAAACTGCGTGCGTAATATCGGCCATCAAGCCGCCCATTTCCACTTTATCAGTGTTTTCGGTGCGACGAAGCCCGGGAATATTCTCAACGTGATTATTTTGGCTCATAGGATTCCTTTTTGTTAAACGCCACAAAAGGCGGATTTTCATTGTTAAGTAAATTAATTGAAATAACTGCCGGGCCTGAGTAGTCGGCGGTCTGCTTTAAACTTTGTTGTAGATCAGACAGGTCATTCACTTCAAAAGCAGCCAATGTCGGAAACATTTGTTTAAGCCCTGCTGCAAAATAGCTTTTCTTAAAATTATTAAGCCCTGTTTCTTTACCCATAAAGACGGCTTCGCGGGTCGAACACATGCCGTGCGAATTGTTATTAAAAATAAAAACAACAACCGGCAGGTGGTGCTCAATCGCCGTGTGAATTTCAAGGCCGTACATTAAAAATGAACCGTCCCCTAAAAGCACAACACTTCTTTTTTGAGACGTAAAAGCAGCGCCCATCGCCACCCCTAAACTGTTTCCCATACCACCCATCGCCAACGACACATAACAAAGGCTTTGGCCATGTAAGGATAGCTGGTTTAAAGCAAAAGCTCCGGTATTACCTGCATCGACAAACACATTTGTTTGCCGGTCGATGAACTCATTGATCAAAGAGAGCGCTTCATTAAAGGTCATTTAATAACTCCGTCATGATCATATCTAAATCACCGACCGCCTTAAATGTCGCAGGTACATAGCTGTCGTCACTGAAGTAACTAAAATGAAACAAGGTTTTTTTCGCTAACACATCTTCTAAGCCCACCCGGTTTAACAAATCCAAGCGGCTTCCCCAGACAACAACTGTCTCAGCCTGCGCGGCAAATTCTACTACTGAGCCGTGCCCCATCATTCCGGTCAAACCTAAAAAGCGCGAATCTTTGTGGTTAAAAAATCCTTTGGCCTGTGGAGTTACAGCTACCCGGGCGTTCAGCTTTTGCGCCAATTGATTTAAGTTTTCACGTTTTTTTAAGTGAACCACCTCTTCACCCAGGATTAACAGCGGCGATGTTTTTAAATTTTTAAGTGGCTTTAAGATAGCTTCTAAGCCGGGTGATGGCGTAAGCGCCGCCGGTGTAACTGCAAAAGGTAAGGCATCTGCAGTTTCGGTCAGTATGTTTTTGGGAATCAGGATAACCGCTGGTTTTTTCGTTACTTCTGCAGATACAAAGGCCTGCTGTAACGCTGGCATAACCTCTGAAGCTTTGCTGACCTGCTGTAAAAATCCAGCACTTGGTTTAATCATGGCTTCAAGATCCAGGGTTCCGTTTTGATTTGAAGTATCCTGAAAACCACCTTTACCTTGCAACGGGGTTGGAACCAGGCCGGCAATAAGGACAAACGGAACTCGGCTTGTGAATGCTTCAGCAAGTACAGGCAAGGTATTAAGTACACCGGCTCCAGAGGTTGTTAGCACGACATGTGGTTTTTGTTGCACTAAATAACTGCCCATGGCCATTAAAGCCGCCTGGTATTCAGTTTTTGCCAAAACCGGTTTAGTTTTTTTAGAATGCTGAAAAGCAGAAAACAAATCTTCAATATTAGCGCCACTCACACCATAAACATGCTGCAGATTCAAATTTTCGATAAATTGAATGATTTGATCTTTAACTAAACTCATAAGTTCTCATGCTGCAGCTCATGCCACAGGGTCGCGATAATTTGCAAAGCTGCTTCTAAATCCGCGGTTTTTTGCGCGAAGCAGATGCGAATGTGATTTTTACCTGCATCACCAAAAGCTGATCCAGCCGTGACCATAACCCCTTGATCTAAAAGCTTCTGGGTCACGATACGGTCATCATATTTAAAATCTAAGAAGTAGAAAAAACCACCTTGTGGAGTCACGTGCGGGATCTGGTAATCAGTCAGTACTTTTTCAACCGTAGCCAGGGCTTCTTCATAAGGAGCCCTAAAATTAAGATTTTTCTCTAACATCGTCTGGGCCAATTCCTGACCAAAAGATGAAATAGCGCCGTAAGCATTGTTAAAATAAGGCATAAGTTTTTTCATATGCTGTGGGCTGGTGACAACCCAGCCTACGCGCGCACCCTGCAGAGGGTACATTTTCGAAAAACTTCCAACGATGTACCCGCGGTCTAAAAACGAAGTCAGTTCCGGGTGTCTATCTGCAGTAAAAATTAACTCGCGATATACTTCATCCATAATGAAATGCAGTTGCGGATGAGCCTCTAACAGCCGGCGAAGCTGTAACATATCATCAGCAGTAAACAACTTGCCCGTTGGGTTATTCGGTGAATTAAAAAGAATAATTTTCGTCTGCGCACTGATTTGCTCAGCCAGACCTGACCAATCAATCAAAGTTTCTGCACTTGGCGCTAAATTAATTTTATACCTTTTGATTTGTAACTTAGAAAATTCAGCTAACTTTTCATAAGGCGGAAAGCCCGGATCAGGAAGTAAGATCTCTGTTGGGCCATCAGATAAATGACTATAGCTGCGCAAAATCACATCCAATGCGCCGATTGCACCGTGGGTGATGCTGATATTATCAAGATTTAATCCGGGATAATATTTACGTAATAATGACAGACGTAAAGTCTCGCTGCCACAAGACGGATAATAACGATGAATTTCTTTAACAGTCACCAGATCAGCTAATACACTTAAAGGAAAGCGGCTTAAGTGGGGCTCACCTAAACTTAGATTATATTTTTTCTGAACAACATCCATCCCGAATGCGCCAGGGCTGGATTTTATCGTCTGTAACACTGAGACCTCATTGCTTGCAGCTTTCCTGTATCCAAAAAATAGATTGTATACAATCTATTTTTTATAGGGTGGGTGAATTTTGATTGTTTTACAGGGTCCTTTTGATATATCTAGCCGCATGTCAGAACGAATCCAAATTGAGCAAGCTCTGTGTTTTAACCTATATACTGCCTCAAGGCTTATGGGGCAGGCCTATGCAGGACCACTTAAAAAGCTGAAGCTGACCTATTTGCAGTTTCTTGTCATGACCCTGCTGTGGGAGAAAAACAATGTTTCACTCAAACAGCTCGGCGACCGTTTACTCTTAGATTCGGGAACACTGACCCCGTTGATTAATCGCCTGATTGAAGAAAAATTGATTAGCAAAAGAAAATCTGCCACTGACGGACGCGAAATTTTTATCAAGCTTACAAAAAAAGGCGAAGACATGGAAAGCAAAGCCAAAGATGTCGGCCTTGAAATGTTCTGTAAACTTGATGTTTCAATGGATAGATTCGTTGAAATCCGCGATGGTGTTCGCCTGATTCTTAAAAATCTGGAAGCTCAATTAAAAAAATAAGAAATCTATACTATTGAGCGCCGGCTTCGCTACCAGCGACATTGGCCGCCATCACGATGGTGGCTTCACCTTTAGCAACAACATCACCGTTAGCCTTTTTGGCAATCGTTTCAATTACTCCTAAACCACGGCTACGGTGTAATTTGGTGATCGTTAGTTCAAAAGTGATTTCGTCGTCGATAAATACCGGGTTGTAAAATTTTAACGTTTGGCCGCGGTAAATACCGCCGGTGCCAATTGCCGTATTTAAACAGCGAGAAATGATCGCGCCCAAGATCATCCCGTGCGCGATACGTTGTTTGAAAATAGTCGTTTTAGCGTACTCATCATCAAGATGGATCGGATTAAAATCACCAGACACTTCGGCAAACTGGCGAACCATTTTGTCGGTAATAACCTGTTTGACGACGGCTTTGTAGCCGACGTCTTTTTGTTGTTGTCTTGCGTTTTCTTCTTCTAAAAATTTTGATGATGACATAGCAACTAGTTATAGAATATTTGCCGCTAATTCTGCAAGCTCAGAACGCTCACCTTTAGTCAGTGTGACATGGGCCGCAATATTCTGACCTTTAAATCTTTCCACTGCGTGAGTTAATCCAGAGTTCGCTGAATCTACGTACGGATTATCGATCTGATAGACGTCACCGGTTAAAATCACCTTAGTACCGCGACCAGCACGGGTAATAATCGTTTTAATCTCGTGCGGAGTTAAGTTCTGCGCCTCATCAACGATCAAGTACTGCTTAGGAATACTGCGGCCACGGATATACGTAAGTGGCTCGATATTCAGCATACCTTGGTTGATCAGCTCTTGGGCACGGCCTGCAGCTTTTTTATCAGCACCCATTAAAAATTCTACGTTATCAAAAATCGGCTGCATCCACGGATTTAATTTTTGCTCGATATCACCCGGTAAATAACCGATATCACGACCCATCGGAAAGATCGGGCGCGATACTAATAAACGCTGAAAACGACCTTCATCTAAAGTTTTAAATAAACCCGCTGCAATCGCTAACAGGGTTTTACCCGTACCCGCTTTACCAACCAGTGAAACCATCATCATTTCGTCGTTTAACAAAGCATCAAGAGCAAAACTTTGCTCGACGTTACGGGCATGAATTCCCCAGATCGAATCCGGCGGATTGATTAACGGCACAATGGCTTTTTCGATACCCGAAAAACGGCCAATGGCCGAATGATTCGGATTAGAAGCATCTTTTAAAATCACGTACTGGTTAGAGTATAATTTTACATCCGGAACGAATTTTTTCTCGCGGTAAAAAGTATCGATGTCGTTGGGCTTTACTTCGATCTCTAGATAACCTTCGTAAAGATCATCCTGGTTCACATCAGAGTTATCGTAATCTTTGGCATTAATGCCGTAAACATCGGCTTTGATACGTAAGTTAATGTCTTTAGAAATCAACTCTACTTTTGCGCGCGGATGCTGTTTTTGCAGAGCTAAGGCCGTACTTAAAATACGGTTATCGGCTTTGTTCTGATCCAATTCGGCAGGAACTCCGGCCATCATCATGTCTGTTGTGATGTACACGATAGTTTCGTGGTTATCGATCTGCACACCCTGAGCTAAATTACCTTTTGATCTTAAGACATCGACAAAGCGGCTGAATTGACGCGCGTTTCGACCGTTCTCACCCTGGTCACGTTTGAACTTATCGACTTCTTCGATAACGGCAAACGGAATATGTAAATCAGCATCACCGAATTTTAGTAACGCGAAAGCATCAAATAGAATGACATTCGTGTCTAAAACAATTTTACGGCGTTTAGTTTTGGCTGCTGGTGTAGGATTAGAACTCAATTCGACCTCCGTGGAATTATGACCGGCGCTCGCAGACGAGCACCTACATAAATTGCACATCAGTCAGACTTCAGTGTAAAGAAAATTAAAAAATATTTTTGTTAATTTTACGCCAGCGACGGGCCGGCAAGCAGATCGCCGTCGTCGATTTGTAAACCTTCGTTTAATGAAATAATGAAGTTCACAAAATGCTGAAGCGCAACATCTGTCGCAGATCCCTTCATGTACTCCACACCGTGACGAACCACTTCTTCTTGTGCATCGTACGTCGCGTGCTTCACTTTTACATGTAAAGGAAAGTAAGTTTTAGAGTTAAGGTAAACACGTAATGCGATCTCTTCGCCCACTTGGAACGACCCCATATGTTTATCTAAAGTAAAAGATAAACCATCGCCCGAAATATCGTACATCGAAACTTTGTATAAACCTTTTTCCGGCAACACCAACATGCCACTAATTAAGTCAGATAAAATCGTACGCTCAACCTGACGGCGTTCTTTTAGAATAATTGGCTGAAACTTGCCTTTAAGTTCCTGCATATTAAGCAGTTTTTGATCGCTACCACCGATTTCGTGAGTATTTGTTGTATTTACTGTTTTCAGACGTGGCGTAATATCGATCACTTTTGCCATTTTATCCCCCTGGGGTCACAAAGCTTCCCCTACCTATATGCACTACTCCTATCGGCAAAAAATTGTCTTAACTTGAGATCCAGAAATGATACAGTTTAAAGCATTATGTTGCGTTTAACGGCGCTGACAGCGCTTAGTCTGTTTATACACTTTCTGATGTACCAAGGGGTCTGGCATTTGCCAGCACTGACCAGACCTACGTCGAGTGAGACAATCATCGAAGTCGTCGAAGAAAAACCGCAGGAAAAACGCAATAATAACTTCGAAAAACCGGTGGTTAAAAATTCGAACACACCAGAACCAAAAGACATGTCCGATCCGGCGCAGTTTATAGCCGAGAAAAACCAGCGTTTTGAAAAACAAACCCGCGCTTCAAAGCTCGGAGCTTTTGAAAACCGCGATCCTTCGCGCGGCCAACAGAAAGCAAACTCCGCCCAAAACCAACCAGCACAAAAAAATCCGGCAAGTCACGAAGATGGCGATGTGCCTGAGTTTGCCAAAGCCCTACATCAGGAGATGCAGCAGCAAATGGCGCGGGTGCAGGAATCGACAGTACCCTATGAGTTACCCCGCGAAATTCAGAGTGGCTCTGCCACCAATTTAAATGCCGATGCCCACATCTATGCGTCGTTTTACAGCCGCATTTTAAGTTTATTTTACCCGCGGTGGGCCGAGCGTTTAGATGCGCTGTTTGCCCGAATGCCGACCGATGTTTACAAAACCCTCGCTGGCAAAGCCTGGACGACCGAGGTTGAAATCTGGCTTGATCAAACAGGTCTTTATCAAGAAGGCCTGATCATGCAGAGCTCTGGTTTTAAACCGTTTGATGAAGCGGGTATCTACGCGTTTAAAAATGCGAAGTTTTTTCCGAATCCACCCAAAGCCAAAGTCCAGTCTGACGGTGGTCGCGTTCGTCTTAGGTACAGAATTCGCGTTATCGTGAACTGAGAGCACAGCCACAGCCCCGGTTTTCAGATAAAATAGAGGAATGAAATCAGTACTATTTTTCACTCTTATTTTCGCACATTTCACCGCCCAGGCCATGACCACCGAGATCGGTTTAAGTTACGGTTTTTCAAAGAAAAATTTTAATGCGACCAACTACTACCAATCTGAAACCAAATCCGCATCATTGTCATTTTATCTCTTTGAAAAAATCGCGTTAGAGCTGAGTTACACCGAATCGTTTTACGAAAATCAGGAAAACGATGTCACTTCACAACGGGTGATCCAGCAGACGTCAAATATTGCAGGCACCGATTTGATTTTTATTTTAACTGACCAGCGCAGTGATTTTCAGCCTTACATCAAAGGTGGGGCAGCCTACATTACCAAAAAAGCGTTGATCAAATACCAGAACGCCAACGCCTATGAGATTCCCACCAAAGATGGCGTAGCCCCAAGTTACGGTGTGGGATTAAAATATAAACTGACTGAAAAATTTTCGATTCGCTTAGGTTACGACATATGGAAAACGCCGATGGATGACGGCACCAAAACCGAAGATACCGCCTTTAAAGCGGGACTTAACTGGTTTTTATAATCATGATACAAACCACCCTGCTTGCTTTTACTATTCTGCTTCTTTCAAGCTGCCAGCTTGGCTATTATTTTAAGTCAGCCAAAAACCAGTTTTCAATGATGGCTGACCGCGTGCCCGTACACGAAGCCCTCGGCGACAGCGCGCTCACCGAAGCGCAAAAAAGTAAACTCCGTTTAAGCCAAGCCGCGCGTGAGTTTGCTTTTAATGATTTACATTTAAAACAGACTAAAAATTACGACACCTACATTGATCTTAAACGTCCCTATGTAACCTGGGTGGTCAATGCCGCTTACAAATGGGAACTCAAAAACTACCAATGGTCTTACCCGATCATTGGTAAAATGCCGTACAAAGGTTTTTTCAGCGAAGAAGAGGCCAAAGAAGAAGCCAAAGATTTACAAAAACAGGGCTTAGACACAAATGTGCGCGGCGTATCGGCCTACTCAACTCTTGGTTGGTTTAAAGATTCAGTGTTATCGTCGATGCTTCGTTATAAAGACCATGATTTGGTAAATACGATTATCCACGAAATCGTCCACACCACGATCTACATCAAAAACAACGCTGATTTTAATGAACGTCTGGCGGTGTTTATCGGCAACAAAGGCACTGAAATGTTCTATAAAAAACATGAAGGTGCAGACTCGCCAACTCTTAAAACCATCTTGGCCGAGTACGAGGATGATAAGCTTTTTGCTGCTTTTATCTCTGAACAGATCAGACAGCTCGAGAGCTGGTATAAATCTAACTCTGAACAAAACGAAAAACTGCGGCAAGAACAGTTTGCAAAGATCAAAGAAGCTTTTAGAACGCAGTTGAGCCCTAAAATGAAAGCCGCGAGCTATAGCCGGTTTTTAACTGAAACGATGAACAATGCAACTCTTGGTTTACTGCGCACCTACATGGAAGACTTGAGCGATTTCGAAAAGCTTTATGCTCAATGCGGCGAAAACATGGATCAATTCATCGAAAAAGTAAAAACGCTAGAAAAATCCGACGATCCGGCGGCCGACCTCAAAACACTTATAAATTCCATTTAAAAGACGCACAAATATCAATCTGAGACAACCTTAGCACTACTGTAGTTTTAGTTTACTACCGATATAGTGTCGTGTTGTGTGTAACCAAATTAATCCAGATTGTAATCGCGATTTTATATGTCGTATGGGGGACATCTTGTTCACCTTTCGCTGGTTTAAGCACCATTGTCAACTTAGAATCTACTCAACAGGCAGCTCCTCCGATAGCCTACTTGGCGACACCGTTAATTACAAAAACAAAGAATATCACCATTCGTCTCACATCCTGTGAAGGCATAAGTCAAATTTACATTTCTGAAAATGCCACTCCGCCCGAAACCATTGATATCGGCTGGGAAAACTGCATTAACAGTTCTAACGATTTCAACTATCAACTTCGCAATTCATCTGTTGGCCCCAAAACGATTTATGTTTTTGCACAGAAAAACAATGTCGTAAATCCCAACCCGGTACGGACTTTAAATATCACTTACGCGCCGGAGTTTTTTTTAGGTACGAGTGATGGTTTACCAAAACATGTTGTCTTTGGTTTAAATCGTCCTTATTACCCGTTTTTTGATGGCACTTCATTATGGTTTTCTGATTATGCCAATAACCGTGTCTTAAAATACAATTCTATTCCGACCAGCAATCAAGCAAAACCGGATTTGGTTTTAGGACAAACCGGGCTTACAACCGTCGGTCAAAATTTTGCTGGACTTGGCCCTGAAACGTTTAACGAACCGCTCGGTGTTCATAGCAACGGAAGCAAGTTTGCCGTTGCTGACCATATGAATCATCGTGTGCTTATTTTTAACTCTATACCAAGTCAAAACTTTGCTGCAGCAGACGTTGTGCTCGGACAACCTAATTTTATTTCGGCCCAACAAAATTATTTTGGCGTAACAGCACAAAGCTTATATCGCCCCTACCACGTTTACTTTGTCGGAAATAAATTTCTTGTGAGCGACTCATACAATAACCGCATCTTGATTTGGAATAACGTGCCAACCCAGAACAGCCAGCCTGCTGACATTGTTCTCGGACAATCTACGATGACGACCAACACCGCCTCAACGGCCACCATGAGCCGGCCAATGAATTTTGATTCTAATGGTACAAACTTAATTGTGGCAGATTATCTCAACAATCGCGTTTTGATCTGGAACACGTTTCCTACAGTATCCGGTCAGCTGCCAGATTTAGTGCTTGGACAAAACGACTTTACAACAAACCAAGCCAATCAAGGAGGCCTCAGCGCTAGCTCACTTCATGGCCCGACTGCCGCTTCAGTTTCCGGCACGAAATTAGTAGTAACTGATTATAACAACCAGCGTGTGCTAGTTTGGAATAACTTACCAACCAGCAATAAACAACCTGCGGATGTTGTCGTTGGCCAGCCCGACTTTACCTCTAATGCGATAAACAATGGGGGCGTATCGGCAAAATCACTCTATAGCCCTATAAAAGCTACGATAGCCGGCAACAAACTTGTTGTGGCTGATGCCAATAATAATCGTGTTCTCGTCTTTAACTCTATACCCACAACTAACCACGCCAGCGCCGATGTCGTAATCGGTCAGCCAGATATGATTTCAAATGAAACGAATAATCCCGGCAACGGTGCTGCAGCGACTTTAGAGCCCTACATACATGTGCAGGGATCTAAAATTCTGGCAGCAGACCCTGAAAAGAACAGGGTTCTTATCTGGAATAACCCACAAACAAATAACCAAGCGGCAGATCTGGTTTTAGGCCAGACTGATTTTGTCAGTACAAAAGCCAATCAAAACGTGAGTCGCTCAGCTTCGACGCTTTCTTACCCTATTTCAGTCACATCGACTGCGAGTGGCGCCGTATTTGTAGCTGATCGTAAAAATTACCGCGTACTGAAATGGAATACATTTCCGACCCAAAACGGACAGAGTGCAGACGTAGTTCTCGGGCAAGCGGATTTTACAACCATGATAAATACCCCGGTGACCTCATCAACTTTTAGTACGATTGGGCAGATAACTACAGATGGCACGCGTCTGGCGGTAGCCGATGATGATAATCACCGTGTGCAAATTTGGAATTCGATTCCAACTTATAACAAACAGCCCTCAGATGTAATCCTTGGACAAAACTCAGAATCAACGAAAACTGTGAATTTTCAAGGTATCAGTGCTTCCAGCATGAATCAGCCTGGCTCTGTTCTTTTTGCAGGCTCAAAATTCATTATTGGTGAAAACAATTACAGAGCACTGATTTGGAATACCATACCCACGAGTTACAATCAGCCAGCACACTTAGTTTTAGGGCAGGCTGATTTTATCAGCACAACAAACTACGGCTATCAGGATTCTTTGCGTAAATTTGATTCATTCCCGTCAAGTTTTTACTCTGACGGAACCAACTTAATGGCCAGTATTGGCGGTGGCCACGCCCAGTTAAAAATTTGGAATTCATGGCCAACCACAAATTTTCAAGAAGCCGATGCTGTCTTTGGTATTGATTTATCTTCGGTCTACGCCGTGAAAAAAGCTTTTACACCTGACCCCTATATTTATAACGATATTAAAAGTATTTATTCAGATGGATATCGCTTATTTATTGCCGACAATGCACGCATCAGTGTAACACCTTACCCCAATATTTTACTTTCGCAAGTTCAAGTGAGTTCAAACAAAACATTCAATTTTACCGCGAGAACATGCCAACATATTTCAAAAATTCTATTTACCGAAAGCACAGATATGCCAGATGAAAACAGTTCTGGCTGGTCAAATTGCACGACAACTAAATCTGCTCTTCGCCATACGTTAGTTTCTAATGAAGAAGGTTTGCGTCATCTGTACTACTGGTACAAAGATGATCAAGGTATTTTTAATCCTGTTGTTCAAGGTAAAGTTTCAGTTATTTATAAACATTCAAACCCTACAACCCCTACCATTGGATCAAATTTAACGGGAGCTACGAATGCAACTTCAGGAACGTTTACCAACTACTCAGGGCATTGCAATAATTCAGCTGCGTTTTACACTTCGACTTCACCAACCAAACCCACAGCAAACGACAACAGCTGGCAGATTTGCGCACCCACGGCAAATGCATTTGAAATTCCGGCGAATCTAACTGATGGCACATACACATTTTATGTCTGGCAAAAAGATTTAGCGGGTCTTGTATCTGCAAACTACACGTCTATGACAGTCACTATCGATCGTACACCGCCGGCGGCTGTACCTATCCTGGCTATCAGTGAAAAGTATGTCGGCACAAAGTCGACGTTTAAATTTACTGCCGCAGATTGTAATGATACACAAGCATTGTTTATTAACGAAACTGACACAGCGCCATTACCTGGGGCTGCAGGCTGGCAAACGTGTTCAACAGCGGCCTCAGCGTTTACCTATGCAACCGCGACAACCACTCAAAATATTCATTTTCTGCGTATTTGGAATAAAGACTCTGTGGGCAATGTTAATCAAACCCCTAGGCTACTTTCGGTACAACAAAATTTCTTAGGCGTTTTAGGCCAGATCAATAGCAGCACTATTTTTTCTGCGCAATATGGTTTTAATACACCACGCGGAGTTGACAGTGATGGCACGCGCTTAGCATTAGCCGATTACAGCAATAACCGTGTACTGATCTGGAATTCATTACCGACAACCTTTCAACAACTTCCCGATTTAGTCCTAGGACAAGATACTCTTTTAAGTATCAGCGCCAATAAAGGCTTAGCTTCACCGACCGCGTCGACTCTGAATTCTCCGAATGATGTTAAATTTATGGGTAATAAACTTGTTGTAGCGGACTCTGCAAACCATAGAGTATTGATCTGGAATACAATTCCTACAGTCAACGGTCAAAGTGCAGACCTTGTTTTGGGTCAAACAGACTTTACGACAAATACAGCGAACAACGGCGGCATTTCTTCCGGAACATTAAACTTTCCCGCAGCTTTAACCTATAATAATCAACAATTTTTTGTAAGCGACAACTCCAACAACCGCGTACTGATGTGGGATAGTTTGCCAACCCAGAATAAACAACCCGCGAATTTGGTCTTGGGACAGCCTAATTTTTCTTCAAGCACAGTCAACAATGGCGGCATCAGTGGAGCAACGTTAAATTCACCTTATGGTTTAGTTACATTTGGTACTAACAAACTTGCTGTTGCAGATTATAACAACAACCGGGTTTTAATCTGGAATAATATACCTACAATAAACTCTCAATCTGCAGACCTTTCATTAGGGCAGCCAGATTTAGCTTCAGGCACAGCCAACAATGGTGGAACATCGGCACTTACCCTCAATAGGCCGGTGTACTTAGCCACAGACAATACGCGCTTATTTGTGAGTGATAATATCAATCATCGGAACTTGGTATGGAATACGTTTCCTACACTACAACGACAAGCCGCAGATATTGTTATTGGCCAGGCTAACTTTAGCTCTGCTTCAACGGGCACCGCATCGGCTGCAACAAATGCACCCTGGGGTATAGCTTATGCCGCCAGTAAACTCTTTATCTCTGAAAGTACTAACCATCGCATCAGCGTAAGAAATACACTGCCTGTAAGTCATGGCTCTGCGGCAGATTATGTTCTAGGTCAACCTGCCTTTGCAGAGAGTTCAGTAAATCGTATCGCACCAACTGCTGTGACAGCGAATACCCTTCGTGATCCAAGTTCAGTCTTTACAAACAACAGCCATAGCCTGGTCGCTGATAGCTCCAATAACCGCGTGCTGATGTGGAATAACGATGAAGTTAGCGGCACTGCTGCTATTATTATAGGTCAACCTGATGGCTCATCCACGACAGGTGCTGTTTCTCAGTCAAGTTTAAATATACCAACGCATGCAATTATTGTCGGAAGTAAATTACTTGTTGCAGACAACATTAACAATCGAATCTTGATCTGGAATTCAATACCAACAGCAAACAACCAAAGTGCAGATGTCGTCTTGGGACAAAGTCTCTTTACGACAAATACTGCAAATAATGGCGGCGTGAGTAGCACCAGTTTAAATCGACCAACGGCTTTAGCTTCTGACGGAAATATTTTGGTCGCGACAGACTCTTCTAACCGTCGAGTTTTAATTTGGAACACGATACCTACCAGCAACAAACAAGCTGCCGATGTGGTTTTAGGACAAAACTTATTTACGACTAACACGGCTAACAACGGCGGCCGTTCAGAATTTACTCTAAACAATCCCACCGCCGTGCTTATTAGTTCAGGCACACTTATTGTTGCAGATAGCGGAAATCACCGCGTGCTCGTATGGAACACAATCCCGACATTGAGCGGTACACCTGCAGACACTGTCATCGGCCAACCCGACATGAACACGGGCAGTCCGTCCAGTGGAGACTCACGAATGAATTCACCTCAGGGTCTTGCCATACTCAATAATCGACTTTACATCTCTGAA
Source organism: Bdellovibrio sp. SBM16 (assembly GCF_056175625.1). NCBI lineage: Bacteria > Pseudomonadati > Bdellovibrionota > Bdellovibrionia > Bdellovibrionales > Pseudobdellovibrionaceae > Bdellovibrio > Bdellovibrio sp. SBM16. The sequence goes on along the minus strand of NZ_JBJKJG010000001.1, from coordinate 57,487 downwards.
AACGTGAATAGCCGTATTCAGGTGTGGGATTCTATACCCACAACGAACAATCAAAAATCGACACATATTATTGGTCAAAACAGCAAATTGAGTGTCACGGCTAATCAGAACGAAATCTCGGGCTACTCTTTAGCTAGACCTAAAGGCATTTCTGCCTGCGGAAGTAATCTGTGTATTACAGATACAAACAACCATCGTGTACTCAAAATCAACTTAAACACCGAATAAAAATCGCATCAGATTGTGCGACTGCACGCCCGGAGAAAACTTCGTATAAAACTTGCGGTCTAACTCAACTTGAGATTTCATTTTATCGGCCAGGTTGTCGAGGCTGTAGAATACACAGTTGGTGTCGAATTCTTTGACCTCTTTAAATGCTTCATGCATCAGTAACGGCAACTGATACGCATACGCCAGATTGTATGCGCCAGAGATTTTCGTTTTTAAATACACATCAAAATAACGGTTATTCGGATGCATCAGCGGCATAACAAATTTGGCGGCCTGCAACTCTTCTTCTAATGTCTCATCCGGCACATAGCCATCATAAAACTTGAAATAGCTTTCAAGCCCAGCCTCGCGCACCAATGTTTTAATTTTCGGGCCGTCATGTGTCTGACTGTTGCCTAACAACGAGAACTGGTAACCTTTAAAAGCTTTCGCATCTTTTTTGACCATATCTATCAGGCCAAAATAATCCCTGCGGTCCTGTTCTAACACCCCGGGAATTGCAATTAGTTTGTTATTTGCAAAATCAACCGGCATGGCCACAGTCACTGGGTAAAAGGCTTCGACTTTCTCAGGCGCAAATCCATGCCGCACGACATAGTCTTTATTAAAATCTGCCAGCACCAGATAATTCTTAACTTTGATATTGATAAATTTCTGGGTAAAGCTTTTAACAAGGCTGATCGGGTTATGGTGAAAACCGACCACCGGTGTTTTGTTAAAAAATGTTTTAACCACCAGATTGCGGATGTTCTTACCCTGAGCTGAATTGTAAACAATTAAATCGTAGTGACTGGCATTGATCAGTTCGCCTGCTTGTTTCCAGCCGATCTTTTCATTGATCAGATGCACATGACGAAAAAGTTTTAGCTGCGGCATTTTATTATAACCGGCCTCAGGTATCGCAATATCGACTCGGCACCCTTGCAGCGCACGCACAAAAGGTTCAATAATTTCGGTGTGCGAAGTGCTCAGCTCAACCAGCAAGACTGATTTCATGCGAGATGAAGCCATTTCTTACTTCTCCTCAATAATCTGCGGCGGCGGAAGCTTTGTCGGTTTGGCTTTTGGTTCTTCACCTAAAACCAGGGATTTTAATCTAAGATTGATATCCTGTTTGATAGCCAGATAGTCTAAAAACTTTTTATCACCCAGCAACGACTTCATCTTCTCTAGCTCCTGCAGACTTAGGTTGTTGTAGGCTGTTAAAGTTTTTTTGTAGTCTTTAATGATCTCACTGGCGCGGGCTTTTGATAGCCCGGGATTTTCTTTACTTTGAAACGACAACTTCTGCAGCTGCATTGAAAGAAGAGTTTTTTGTTTATTTAAGTCGCGGTGAATATCGGCGAATTTTTTTTCATCTGCGGCGGACAAATTCAGTTCATCACTGACTTTCCAGATAAAGATGTCTTCGACAGAATTTTTCTTGGGAGCCGGAGCAATCTGCGCAAGCGTTGGCAAACTGATTAAAATTGAAAAAAGGACTGTTAAAAAAGACATTTCTCAAATTATGTCTATTTTTGCGGAACTAAACAAATGAATTTGGACGTCCGTTTCCAAGATTCACTTTATTGTTGCCCAACTATGCTGGCGTTAAATCCGGTACGAGATCAAAGTTGTAAATCCACTCCCTGGTTAGAACTTAATCTCTCATTTAAGACTTCTGCATAAAAATCAGAATCATTTTGTACTGCTGCCGCCATCTCTACCCAGTCTTGTGGGTTTTGCAACGCCTGTTCAATAATCATCTGCTTATTTGAAGCGATCTGATTTTGTGAACTCATGTCAAAAAGTTTTAGACTCATTGTGGCCAGACCTAAGCCCAATGTCAGGCTGATACCGACCATACCCATCTTCACAAGGTGAAGCGTTTTTATATTGTTGGAGGGGCGATAATAACGGGCCTGACGTTCTAAGAACACCCACGGCTTGGCCCACTTGCTGGCAGCAGGCTTAACTTCTGTTTTTGCGACATCGGCCATGATCTTGTCATGCAGCCTATCGAAAAACATATCATCCATGGGAAGCTCGATTGGGTCTTCCCGCTTTAATTGTTCTTTCAATCCCTGATTTTCTTTCATTTACTCAGCCTCCGCATACTTTGTATTTAGTTCCGTGAAGAATCCACCAATCTCGTTTGTCCAAGATTTTAACTCTGCACGGTCTTCGAAAACTTCTTTTAATTTTAACAGCGCATGTCTGTAGTTCGCTTTAGCTGTGTCGTATGGACACTCCATCACTTCAGCGATTTCAGAAAAGCTCATGTCTTCGTATACACGTAACACCAAAGCGGTTTTTTGCTTGAACGGAAGTTTTTCAACTTCAGCATTTAAGATTTCACCGACGGCTCTATGAACAAGAGATTTCTCAGCCTGGGGGTCAATACCCAATTGAACATCCTCTATATCAGAATAATCGTAGCGGTCTTCACGCAATTTATTGCGTGCCGTGTTCACCGTAATCTGATACAGCCAACTCTTGAAAGACGAACGTCCTTCGAAAGAGTTTAGTTTCTCGTAAGTCTTAATAAAAGACTCTTGCACCACATCCTGTGCAATATCCAGGTCTTTAACAAATCTCATACTTAACCGTAGCAATCCCTTTTGATGTCGTTTCACAAGTTCTGAGAACGAAGCACGATGACCGTTTCGTACTTCTTCGACCAATTGTAAGTCAGTCTTCTCTACTTGAATCATAGACACACCCCTGTCTAAGTTCGGTTAACAAGTTTTCTACGCTTCTTAACCTTTTTTCATGCTGCCCCCTCTAAGAACCTATTCCTTAGATCCCAGCATGCTTGCCAATTATTAAAGCAATACGCAGGCCAACAGCACAAGAGTCAAAATGGCCTAACATATTGAATTAATTAATCTTTTTAGCGTTTAGTAATATCATGTATAAGAAATTTTTATGCCCGCAAACATTCGCACATTCTGCAGCGATAACTGCAGCTAACTATATAAAGCTTTTAATGATTTCTCCGACAAGTAAACCAGACCTTAGTTCAGGGGGGGGGGTGGGGAATGACTTGGATCATGCGATCTATTCTATCAGCTTTTGTTTTATCGATGCCACTACATATATATGCTGTGACACCACTTACTGTGGGGACTTCTGGCGCCGGTGGAGTCAAATCGATAACACCGACTTCGTCTGTATTAAAGGTGACAACTTCGGCTAACGCCATTTGTAAATGGTCGACGAAAAATCAAAGTTATCAGTTGATGCCTGCGAAATTTAAATTTACCGGCGGCACACGTTTACATGAACAGGGCCTAACCGGGTTAAAACCACAGACAAGCTATACTTATTATGTTGCCTGCCAAAACGGAAATGCCGCAAGCGCCGTAACTGCTATCCACTTCACTACGGCTAAGGTACCCGTGGCGCCCGCTGTTGCCTCTGCAGACAAGGCAGCGGCCCCACTGGCTCCGGCTGTAACTTCGGTGACCACATCAGTTAATCTACCGGAAATTTCTTACGCGGCTCTTCCGGGCAACGCCTTTCTCTCAAGCCCAATAAATAATTTTACGGCCGGAAAAACTTGTGTGGTTTACCAGATTTTTGATAACAGCCCGGCTTATAATAAAGTAATAACCGAAATTTTTTCTCGCGAAGCCACAGTCGATGCGGCTGCTTGCAAAAAGTTTATCGAAAAACATTATCTGCCGTTTCACGGGTGCGCTGGACACGAGGTTGACAGCCGGTCGTGGTCAATCATCGGGGTCTTAAAAAACCCAAGCAGCGAACCGATTAAATTTGATGCTGCAAACGGTAAGGAGAACCTTGCCATTGAGCAAGGCAGCGGCACTATCGTAATGGCACCGGCTAAATGTGCAGCCGCTGATCTCGTCGGCGAAAAAAACGTATGGAACAAAGTGGATTCTTGTGATTACACAAAAACTAAGTTTTGCGTGAAAGCCGACATGCCAATTCTCTATCAAGCATCACCAAAGCTAGTTGAGCATGTCAGCGCCGCCACCGGCGACAGTAATATTAAACGCGACATGGGTTGGTGCGGGGCCGTCGCCTTAACAATGTCGACTTTAGGTGCCGTGTATTCGTCTAAGGCCGAAAGCCTGCAAGACCCGTTTCTCTGGAAGAACCGCTTACCTGCCTTAGAAAAAATTCGCGACATTACAGATATCCATGAAAGAACAGCGCAGTACGCTGATCTAATTTATAAAGTGGGACAAATCGCTTCGACCAACTGGGCTAAAGGGGGAACACATACAGACCGGTCGATTCTTAAATTTTTTAGCCGCATAGACCCTTCGGTTGGAAATTTAGTTAAATCTTCTTTTGAAGCCACCACATTAAGAAAAACTTTTAAGCTTTTAACGGATCAATTCAGCATTGAGGCCGCAGCAAAAAATTTAACTGTTGGACAAAACAATACTTTCGCGCGCGGCCAGGCCATTATAATGGATTGTTACCCGCAAAAAGTTGAGATCGCTAAATCAGATGAATTTCGCAATTACTGGAAAACGTCTGATTTCAAATGCCAATGGAAAAAATCTGGCCAAACCCATGCCCTGGCGGTTAACGGCCTGGAAGATGACTATTTAAAAATTTACGACCCGTGGGGTAAAATCTATAATTTAAAAGTTTATGAAAAAACCGAAGTGCCGCATTTAAATATGTAAGTGGCTCTTGCCATCCCTGCCGGTGATTCGGGCTACTTCAGAAATAACGGCATGATTCAAGATCTGCCTGCAGATTTCAGTCAGACGCTTGTATTGACCAAAAGCGCTCCGGCACCGGTTGGGCGTTATGTAAAAAACTTTTATTACGTTGCGCTTTATGGCTATCAAACAGCGGTTGTAGGAAAAGCTAAGGATCACTAATTATGAAATATAAAATACTTGTTATTGTGGCCATCGCAGCCGTAATTTACTGGCAAAAATCCGGTTTGCATTTAAAAACAGAGACAGCTGATGCGCCTAATGTGACTGTCTCAGCATCGATGGCAAAAAAAGAGCCGGCAGCTGCGACTGGCGCGAAATACGAATACATCACGGCTACTCCCGAGGATTTAAATGACCGCCGGTACAAATCGAATTCTTACATTGCAAATTTATTATTAGATGAGTCTGTGAAGAGGTCTTTGGCCAAAACCCAGCAACTTTTTAAAGACACCCCGAATGGCGAAGATATAGCGATCTGGGTGTGCTTAGGAAAAGTCTTAGATTCGTCACCGGGCTACGGCGAAGTTTTAAATTATGCCTTCAGCCGTTGCAGAACTTGGCGACTTTAAATAACTTTAGCGGCGCTGTTTACGGTTTGCCTGAACAATTAAACGGGTTAAATCTTCACACACATTTAAAATACGGCTTTTCTTGATATCGGTCAGGTTAACGAACTCAATGCCTAGCTCTGGGTTTTCTTTTGGCTTACGGCTGACAAACCTAATAACACTGCCGACCAGGAACACGGCGCGTTTACCGACTTTCAGGGATATAATAACTCCACTGCCCTTTTGAAAAAGGACAAGATCTGCCATTACGATCATTTTTGCGCCCGACTCAGAAAAGTTGATCAGCTTGGCTTCAACCCGGGCATTGCGGTTTAACGATGTAATGACGTAACATTCGTGCTGAAAATTTTCCGGCACCTCAAAACGCACATGACGGCGGCGGCGCAGCTCTAACATATCCAGGTTGTTGACAGGAACGTAAAAGCCTTTGCCGTCCTGAAGAATTTTAGACTTAAAAAAGAACACACGTGTGCCCACACGGAAACTGAACGCACAGACTTTGTCTTTAAGTTCGTAAACTTCCTGCGGCAGGATATAGAGTTTTCCGAAACGTTCTACTTCAGAAGCGGTCAGTTCAACGCGCACGATTTCATTGGTGCGACCATCAATAGTAATCTGGCACTTCTGAAAAATATTTTTTTTATAAATATTTTCGACTTCAGATTTTGGTAGTTTTTCGAAAAAGTTATTCATCTACAAACTAATTAGCGACGGTAACTCTGTTACGGCCACCCTGTTTACTTTGGTACAGGGCTTTATCGGCACGGTCGTAAACAGACTCCCACGTGTCCGTGTTATTGTACTGGGCCACACCGATAGAGATCGTTACCGGCACCTTACGGCCTTCAAAGATAAACTCGTGGGCTTCAACCGTCTGGCGTACACGCTCTGCCACTTCTGCGGCTGTCTTTAAATTTGTCGCCTGCAGTAAGGTGACAAATTCTTCCCCACCGAACCGGGCAAAATAATCGTTGGCGCGGACTAGGCGGGCCTGCATAAGCTTTCCTAACTCACGTAGGACGTAGTCGCCGCCCGGATGGCCGAAACCATCATTGATCTTTTTAAAGAAATCGATATCAAAAGTAATTACTGATAAAGGTTCATTTAGGTTTTTTGCCCGTTGAATTAACTCAGGAGCTTTTTCTAACAGCGCCCCTTTAGAGTAAGCGCCGGTTAAAGCATCTTTCTGCGCTTTTTCTAACGTTTTTTGGTTGGCGATGATTTCGATACTGCCTTTTTCCAAAAACTTAAAAATCACGTTTCCGGCTTTAATTCTATCGCTGTTATGCAATTTTTTTTGCACCATAGGTTGTGTCATCTGGTCATTCACCGAAGTTTTATTCGTTGAATTCATATCCATGATCACAACATCAAAACCAGCCTGAATAATTTTTGCATGTGAACGGCTTAATGAAGAATCGGCAATGTAGATATCACAGTCCGTAGAGCGCCCGATCGTCATATCCGGTTTGGTAATTAACCATTGTTTACCCACCGCTTCTGTCGGTCCCACAAGACAAACAAGGGCCGGTGGAGCATCATCAGCTTGTTTTAGCGCACCCTTAAAAGTGTCGCTCAATGCTCCCATCACCGTTGCTTCTTGTTGTTCGTTATGCTTCGACATTTATAACTCTCACCTTTTACTCAAAACAGTATGATTGATAAAATTATGATGATCAATCTTAGCCTAGACTTATGGGGCAGTCAGAAACGCATAAAAATACTGACTAAAATTATGATACAACTTGGCCCGCCGCCTACGAAACTGCAACGTCTTCTTCAATACGGTGAAACCCCTTCCACTCTTTCAGACGGCCGTGCGGACGTGAATCCGTTTCGGTGTATTCGAAAAGAACGTAGGTTAATTTAGTGATACGACCCAACGAGGTAACATCTAAAGAAGTCAGTTCTGTCCAGGTGCCGGTATTAAAATACTCTTTTCTGGTACCCCATTTACGGTATTCGTAAACATGAGTGTGGCCAAAAACCACCGAATGCACCCGTTCATCAGCGAGTATGCGCTTCGCAGCTAGACTTAAATCCGGAAAGATGGCACTTTCTAAAAAGATTTTTAATAGTTTTTTCAGCGGCCATTTATAGCGCGGATCTGCCGAGAATAAAATCTGGTAGATATACCGCGATAGAAGCCCGACGGACTTCATCATTACAGCAGTTTCATTAAACAGCGCCCAGCGGATCATCGCCCCGAATGGACGGATTTTATCGACGTGCGGGTAACGCTCTTTGATCTTCAAAACCAACTCAACGAAAAAATGTGACCCAAACGGTAAATTTAAAATCGGTTCAGGCACACCCTGTTTAATAAAAAATTTGCGCGGATCCATTCTATTGGCGGCTTCATGCATGTGCCCGTGCTCGATATGAATTCCGTCGACAAAATAGATAATGCTTTTGTACTGTAGCGGCTTACCGACATACTGGTCTAAATAATCACGGCAGGCCTGAAACATCATACCCTGATCATGATTACCGATCACATAGGTGATCTGACGAAATGGCTGCGCCAAAAAATCGCCCATTGCCTTAAAGACTTGTGAATGCGCCTGCACTATTTTTTTTAAGACTTCAAGAGCCACCGTTTCAGTGATGGCCGTCAAGTAGTGGCCTTTATAATCGACCTGTAAGAAATTTAAAAAATCACCGTTCACGATCACTTCGACTTCGTAATCACGGTACGCACCAGATGAATAGTACTGGAAAAACTCAACTAATTTATCGGCATAATAGAATTCTTCGAGCGAGTTAAGACCACCGTCTTCTAAAAGACGGCCTTTGCCCAAATGCAAATCACTGATCACAAGTTTGATCTTTTTTGCTGGTCTTTTAACGTCATCCGTGATCGTTGCTGCCATAACCTTCGGTTGTTCTAATCTACTTTTTTAAGTGCTGGTTTGTTTTCTTCTTGTAACTCTAAGTTAGCCATTGCTAATCGCAGAGCACGCGTTGTTCGTTTGAACGACTCCTGATTAGTGTCAATTACCTTATTTAATTCTACACACTTTTGACGGTAGCTTTCAACTTCAAGCTGAACTTGATCCATTTTACGGCGAACATCCAGGATTTGTTCGTCTTTAGTCTTAACCAGCGCATTCTTCTCGGCACGGATTAATTCTAGACGATTTTCTAGTTCGCGCTCGCGCACACGAATTTTCTTTAAATCAAATTTCATTCTGGATTCAAGCTCTTCGATTTTCATCTGCGCTTTTACGATTTCAGCGTCTTTACGCATGATCTGGCTTTTTAAAATTGCCGTTTCATCTTTGAATGAACGCTCTAGTGAATCGCGGTCAGCTTTAAATTCATGTAGCTGTGAGGTTAATAAATCCGCACGTTCTTTCACGATCTCAGAAGCTGCAATTAACTCTTCATTTTGTGAACGAAGTTTTTCATTTTCACGTTCTAAATCTAAAATTTTCTCTTGGGCAATCCGTAAGTTTTCAGCTTGCGCTAAATTTGAATCTGCCGAGCCCCAGGCTGCATAACCGCTTGAAAACGCATTACCGCGCATTTGTCCGACGGATACTTTAACTTTATCACCGTAATCTTCAGAAGCTCGTTGCGAGAAACCGGCAACCGCTACAGTTTTTTCGCCATCGCCATTGTCGCTATCAGCAAAATCTCTTAATAACTCCGGCGCATCCGCCTGAATTTCAGTGGCTGCAGTTTTTTCGTTTTCACCAATGCTTGAATAATCATTACCGCCGGCTGCGATATTATCATTGCCGAACAGGCTCGGTTCACGGCTTGGTATATTCGCTGGCGGCTGCGGAACAGCTGCTTCAGCTACAGGCGGCGCTACCGGTTCTGAAGACAAGTTATCAAATAAACTTGGTTCTTCTTTCGAAGGTAATGCCGTAGCTACTGCCGGATCGGCGTCTTTCGTAAAATTAAATTGTGCCAATGGATCAGCAACTTCTTCAGCCGGGATTTCGAAAACATCACCTGTTGTCGGCAATCCCTCTAGCTGACCGACATCATCAACATCGATATTAAATTCTTCCGGTGAAAGACCGGAAACTGAAGCCTGATCCTCTAATTGAAGCAGGCCTTCAACTTCTTCTTCGGGAGCAGAAATATTTTTTAACAGATCGGGATCTAAACCTAAATCATTTGCAAAAGATTCATCATCAGAAATGGCTTTATCCACATCTTTTAAATCTTCCATTAACGAAGATAAAATATCATCCGCTGATTGCGTTTGCTCTTTTTTCGGTTTTTGGTCTTTTGCCATATCGTATTTATCGGACTTTGGAAAGGGAAACTTCAGTCATAATGTATCAAAATATTCTGTCTCATTTTGAAACATCAGTATAAAATTGAGCCGATAACTGAATCAATAACACTAAAACCTGATTTAGTGGCTCCATTCAACAAACTACCGTTACCCAACAAGACAATGGCCCCGTTTGAAAGCAGATAAATATTCGGTGCTCCCGAGATCACTCTAGGTGTCTCCCAGCCATCAAGAGCCGCGGTCGCCACACTTACAGCAGCAACACCATTTCTGTTGACAGCATTGACCTGAGTGAAATCGCCAGAGAAATATATTTTTGATCCTGAAAGCACCAGTCCTCTGACAGTGTTATTTGTCACGTTCGGATTCCAATTTAAAATGCTGTTGTCGGCCGTATTGTATGCTGCCATACGGCCACGCCCTACCGCGCTAATAGATGTAAAATTTCCGCCGACATACAAGGTTCCCGAAGAAGACAATAAACTATAGATAGTATTATTCGGATTAGGATTCCAGCCCGTATCTAAGGCTCCAGTTGTAGCATCAACACTAGCTAAATAACTCCGTGCTGTACCACTCACAGTTGTAAAGCCTCCTCCAATGTATATGGCCGAACCAGTTTTTGCTAAAGTTAAAGAAGTACTATTTAAATTCGGATTCCAAGGCAGCACTGCACCGTTAGCTAAATCAACAGCGGCAGCTCTATTACGTACATTCCCTGAAAAACTTGTAAATCCTCCACCGACATAAAGCGTATTGCTATCCAATAAAAATGCATTCACTCCACCGTTAAGCGCCCCGTTGACCACTTTTGACGGTAAAGCGCTGCGACTGTCAACAGCAGCCAGGTAACTGATGGCTTTATTATTAACGCTTGAAAATATTCCACCAATATAAATTTTGTTATTACCTGCTGTAATTGCGCTGATCGTACTGTTTACGTTGGGGTTCCATGTGGTTAAATTACCGGTGGTCGTATCAATAGCCAATAAGTTGTTACGCACTAAATTGCCGACCGCCGTAAAAGCACCACCCACAAAAACAGAATCATTGGTAATGGTGATTGCATTCGCTTGGGCGTCGGTTTCGGGATTCCAAGTGGTCACGGCATTCGTGGTTACATCCATCGCGCCAATACGGAATCGGCTAACTCCCGCAAGAGTACTAAATCCTCCACTTAAATATGCTGTATTGCCATCAATTTTTACGGAAGCAATTAGACCGTTTGCCCCAGGATTCCAATTGGTTAAATTTTGCGTCGTAAAATCATAAGCTACGCCATGATTTCGAGATGTGCCGTTGATCGAGGTAAAACTTCCTACTGCATAAATTGTGTTTCCGTCAGCTGAAGCCTCGATCATATTTATATAGCCAGAACTCGTGTTTAATACTGCCGGATTTAAATTTCCAGTATCGGCATTAAAGGCCGCAAAATCTGTTCGTGAAGATCCACCGACCAGCGTAAAGTTCCCATTAAGTAAAACATTTGTACCGTCGGTCGCGATATTACTGATTGATGTTACGCTACTGTTAGGACTCCAACCTGTTAATGTTCCACTTACTAAATCAACAGCGCCCATATAATTGCGAGTTGTACTATTGATAGTTGAAAATGAGCCAATCATATACACGGCACTTGGGGTAGCCACAAGTGAAGTCACGACGTTACCCGCCGTTGGTACCCAAGTGGTATCCAGGGCTGCGGATGTTTCATCAAACGCTGCTATGTAAGAGCGAGCTGTTCCACTTACAGAAGTGAAAGCTCCGCCCGTATAAATTTTTGATCCTTGTGAACTGATTCCGTAAACAAGATTATTCGGATCCGGCGGGTCCCACGATGAAACTTGCAGCGCGGTTAAATCAACTGACGCCAAACGTGCACGTTTAATTCCACCAGCAAGGGTAAAAGTTCCTCCGAGGTAGATAGATCCCCCAGAAGGCGCTATCGCGTAAACAGTATTGTTTGCTGGCGCTTCCCAAGCCGTTAGTGAAAGATCCGACAGTAAATAAGCTGCTGTCCGTGTACGTGGCGCACCACCGGTAGTTAAAAAACTTCCACCGATATAAAGTTTTGTGCCATCAACGGCTAAGGCATGCACGGACGCATTCGATGCAGGATTAAAACTGTTTAAGGCCAAAGTATCTTTGTTAAATGCAGCAATATAATTTCGTACCGTGCTGGCAAAGTTAGTAAACATTCCAGCTACAAATACATTTGTACCATCGCTTTCAATGGCATACACAGCACTGTTAGGATTAGGAGCATAGTTTTCAATTTCTTTGGTGTTTAGGTCATAGATAACAAAATTAGTACGTGACTGGTAACCAATCATGCGGGGGGCGGGGCCAGCAACAAAAACTTCGCTACCTTGAACAGCAACATGGTTGTAACTAGATGCTCCGATATTAAAAGTAGCATCAATGGCATTCAGTGGAGTGCCTACGACAGTTTGCCCCGTTGTTAAACTAATACGGGCCACAGCTCTTCCGGCTACAGCTCCGGTTGCGGTAAAGCTTCCAGCGATATAGGCATTACTAGCGCCATCTAAGGCAATGGACGTCACACTTCCGGTTGCACCAGCTAAAGCCAAAGCATTCAGTGCGGCAGTATCTTTATTTATAGATGCAAAAGCTGTTCTAGCTGTCCCACTGACAGATGTAAAGCCTCCACCGATATATAGATCTGAACCCGATAAAGCGAGGGCTTGAACTGTGCTGTTCGGGTTTGGCGTCCAATTGTTGACCGTTGCTGAAGCTATGTTAATTGATGCTAAGTTCGGCCGTGCTGCGTAACCTGGAATATTAAGATTTCCTGCGACAAATACACTGCCATTTAAGACAGAAATAAATTCACCAGTTGAACTATTAGTTCCTTGGGGGGTCCATGCTGTGACTGCCCCTGCAGGAGTTATTTCTGCAAAAGCATTGCGGGTATTACTGCCCCCAATAGTTGTAAATACACCAGCAGCTAAAATATTTGTTCCGTTTAAATAAATTTTATTTACATTACTGTTGGCATTAGGATTCCACGCTTGTAATGTTCCTGCAGTATCGATAGCAGCTAATCGGTTGCGTGTCGTACTATTTACACTTGTGAATGATCCGCCAGCATACAAAACGGAACCAGAGACTGCAAAAGATTTAACCGCACTGTTAAATGTTGGCGCCCATGTTTGGACAGCTCCCGTTGTCGCGTCAACCGCAGCTGCATAGCTGCGAGATTGTCCACCGATGGTGTTAACACCACCGAATCCAAAATAAATATTAGATCCAATTTTTTCTATAGTATAAACTGCATGTGTTAACGATAGACTGGCATTAAAGGCCGTGTTCACCGTTCCGCTGGCCTCATTTATTGATGCAATCGATACTCGCGTAGAACCTCCGATTGTCGTAAAATTTCCACCCGCGTATAAAGTACCGGTTCCACTGTCCATCAATAAAGTATTAACATCACTATTAGGGCCAGTTGTGAGCCATGTGGTATCTAATGCTGCAGTTGTTGCATCTACTCGCACTAAACGATTGCGAGCTGTGCCGCTTACATTGCTAAAAGCTCCGCCTATATAAATATAACTTCCATTTTTTAATAAAGTAATAACAGAACTATTTAAGTTAGGATTCCATGCTGATACTGTGCCGGCTGAAGTAATATGTGCCGCACGGTTACGCGTCACGCCACCAACACTTGTAAAAGTTCCACCAATATACCAACCCCCATCACCATCAGAAATTGCGGTATAAACTATTCCGTTAATCGTTGGAAAATTGGCCCAATCTGTTAATCCAGTGACAGCATTTAACGGTTGCGCATGGTTGACTGGCCCAACCGTCGTAAATTGCCCACCCACAAACAAATTGGTGCCGTCATCTTCAAAACTATAAACTGCATTGTCAGCTGAAGTTCGATCTAAAAGGGCTGCTGTAGCGGCATCTAATTTGGCCAGATTTTTTTGCGCTGTTCCGCTGACGGTAAGAAAGCTTCCGCCGATATAGATTGCGCTTCCGACTTTACGAATAACGTTAACTGTGCCCGTTACACCGGGGTTCCAGGTTGTATCGACAACCCCCGTAGTTGTATTCAAACGCACAAGGCGATCACTGGGTACGCCTCCAATAAGTGTAAAACTGCCGCCGACATATAAGGTTGTTCCATCTAAATACATTGCGTTAATCGAGCCATTGAAATTAATATCAAGCGCTCCTAAGGTGCCATCTGATAAGATGTGTGCGAGCCGATTACGAGCCACACCGTTCACGGACGTAAAGATTCCGCCAATGTACCAACCACCACTGCCATCGGGAATAGAAATATTAACTCCACTCTCAATAGCTGGAGTTTTGGCTTTTACTGTTCCGCTCGTCTTATCTAGAATTAAGCCTGTTGACGAATAACCCGCGTAAGGAAATTGCCCGCCCACATAAAGTTTCGCACCAACAATTTTAAGGGCGGTTACTGAATTATTGCTTACGGTAATATTATTCTCTGTCAGCTGCCCAGTACTCGCATTCAAAACGGCTAAACCTTCACGACCTGCACCTCCAGCAAATGGATCGAAGGTTCCACCCACATAAAGTTTTCCATTGTCATAGGCCAGTGCGGTAATTTCATCGTTAGTGGGTAAAGAACTTGTAAACCCGGCTACCAAAGTTCCTGATGTATCTACCGCTGCAAGCCTATATTTTGTGACTCCAACGATTTGGCTAAATGCGCCGCCGACATAAATCGTAGAACCATTTTTTTCTAAAGCATAGACGACACTATTCGGTGCTGGATCCCAGCTTGAAACTGTACGGTCAGCTTGAATATGGGCTAAGTTCGTTCGTGATACCGAACCCACCTGCGTAAATTGACCGCCAATGTACCAACCGCCGCTGCCATCGGGAATAACCGCTCTAATTTGTCCATTTACAACCGGAAAATTAGCATCTTGCAAACCATTCGTGGTATCAACGGGGGCGCCGTAACTATTGCGTCCGATGGTTTGAAAACTGCCTCCCATATACAATTTATCATTTTTGACATGCAAAGAATTAATCGTGGCGTCGGCGGCAATTTCTGCTGACAATACATTTCCTGTGACTTCATCAATAACCGCAAAATATGTTCTTAAATTTCCCGTAGGAACTTCTGTAAAACCACCACTGATTAAAATATAAGTCTGATATGATGTAATCGAAGTTACACTACTATTAGGCCCTGGATTCCAACTGGTTAACGAGCCATCAGTATCATTAACAGCCGCTAATCTAGATCTGGCCGCTCCCCCATTCAAAGTGGTAAAGGATCCGCCCAGATAAATGACAGATCCTTTTTTATGAAGGGCACTGACTGTGTTATTTGCATCAGGGTTCCATGCGGTAACATTATTATTGGCATCGATATGTGCCGCACGGTTACGCGCAACACTGCCGATTTTAGTAAAACTGCCTCCCACGTACCAGCCGCCACTACCATCAGGAATCATAGCTTGAATAGCACCATTGGCCTGAGGAAAAGCAGACACTTGTGTGCCTGAAGTAGAATTAACCAAAGAAGAATTACCACCACTTCCTACGATAGAAAAGTCTCCGCCAACCAGTAACGTATTAGAAACAATTTTCATCGAGTTAACAGTGCTATTTACTCCAAAAGTAATTGGCTCTAAGGCCGCCGTTGCCGGATCAAAAACTGCGATGTTGGCGCGGCTTTCCCCAGCGACCAAAGTAAAAATACCAGCGGCATGAATTTTTCCGTTGTATTTGAGTAAAGAATTAACCGTCGAACCAGCTTGCATACCTGCATTCCATGAAGAGTTAAAACTACCAGTGGTCGCATCGACTTTCGCTAGAAAATTGCGAGCTGTTCCTGAGACTGTTGAAAAGTTGCCTCCAACATAGAGGTCACCGCCGTCAAGAAGTAGCGCATTTACTTGAAAGTCAACGGCTGGCATTACAAATGTTGGATTAACTGATCCATCACTGTTGATGCGAGCCACTCTACTTCGAGCAATTCCATTAGCGCTGGTAAAACTTCCGCCGATGTACCAACCACCTGCCTCATCTGAGATAACCGTATTTATCGTACCATTAACCAACGGCATTGATGGGGTAGCTAGTGAACCTGTCGATTTTGAAATGGCCGCAAAAGACCCAGTACAGCGGCGGGCTTTCGTAAAATTTCCGCCAATCACTAAACGGTTAGCCATCGGCTGCGCTGCCGCCAAAGCAGCACCCTCTAAACATAATGGGCCTGTACCTAAAATTGCATCCCCATATTCAGAACCTGTGCGCTGCCAAAAAGGAATAGACGATCCCGCCATTTGAGCATGGACTAACGACGCACTCAAAAATGCACCCGCAAATAAAATTAGTAAGGTACGTAAGAAACCCACAAGTATGCTCCGTCATCCAAGAAACTATAGATGACACCGGAAACAAGTAAACCACCAGTGCCATATCCAACTGGTAATTTCACATTTGTTGCCGAGCCATTCCAGTTGATCGTCGTACAAGTTGCTGTTGCATTCGGAATTGTGATTGTAAATGTTCCCCCTGGGCTGGTATTTGTGATGTTCAAAGTTCCGCAACCAGCACTTGCTCCCGTTGCGCGAATAAAATTCGTATTTGTAAAATCCGCAGTTACGGCAGCTAGAGTATTTGCATTGGTCACCACACTGGCAATCATACGACCGCTGGCAGCCATATTACCACTCACTGTTAACGTGTTTGATGTGGTCGGCGTTGTTCCGATCGCTACCGTTCCACTTGTATAGTTAATACCATCTGCAAGGCTTACCCATTGCGATGATGTTATATTACTCACCGTATTTGTGATAGCCGTAAGACTAGCCGCATAGGTTGTAAAGCTGGTAGCGACAGTAGAAAAATTTGTAGTCACCGCACTAAATGAAGTTGCCGTCATCAAAGATAAATTCGTAACCACCGTTTCGTTCGCCGGAGTGTAACCAAGTGCTGTTTGAATCGATGCGCTCGTCACGCTTCCTGTACTAAACGCCGCCCACGTTGTGCCATTACAAAATTCTACATTGCCAGCATTATAGCGTAAAGTTCCCGCATAGCTTACGGCACAGGTTGCTGATTCCATGCTAATGCGAACACCGCCACTCACATCTAGCTTTGTTACTGGGGCTACGGTGCCGATACCAACGTTACCGCGTAGTAACGTTTGAGTGATTGAATCATTACCTAGAACGACTTGATGACTTTGCGTTGCACGCGCTAGGTAACCGATCGCTATTACATTTGTTAAGCCATTGACTGTTGTTGTGGCACTTGCTCCTAAAAACACTGAATTAGAGTTTGTCTGCAGCGAAACTGTCGGATTATACCCTGCTTGGTATCCAACAGCGGTATTCATACTGCCCGTAGTATTATTAAATAAAGCATCGTAACCTAGTGCAGTATTATACGCGGCTGTTGTACTAAAAACTAAAGCGTCAGTACCAACTGCTGTATTAAATGAACCCGATGTATTGCTGCTCAACGCCGACTGGCCAACACCGACATTGTAATTACCGCTCGTATTAGAATCTAAAGCATTCATACCAAAGGCCGCGTTTGACGCTCCAGTTGTGTTCGCTTCTAATGCACCGTCACCGACACCTGTATTTTGATAGCCTGTAGTATTATTGCGTAAAACACTGTTACCAAAAGCTGAATTATACGAACCTGTTGATGCTGGGGATAAAGCATTTACGCCAAACGCTGTTCGCGCCGACCCAATTACCCCGGCTTGAGTGTTGTTACGCTTAAACACTAAATCAACATTATCCGTGGTTCCGATAAAATTCGTAGTTGCTGAAGTGCCCGAGTTTCCATTAACACTCCACTGCATTGCCGGAGCAAAATCAACACCGTTAATTTTTAACCCTTTCGCATTTACAGTACCACTTACGTCTAATGTATGGGCTGGCGAACTCGTCCCAATACCGACGTTACCAATAGTATAATTAATCGCCGTCCCGGATGTCGTCCATTGTGATGAAACTATCGCCGCTAACGAAGCCGCCACTGAACTTTGTAAAGTTGAAACTGAATTTTCTAATGACGATACTGTTGAAGACACCGAATACACGGTTGAACTGACAGCTGCAGCGTACGAACTGACTGACGTTAGTGTTGAAGACACAGCAGTTACGCTGGCGTCATCGGCAGGCGTATAACCTAACGCAGTAACCACCGTACCTGATGTGACATTGACTGGCGCACTGCCCGCAGCCACACAAGAAAAACTTGTGCCGCTGTAGCTTAACGATTCAGAAGCGGCACATGTTGGAATCGTGCTGTATTGAACAAACGAAGTGGCACTGACGCCACCTAATCTCATCGCATCGGTGGCATAGATTGCATAAGGTACAGCGTTGATGCTCATCGCCGGCAGAGTTTGCCAACCAGTACCGTCGTTAAATTGCATGACGATTTTTCTGTTATCAAATGCATCCGGCTGATAATCAGGATTAGGTCCGCCGGCCTCACACGCCAAACTGGCCGCTGAATTATTAAAAACATCGGCAAACGTTGTACTGCTGGCTGGAAAAGACTTAACGCCTGAACCCAGAGGAAACGCTATCAACCCACCACTTCCGACCAGACTGACTGACGCGTAAGTTTCAGAAAATAAAATACAATTACCCGCAGGATTTAAAATAGAGAATTTAAAATTTACGTTTGCAGCTTCAAGCGGATAGCCATCCGGTTTAATAATTCTGGCCTGATATGTTGTAACTTGTGGCGAAGCCCACGCAATATGCGCAAACGCCAAAAGAAACAGAAACTGACTTACGTGCTGGAAGTTCATGGCTAACTTATCGGCAGTTACCGGCCATTTAGTTACAGATTTAATGCCTTTAACTGCTCCAAAAAGGTCTATAATTTAGCATTCTGCTCCACAAAATAGGAGCGATGAAAACAACCGTTTGATTAATACTAAAAAAAACCGAGTATCCGCTCCAGTTAAGTGAAGCAGTTTGTGCATTCTGGCTCTCAAGACAAAACACAAAACGTCGATAAATTATGTACATACAAACACAAACGTTCCAACCAGACGTTATTCACACTAAGGAGAGTTATGCAAATAACTCCCCTTTTTTTTGCACGAAAAATAAAAAACAAAATTTGCTGTCACCCATTTGACAATTTCTTGATTAGAACTTTATGCTCGAGTTTCAACAAACTTTTAGGAGCACACAAAATGAAAAGAATTATTGCAGCACTTATGTTCGCACCTGTCATGGCCATGGCCCAAGCCGGCCAAATCGAAGCCGGCCTTGGCGTTGGTAAAACCCACCCTACTTTATACGATAATTTCGAAAACATGGTTGAAGAAGGTCACTCGAACAACTACTGGATCGGCTACGGTTTAACCGATAAGTGGTCTGCTGAACTTGAACACGATAGCTTAGATTTCGACAAAGCTTTACTTTCATCAAAAATCTATTCTTTAGGTTTAAAATATAATTTTAACCCAGCTAACAAATTAAATTTCTTCGCTAAATTGGGTTTAGGTTTTGCTGATCACAAAACTTCAATTGGTGGTGTTGAAGCAAAAGATGGTTTAGCAACAAAAGCAGCTGTCGGTGCTAACTTGGATCTTTTCAAACACGTAAGCTTGCAAGCAGGTATTGCTTACCACTTATTTGAAAAAGTAACGAGCGATATCAAAACACCACAGGCTGTAAATCCTTTCTTAGCCATCGTATTTAACTTCGATGGTAAAGCTACAGCCGCCGCAGCTAAAGCAGCTGTCACTAAAGTCGCTGACAAAGTAGCAGCTAAAGACACTGATAAAGATGGCGTATCTGATGACGACGACAAATGCCCGAACACAACAGCTGGCGTTGTTGTTAACTCTTACGGTTGCGCCGAAACTGAAAAAGCAGCTATCGCCGTTAAAGTTTTATTCGAAAGCGGTAAAGCCGTTATCAAAACTGAAACTTTAGATGAAGTAACTAAACTTTCTGATTTCATGAAAAAATATCCGGAAACAAATGTTCACATCAAAGGTTACACGGATAACACTGGCAAAGCTGAAACAAACAAAAAACTTTCAGCTAGCCGCGCTGAGGCTGTAAAAGCCGAATTAGTCAAAGCTGGTATCAAAGCTGAACGTATCGAAGCCAGTGGCTTTGGTTCAGCAGATCCAATCGCTGATAACAAAACTGCTGAAGGCCGCATGGCTAACCGCCGCGTAGTTGCTGAAATCAAAACAACTGCTGAAAAGAAGAAATAGTTTTTTAATTTAAATTAAAAAATTAAAGGGAGGTTTATAGCCTCCCTTTTTTATTGGTTCACTGTTAATTGGCAAAGATACCAAGCCTCAGCGGCTAACAACCTGATTTTGCGGACCTTTTCCGTATCCTTTAGCAAAAATAGTCCACACAAGATTTTGAAATTCAGATTGTGAAAGTTTAGAGACTTCAGCCGAAATCACAAGGGCATTAAAGTATCTGATGTACTCAGAGCTTTCAACATTACGCTTTAGCTCTAGAGCATATCTGTAAAGCACTTCATGCAGCATTGCATGCGCTTGATCGGCCTTGCTCATCATATTCCATAGATCAAGCGAGATAACGTAGCGTTTATCCTGCGGAGCAATCGGTTCACGCTGCACCACTAACTGACGAAGCTCTGAATGATAAGGAATAAATGAAATGCCCGTGTCAGGAATCGGCAATAGCTGCATGCCTTCAACAAAATTGGCTTCGTTATAAAAATTGTTCAGAAAAAAAGATAACCGGCCATACATTTCTAGATCGTATTTTTTAATTGCTTCAATCAGCTTAAGTGCATAATCCATAGCCATCTTGGGCGCTATGGCTGCTGGATGCATGGACAAGGGTTGCATTTTATAACGAACATCAGCTTCATAGGTATCATAGAAAGCACCTTCATACTGGTCGCGCCCGTAACAAACCCCCGAGCCAGGTTTTAAACAAACAATAATATTGCCGCCATTGCCAACACGGCCGATTGCATGAAGCTGTAAAGACACCAGGAGCGGAAGAATAAAGCTGATCATTTTTTTAAACATGACTTTTTATCCCAAATTTTGTTTTCATAGGCAACTCTAACGCGCGGCTTTTTGTGCTCCATATTTTGCGAGCAGCCTGTATTTGCTTTTGACTTCACTCAAACAATCACTACCCTTAAGGAAATCATGAAAAATGACCTGCTTATCCAAATCATTAAAGACAACTTTCAAAAACTGTCTAATAAGAACAAAAGATTCAGCAAGAGATCTTACGCGCAAAAAATCGGACTTAGTTCTGGCGCCTTGACTGATTTTCTTTCAGGAAAACGCGGTATTTCGCAAAAAAAAGCCCGCCAGGTTCTTGGCAAGCTAGGCTACAGCGAAGCTGAACAGGATCATGTTCTCAACTTCAACCCTCTGGTGAATAATAAAAAAGCCCGTAAGTTTAAAAAAATCGAGCACGATGCTTTTGATAAATTATTATCCTGGGAACACTTGGCGATCCTATCGCTAACAAAAACCGAAAAATTCAATTCTTCACCGGCATGGATCGCAAAGAAACTTTCACTTGAAATTGAAACCGTTGAAAAAACACTCAACAATCTTGAAACCTACAAGCTGATTCAAAGAGATGGCTCTAAAATTACAGTTTCAACCGAGGACGTTGAAACTTTTGATCATATCCCCTCTGAAGCTATTAAAAAGTCACACCGCCAGGATTTAGAAATTCATAAGAAAAATCTAAATGATGTTCCTGTAGAATTGCGTGATATGTCTTCAATCACTTTAGCTTTTGATTTATCAAAGATGGAATTAGTGAAATCAGCGATCCGGCTTTTTCAAGAACAGGTAGCCGAGATCGCTGAAACTTCAAAGGCCACAGAAGTCTATAAACTTTCAGTTTATCTGGGCCCTTTAAGCAAATTGGATTAGACCGTAATCATTTTAACTAAATCAGCATTTAACGATTGGTAAGACGACTTATCAACCTTAGCTAACGCTTTTAAGCTGAAATCCTGGATCGTCTGTGACGACATCACCGTACCCGCAAGTGTTGCTTGTTTTAATTCGCTCCAGGTTGGTTTGTGCTCTTGGCCTGATGGGCGTAGCGACGCTAAGTAACCAAAAAAACCACCGGCAAAAGAATCGCCGGCACCGGTCGGATCCACCACTTGTTCTACCGGCAATGCCGGGCACTGGAAAAAACCATGCGTTTTAGAGTAAACTGTCGAGCCATATTCACCGCGTTTTACAACAACGTATTCAGGCCCTAGCTCAGCTACTTTTTTGATGGCTACGATGGCGTTATCAACTTGAGTTAACATTTTAGCTTCGGTTTCGTTCACGAAAACGATATCAACTTTTTTCATCACTTCGATAAGATCGGCTTGTTTTGAGTTGATCCAGAAGTTCATTGAATCCATACCGACAAAAAGCGGTTTTTGAATCTGCGATAGAACTTTTAATTGCAATACCGGATCGATATTCGCCAAGAAAACAAAACGTGTGTCTTTGTATTTTGCCGGCAACTCAGGGTTAAAATCTGCAAATACATTTAGCTCGGTTTTTAATGTTACGGCTTCGTTTAAGTCGTGCTCGTAAGTGCCTTCCCAGTGAAAAGTTTTACCCGGCACCACTTGCATACCGTCTAAATCAACGCCGCGTTGATGTAAGATTTCACGGTCAGCGTCTGAATAATCAGAACCGACAACACCCACAACGCGCACTTTGGCAAATAAACTTGATGAAACTGAAAAGTAATTTGCTGATCCGCCTAGTGAACGTTCGGCTTTTCCTGACGGGGTTTTTACTGAATCGTACGCTAAACTACCCACGACTAAAACTTCTGACATTTGTTCCTCCGATTTTTGAGTTTGAGATGTCCATAGTTTCAGGACGTTCAACATTTTTAGTAGTTAACTGGCCGCAGGCTGCGAAGATATCACGGCCCATGGTGCGGCGTAAAAGAACCTGCGCGCCAAGTCTCATGGTCTCTTGGTGAAAAGCCTGAACCGCTTCATCACTCGGGCGCTCAAAACCTGAACCCGGATGTTCATTAAAAGGAATAATATTAATTTTGCACGGAACATCTTTAAGCAATTTTACCAGAGCTTTAGCATGATCTAATTGATCCGTTACACCTTTAAGTAAAACGTATTCCATGGTGATTTTTTCGCCCGTTGCGCGGTAATAGCGTTTACATTCTTCTAATAGATCTTTTAACGGATATTTTTTGTTGATCGGCATAACCTGCGAGCGAACTTCATCGCTCCAGCCGTTTAATGAAACCGCTAAACGCACTTTCGCCTCAGCAACTTTGTACATTTCAGGTATTAAACCAGAAGTTGAAACCGTGATTTTCTTTTTAGATAAGTTCACACCCCATGGCGAGTGAATCACTTCGATCGCTTTAAACACGTTATCTGAATTATCTAACGGCTCGCCCATTCCCATGAATACGATGTTCGACAGTTTTCTGCCTTTACCTTCTTTATCTAAAGAATCCTGCACCACCATAAACTGACCAACGATTTCATCCGCGGTTAAACGACGCTTTAGTTTTTGTTTGCCGGTAAAACAAAATTGGCAGGCCATATTACAGCCGATCTCTGAAGATACGCATAAAGTAAGACGGTCATCCGAAGGAATCACAACCGCTTCGATTGAATTACCATCACGGACATCGAACAAGAATTTTTGTGTCCCATCGACTGAAATTAAATGTTTTAAAACCGGCGGCAATTTGAACGTGATTAAATTTTTAAGTTCCGAACGTAAATCTTTTGACAGATTTAACATCTGGTCGAAGTCTGTTACGCGTTGTTCGTAAACCCATTTGAAAATTTGCTGCGCGCGAAATTTCTCTTTACCGTATTTTTTTAGAAAAGCTTCAAGGTCTGGAAGAGTGAAGCTGTAAAAGTTAACTAACTCAGTTTGCACTGCAGTAGATTGATCTGCTTGCGCAGCATTAGAGCTTTGCGTCTGTTCAGATAGCGTCATAGGCCGTCCTTTTTGTGACTTATTACAGTCGATTAAATTTAGAAAGGACGTTGTATCTTAAAATTTAGGGTACGTCCATGGGAGTTTCATTCCTGTTCCAGCTATTTTGGAACACTTTGTTCCAAAATAGCGTGACTTTACCGCCTACCCCCGATAATTCTGTTTCTACAGCAGAGGCCTAAGCTTTTGCGCCAAACACCATAAGGGGGTACATATGAAAAATTTATTCATCGGTTTAGTGATCGGGTTAAGTTCAGTATCGGCATTTGCTCAAATCGGCAATGTGGCGATTGGCGGAAGCGGCTGTCCACAGGGAGAAGTTTACTTCTCGACGGTCGAAGATAAAATGCTTATCGAGTACAGCAAAATGCACGTCGACAACCAAGACGGTAAAACTGTTAGCCGTGTATCATGTAATTTAAGACTGCCGATCATGGTTCCAGCCGGCCTGCGCCTGGTTGCAACCTTACAGTCTGACGCCACTGTCAGCGTATGGGCCAACAACAAAGTAATCTTAAGCCAAGAGTTATTTATCGCAGGGCAAACAGAAGTTCCGCATGAAGAACAACTTCAGCACCACGGCGGCGAAGTGTTTCTGTCTTCGGCGATTGCGACAACCTGTGCGGCTTCCAGCGAGGTCGTCTTGGCCTATAATTTAAACGCCACCCTGATGAATATCTCAAAACAGGTTAATTCTTCGGCTTATGTTACAAAGTCGGTCTTAGATATCAAATTTGAGAGCTGTTTTGACTCCGAAATCCCGGGCGAAGACTCGGTCGGAGAATTGCAGTTAGACCTAGCTGGGAACTAAATTGCACCAGGGTAAACCAAAAATGTTCTAACCGGCAAAAAAGAAAGGGGCGGAAAGATGAATGAACAATTAGCCATTCAAGCTAAAATCCGCTCTCACTTTGCCCAGTTACAAAGAAAAAACCCGGCCTTCTCACTGCGGGCATTTGCCCTGAAGCTGGATATCAGCCCAAGTGCCTTAAGCGAGATCATGGCCGGCAAACGTAAAGTTTCTAAAAAGATGGCGGTTAAACTTTTAGACCGCATGTACCTAGATCCGAAAGAATCCGAAGAAATTAAACTTCTGTTCGACGGCAAACTCCAGGGTCAGGCTGCAGACGCTGACAGCAAATCGGTTTTAAATAAGTACAAAAAAAACATCAATTTCTTAAAACTCAGTTCAGACCAGTTTAACGTGATCAGCGAATGGCAGCATTTCGCATTATTGTCGTTAATGGAAACCAAAGATTTTCAATCGGATCATGAATGGATCGCCCAACGCCTGGCGATCTCAGTTACTGAAGTGCAAAAAACTTTACAGCGTTTAATTGATTTGAACCTGGTGGTTAAAAAGTACAACCGCTACCAGCCGACCAATGAATCGCTGATAACTTCAGACGATGTGGCAAACCAAGCGGTTCGCAAATCGCATTACGAAGATCTAAAGTTTGCCGAAAAAATCTTAGACCACTGCCCGGTTGAATTACGTGATTTTACCGCAGTTACGGTCGCCGCCGACAAAAATAAAATTGCCGAAGCCAAACAGATGATCCGTGAATTTCAGGATCGTTTAACGCAGTT
Source organism: Bdellovibrio sp. SBM16 (assembly GCF_056175625.1). NCBI lineage: Bacteria > Pseudomonadati > Bdellovibrionota > Bdellovibrionia > Bdellovibrionales > Pseudobdellovibrionaceae > Bdellovibrio > Bdellovibrio sp. SBM16. Next base: position 32,185 of record NZ_JBJKJG010000001.1, on the reverse strand, counting down.
TTTAGAAGATGGCGAAAAATCTGAAGTTTATAAATTAACGTTTTACATGTACCCGCTTTCAAACTCTTCCCCACCAGGAGAATCGAATGAAAAATAAAAACCTACTTATGTTCGCTATCACTTTACTTCTTAGCGTAACGGCCAATGCCCAAACACAGCCGTTGTTAAAAGCATTAGAAGTTAAGCTTCCGCAAATTATTGCTGTTGGCAGTAAATCCTTCGTCATCCCGGGAAGCATTAAACTCATCAAACTTGCCAACGGAAAATTTACGACCGAAACCCAATTTTCAACTGAAGGTCACAAAGTCGGTAACGGCGGTGATTACATCCGTTCAACGTACATCCAAATCGGCGAAAACGTATTAGAGTTTTTAGCGACAACTGAAAACGGGCAACAGGTGTTAACAACGCACGGCCTAGCTGTCGACGATTTAAAAGCTACTCTTACAACTGAGCGTATCGTTGTAACAAATGATATCCTGATGGATAACACTGGTTCAATCGTGGATGCGATTGGTATTCCGGGGCTAGTGATCTTAAATGGCGCGGCCTGGATGGATCACTTCGAAAAAGAGAGAAATGTTTATTACATCGTTTTTCACGAAATGTTACGCAGCCTTGGTGTTAACGACGACGATTATGTCATCTCTAAAGATTTAATTAATTTTCCGAGCCAGTTTAAAATGTCGACAAGACTTCTTCCGTTAATTCCGATGTTAGAATCTGATTCGATAATTGATTTAGTTACACTTGGTAATGTGACCGTTCAAGGTTCAGGTTGCTCAGCAAAAGCCCCGGCTTACACCGAGCTTGATTTAACTAAAAACGTGATCGACATCACTTTAAAAAGTTTTGTAACTACTAACTCTGAGGCGCGCAAAGTGGATTACAAAGCCTGTAACTTAGCGGTGCCGCTGCAATTACCTGCAGGTAAACGTTTAATGATTTCGTTAATTGATGTTACTGGCGAAGTCCGCCCGCGGTCTGCAGAGTTGCAATCAACCAACACTATCCGCTTTGAGGGCTTTTTAGCCGGCCAACAAGGTAAAGTGCACAGCAAAACTGTGGTGTTAGGCTCTGAGGCCCGAACGGTGCTATTCAGAAAGACGGATGTGATCACTACCGGCTGTGGCAGCTCTGAAATCTTACGCTTAAACGTAAACAACATCTTACAATCAAGAGGCAGCGTTGCCGGTTCTGAACAGAACCAGGCACAAATCAAAAAGATTTCGGTGTATTTAAACTTAGAAGACTGTTCTCAATAAAAAATTAGGTTCTAAAAATGCAAAAAGCGAAGTGGGTTTTGACCACTTCGCTTTTATTTTATTTCGGCTCCGACCTGACTGGGAAGGAGTCCAAATGATACGGAAATCGGAAATTTCAGTACTTAACCAGTACTTACAGTTTCGGAATATACGTAGGAAGCTTAAGTATTACTTACGTCTAGTTTTGTTACTCTTAGAGATAATAAAACGAATCGTAGACTTGATACCGTAGTTTACAACTGAGGATAACTTCTTTAGATCGCTTTTGCGTACATAAACAAGTTAGTCACGGAGCGAAAAAAGACATAGAACTATGACTGTAGTTTTATGAGCAAGTGGTTAAAACCCACCTTCTACTAAGCCTGAATCGTTGTTTTAAGCTCTGACAGTTCACACGGTACACAGCCGATTTTACCCACCACAATGCCTGCAGCGTAATTCGCCAACACGCAGGCTTGTGCCAGCGGTAAACCAGACGCGACCCCTAACGCCAATGCCGCAATAACGGTATCACCGGCACCGGTCACATCGAACACTTTTTTTGCAAACGTCGGAACCTGTACAACCTGGCTGTCGCTGGAAAAAATCGACATACCTTCTTTACCTTGCGTTAACACCACATCACGCGCACCCGTCATTTTTTGCAAGGCACGGCCCACGGTCAGCACGCGATCATTGAAGTTTTCGATATCTTCTTCGTGAATTTTTGAAAGTGCCAGAGCTTCGTTGTAATTCGGCTTGATTAAATCCACACCTTTATAAAATTCAGCAAATTTTGTCTGGTGAGGATCAACCATTAAGTACTTTCCGGATTTTTTAGCTAACGCCACGATTTTTTCAACTAAGGCTACCGAAAAAATACCTTTGGCATAATCTTCTAAGACCACCACATCAACAGTCGGTAATAAATCCTGCACCCGTTGTAAAATCTTGGCCTCGGTTTCAGCCGGTAAATTGCGGCGAACTTCATAGTCTACACGCACTAAGTGATGGTGACCGGTCATGACACGGGTTTTACGCGTGGTCGGACGCTTTTCATCGACGATAAGGTTTTCAGTGGGAACATTTGATTTGGCCAATAAGTCTTTTAATATTTCTGCCCCGGTATCTGCACCGACCACTGAAACTAAGTTAACTTGTCCTGACAGACTCACCACGTTTTGTGCGACGTTGGCCGCAAGACCTAAACGTTTGTCTTCGCCATCAACTTCCAGTACCGGAACCGGCGCCTCAGGACTGATGCGCTTCACAGCACCTAACACGTATTCATCTACACCGACATCTCCAATCAACAGGATTTTCTTGCTCGAAAAAGCAGAAATTTTTTCAAGAATATTTTTTTTAACAGTCGAATCTACGTTGAAATGAATAATCGAATTTGACATTTGTTAAGTCCCGTAGCCAATATGGCCTATCTTTTATGCGTAATGGCTCTAGAAAACCACAATTTCAGCAAAACCTCAATCTGATTTACCAGGCTAACTATATTACGCCCAATGAGAAAAAAGAGATCCTCAAGTACCTTGAAAGCCTTCACCCGATCTGGGAAATGCGCTTTTCAGCGAGTAATCCGCCACCCGAAGGCGAACCCAACCGCCCCTTGCTTCGCCCTGTGTACTGGTTAGGTAACTGGCAATTTGCTTGTTTAGACTATTACCATCCACCCAAAGGAATTCAAAATCGCTGCGTTGAAGCCGAAAGTTATCCGCCGGTTTTAGAAAAGATCGTAAAAAAAATCGAGCAGATGGTGCATGAAAAATTCAGCGAAAAAGATATTCCGCGCGGCTGGCATTTAAACACCTGTCTGATCAATTATTACGGCAATAAAATTTTACCGGACGGTAAAAAACTGGATACCGCCCGCGTCGGCGAACATAAAGATTTTGAACCGGGTCCGGTGGCGTCGATTTCGTTTGGCGAAAAAGCCTTGTTTCAGTTTATTAAAAGCGAAAGTAAAGCCCACAGATCCGATGTGATCCTGCAGCAGTGGTTAGAAGATTCGTCATTACAGATTTTTGGCGGCGATAAATTCAAAAAGCAACTTTTTCACCGCGTGCAAAGAGTGGAAGAAAAAGGGATTTTATTTACGGGCATGAAAACCACTGACTTTGAAACCCGCCGGATTAATTTTACCTTCAGGTATGTACCCAACGACCACATCAAGTCTTTCCGCGAGCTGCCAGAGAATTTACAGCAGGATATCAAGGGCTACGTCACCGAACTTGGGCAAAATTCAGTGTTTTGGCAGAATCAAACAGTTTAGTGTTGGCCATTTGAGCCGGCATTTACAAAGCAGCACAATTTTGTTATACTACGTATGTGCAAACACAATCGGTCTTTTTTATTTTAAAATTTATTTTAGCTGGCGGCTAAGCACCACTGCTCACCTAAAGACTTAAGTCGCCAATTTACTAATCACAACCACAAATAAACAAATACTAACTTCTGCAAAACAGAAGAAGAAAAGGATTAACATATGTATAATCAAGAACAAATTATTTTAGGCCAAGATGACTTTCAAAACATCACTTCGCTGATAAAAAACGCATTACCTGATATTGCTGAGCCCCTAGAGGCCGAGCTTGATCGTGCGACAATTGTAGCTAATGAAGATATCCCCTCAGATGCAGTCAGCATGAACTCAAAAGTTGTATTTAAAGATTTGGATACCGACAAAGACGCCACGGCCATTTTAGTTTACCCGCAGGATGTAAACATCAACGAGAATAAAATTTCGATTCTTTCACCGATCGGCTCAGCATTAATCGGTCTGCGTGTCGGTCAACTAATCCAATGGCCGCTACCGAGCGGCAAGCATAAAAGAATTCTGGTTATGTCGGTCAGCAAAGACGCCGCTTAATACAATTTATAGATTTTTCCGCTGTCAGTTGAAAAATACAGGGCTCCGTCGGGGCCCTGTTTTGCCTGGCGGAATCTTTCACCAAGATCAGAAAATAGTTCTTCTTCTTTAACCATCTTCATCTCTTTATCAAACACGATCCGGTGCACATGTTGGCCACTCAGCGTTGCTAAAAACAAATTGTCTTTAAATTTTTTCAGACGATCGCCGGTGTAAAACGTCATTCCTGACGGCGAAATCGAGGGAACCCACTTTAACAGCGGTTGCTCCATACCAGCTTTGCTTTTTTCACCGATCGATGGGCCCCAGTATTCGCGGCCGTAAGTGATCACCGGCCAACCGTAGTTAAGTCCCTTTTTGACGATGTTAACTTCATCGCCGCCGCGTGGCCCCATCTCGGCGTTGTACAGAACACCTTTCGCATCAAAACCCAATCCCTGCGGATTACGGTGCCCCATTGACCAGATCTCGGCTTTACCGTCTAAAGTTACGCGCACGATTTTTCCGTGATGCAGGTTTTTATCCTGCGATTTATCGCGCTTATTGCGCTCGCCGATACTCATAAACAAATGTGTATCACCGTCAGCAACAAGACGCGAACCAAAGTGAATATCTGATTTTTCAACGGCGTTTGATCTAAAGATCACCGAACCGTTTTGCAGGCGCGTTTTTGTTTCTGAAAGTTCAGCACGGTAAAGACTGGTCGTTGCCCCGGCCGTGACTTTTTCCGAAAACGTTAGATAGATAGACTTAGTTTTTGGATGAACCAGCACATCCAGTAAACCACCCTGGCCGTCGGCCTCCACAGCCGGTGCCCCGGCCACAGTTTTTACGGTCTTGGTTTTCACTTCGCAGATCGCAAGTCTTCCGCCGCGTTCGGTAAATATAATTTCGCCGGCATCGCTTGCCAGAAAATCCAGCCCCCAGATAACATCATCGGTTTTACACAAAGTTTCTAAGGTGAATTTATCACCATCAATAGTGTAGGTTTTTGTCTGTGCAGACAGATTCAAAGCATAGAACAACAGAGCCAAAGTAAGTAGTTTCATGCCATTTAGAATGTCTCAGAACAACACACCTGTCACAATCAGAACACAGTGTCTAAAAAATTCTTACACCTGTCCCATCCGGTTACATCTGAGGCTACCACGGCGCATTTAGGGCGGCATGTATATAGCAATTAATCCCTGGTATGAAAAACAAATCAATGGCTCTTCTGTTTTTTTTAACTTCGATAACTTCGCAAGCCTGGAACATCGAACAGGGCGACAGAAATGACTGGCTGGCAGATATTGTGGCGCAACCGTCTGTTTATAGCGAAATGAGTAAATATTTTACCGGCAAAAATGCCTCGCCGCAGGCCTCTGCTTACGTGCAGAAATTCATCCCGCAAATGCACGGTAAAATGATCAGCGAAACCAACAATTTTGTTCACCACCTTAATGATTCGAGCGAATGTGAGGCCTTTGTAGACGTCAGTTTTCCAGAGCAGCTGACTTCGGCTTTTAACTTCAAAAGCAAACTGTCGTTCGAAGGTAATTTTTTAAAGGTAGAATCTAACGCCTGCCTTGGAAAGTTAAACATCGATAAGGTATTTGCGACGCTGATGTCAGCTGAGTTTCAAAAAGTAGCGATCAACGGCTTTGAGCGTTTTCATAAGCTGGATAAAAACACCAACGAAGTTTGCCTGGAAACAGATATTTTCGGCCTGGGTAAATCCAGTTACTGTGTAGTAAAAAGAGTTTTAAAAACCGATAACCAGTACATTATCCATTCGTACAACACCTACAATGCTGCCGATGTGGATACAACGGTCTTCTTTAAAGAAACCATCAATGTAATTACAGAAATGGAAAACGGCGAAGTCAGCCTTTACAACCTGATGTACGCCCGCGGAAAGAATCTGGCATTTACCGGCATTGTTAGCAGCAAAACTGAAGAGCAGCAGGAAAAAGTCAGCACTATGTTAATGAAGATGGCCCGGTAATTACCGGATACCAAAGCCGCGGCGTACAACCTCGACTAAAAACGGCCATTGGTATTCTGCAGCCAGTGCGCAGTGTACACCTTTTAAATCAATGAAGGTCACTTTGTTAAAAACGCCAGGTTGCTTTTTTGTGCGGATTAATTCTGAATTTAACTGATTCATCACCAGCGGATCATTCGGTGTCAGATAAATATGAATCGGCGTCTTTTCGTTTTTATACAAACTCCAGAAAGCATTTAATTCATACAGTGTTTTACTTTTTTTAACATGCGCCACAAACTCCGGCGGCAGCTGTAAATCCGGAAACTGCTTAAAGTTATCCAAATTAAAAATCGGCTGGCCGCGTTTTAGGTTTAACTCCTCTAAGGCCTGTGGCATAAATCGCGGAGTTAAATCAAACAGCGTGTAATACCAGGGAATATCTTCTAAGTTTCTGTCGCGCAGACGTAATGAGGCCAAACGAAAGCGGTTCCAAAAATCCGCGGTCGCGGCAAATATTCCGGGTTTCGTGTGTTCTTTATATGTCTCTTCAAAATTCACCAAAGGGCAGAACATTTCAATCGCCATTAAGTCCGGCTTTTTCGGCTTACCTTTTAGCAGTGAATGTTCATCCAGGTAGTTAGTCACAAACACTCCAGGCCCTGACAGACTGATTCCCATTAAATACAGGTGCGAAACATGCTTTGCCCAGTCAACGCGGTCGTGTGTGATCATGTTCAAGACATAAAAGGTGTGCAAACCTTCCTCGATACCGCCGATACTGAAGTCTTTGTTTAAAGTCAGATTGCCATGACTGGTTAAACTTTCAATCACCAGCAGGTGATAGCCGAGATCAACATAGGCTATGCGGGCTAAAAATCTTTCGGCCAGCAGCTCATCGATATTACCGTGAATTCCCATGCGCACGATCACTAACGGTTTTTTCTGCACTTGCCCGTTTTCTGTCTGCAGCCCCAGTAAGGCGCGGATTTTTAACCCGGGTTGCGGCTCGAACTGCACACGATTAAACTTAGTCTGATCAGTGACGTCGAACTCGACGTAGATTCTGCTTAAAAAAGTCTCCCAAAAGTTAAGATTGTACTGCGATTCGCACTTGGCCGGCATCAATTCCGGTGATGAAAAACTAAGCTTACACTCGTCAGAAACAACTAAGGAAGGTTTAAAACCTTTAGAGCTCAGCATGCGCGAATAAATCCAATCAGGGTATACTGAAAATCGCGGCGAATCGGTGATCACTGAATAACCAGCAAGTGCTGGACTAACAGCTATAACTATAACCAAAACAGTTAGACGCATCAGAGTCACAAATAGAGTTTCTACTCGACAGTTCATAGAGGTTTTTCTACAATACTTTCATTCAAAAGTCATTAGAAGACAATGTACAGGAGAGAAAGCTCATGGCAGCTCAAGACAATTTAAATCCACACGCAGAAGCACATTTACAAGGGCCTTTATTTCAAAATGCTCTAGCAACAATTAGCGAGGCCGCAAAGTTAATTAACTGCGACCCGAATATTTATGAGCGTATTACAAAACCACGTCGTTGTATTACTGTTTCTATTCCTACCCGTATGGATGATGGCTCAGTAAAAGTTTTTACTGGTTACCGCGTTCAATACAACTCAACTCTTGGCCCCTACAAAGGCGGTATCCGTTACCACCAAAACGTAGACTTAGCTGAAGTTGTTGGTCTTGCAGCATTAATGACTTTCAAAAACTCGGTCTTAGGTATTCCTCTTGGCGGCGCTAAAGGCGGTATCTGTGTTGATCCAACTAAGTTATCACGCACCGAAAACCAAAACTTAACTCGTCGTTTTACTTCTGAAATCGCGCCATTTGTCGGCCCGACAAAAGATATCCCGGCTCCGGATGTGGGTACAAATCCACAAACGATGGCTTGGTTCATGGACACTTACTCACAAGAACAAGGTGGCTACGCCCAACCTGGTGTTGTAACCGGTAAACCTGTTGAGATCGGTGGATCTTTAGGCCGTAACCACGCCACTGGTTTAGGTGTTATCTACACTTGTGAACGCGCCATGGAAATGAAAGGCAAATCAATGAATGGCGCTAAAATCGCTATTCAAGGTTTTGGTAACGTCGGTTCTTTTGCTGCTAAGTTTGCTTCTGAGCGCGGCGCCCGTATCATCGCGGTTTCTGACGTCTCTGGCGGTTACTTCAACGGTGACGGCTTAAACGTGAAAGAGATGATGGATTACGTAAAAGAAAATAAATCATTAAAAGGTTACACCAAAGCTCACCAGATCTCGAATGCAGAGTTACTTGAGCTTGAGTGCGACGCTTTATTGCCATGTGCCTTAGAAGGTCAGATCGACGTTCATAACGCCGAAAAAATCAAAGCAAAATTTATTGTAGAAGGTGCCAACGGCCCGGTATCTGCTGCAGCTACAAAAATCTTAGATCAACGTGGTATTTTCATCGTTCCTGATGTTATCGCCAACGGCGGTGGCGTTATCGTTTCTTACTTTGAGTGGGTACAAGATATCATGTCTTTCTTCTGGGATGAGCACGATGTTGATGCGAAACTTAAAGGCGTTATCCTTAAAGCTTTCGATAATGTTGTTAAATTTAAAGAAGAGAAAAAAGTTGATATGCGTTCAGCGGCGATGGCTGTTTCGATTCAACGTTTAGAAAAAGCGATGTTATTACGCGGATTGTATCCACGCTAATATCGGTGGACGCCGAGGAGACGGAGTTAGACTTATGTCGTTACGCAAACCTTGGCTATTTTTACCGTCAAAGTTAGCGCATGATCTAAGCCCCTACGGCTTAGAATTATATTCTCTACTAAAGGGTTCCGACACCACACCGGTGTGGAACCCTTTTACATTTAAAAACCTGGTTTTTAAAAACAGACTGGGCATCGCCGGCGGCGTTGATAAAAACGCTGATCATCTCGAAGCCTGGCGCCGCGTAGGCTGTGGCTTTATTGAAGTCGGCACTGTCACCCCGCAACCACAGGCCCCAAACCCTGGCGTGATCATGAATCGCGATATTCATGCACAGGCGGTGTGGAATAAGATGGGATTTCCGTCGGAAGGCGCTGCCGAAGTTTATTTTAATATCAAAAAATTCAAATCCCACGCTTCGACTCCGGTATTTGTAAATATCGGCAAAAACCGGGTAACAGAAAACGCTGATGCCCACAAAGACTATTCTGAACTTATTTCGCATTTTGCCGATGTGGCTGACGCCTTTGTCGTGAACATCTCAAGCCCGAACACCAAAGGCTTACGCGACCTGGCTTCCAAAGAGAACTTTGCCGCATTTATTACTCCGATCCGCAAACACTACGATGAATTAAAACTGACGCAGCCGTTATTCTTAAAACTAAGCCCCGATTTAGACCAAGAGGGCCAAGAAAACGTTCTTAAAGGTGCGCTGGAGCACGGTTTTGACGGCTTTATTCTGACCAACACCACTCTTGATCGTACCCATACGCCCCATTTTCCTGCAGAAGGTGGCGTTTCGGGCAAACCGCTCAAAGAAAAATCAATTCAAGCTTTAACCCATGCTAAAAACATTATTCTTAAGCAAAATGAGAAAAAATGTCTGATTTCTGTCGGAGGAGTGATGACAGCAGACGATGTTTTTGAAAGAATAAGCCTTGGCGCCGACTTAGTGCAGGTTTATTCAACCCTAGTCTTTGAAGGCCCTGGTTTTTTTAGAAAGGTTTCAAAGCTTGCCACACTCCGACAACAGGACACCTCAAAATAAGCCCGCAAAGAACATGCGTGCAAAAAAGAACTGGATTCCGGTTGTTGCTGGTATCTTGAAAAAAGGCAATTTGATCCTGGTTGGCCAACGTCCCGAAACTCACACCTTGGGTGGCCTTTGGGAGTTTCCCGGCGGCAAAATCGAAATGGGCGAATCACCGGAAGTAGCACTGGCCCGGGAGCTGCGTGAAGAGTTAGGTATCGAGGCTGAAATCGGTGATTTAAAAATTGCCTGCACGCATTCTTACGGCGATGTCGGCATCTTAATTTTATTCTACGAAGTTTTGTTCTGGAAAGGCGAACCCAAAGCCCAGCACCATATCGGTTTAGATTGGGTTGCCCCGAGCGAGTTGCCAACACGTAACATTCCCGAGGCCAACCGTAAAAACCTTCCGCGCATCTACAAGGCATTTAATCTATGAAGGTGTTGATCGTTTGTCCTAAAATAAACGATCAAGTGCAGTTTCTGGCTTCTGAGCTGGAAAAAATGAGCCTGCATATCGAATTAGTCGAAAGCATCCATCCCTTACGTTTAGTTTTAAACAAGTACGATCTGATTCATTTTATTCACAATGATTCAAGCATCGATTTAAAAACGGTGTTGTCGGCCTGGTCGGCAAAAGCACTGGGTGCGGCCACACTGCTGACGACCTACAGCCGCTTAGAACCGGGCTTACTGCAAGAATTTGAATTTAATTTTTTCGATTCGATCACACTACCGTATATTTCTGAATTAAAGAAAATGCGTTTCTACCGGGGACCTAAGATAATTCTGCCGTCATTTCCGCCCGGCCTCTTAGTGGCTAAGACCGAATTTTCGTTTGCACAAAAGCAATTTATTTTTCCGGTGGTTAAAAGTTTTGATGATTTACTTAAAATTAACCTGCACGCCCTAACTGTATTAACTGGGCAGGAAAATCTTTATGTCGATGCGCACTTAATGCGGATGCGGACAAAAAAAGATGCGGTCAGCAGTTCGGTGATCAGAAAAAACTGGAACAGCTTTGTCAGAAAACACCCACAGTTTAAAAAATTTAAATTATTCACTGAACCTGCAACCTTAACCGAAGTCCTCAATGAACACTCGTCATACACGTTTATCCAGCACCTAGAGCTAACCAGCGAACAAGTGGCCTTCTGGACAAGCACTGCCCTTGTTTATAATAACTTTTTAGTGTTGCACGAAGATCAGGGCACTGGGTTAGCAAACTTCTGGAAAACCGAAAAGAATTGCTTGATTTATTCTCCGCGCCTGCCGGCCAATACTCAATGGCAGGCAATTAACAACTTTCTTGAAAACCATAAAAGTCCAGCTAAACTGCAGTTCGATTTTAGAAGTGCTTTAGATGTCAAACTCAACGAACTAGCTAGACTTTACACCAAAATCGTTTCGCAAAGAGCTTCCTTAATGCAGCCTGATTCAGCTAAAATGTAGCTATATGCCAGCGAAGGAAAAACTAAGAATCTGCCTTGTCGGTCAAAAAATCCAGGTGCAATCGCGCTCTTCGGATACCGGTCTTTTATGGCCACTGGCCCGCGGACTTTCTAAAAAAGGCCATGAGGTCACTATTCTGTCGTCGACTACGCCGCTGAAAAAAGCCGAAATCTACCGGGATGGCGTACGCGCGTATTACCTGTTTGAAGGCCAGTCACATTACAAAACCCAGCGTTTTATCGATGCTGTTCATAAAAAATTTATTTCTCTGCATATGGAAAAGCCGTTTGATATTGTTCATTGTTTAGATGACGGCGGTTACAAAATCGGACGCCACAAAAATAATTTCAAGACCTGTGTCGCCTATGACGTACAGGCCACCACAATGGCCGATTTATTTTCGACACTGGCAGAAAATGACGGCACTCTGCAGTCGCAGTTTAAAACTTCGATTAAACTTGGTTACCGTTTTGTGCATAATTATTTTTCTAAAGACCGAACGTTACTCGATACGGCCGATGGTATTTTCGTAACTACCCCGCAACAACGTACCATTTTAGAGCGATATTTTTTATATCCGGATTACCACACTTACACAGTACCGTACGGAATTAACTTAGGTGACTTAGCCCCGCGTGAAGAATCTGCCAATTTTAAATTAAAGATGCAGATCCCTGAAGATTCGCAGATCATTTTAGCTGTCTCGGATTTTTCCAATGCAACCGAACTGCGCCCGCTGCTCAAAGCATTTGAAAAAATCGTGATGAAAAATTCGAATATTTATCTTTTCTTGGTTGGCGATGGCCCCAGATGGAAAGATGTAGAATATGACATGTTAAAGCTGGTGTTAGGCAGCCGGGTGATCATGACCGGCTCAATGACGGCCGAAGATCTGTTAGACAGTATCGCCGCTTCAAGTATTTACGTGGATTTAAGTTCAAGATCGACCGGCTTAGAGCCAAGCTTGATCGAAGCCATGGCCCAGAGAAAAATCGTGATTGGCTCAGAGCTATCGCCGATTGCTGAAATTATCGAAGATGGCCTTGATGGCTACCTTGTTCGTCCTGCCGACGACCAGAGCATTGCTCAATTATTAGAAAAAATCCTGCACTCGCAAGACGCTTTTTCGCTTATTGGAGAGGCAGCCCGCGAAAAAGTGCTTAAATTTTTCAACCGTGAAAAGATGATTGAGGCTTTATTGGCCGCTTATTACGAAATAATACAAAAATCCCCGTATTTTAAGCACCGCAAAAAGATCGCTGGCCCCCTTCAAAGTCTATTTGCAAAAGACAAATAACAAGAGATAATAGGTCAGTATTTTCGATAACTTAGAGGCCATATGACTAAAGCTGACCTGATCAATCTTGTTTCTGATAAAGCCGGCATCACTCGCGTAAAAGCAGAGGCCGTGGTGAATACTATTTTTGACACTATGGTAGAAGCTTTAATGAAAGACGACCGTATTGAAATCCGTGGTTTCGGTTCATTCGTAAATCGTGAGTACGATTCATACAAAGGCAGAAACCCAAGAACCGGCGAAGTCATTTCTGTCGATGAAAAGAAATTACCCTTCTTCAAAGTCGGCAAAGAATTAAAAGAATCTTTAAATAAATAATTTAGAAGTAGAACTACGAGTCAATTACACTTAATTTTAGCTCTTACGAGCAATAATCCTCATTTTGCGTTTGCAAGCAGCTTTTGTTGAGAAAACCAGGGGTTTTAAATTTGCAGAAGATATTCTTCGTAGACCACGTTGAGTTGAGCTTCCTCAATCAAAGAGCCTTTTCTGATGAAAGAAAATCGCTCTAACCCACTTATAGAGGCCTTATTTTATTTTCTTTTCTTGTTAATCCTCGAATATATTTATAATCGACAAATTGGGCGCGGCAATAATCAAGCGACAATCTCAAAATAGCTGAAAAATATCCCTTGCCTCTATACTCAGGAGAAACAACATAGAACAGGTTGATATTTTCATTATCATCAGGAAAAAAGCCCACAAAACCTATTAATAATTTTTCACAATAGACAGATTTAAAATTATCTAAACAGTATTGCGCTGATGCTTTTAGCTTTCCTTCTTCACTTAAATTTTCAAATTTACACTTGGGCGCGTCGGGTTCGGATGACTCGCAATAAAAATCATGGAGCAAAATCCACTCATTTTCTTTTAAGTTTTGAAGCAATAATTCCATACCTCCAAAGTACTTATCAAATTGCCCTGGTCAACATAGAAATCATTTCAATTCATCAATTGCTCTTTCAAGCTCAGCCGATAAAACAATATCATATGCTGCGCTTTGACGACGGCAAACATCCGGCTCAAGGTCGGAGAAATAAAAAAGGGCCTGAGTTATCATAACCCAGGCCCTGAAATAATCATTCCCTATTTAATAGAACCAGCTTAACCGATTAAGCGTAATGCCATTTGCGGCGATTGGTTTGCTTGCGCTAAAACTGAAGTCGTACCTTGTAATAACACGTTATTACGGGCTAATTCAGAAGTTGTTGAAGCGATATCAGCATCACGTAAACGTGAATTTGCGGCACTCATCGACTCAGTCATTGTACCGATAACATCAACAGTTGATGTTAAACGATTTTGTAGGGCACCTAAGTTAGCGCGTGAACCACCAACCAGTGATTGCGCGTTATCTAAAGCTGATAAACCTTCACGGGCGCCGTCTTTGTTTGAAAAATCTAATGAAGCGATACCTAAAGCATCCGTTGTTACGTTTGTCGTAGAAGCATCGTAACCGATCCAGTCAGTCGAAGCATTTGCCGAAGTACCTACGTGGATATCATATAAACCACCAGTACCATCTAATAATTTACGCGAACCGAAAGTTGTCGACTCAGCCACACGCTGAACCTCAGCTTTAAGAGCATCAACCTCAGACTGGATGAATCCACGCTCTTGGTCACCGATCGTATCAGAAGAAGCCTGGATACCTAATTCACGCACGCGCACCAGGATATTTGAAACCTCACCCATCGCCTGCTCAGCTGTTTGAATCATCGAGATACCATCGTTGGCATTTCGCGAAGCCTGTCCGTAAGAGCGGATTGTTGACTTTAAATTTTCTGAGATCGCAAGACCAGCAGCATCGTCACCGGCTTTTGTAATACGCGAACCAGTTGATAATTGCGCCATCGATTTTTGCATTTCACGAGTGTTACCACCCATTACTCTTTGTGCATTGATCGAAGCTACGTTTGTTGAAATTCTTAAACCCATTGATATTCCCTTTTTTGAACCGCTTAAGCAGTTCTGTTGTACGTGTTGGTGACCCTGCACTCACATCAGTTGGCTCATCATCAAATGGCTTGGGACAGTCACATCGCCAAGTATTCTCCGAACAACAACTTTTGCAAGTCTCGCGTCGTTTACTTGGCTTACCTTTCGGCTAGTCGAGGAAGCACTTTAGTCTAGTCGGGAAAAACTAGACCATGGTCTATAGCGAACTAGACCTTAGTGTTGAAATTAGGACCTACATCCTGTGTTTTTTAAGACAAAGGTCCAGCTGAATTTAAACTTGTTCAGATTTTTACTGCTTTAAAGATTGGCCCCATTGAGCCATGGTTGGAATGATCCAACTCTCTAAATAGTGATACACGACGATGGACTTTGAATACAGACGGCAAAGATCCTTTGAATCGTTTGACGGATCGTCGTTAAAAACTTCTGAGTTCACTGAAGCGATAACCAGCTCACCGTTATCATTCATTAAGCCTGCACCGCCAGAATCACCACTGCACACACCGGTTCCGCTTTTTTGATCGAAGAATAATGCTTTTGCGTTGAAGAAAATATTTGATTGGTTATCAGCATCCATTCGAGGGATCGTCGTTTTGCGTAACAACATCGGATCTTTATTAAAAGTTCCGGTCACACCATAACCGTACAGATAGACATCCGAGGTTAAAGACTCCGGGTTAGTCGCAATCCTGAAGATCGGGTAATGAGCCGGGGCTTTGTACTTAAGATGCACTAACGCCAGATCAATATTTTCATCAAAAACACTTAACGAGTTGATATCAGAATTATAGTCCGGATGAGAAATTGCCTTATCCGCCGGGATAGCGTGTTGTGAACGCTGATAGCCGCTGTCACAGGTTACATCTGTATAAAACACAGCCTGGATTTTAATGGCTTCGTTCACACAGTGAGCTGCAGTTAACAAGGTTTGATCGGCGATCAGAGTTGATGAGCACAGGTGCTGTGCGCCTTTTGCATCTTCATAGATTAATAAGACCGAACGGTTAGAGTCGGGGTCAAACGCCCTTACCGTCTGACCACCAACAATACCGCTTCTATGACCTGGATTACATTCTTGAGAAAAATAGTCGAATCCTGATTCAGTGGCCCGCGCTGTGTTACCATTAATAGATTTTTTTTCAGCGCAGGCACTGATCATGACCACCATAGTAAGCAAACCTAAAGTTCCCCAACCCTTTTGCTTACCAGATGTTTTCATAACAAGTCCCCATGACGATCTCTTAACCGTCTTTTAATAACGTTTCGTGGGACTACTTTTAGCGACAATTTCAGTCACTTTCCACCAGAAAATGATCACGATGAATAATCAACAAGACTGTCTATAGAGTTGACGTTTTTGAGGGCCATGTAGAGGCGCTCAACGCCTAAAGCAATACCGGCGCTCGGAGGCATTCCGTACTCTAATGACCGGAAAAATTCTTCATCCAGAGTGACAGAATTTTTCCCTAACAGTTTCTTCTTTTCCAGGTCTTCCTGGGCGCGGGCCCGCTGAATAACAGGATTATTCAGCTCATGAAACGCATTCGCCAGCTCTAAACCCTTCCAGTACACTTCAAAGCGCTCAGCCCAGCCGTCTTTATCGATCCGGGCAAGTGCTGCCTGATACGGCGGGTATTTCTCGACAAAAACCAGTCGATCCTGCGGCCACTTGTTTTCAATTTTTTCCATAAAGATCAAATAGAAATAATCATCGATGCTGGTCGCACTCTGCACATCGACCCCAAGTTGCTGCGCCAGCGCTTTTAATTCATCTGCGGTGGTGGTCGGCTTAAAGTCAAAGTTACAATAGCTTTTAAACAATTCTGCCACCGAAAATGTTAACACTTCTTTCGGGCGCTCAACACGTAACTTATCCGCCATATATTCAACCAGTTCAATGGTGTCGTGTTTGATATTGGCTAAGTACGACATCGCACGGTACCACTCAAGCATGGTAAACTCGTGATGATGGCGTTCGGTCTTTTCGCCATTGCGAAAGACCGGCGCAATTTCAAAAATACGTTCAGCGCCCAGACTTAATAACTTTTTTAAATGCAGTTCAGGCGAAGTCGGTAAATAGTATTTGGTCTTTTTTGATCCAAGAATAAATTCAGTTTCAAAGACATCAAGGCTTGGCTCGGTTCCCGGGCAGGCAACCAATGTCGGCGTTTTAACTTCTAAAAAACGTTTTTCGCCGAAGAAGGTGCGCAAATGGTGCAGGTATTCGAAATAGTTTTTCTTTTTAAGCCAGGGATCAACTTCGGCTTTATAAAAACCCGGCCTGTTCGTATGGTTTGGTGCCAGTAACACAAACTGTGCCTGTGGCATCAGAGCAATCAGATCGCCATCAGCTAAGACATCGGCACCGGTAAACTGTGGCGCATCTTTGGCCTTATAGGTAGCCACATTGTTTACCCCGACCCGCAACTGATGCACTCGGCCATACTGTAAGAAACCACGTGGGCAATCAGGATAGGCCGTCCAGTGTTGCTTAAGATATTCATCTCTTGTTTTGCTCATTGGTAAAAGATGACTTATAAAATGAGTCTATGCAAACACTATCTCTTTCACAAGAATTACCAAAACGTTTTGGCTCTCTGTTCGAACAGCAGTTTAATCATTATAAAAATAAAGCTGACTTCGTCGCTTTTAAAATGATTTCTGAAACCACCCGCGATTTTACTGTGCGTAACGGTAAGCCCGACATGATGCACACGTTTCATGATATCGGTGTATTAATCGAAGTTATGAAAGATGGCCACATCGGCTACGGCGCAACCTGTGAATTGACCGCTGATGGTATTGCCAAAGCTTTTGCTGCAGCCGAAAAAATGACCGGCGTAAGTTCGAAATATCCAGTGGCAAAGTTTGATATGTCGGTAAGACCAAAATCGATCGGCCAATTTAAATCCCAGCGTCAGACAGGCCTTGATCAGTTATCAGCGGCGCAGATTTATGATTTTTTAAAAAAGACATCGCTTAAATTAAAAGTAAACGACAAAATTATCACCGCATCAGCCGAAGCTATGGTGATTGAATGCCGACAGAAGTATATGTCTTCACAAGGGGCCAACTTTGAGCAGGATTTTAATATTATCGTCAGCGCATTCTCTGCGACAGCTCAGGATGGAAACGAAACCCAAACCCGTTCCCTGCACGGGGGCCGCGGTATCTGCCTGCAGATCGGTTCAGAGTTTTTTGACTTAGACCGAACGCTGGCTGAATGCGAAGAAACATCTAAAGAAGCATTAGAATTATTAACTGCACCTAATTGCCCAACTGAAACCTGTGATGTGATCCTGGCACCGGATCAGATGTTATTGCAGATCCACGAGTCGATCGGCCACCCGCTGGAGTTAGACCGCATCTTAGGTGATGAAAGAAATTTTGCCGGCTGGAGCTTTGTGCAACCACAGGATTTCGGCTCGTTAGAGTACGGAAGCAAAATGATGAACGTGGTGTTTGATCCGACGGCCAAAAGCGAAATGGCCAGTTATGCCTTTGATGAAGTCGGCAACCCTGCCGAGAAAAAATATTTAATCAAAGACGGTATTTTACAGGCGGGCCTAGGTTCACTTGAGAGTCAGTTCCGCAGTCAAATCCCAGGCGTTGCCAACTCACGTTCCAGCTCGTGGAACCGCGCCCCGATCGACCGTATGGCCAATATCAATCTTGAAGGCGGCTCACATACCTTAGAACAAATGATTGCTTCGGTTGAAAACGGCGTAATCATGCATGCCAACCGATCTTGGTCGATTGATGATTACCGCCGTAAATTTCAGTTCGGCTGCGAAATCGCCAAACAGATTAAAGACGGAAAAATCGTCGGTACGTTAAAAAATCCAAACTACCGCGGCATCACCGTGCCGTTCTGGAAAAGTTTAAAAGCATTAACCGGCAACAACACCGTAGAAACCTATGGCTCACCTTACTGCGGTAAAGGCGAACCGAGCCAGATTATCCGTGTCGGCCACTCATCGCCGTACGCATTATTTAACAACATCGAAATCTTTGGTGGCTAATTAAATGAAAACATATATTAAAAAATTCTCTAGTGACTTATTTGCAACCCTAAAAGCCGGCGAACAGCTCGGATTATTTTTACATTCTGAAGATTCAACCTTCTTACGTTTTTCGCAAAGTAAAGTGCGCCAGAACACTTCGGTGCACCAGCACGAAGTCACCTTACAGTTTAACAAAGAACAGCGTTCACTTAAGATGCGTTTTAACCTGACCCTAAACGCCGAACACGACATGCAAAACGCCAGACATCTGTTAGATGATGCCCGCGTGCAGCTGATGCAAATGGACCCGCACCCGCAGTTTATTGCTTTAAAAAACAATGGCTCTTCTGAAACATTTAAAAAAGTAGAACGCCCTGATGATTCTGAAATCCCGGGCTTAATCTATGAAACCTACAAAGACACCGATCTGGCCGGGTTATGGTGCTCTGGCCCGTTACGCCAGGCTTCGATCAATTCCGAAGGGCAGTTTCATTTTTTTGAAACCGATTACTTCTTTTTTGATTATTCATTATATAACGGCCCGAAAGCCGCCAAAGGGTATTATTCAGCTGAAAAATTTTCGATCAGCGAATTTCAGGCACAGGCACTGGCGACCAAGAACAAATTAAATTTATTAAACCGCCCGCCCCAGGCCATTCCGCGCGGCAAACACGATGTTTATCTTGAGCCGATGGCCGTGGCCGAAATCTTAGGTACTTTAAGCTACGGATCACTTAGTCAGGGTAATTTTAATAAAGGTTATGCACCGTTAAAAAAATTAAAAGACAAAGAATTAAAATTATCACCGAAATTTTCTTTAACCGAAAATTTTGATTTAGGTTTATCGCCGCTGTTTAATTCGATGGGCGAACTGAGTCCAAATAAAATTAATTTAATCGAAAACGGCGAACTGAAATCACTGTTAACCAGCACCGCTACAGCAAAAGAGTACAACATCGAGACAAATTTTGCCGATGTTTCTGAAGCTCCGCGTAGTCTGGAAGTTAGAGCCGGCACTCTAGAAGAAAAAGATATTTTGTCAAAGTTAGGTCAAGGACTCTATTTGTCTAACCTGCACTATATCAACTACTCTGACGTACAGACCGCGCGCATGACCGGCATGACCCGCTTTGCCTGCTTTTACGTAGAAAAAGGCGAAATCGTCGGTCCTATTCAGGACTTACGCTTTGACGAGTCGGTTTATAATGTCTTCGGCGATAACTTAGTCGACTTCACCAAAGAGTCGTCAGTGTATGTGAGTACAATGACCTACTTAAAACGCGATCTTGGCGCATTCAAGACACCGGGTGCCTTGATTAAGAATTTTAACTTTACTCTGTAAATGCTTTTGTCTTTAAGTTAGAATAGGTTTATACAACGATTAAGGAGATTCTTATGGCTCTTACAAATATTCAAAAGATCGTACAAAAACTTTCTGAACAAAAAAACGTAAAAAAAGTTATTGCTGATGTGCAGGCCGTCACTCACGACCTACAAACTAAGATCCAAAAATTATCTGCTGACCAGGCCGTTAAAAAATACAAAGACCTGGCAAAAAAAGTTGTGGCCGCTGAAAATGAATTACAAAAAGAAGTTCATAAGGTTGTGGCACAAGTTAAGAAATCAGCGACAGATGTTGAAAAAAACTTAGCGTCATACAAAAAGAAAGCTGAAGCACAAAGAACGAAAATCGAAAAAGCGATTAAAGCCAAGGCCGCTGAGTACGGTGTAAAATCAGCGAAAAAAGCCAATAAGGCAAAAAGCAAAGCAAAAACTACAGTTCGTAAAGCAAAGAAAAAAGCAGTAAAAAAATAACCTATACAGCCGTTGCGTTTATTAAAAACCGACGGCTACGCCGATCGACGGCAGCAAATAACTTTGCGTAAAGCTCGACTTTGTCGTCAAACTTCCAGTTGCACGTGTGTCGAAGGATTCGCTGATGTAATACACGCCGGCATTGAATTTGGCTTTCTTATCCATACTAAAAGAACCTGCAACTTTGGCGATGATTGTTGTCCCATCCCAGGTCTCTGAACCTTCGCGTTCTTTAACTGCGAGTTTCGCATACGGAGCGTAAAATGCACCGACCAGCAGACTCGCGGCATTTTTGTGCCAGAAGTGATAATTTGCACCAACGTAAGCATTGGTCGAAGTCAGCTTGGTGTAAGAAGAATCCTCATAATTTTCCACACTGCTGATATTAAGATAACCAAGCGCCAGATACAGCGGAAACTCTTTTTTAAATCCCACATTTAAATACAGATCATATAGCGTACGGCCAATGCTAGAGACTTGCGTTGACGAGCGGTTCTCCTGCAAGGTCGCAACATCAAGCCCGATGCGGACTTGTGCAAATGCCGTCGCCGCAGTTAACGTAACCGCGGCCATCACAGCTAAAATGTTTACCATTTTTAGTTGGCGATAAACATTTCTGATATACATTTCGTATCGCCCCCGTACTGGATAAATGGTGTTGTCCCGGAACGAACTAACACTTTCGTGTTGTCGACGCCGATTTGTGATGGATCATAAGTGAATTTTTCAATCGCATAGTTAGCCACCGTTGTTGCCGTTGATGTCGCCGTTGCGATATACACCAAGCCTGTCGATGCATCGTAGATCATTTCAGAGATACCGTACAATAAATGCGGGTAAGTTGCCGGATAAAGGCTGGCATCATAAATTTTTTCTGCGCCCGAGATCGTTCCCGCCGACTCATCAATTGAATACGCGTAAATACTGTTTAAATCCGTTGTCACCGCATTACCCGAATAAGCCACGATTAGCTTTGCATTAGCTGCATCGTAAAAAGCTGTTGTCGGAAATGCTCCTGCTATTGGGGCCGCCTGGGCTGCAGCACAGGTTGTTCCGCCAGTGGCTGCGAAAATACCGACACGGTTTTGTCCGGTAGCCGCATGTAAAAACACATATTTACCATTTGATAAGGTTAAGACTTTAGGAATTAACGTCGTTGACGTATTACAAGGTGCTGCCGTGGCATTGATAAACGGTGCCCCTAAGCGCACGTTGCCCGTGGTGATATATTCAATGGCGGTACCCTTAGAAACCGCAAAATCACCGTTAGATAATTTTAACAAATCACGCAGCTGCGCACTTAAAGCTGTCGCATTGTTGGTAAAAATCGAACGCGATCCGTTGGCACGTTTTTCAATTTTTTCAATACGGCGCATACCTGCAGTCGCATTTCCAACAAGGGCATACAGGTAATTATCATCAGCGTTGATCATCCCTGCTGGTGAATCACCGGCATTTGATGGGGACGCCATATAATCAGCAATCACAGCATCAAGGCCACCATCCGATAAACGCACGCGGTAAATGAGGTTTGATGCCGTTGTCGCGGTAAAAGTGGTGTTATTGCCCGAATAACAGGCGCCTGAAGCGATATATAGGTAGCGCGAATCCGATGATGATGACGACTCATCCGGTTCTTTGGCGCAGCCACCGACCACGATTAACCCTAAAGCAGCTATAACTACAAAACAGTTTTTTGCTTTCATATATTAAGCTATCGGTCTGATTTGAGAATAATCCGATAGACCTAAGGCTACAATTTACGATTTTCGTCATAATTTAATACATTTTCCATGTTTCCCGGACCGAGAGCTGGCTTTTCAAATTTTTGGCCTACCAGACCAATGCCGCGCTGCCCATTAGGCGTGCATCCGCAGAGCTAAGTACAAGCGCACAACGACCTCGCCATTTTTGCCTTTCCCAGACCTTCGTGTTAGCGTAATCGCGAACAATTACATGGGGACTTTCATGGATTTAAATACGTCACTTTCTACCCTTTCAACTAACAACGAATTTACAGGCCGCCACATCGGCCCGACACCTGCAGAACAACAGGAAATGCTGAATGCACTAGGTTTTTCAAATTTTGAAGAGCTGATGACCAAAGTAGTTCCGAAAACAATTTTCTCAGATGCCAAATTAAATGTGGGTGACGGAATTTCTGAATTTGAAATTTTAGCGCAGCTAAAAAAGACTGTTTCTGAAAACAAGGTTTTCAGAAGTTTAATCGGTATGGGCTTTCACGACACCATCACACCATCGCCGATTTTACGCAATATCTTTGAAAACCCTGTATGGTACACGGCATACACACCTTATCAACCTGAGATTTCTCAGGGGCGCCTGGAAAGTTTATTAAACTTTCAGACGATGATCACTGATCTGACCGGCATGGAAATCTCAAATGCTTCGCTTTTAGATGAAGGCACGGCTGCGGCTGAAGCCCTGATGATGGCGCACTCTTTGTGTAAGAAAAAAGACTGCAACACATTTGTCGTTCACCCTCAGGCGCACGCCCATGTGATCGAAGTTTTAAAAACCCGCGCAGAGCCGCTGGGCTTAGAGATGATCATCGCAGACCCTGCAAGCTACGATTATAAAAAAGAAATCTTCGCAGCGATTTTTCAGTATCCAACCACTGAAGGTACTCTTGAAGATTACCGAGCTGTAACCGCTAAACTTCACGACCACGGCGCTTTAGTGATCGCATCAGTGGATCTGTTGGCATTAACACTACTTACTCCTCCGGGCGAATGGGGTGCTGATATCGTTGTCGGTAACTCACAACGTTTCGGTGTACCATTGGGATTTGGCGGCCCACACGCCGCTTACTTAGCAACGAAAGATACTTACAAACGTTCTCTGCCCGGCCGTCTGGTCGGTGTGTCGGTAGATTCACACGGCAAAAAAGCTTTACGTTTAACTTTACAAACCCGCGAGCAGCATATCCGCCGCGAAAAAGCGACATCAAACATTTGTACCGCTCAAGTGTTATTAGCGAACATGGCTGCAATGTACGGCATATACCATGGCCCACAAGGATTAAAGAAGATTGCATTGCGCACTCACCGTTTAACCCAGTTAGCAGTAGCTGGTTTAGAAAAACTTGGTTTTAAAACAACGACGACGCAATTTTTCGATACGGTGAAAATCAAAACTGATAAAACAGCTGCAATTGTGGCAGCCGCTGAAAAATTAGAAATCAACTTACGTGTTTACAACGATGGCGTTGGTTTTTCGATCAACGAAACTTGTAACCACGCTTTAATTCAAGATTTATTAACGGCGTTTAACGGTGGCCAAGCTTTAACTTTCAAATTAGCTGATCTAGAAGCTGGCTTAAAAAATCAATGGAACAAAGAGTTCGTAAGAACTTCTGATTTCATGACTCATGCAACGTTCAACAGATACCACTCTGAAACTGAGTTAATGAGATACATCTACCAATTACAAAATAAAGATGTGACTTTAACTCACTCTATGATTCCACTTGGATCTTGCACAATGAAGTTAAACGCAGCGACTGAGTTAATTCCGGTTTCATGGCCTGAAATTAATAAAATTCACCCGTTTGCTCCAAGCAACCAAACTTTAGGCTACCAAAAATTAATTAAAGACTTAGAAAACAAACTTTGTGCGATCACAGGTTTTTCGGCTGTTTCATTACAACCAAACTCTGGCGCTCAAGGTGAATACGCAGGTCTTTTAGTTATCCGCGAATACTACAAAGCAAGAAATGAATCGCACAGAAATGTGTGTCTAATCCCTTCTTCGGCACACGGAACTAATCCTGCTTCTGCAGTATTAGCTGGATTCCAGGTTGTGGTAACTGCTTGTGATGAAAATGGTAACGTTGATATTAACGATTTACGTGCGAAAGCAGAACTTCACAAAGACAAGCTTGCTGCGATGATGGTTACTTACCCATCTACTCATGGAATCTTTGAAGAAGCGATCACTGACATTTGTGAAATCATTCACAAAAACGGCGGTCAGGTTTACATGGACGGTGCGAATTTAAATGCGTTAGTGGGCGTTGCTCAACCAGGTAAATTCGGACCGGATGTTTCTCACATGAACTTACATAAAACATTTGCGATTCCTCATGGTGGTGGTGGTCCTGGTGTTGGCCCGATCGGCGTTGGCGCTCACTTAGCGCCGTACTTACCGAA
Source organism: Bdellovibrio sp. SBM16 (assembly GCF_056175625.1). Lineage (NCBI taxonomy): Bacteria > Pseudomonadati > Bdellovibrionota > Bdellovibrionia > Bdellovibrionales > Pseudobdellovibrionaceae > Bdellovibrio > Bdellovibrio sp. SBM16. The sequence goes on along the minus strand of NZ_JBJKJG010000001.1, from coordinate 7,651 downwards.
ACACTCTTTAGTTAAAGAGGCAGGCCCGGCAACAGGTGTAAGCTCAACAACGTCTGCGCCTTGGGGTTCAGCTTCGATTTTACCAATCAGCTGGTCATACATCACCATGATGGGGGCTGCTGGTTTAAAACAAGCTACTATGACTTCGATTTTATCAGCGAACTACATCGCGAAAAAATTAGCTCCGCACTACCCGATCGTTTACAAAGGTAAAGAAGGTTTAGTTGCACATGAATGTATTATCGATATTCGTCCGTTAAAAAAATCGCACGAGATTGATGTGACTGACATCGCTAAACGTTTAATGGATTTCGGTTTCCACGCCCCGACAATGTCTTGGCCGGTGATTGGCACTTTAATGATCGAGCCGACAGAATCAGAATCTAAACGTGAGTTAGATCGTTTCTGCGATGCTATGATCCAGATCCGTAAAGAAGCAGATAGCTGTCCTGATGTGATTAAAAACGCGCCTCACACGGCTGAAGCGTTATTAGCCACTGAATGGAATCACAAGTACACTCGCGAAGTGGCGGCTTATCCGGCTCCTTGGGTTAAGACTAACAAATACTGGCCACCAGTAGGACGCGTTGACAATGCTTACGGCGATAAAAACATCGTGTGCTCTTGCCCTCCGTTAGATACTTACCAATAGAACCTTGATGAAGAAAATCGTTCTGATCCGCTTAGATAAAATTGGCGACTTGATCTGTACTTTACCGACAGATCAAGTTTTGGATCAGAGCGCGTATGATGTGACCTGGGTCGTGCAAAAAGGCATGGGTAACATCGTAAACTTCGGCGAAAAAAAACGTAAATACATCGAGCTTGATAAAGCCAAACCCGAAGAGTCACAGAAAATCTTTGCCAAGTTCCTCGCTGAACATGATTTTACCTACGCGGTTAGTTTTCAGTGCCCGTGGTGGATTAACTTTGAACTTTTTAAAGCGCGTATCCGTCACCGCATCGGCGTTCTCAGCCAGTGGCACAGCTTTCTGTTTTTAAACGAAGGTGTGCGCCAGAAGCGCTCACTGGCGGTTAAGCATGAGTTTGCGTACAACCTTGAACTGATCGAAAAAATCACCGGGCCGATCAGCGAAGATCCCAAAGATATTTATTTCAAATTTAAAAAACCGCAGTCCACGGCCACACTGGATAAATTTGGCTTGCGGCCGAATTATATCGTGGTGCATCCGGGGATGATGGGCTCGGCGCTGAATTGGCCGCAACAAAAATACATCGAATATATTGCAAAACAAATCCAAGCAGGCCGCACCGTGGTCGTCACCGGTACAGATGCTGACGAACCCTACCTTGATAAAATTAAATCTGTTTACTTAGACCACAGCCAAGTTAAATGGTTACAAAGTAAATTAACTTTTAGTGAATTGCTCGAGATCTTAAATTACGCTGAGAAAGTTATTGCCCCCTCGACTGGTGTCGCGCATATAGCAGCTAGTTTAGATAAAGAAGTGCACGCCATTTTTTCGCATATCCGTGTTCATCACCCAAGACGCTGGAGCCCGCGCGGTAAAAACATTCATATCTATTTACCCCAGGTAGCCAACGTTGAAGCCTGTGATCACTCTGATTGCATGACTAAAATCGAGCTTCCGTAAGCCAAAAGTCCTGTAAATTTCCTCGACATTTCACAAGCGATTGCCGCTGCAAAATCGCTCGAAACTTCCTGTTCTTGTAAAGTTTATTTACAAAATAAACACGTCTTCAGTTGCGGGAAATCCGCTCCGATAAAGCCTTTGTGAATAAGAAGGGCACAGGCATGAACAACATTTTAAAAACCATCTTACTTTCTTCTTTGGCGCTGACGACAGGCTGCATGAAGGCCAAGTCGAGGATAGAGGCCTCAAGCCAAAAGGCCGCAGAAGCGATCGGTTGTGCCAGCTTTAAAAGTAAAGTGTTCGATTCAATGTACGACTACCTGGATAACGAACAGGCAGCTCCTGAACTATCTGAATTCTCTTTAGCGTTAGCTGAAAAAGTTGATCAACTTGCCCTTGCCCAGAAAATCGATAATCCGGAAGCAGTGGCCAAGTTAAAACAAAATATTTCTGATCTTTATCAAGTCCTCATCGAAAAAGCTGCTGAGTTAAAACAAACCAAGACAGCGAAAGAACATTTACAGACAATTATCGAAATGGAGATGGAAGACGTTTCTTCTCCGGAAAACGTGCAATTAAATCAGGTCACCGCAAAAGCCTTTGCTAAAGTTGACCAGGCCGTTAAAGAAATGGATGTGCAATGTGGCGCCAGCACTCCAGAGCCAGAACAACCAAACGATCCTGAAGTGGTTGAACAACCGGTTAACGACCAGCCCACTGACGCGATTTCAGATGCGCCGCAAGCCGTTGCACAAAAAAGTGTATTAGTGGGTTCACATAACGTGCTTGCTACGGCTTACCAAAGCTGTGCTGTTTTAGAAATTCCTGAAGTTTCTGCGGCAACTGCTGATGTGCAAGGAATTGAATATTACGGTACCCATCAAGACGGTATCGGTGGCAAACGCCGTATTGCCAGTTTAAGTAAAGTTCAAGATACCCACCCCTATATTAAAGTAGCCGGTGGTGCGCAGTCTGGATGTTTCAACGTGCGCAGTAATCCACTCATTTATGACTACGGTGGGTCCGCTTCGGTTGCCAACAATATCATCGACTTTTCAAAAGATGCAGGCTCTGGAACTTCCGTTTTGGGGGTTGATTGTTCGGCCTATGTTTCAGCTTCGATAGCAGCCGGTGGTTTACGCTATAAACCGGGTGTAGAAAATAAAGCCGTATATATCCGCCAGAACTCAGCAAAATTTATCAACGCAAAATCTTCGGGCTTTGCTTGTTTTAACAACGTGACAGCTACCCCGACTAACTCAATTCGCTCGGGCGACATCGTCGGTGTTAAAGGCCACGTGGTGATCATTGATAAGGTCGGTGCTGATCCGTTTGCATTAAAACGTTTAAAATCTGCCAGCGAATGTAATTCGATGAAAACGACATACTGGGATTTTTCAGTGAGCCAAAGCTCACCATCAAAGGGCGGCATTGGGTTAAATCGCTATATCGCCAAAGACTACATTACCGAATCTGCCAAAATGACTGAAGCCTTCATGGGCATTGCTAAAGCGGCCTGCCAGGCGTACTTCAGCGGCAAGAACGTGGCAACACCAAGTTCGTCATACGGTATCTTACGCCACAAAGGCACGGCAGAATGTTTTTCTCCGAGAATTCAAATGGCGCGCCAAAGCTGCGTGAGCCAGTGTTTGAAATAATTCGCGCAAATTGCCCCATTCATCAATGCTGAACTGGGGCGCTGTTCACAGTCATTATTTACTTTTACGTTATTTCGTTAAAACCGCATAATACGGCGAGTTTAATGCGCCAATTTTACGGTTCATGAGCCTTTATCTAAAGCTACAATTTAGAGCTATGGAGGTTACATGAACAGACTTAAACATACTATTCTGCTCTCATCGCTTGTGTTTCTTGTAAGCTGTATGCAGGACCAATCACGCACAGAACTTTCAAGTCAGCAAACTGCTGACGCCATAGGTTGCCGCAACTTCAAGAGTAAAATATTCGATTCGATGTACGACTACCTGGATAATGAACAGGAAGCCCCCCAGGTTTCTAAATTCACAGCCCCCTTGTCAGAAAAAATTGACGCCATTGTGTTTGCGAAAAAACTCGAAGATCCCGAAGCCGGCGAAAAGTTAAAACAAAATATTTCTGAGCTCTACAAAGTTCTTGTCGACAGAACGGCTAAATTAAAAAAACCGAAAGATTCACTAGAACATCTGCAAGCCATTATCGAAATCGAGATGGGCGATATCTCGACACCTGAAAACATCCAGTTAAATCAAGAGGCCGCAGCGCAGTTTGCCAAGGTCGAAGCCGCCATCAAAGAATTAGATATAGCCTGCGCCAGCGAAACCGAAGCAGCGGCCGAAGAAACGGCTACAGCCATGACTAACCCGTTAAAAAATGTGTTTATCGGTTCACAAAATGTATTGGCTACGGCTTATCAAAGCTGTGAAACACTGAAAGTTCCGGCCCTAACTGCCAAAACACCGCCAGTACAGGGGATTGAACGTTACGGCACCCACCCAGATGGCATCGGCAGCAAACGCCGCATCACAAGCTTAAGCAAAGTTCAAAGCACCCATCCGTACATAAAGGTTGCCGGCAATGGCGCTGCGGGATGTTTTAATGTGCACAGTAATCCGTTAATTTATGACTATGGCGGATCAGCCGCGGTCGCAAACAACATTATCGACTTTTCTAAAAATGCCGGCAGCGGAACTTCAGTGTTAGGTGTAGACTGCTCGGCCTATGTTTCAGCAGCGATTGCCGCCGGCGGTTTGCGCTACAAACCAGGTCTTGAAAACAAAGCTATCTATATCCGCCAAAATTCATCGAAATTTATTAATGCAAAACAATCCGGATTCTCATGCTTTAGTAACGCAGCCATGACCGCCAAAACTTCACTTCGCCCGGGAGATATTGTTGCTGTTAAAGGTCACGTCGTTATCATTGATAAAGTTGGTGCCGACCCGTTTGGCATTAAGCAGATTAAATCCGCCAGCAAATGTAAATCGCTGACGACAAAAAACTTTGATTTTACCGTTAGCCAAAGTTCGCCTTCTTTAAACGGTGTTGGATTAAACAAAGCCATTGCCAAAGAGTACGTCCAGGAATCCAGCAAAATGGCCGAAGCCTTTCTCGGTATCGGCAAAGCGGCCTGCGAAGCTTACTTTAGCGGCAAGAGCGTCGCCACCCCGAGTTCGTCGTATGGTTTAATACGGCACAAAGAAACGGCCGAATGCCAGTCGCCAAAAATCCAGATGGCACATCAAAGTTGCGTTAACCAATGTATGCAGTAGTATATATGAATGGCAGCAGGGCATTCGAAAATTTTTGATCTACTTAATCAGCCAGAGTTAAAAACCTTAACTCTGGCTGATTATATTAAAACACTATCTGATCACTTCGTACAAAACCCTGACGACCTGACTCCGTGGGATCAGGAATACTGCCAACACGCTTACCGCTATTATTATTTACCGCTGAATTACATCAGAAACGAAAATGTGGTGTTACGTGGTCTTCAAGTAGACTTCTTCAAAGATATTCAATCTACGGTCGATTGGGGCACTGGCCCTGGCACCGCCAGCCTGGCGCTCGCACAAACACTGCCACAGGATTTAAAAAAGCAAATCTTAATTGATCAGTCACCGGTGGCATTAAAAAAGTTTACCGATTTAAAACAGTACTTAAAAAATCCTGAATACTCGAACGAATTAAGGCTGAAAAATCTTGATGTCGATTACAAAAAATCTTTATTAGTTTTTTCGTATAGCCTAACCGAGATGGCGATGCTTCCCGATGGTTTTTTTGATTTTGATGCACTAATGATCTTAGAACCTTCAACCCAGGATGATGGCAGAAAACTTTTACAGCTTCGCCAGCAGCTGATCGACAAAGGTTACTACCTGTGGGCGCCGTGCACGCATCAACAGGCTTGTCCGTTGCTTGCCCAGTCAAAAACCGATTGGTGTCATGATCGTTTTCATGTAACGGCCCCGAAATGGTTTTGGGATACAGAACAACACTTACCATTTAAAAACAGAACCATCACCACCAGTTACATTCTGGCGAAGCGTTCGCCGCCACCAGAAAAATTAAAATCTCTGGCGCGCACCGTGGGTGATTCGTTAGAAGAAAAAGGCAAAACCCGCCAGCTGGTCTGCAGATCAAGTGAACGTGAATTCCTTGCATGGATGCACAAAGAAAAAAATCAGCAGACGATTCCGCGCGGAGAGTTAATCAGTATTCCCGCCGATGTCGAAAAAAAATCGAATGAGTTAAGAGTTAAAACGAAAATTGAAGGCTTTGCATAACATCATACCTGAAAAGTCTTGATTCAGCGAGCGCTGACGGGGTACGTTGTCGGGGCAATAGCACAGAGGATAATATGTCTTTAAAAACTCCCCTATTTGATGATCACGTAAAACTTGGCGCCCGCATCGTAGACTTTGCTGGCTGGCAGATGCCGGTGCAATACACTGGCCTTAAAGAAGAGCACAACGCCTGCCGTAACCACATCGGTTTGTTTGATGTCTCGCACATGGGTGAGATTCGCGTTAAAGGCCCAAAGGCTGTTGAAACTCTGCAATGGTTAACCACCAACGACGTAACTAAATTAGAGGCCGGACAAGCACACTACAGCTTATTACCGAACGACCAAGGCGGCTTGGTCGATGATATCTTTATTTACTGTTTAGAAAAAAATGCCGACTACCTAGTGTGCGTAAATGCTTCTAACAAAGACAAAGATTTTGCCTGGATGACTAAACACAATAAGTTTGGTGCTGATATCACTGATGAGTCTTCACAATGGGGACAAATCGCGGTGCAGGGCCCAAAAGCTTTAGAACTTTGTGATGCCTTATTTCCGAATGACAAACCCAGCACCTGGGCCCGCAACACGATTAAAAAATCTAAATTCCAAAATTTCAACGTGATGATTGCAACCACGGGCTACACTGGCGAAGCCGGCTGCGAAATTTTCGTAGAAACTGCAGGAACTTCAGCCTTATGGAACGCACTTTTAGCCCACCCGTTAAAAGCCGTACCGGTTGGTTTGGGGGCGCGTGATTCATTACGCACTGAAATGAAGTTTTCTCTTTACGGACACGAGATTGATGACACGACTAATCCTTACGAAGCGCTTTTAGGCTGGGTTATCAAGCCCCAGGCCAAAGACTTTATGAACAAGGCGCAGATCGTAGCGGCCAAAGAACAGGGCTTAAAACGTAAATTAATCGGCTATAAAACCTTAGAGCGCGGTATTCCCCGTCAGGGCTACGAGATTAAAACTTCAGCAGGCCAAACGATCGGTATCACCACCAGCGGGACCCACTCTCCGACCCTTGATGAACCCATCGGCATTGCTTACGTTGAAACTGCGCATTCAGCTGAAGGTTCAGAGATTTTCGTGGACATTCGCGGAAAGCTTGTTAAAGCTGTCGTTGTAAAAACACCGTTTATTCAAAAATAGTAACCAGGAGCTAACAATGGGTACATTTCATATCCCTGAAGATTTTTATTACACTAAAGACCACGAATGGGCTCAAGTTGACGAGAATATCGTAACTGTGGGTGTTACTGAGTTCGCACAGGACCAATTAGGTGAGATCGTTTACGTTGATCTTCCAGAAGAAGGCCAAAAAGTAACGCAAAACCAAGCTTTTGGCGTTGTTGAATCAGTTAAAGCGGTTTCTGATTTATTTGCCCCAGTTTCGGGCACCGTTATCGAAGTGAACTCGGCATTATTAGACGATCCTGCTTCTTTAAACGACGATCCAAATAACTTAGGCTGGTTAGTACGCATCGAGATGGATTCTGAGAAAGAATTAGCTGCGTTAATGCGCGCTCCAGACTACAAAAAGTTAATCAGCGAAAAATAAATATTGTTTTTTAAAATCAGGACGGTTATTTTAACCGTCTCTGTTATCGTCTGTGCCCAGTTGGTGGAATTGGCAGACACACTAGGCTTAGAACCTAGCGCCGCGAGGCATGGGGGTTCGACTCCCTCACTGGGCACCATTTATCTCACTCACGTTCGATCACTTGTTCAGTCGTTATAT